>CALWCE010000006.1 GCA_944376295.1 uncultured Clostridia bacterium
GTCACCGATTACGGCGCCGACCGCTATCTCGTCCTCTTCGACTTTGCCGACTACGTCCGCGCCAAGCTCGAGCTTCTGCATGACTACGGCACGGAGGACTTCGACAGGAAGTGCCTTCACAACATGGCGGCGGCGGGCAAGTTCTCCGCCGACCGTTCGGTCACCGACTACGCAAACCTCATCTGGAATTTAAAGTAAATCTTCTGCAAGAAAAGAGCGCTCCCATCGCGGAAGCGCTCTTTTGTTGTGTTCGCCGTGTTTAGAGTGAGAAGGGAACGGAGATGCTGAATGTATGGACAAGTTCTTGCTTGTGTTCCGCCCCGTCGGTGTATATAAGCGTCTCCCACAGACCGCCGGGGAGCCGACGCTGAGCGGACAGGGTGTGCGTAAATTCAAAAGTAAGCACATCTTCGCGGCTCTCCTGCGGGAAGGCTTCTACAAGGAAGGTCGTTTGCATGATGCGCGTAGCCTTCTTGTCGGCGTCGCCGCTGCCTGCCTCAAATTCCCGGCTTGTCGTTACGGTCTCATCGGGAACATCCATAGGGGAGGAAGAGTCGTAGAATCGTGTGCCGTCCCATTCTGCTAAGTCTGTTTCGCTGCCTGCATAACGCCAGGTGCTTCGCGGAATGACAATGCAGTGTCCTGCTTCGCCGTTGTCCGTCACAGAAACCGTCATCGTGCCGCCTTTCAGGCAGGCGTCTTCATAATAGGGGACACCTTCTGCAAGTTCAAAGTCATTTTTGGCGGCGATATAGCCGGGGGTAAAATCAACGGAAAATTTGACGAGATATAGATTGCTGTCTTCCGTATGCGCCGCCCGCGAGATATTGAATTCAAGATAGCTGTATCCCCAGGCGCAATCGATGCCCTGCACGGGGCCGTCGTTGACGGCGATCATCGCAAATTCATCGATCTCCGTTTCGCCAGGGGTCAGCAGCCGATAAGCAAAGGGCGGCGTTTCCTGCTGCTGGGGTGGGGGAACGCTGTTGCCGGCGGTAAAGGCTGCCGCAGGACCAAAGAAAATCAGGACTGCCGATACGAGCCAGATGAAAAACCCAATCACGCTGCACCTCCGTTTTGATTTGCCTCTATTATATCATTTCAAGAATCGTTTGTCAATTATTATTTTGAAAAAAGCGCTCCCATCCTCGGGGAGCGCTCTTTTGCTTTCGAATGGATATTACAGCACCGCAGCGAACGCCGCAGCCGCCGCGCCCTGCGTGGCGTTGAGCAGCAGCACGACGATGACGAACCACAGCCCGACCCAAACGGCATTGGCGAGCGCGATGATGACGATCTGCAGCAGCAGGCGCAGCGCAAAGTTCATCTTAGAGCGGGCGATCGTCATATTGAAGACGGCGGCGAGGAAGCAGCACAGCGCGCTGAAAAATCCGCCGACCGCCCCGCAGAAGATGACGCCGGGCAGGATGCCGACAAGGGAGAGGACGAGGATCACCCAATCATACCACATGTTTTGGGCGAGGACGACGGTCTCCTTGGGGTCGGAGATCTCCACTTTCACACCGCTGATAAAACTGCCCTGCACGGTGTAGAAGGTCGCCTTTCCGTCCGCCGCCGTAAAGCTGAATTGCTTTTTGCCGATCTTCGTAGCGGGCGTTCCGTTGATGATGAGCGCCTTTTTGCCCGTCCAAAAGTTTTCCTGGTATAAAATGGCGGTCCCGTTTTTGCTTGCAGACGAAAGTTCCATAAAATTCCCTCCCTTATGATCTATGTTTCAATGATATCACCGCCGCGCGCCGTTGTCAATACCTGAAACAAAAAAACTTTGAAAAAAGCGCTCCCATCGTGGGAGCGCTCTTTCTATTCAAAACAAAACTTATTCCTGCGGTTCGACTTCGGCGATGACTTCAACCTCGGCTAAAACGCCCTTCGGAAGCGCCTTCACCGCCACGCACGAGCGCGCGGGTCTTCCCGTAAAGTATTCGCCGTACACCGCGTTGAACGCCGCAAAGTCGCCCATGTCGGCAAGGAAACAGGTCGTCTTTATCACGCGCTCCAACGAGGAGCCCGCCGCTTCCAGCACCGCTTTCAAATTCTCGCAGATGCGCTGCGTCTGTTCGGCAATGCCGCCTTCCACGACTTCGCCCGTCTTGGGGTCGATGGCGATCTGCCCCGACGTAAAGAGCAAACCACCCGTCCTCACCGCCTGCGAATAGGGCCCGATGGCTTCGGGCGCATCCGCCGTATAAATTTTCTGCATATTTGACCTCCAACTTATTTTGTTCAACGCCGCCCCATGGGCGGGGTATTATTTTGTCCGGCGCTGTCCTCGCTTCGGGCAGCCCTTCCGTTCAGCGCCGCCCCTTTGTCCGTGGCGGCTTTTCAAATGCGCCTCTTTATTCGATGATCTTGAACCCCGCGTCCTCGAGCTCCTTGCGGATGAGGGCGATGTGCCCGAAGTCCTTGGTCTCCATGTCGATGCGAAGGGAACAGCCGATGACGTCGCTGCCCGCGTGCGCGTGCTCGTGGTGGACGCCGACGACGTTCGCCCCGCATCTTGCGATGATCTCGGAAACGGCGACGAGCTGCCCCGGCTTATCCAGAAGTTCGATGTTGAGCGTGCACATCCTGCCCGTCATCAGAAGGCCTCTCTGGATGACGCGGCTCAAGATGGTGACGTCGATATTGCCGCCCGAAATGAGGCAGCACACCTTCTTGCCCGCAAGGTGGGGGAGCTTCCCTGCCATCACGGCGGCAAGGGGCGTCGCGCCTGCGCCCTCCGCGATCATCTTCTGCTTTTCGATGAGCGTTAAAATGGCGGCGGCGATCTCGTCGTCCGTCACGGTGATCACATCGTCCACATATTCTTTGCACAGCTCAAAGGTGAGGTGCCCCGGCTGTTTCACCGCGATGCCGTCTGCAATGGTCGAGACGGAGGGGAGCGTCTCGATGGCGCCGTCGTGCAGCGAATTTGCCATAGAGGGCGCGCCCGCCGCCTGTACGCCGTAAATTTTCACGCGCGGATTGATGCTCTTGACGGCGAACGCCACGCCCGCGATGAGCCCGCCTCCGCCGATGGGCACCACGATGGCGTCCACGTCGGGCAGCTGCTGCAAAATTTCAAGGCCGATGGTCCCCTGGCCCGCGATGACGTCCTCGTCGTCGAAGGGGTGGATGAAGGTGTAGTTATGCTCTTTCTGAAGTTCGAGCGCGCGGTTGTAAGCGTCGTCATAGACGCCGGGCACAAGGCAGATCTCCGCCCCGTACGAGCGCGTCGCTTCCACTTTGGAGATGGGCGCGCCTTCGGGCAGGCAGATGACGGCGGGGATATGGTTCTTCTGCGCCGCAAGCGCCACGCCCTGCGCGTGATTGCCCGCCGAGCAGGCGATGACGCCGTGCGACTTCGCCTCGTCGGAGAGCTGCGAAATTTTATAGTACGCGCCCCTCAGCTTGAAGGAGCCCGTCCGCTGCAAGTTCTCCGTCTTGAGGTAGATCTTTGCCTCCGAGGGGATGCTCGCGCGGATGACGGCGGTAGTGAGTGCCGCTTCATGGAGGACGCGCTGCGCGTCTTTGACTTTATCGAGTGTAAGCATACCGTTGCCCTTGCGCCGCCCGCCGCACGGTCGGGACTTGCGCGCTTATGCGCATAAAACTGCGTAAATTCGTGTCGAACGGTATTATTATACGTTCTTTTTGCGGGAAAGTCAACAAAATGGGGGAGCCGCCGCCCCTCCTTCGCAATTTTTCCCGCATTCCCGCCGATTGCACTTGCAAAACCGCGGTAAAATCGTTATAATGATTGGGATAGAACACTTCATTATGACCTCCTCTTCGGGGAGGTGGCGCGCTGTCCGACGAACGTCGGCAGCGTGACGGAGGGAGTAAAAGATCTCCCGCTAACACTTTCAGGAACACCTATGGCATCACCCAACCGCAATTTACGCAATTTCTGCATCATCGCCCACATCGACCACGGCAAATCGACCATCGCCGACCGCATCATGGAGCTCACCGGGCAGGTGAGCAAGCGCGACATGGAAGAACAGCTCCTCGACAGCATGGACATCGAGCGCGAGCGCGGCATCACCATCAAACTCACGCCCGTGAGGATGTACTACACCGCCCTCGACGGCGAGGAGTACGAGCTCAATCTCATCGATACCCCCGGCCACGTCGACTTCACCTACGAAGTCAGCCGCTCGCTCGCCGCGTGCGAGGGGGCGATCCTTGTCGTCGACGCGACGCAGGGCGTGGAGGCGCAGACGCTCGCCAACGTCTACTTGGCGCTCGAAAACGATCTCGAGATCGTTCCCGTCATCAACAAGATCGACCTGCAGTCCGCCCGCATCGACGAGTGCAGGAAGGAGATCGAGGACGTCATCGGGCTCGACGCCGAAAACTGCCCCTGCGTCTCCGCCAAGGAAGGCACCAACATCCGCGATATTCTGGAAGCCGTCGTCAGGCAAGTGCCGCCCCCCTCGGGCGATACCGAAGCCCCCCTGAAAGCGCTCGTCTTCGACAGCTATTACGACAACTACAAGGGCGTCATCCTCTTCGTCCGCCTCAAAGACGGCACCTGCAAGGTGGGGGATAAGATCAAGTCCTTTAATTCGGACAAGGTGTACGACGTCACCGAAGTGGGGGCGTTCGCGCCGCACTTACAGCCCAAAGAAAAGCTGGCGGCGGGGGAAGTCGGCTATATCGCCGCCTCCATCAAGTCCATCGAGGACGTCGCCGTCGGCGATACGGTGACGTTTGCCGACCGCCCCGCGCCCCAACCGCTCCCCGGTTACAAAAAGGTGCAGCCCGTCGTCTTCTGCGGCATCTATCCCCTCGACGGCAGCAAATTTTTAGACCTCAAAGAGGCGATCTTGAAGCTCAAGCTCAACGACGCTGCGCTCACCTTCGAGCCCGATAATTCGGTGGCGCTCGGCTTCGGCTTCCGCTGCGGCTTTTTGGGGCTGCTGCATATGGAGATCATCCAGGAGCGCATCGAACGCGAGTTCAACCTCGACATCATCACGACGGCGCCCTCCGTCTCTTACCGCGTCCACAAGACGGACGGCACCGAATTTTTCGTCGATAACCCTTCGCATCTTCCGCCCGTCTCCGAGATCGAGTTCATGGAAGAGCCCATCGTCAAGGCGGAAGTGTATTCCCCGCCCGATTACTTGGGCGCAATCATGGACTTGTGCCAGGATAAGCGCGGCGTCTTCAAGGATATGACCTATCTCGATCCCCGCCGCGTCAAGCTCGAATACCGCCTGCCCCTCAACGAGATCGTTTACGACTTCTTCGACGAATTAAAGTCCCGCACCAAGGGATACGCGAGCTTCGACTACGAGATCGTGGGGTACGAAAAGAGCAAGCTCGTCCGCCTCGACATCCTCTTGAACGGCGAGATCTGCGACGCGCTCTCCATCATCGTGCATGAAGACAGGGCATATACGCGCGGCAGGACGCTGTGCGAAAACTTGAAGGACGCCATCCCGCGCCAGCTCTTTGAAATTCCCGTGCAGGCGGCGGTGGGGGGCAAGATCATCGCCCGCGAGACGGTGAAGGCGGTGAGAAAAGACGTCCTCGCCAAGTGTTACGGTGGCGACATCACGCGCAAGAAGAAGCTCCTCGAAAAGCAGAAAGAGGGCAAGAAGCGCATGCGCAAGATCGGCACCGTGGAAGTCCCCTCCGAAGTGTTCATGGAAATTCTCAAAACCAACAAAGACAAGTAATTTCCCCTTAGCCTCCCCTGTGTAAGGGGCGAGCAAATGCTTTCTTGTCTTTCAGGGCTCCCGCAAAAATCGCGTAGCGAGTTTTGCGGGAAGAGGAGCGGCAGGCATATAAGGTCATGCGGCAAACGAAGCGCGCCGCAGACCAAACCGCCTTGCCGCGACGAGGTGTGGCTTTTTGCCATTTGCGAGCTTGGGAATGCCCCATTGTTCGCGCCGATATAGGGCTCCCGCGCAGATGCGAAGCAGATGCGTGGGAAGAGGAGACGCAAGCCGAGCGGTCAAGCCGCGAGGAACGCAGCGGCGGATCTGCGAGCTTTGCGGCGACGAGAGCGCGGGCTCTACCGCGCGAGACGGTGGCGCGACATCCGAAGCTTGCTTCGGTGTCGTGACGGAAGGGTTGTTTTATCCTCATTTTAGGCGCCTCCCCCGGGGTCCCCAAAAAAAGACAAAGTGTTTTTTTGGGGTGGGTTTGGGGGAGCTGTCGCGGCGTTCGGCTGTAAGCCGACACCGAGACTGAGGGAGTAAAAAAGAGTAAACAAGAAAGCGAGGGAGTCAATCTCCCGACCGCACTTTATCACGCCTATGTTACGCCGAGCAACTTTTCGGGATTATCCCGCCATGCTGCAGATCTATGCGCCCTATGTGGAGCACACGACGGTCTCCGCCGAATACTTCGCGCCCTCGCCCGCAACGTTCGCGGCGCGCATGGAAGCCCTCAGAACTAAATTCCCCGTCCTTGTCTTCGAAAAGGAAGGGGAAATTTTGGGGTACGCCTATCTCGCGCCCGCCTTCGAGCGCCGCGCCTTTTCGTGGGACTGCGATCTCTCCGTCTATGTCCGCAGGGATGCCCGCGGCGGCGGCATCGGCACGAAGCTCGAAGGGGCGTGTGCCCGCATCGCCAAGGAGCTCGGTTACCGCCGCATCTATGCCCTCGTCACGGGGGAGAACGGCGCGAGCATCGCTTTCCACAAGCGGGCGGGCTATCATGTCGCTGCGGAGCTTCCCGAAGCGCTCTTCAAGCAGGGTCGCTGGATGTCTCTTGTCTGGTTGGAAAAAGAGGTGAACGCCCCCGCATGCGCTGCCTCGTTCCCGCGCCCTCTCTCCGCGCTCCCCGCGCACATTTGGGAGGAATTATGACCTTCGACGAAGCCGTCTATTCCTATCTTCTCACCGTGCCGAAGGGCAGTGTCGTCACCTACGGGATGATCGCTTTGGCGATCGGCCATCCCCGCGCCGCAAGGCAGGTGGGGAGCGCCCTTCACCGCAACCCGCGCCCGGGCGAAATTCCCTGCCACCGCGTCGTCAACCGGGAGGGGCGGCTCGCGCCTGCCTTCGCGTTCGGCGGTCAGCAGGTGCAAGCAGACCTTCTTTTATCGGAAGGCGTTCCCTCGTTCGAGCGGGACGGGCTCTTGTACGTCGATCTCGACCAATTTCTTTGGAGGCCGTAAATGGCAGGCATCTATCTGCATATCCCATTCTGCAAACACAAGTGCACCTACTGCGATTTCACTTCCTTCGCGGGCCGTTCCGAATACGCCGAAGCGTACATGGCGTGCCTCATCAAGGAGATCGAGATGTGGGGCGAAAAACTCAAAGAGAAGACGTTCGATACCGTCTATTTTGGCGGCGGCACGCCTTCTTTCATCGACCCGAACTACATCTACGGCGCGATGAACCAGGTCACAAAGTGCTTTCATCTTGCAAAAGACCCCGAAGTCACCATCGAGATGAACCCCGGCACGGTCAGCGAAAAGAAGATCGAAACGTATCTCCGCGCGGGCATCGACCGCTTCTCGATCGGGCTGCAGACCGCCATCGACGAACAGCTCCAAGAGATCGGCCGCATCCACAACGTGCGCGACTATTTATACTGCACCTCGCTCCTGAAAGGGCGCAATTTTTCCGCCGACGTCATGCTCGGGCTCAAGGGGCAGACGAAGGAAGACATCCGCAAGACCATCGAGCTCGTCGCGGCGAGCGGCGCAAAGCATGTCTCCATGTACGCCCTCACGCCCGAGGACGGCACGCCCATCTACACCGATTATTTGAACGGTGAGCTCCCCGACGGCGACGAGGTGCGCGAAATGTACGATTTCGGCGTCACTCTCCTGAAAAAGTACGGGTATTTGCGCTACGAGGTGAGCAACTTTGCAAAGCCGGGCTTCGAGAGCCGCCACAACCTCAACTATTGGAAGCGGGGCGAATACATCGGCATGGGCGTCTCTGCAAGCTCTTTTTTAAGCGGCCACCGCTTCACCAACACCTTCGACCTCGACGAGTACATGAAGTGCATCCTTTCGGGCTTTTTCCCCGTCCTCACCGACGAAGAGGTGAAGGGGGAGGAGGCGAAGTTCGAATTCGTTATGCTCGCCCTCCGCACAACGCGCGGCATCTCGTCCAAAGAATATAAAGATGCCTTCGGCAGCGATTGGAAGGAAGACTTCGCAGAGGCCTACCGCAAGACGAAACAGTATTTCATCGAAGAAGGGGATATGACCCGCATCAAAGACGAATATCTCTACGTCCAGAACCAGATCCTCGCCGACTATATCCGCTGAATACTTTTTTCGGTGCTCTGAAGGGCAGGAAAGATTCGTTCAAAACCCACAAACGCCCCGCGCAAACTTGCGCGGGGCGCGTTCTCTTATCGCCTCATCAATATCCATTTTCCTCACCACAGCGTATCGGGGTCGAAACCGTACACCTGCACGACTTCTAAAAGCTCGCTCCGTGCGATGTCGTTGCAGGTGACGAGCGGTCCGCCGTCCGAATCGATGTCGTAGCCGAAGCGCTTGAACGCCTGCCACACAAGGTGGCTGCAATGCGTCGTCTTGGGGGCGCTGCTCTGATCTTTGGCGTTGAAAAACCCCGTGAACAGCGAATATTCAAGCCCGCGCAGATTGTTTCCCGCCCAGGAAGCGATCGTTGCCCTCTCTTCCCGGCTCGCGCCCTTCAAGCGCAGTACCATAAAGTTTGTGCCATAGCGGAACCAGCCCGCGTCGCCGACGGAGCTCTCGGAACCGGGACCGGTGGCTTCGAGCACTTTGCCGCTCTCCGCATCCACGACGATGGCGGCATGCCCGTTGCGCCAGCCGAAGGTATGGCAGGTGGAAGTCACGAGGATATCTCCGTCTTCGAGCGGCGCGAGCGGCGCGCGGTATCGATTGCCGTTCTCATTCAACAGGATGCACCGCGGGGTCGTGGGGGCAGCCATGCTGTGCGAACGCTCGCCGTCGTAGAAGAATGCCTCCTGAAAGTCCAAAAGTTCGCTCCTGTCTTCGAGCGCATCCACCCCGAGCCGCGTCAGCCCCGTCTGATGATAAATGATATCGCGATCTTCCTCGGAAAGCGTCTCTTTTTCCCAATAGGGGGTAAGGTCGAGCTTTTCATACGAGGGCACGAACCGCGCCGAATTTTCCACGACCGCCATCGCAAGCCCCATGCCGAGGACGACGGAAAGGAGCACGCCAAAAAAAGCCGCCAAAAAGGCAAGCGCTCCCGCCCCGCCCCGCGTCCTCCGACGGGTGAGCCCCGTCCGATCCTCAGCGGTCATAGATGCTCCCGCCCTCGCTGTCGATGGCGACGACGAGGGGAAAATCTTCGACGTCCATCTGATATACGGCTTCGCTCAGAAGGTCGGGGAAGGCGACGCACTCCGCGCGTTTGACGGCGTTCCCGTACGTCGCGCCCGCCCCGCCGATGGCGGCAAAGTACACCGCCTTATTGCGCTTCAACGCCGCGCGCACGTCCTCGCTCATCTCGCCCTTGCCGATCATGCCCGGAAGCCCGAGATCGAGAAGGCGCGGCGCAAAGCTGTTCATGCGGGCGGAAGTCGTCGGCCCGCAGCTGCCGCACGCCTTTCCTTCGGGCGCGGGGCAGGGGCCCGCATAGTAGATGAAAGCGTCTTGAAGGGGGAAAGGGAGCTCCTTCCCTTCGTCGAGGAGCGCAAAGATGCGTTTATGTGCGCAGTCCCGCGCCGTGTAGATGGTGCCCGTAAGAAGCACGCTGTCTCCCGCGCGCAGGCTCTCTCTTTGTTCTTTGGTCATGGGAAGGGTGATGCGCTTCATCACAGCACCTCCTTTTCGCAGCGCACGCAGTGGCACTGGATGTTGACGGCGACGGGGAGGCCTGCGATGTGCGTCGGGGCAAGTTCGCAGCTCACGCCGATGGCGGTCGTCTTCCCGCCGAAGCCCTGCGGTCCGATATCGAGCGCATTGATGCGGGCAAGCGCCTCTTCCTCGATGGAAGCAACGTCTTTTCTGGGATTGCGGCTCCCCACGTCGCGGGTGAGCGCCTTTTTCGCGAGGAAGGCGCACGAATCGAAGCACCCGCCGATGCCTACGCCCACATACACGGGCGGACAGGGGCGGGAACCCGCCAGCCGTACCGTCTCCACGATGGCGTTCACAATGCCCTCGCGCCCTTCGGCAGGGGTGAGCATAAAGAGCCTGCTCATATTTTCGCTGCCGAATCCCTTGGGAAGATAGGTGATCTCCGCCTTGTCTCCCTCTTCGATCTCCACATGCAGGTGCGCGGGCGTATTGTCGCCCGTGTTGACGCGCGTCAAAGGGTCGCAGATGCTCTTTCTGAACTTTCCGTCCTCATAGGCGCGCCTTACGCCCTCGTTGACGGCGTCTTTCAAAGGCGCGCCCACAAGCTGCACGTCCCGGCCGAGCGACAAAAGGACGACCGCCATGCCCGTATCCTGGCAGACGGGCATCTGTTCCCGCTTGGCAGTCTTTTCGTTTTCCAGGAGCGCGGAGAGGGCAAATTCCGCCGCCCCCGTCTCGCGCTCTTTGGCGCTACTTAATGCCGCGCGGCAGCTGTCCGTCAGGGTGAGCCCCGCCCGCCGCGCCATGTTGTAGACGCATTCTTCGATCTCTTTGGTGTCGATGATCCTCATGAAATATTCCCGTACAATGTAGTCTTTCCCTCATTATATCGTCTTTTTGTGAAAAAGCAATGTTTTTCCCCGTATCGGCTTGGCTTTTTCCGAAAAAAATGTTAAGATAGCGCTATGAACGAAGTCTCGGAAACCGTTGCCGTTCTTCCGCCTGCGGACAGGCTGAAAGAATCGGGCATTGCCTTCTCTTTGGCGGCGCTCCTGCCCGTCCTCGTCTCCCTCGTCCTCTCCGTCCTCGTCGCGGCGATGGGGGAGGGCGCGCAGAACGCCGTCTGGTACCGCTATCTTGCCTATTTTCTGCCGCAGCTGTGCTTTGCGCTCTCGGCGGCGGTCTACTTCCGCCGCGCCCGCCATCCCTTTCCCGAGATGTACCGCGGCGCAAAATGGCATTACTATCTCATCGCCCTTTTCATGCAGCTCGGGCTCCTCTTTTCTTTGGGCGAGCTCAACACGCTCTTCATCGGCTGGCTGGAAAAATTGGGCTACACCTCTTCGGAGTCCCCGCTCCCGCCCCTCGAAGGAGGCTGGCTCGCGCTCTCGCTCTTTGTCGTCGCCCTGCTTCCCGCCATCTTTGAAGAGACGCTCTTCCGCGGCATCCTCGCGCGCAACATGCACGGGGCGGGCTGGGGAACATGGGTCATCATCCTTGTCTCGGGCGCAATGTTCTCCCTTTTCCACGGCAGGCCCGAACAGACCGTCTATCAGTTTTTCTGCGGCTGCTGTTTCGCGCTCATCGCCGTGCGCTCGGGGAGCGTCCTGCCCACCGTCCTTTCGCACTTTCTGAACAACGCGCTCATCCTCGTTCTGTCGGCGCTGGGCTTGGAGACGTTCTCGGGCGTCCTTTCCGTCGTCCTCATCGTTGTCGGCGCCGTCTTTTTGGCGGGTTCGCTCGTCTTTCTCATCTTCTTCGATAAAAAGACAGACCGCAAGGGCGGCGCGCCGCGCGCAGGCGTCTTCTTCCTCGCGGCGGCGGTGGGGCTCGTCATCTGCGCCGTGCAGTGGGCGAGCATGCTGCTTTTAGGGTTTGCAAATGTTTAAGGTTCATCTTGTCTGCGTCGGAAAACTCAAAGAGAGCTATTGGCGGGAGGCAGTCGCGGAATACAGCAAGCGCCTTTCCCGCTTCTGCGCGCTCGACATCCGCGAACTTCCCGAACGCGCCTCTCTCTTTGAGGAAGCTTCCGACATTTTGCGCGCCGCAAGGGGACATATCGTCGCGCTCGCGGTGGAGGGGAAGGGCTGTTCTTCCGAAGCGTTTGCGAGGAAAGTCGCCGCCGTGCGCGATAAGGGGGAGGAGCTGACCCTTCTTATCGGCTCTTCCTGCGGCCTCGCGCCCGAGGTCAAGGCGGCTTCCAAAGAACTTCTCTCCTTTTCCGTCATGACGTTCCCGCATCAGATGATGCGCGTCATCCTCTTGGAACAGCTCTACCGCGCGTTTATGATCCTCAGCGGCTCAGAATACCATAAATAATTCCTCATTTTAGCCTCCTCTTCGGGGAGGTGTCATGCCATTCGACGCGGGCGTCGATGGCATGACGGAGGGAGTAACTGCCGGAGTTTCGACATTCCCTTGCCTCCCTCTTTGAGGGAGGTGCCGAACGAATGTGAGGCGGAAGGAGTTTTATCTTTCACCCCGCCCTGTCCTTCCCGCATACAATGCAGAATGGACATCTATCGCCGCATCCGCGCCGCCTACGGCGCCTACACGGGAGAAAAACGCGTCATCGGCAGAAG
Organism: uncultured Clostridia bacterium; assembly: GCA_944376295.1. GTDB lineage: Bacteria > Bacillota > Clostridia > Christensenellales > Borkfalkiaceae > Gallimonas. The sequence continues at coordinate 12,325 of CALWCE010000006.1, forward strand.
CCTCGATCGCCGCGCTCTCTTTGCCTTCCGCACGGGGGAGGGAAGACCGCTCGGCATCGCCGTCTATTCTATCCACGCGCGCGAGTGGGTGACGGCGCTCCTCGCGCTCGAACATCTGAAGCGCTCCGTTCCCTTCGGCAGCGTGTGGTTTGTTCCGCTTGTCGATCCCGACGGCGCACTTCTCGTGCAAAGGGGCGTCGAGTGCGTCCGCCCGCCCCTCCGCGAAGCGCTGCTCTCCCTCAACGGCGGCGATGATTTTTCCCTTTGGAAGGCGAACGCCGAAGGCACCGACCTCAACGTCAACTTCCCCGCTCGCTGGGGGAAGGGCGCAAAAAACGCCTTTTCGCCCGCTCCCGCGAATTATGTGGGCGAATGCCCGCTGAGCGCCCCCGAAAGCCGCGCCCTTGCCGCCTTCACTCTCCAAGAAAAGCCCGACTATACGCTCTCCTTCCACACGAAGGGCGAAGAAATTTATTGGCATTTTCATCAGCCGCCCTTCCGCCTTGCGCGCGACTTTTGTTTCGCCCGCGCCGTCGCGGCTGCTTCGGGGTATCCCCTGAAAGAAGCGAAGTGCTCTTCGGGCGGGTATAAAGATTGGTGTATCGAAGCGCTCCGGATCCCCGCGCTCACCGTCGAAGTGGGGGAGGAGCGGCTTGCCCATCCGCTGGGGGAGGAGGCGCTTCCCGCCATTTCGGAGCGGGCGGGGGAGATCGTCCGCGCGGCGTCGCGTGCCGCAAAGGAGTACCTATGGAAGAAAAATTCATGCGGGAAGCCATCAGGCTCGCCGAACGCGCCAAAAAAAGGGGGGAAGTCCCCATCGGCGCCGTCGTCGTCCTGAACGGGAAGATCGTCGGCAAGGGCTATAACCTCCGCACGAAATTGCAGATGGCGACGGCGCATGCCGAAATGCGCGCCATCGACCGCGCCTGCAAGAAGGAACATTCCTGGCGGCTGCCCGAAGCCGAGCTCTACGTCACGCTCGAGCCGTGCCCCATGTGCATGGGCGCCATCTTAAACGCGAGGATCAAGCGTGTCTATTTCGGCGCGTACGAACAAAAGGGCAGGAGCCTCACCGAGGCGCTTGCCAACGCCAACCTTCTCAACCATAAGGTGGAAGTTACGGGCGGCGTGCTCGAAGAGGAGTGTTCGCGTGTGCTTTCCTCCTTCTTTATCGAAATGCGCGTGCGGGAGAAGGCGGAAAAGGAGAAAAAGAAGGCGAAGGCGCAAGAAAAAGCGGCGCGCAAAGGGCGTCTTTCCAAAACGCAAAAATACGAATAAAACGGTTGACTTTCCCTCAGAAAGAGGGTAGAATAGACAAGTGGGTCCGAGCTTCGGGCTCCGCTTGAAATGCCGAAAAGCGGGCGGTGCCGCCCGAAATAATACAGAGGATGACGAAATGATCACACACGGTAACGAAATCAAGCTCTTTTCCGGCAATTCCAACCGCCCCCTTGCCGAGGCGATCGCGAAAAAGCTCAACACGACGCTGGGCGACATCGAAGTCGGCAAGTTCTCGGACGGGGAGACGAGCGTCCACATCGGCGAAACGGTGCGAGGCAGAGACCTCTTCATCATTCAGTCCACCTGCGCGCCCGTCAACGATAACCTGATGGAACTGCTCATCATGATCGACGCTGCAAAGCGCGCCTCCGCAGGCCGCGTGACGGCGGTCATCCCGTACTTCGGCTATGCCCGTCAGGACAGAAAGGCCCGCTCGCGCGATCCCATCACGGCAAAGCTCGTTGCAGACCTTTTAACTTCCGCCGGCGCCGACCGCGTCCTCACGATGGACCTTCACGCCGCGCAGATCCAGGGCTTCTTCGATATCCCCGTCGATAACCTTCTCGGCGGCCCTCTCCTTTACAGCTACTTCGAACACAAGATGGACGAAAACTTCATCGTCGTCTCGCCCGACATCGGCTCCGTCAACCGTGCGCGCAAGGTCGCAGAGCGCCTCAACTGCCCGATGGCGATCATCGATAAGCGCCGCCCCAAGGCGAACGTCATGGAAGTCATGAACATCATCGGTAACGTCGAAGGCAAGAAGTGCCTCCTTGTCGACGACATGATCGACACCGCCGGCACCATCGTCCAGGGCGCCAAGGCGCTCGTCGATCAGGGCGCAACGGAAATTTACGCGTCCTGCACGCACGCCGTGCTTTCGGGTCCCGCCGTGGAACGCCTCGCTTCCTCGCCCATCACCGAGCTCGTGATGCTCGATACCATCCGGCTCCCCGAAGAAAAGCATCTTCCCAAGATCAAGATCCTTTCGACGGCAGATATCTTCGCCGCCGCGATCGAGAACGTCTATCTCGATAAACCCATGTCCAAAATTTACGACTGACCGAAAAACCGCCGCCGCAAGGCGGCGGGCATTTTTTCAGGACGAAAGGAGCAGCCAATGTTTCTCATCGTGGGGCTCGGCAACCCCGAAAAAAAGTACGAAAAGACCTTCCACAACATGGGCTTTCTGGCAGCGGGGGACGCCGCCGAAGCGCTCAATACCAAATTTAAGAAGAAGGAGTGCGAAGCCTCCGTCGCCGAAGCTTTCGTGCGCGGCGAAAAGGTCGTCATCGCCCGCCCCATGACGTACATGAACGCCTCGGGCCGCGCCGTCAAACAGCTCATGGCAAAGTATAAAGTCTCCCCGCACGAGATGGTCGTTCTCTACGACGACTACGATCTCCCCAAGGGGCACGTCCGCATCCGCCCCTCGGGCAGCGCGGGCACGCACAACGGCATGCGCTCGGTCATCGCGGAGATCGGCACCTCCGATTTCGCCCGCATCCGCATCGGCATCCGCGACATAGAGATCAACGTCCCCATCATCGATTACGTCCTGCAGGACGTGAGGAAGGACGATTACGAACTGTTTTCTGCAGCCTGCCATAAGGCGGCGGAGGCGGCGCTTGCCCTCGCTTCGGGCGAAGAGGTGGAGCGCGTCATGACCAAATATAACGGATGAAGGGATTTTTCTCGTTTGAACAACTGAGCGGCGAGTACGCACTCCTCGGAAGGGACGTCGAACACGGCGTGCCCACGGCTTGCTACGGTCTTTCGGACGCGCAGAAGTACCTCATCGGCGCGCTCCCTTCCCGCCGCGTCGTCTATGTGACGGCGGACGCCCTCACCGCAAAGCGCGCGAAAGAGAGCATCGCCGCGCTCTCGGGCAAACGCTGCGCGCTCCTTGCCGCAAAGGACGAAGTGCTCACTTACCGCCGCGCCCTTTCCAAAGACGCGCTCTTTGCCCGCCTCAACGCCCTCTACGAATGGCAGACGGGCGCGGATGTGCTCGTCTGCGACATCGAAGCGGTCTTGCAGCTCGTGCCCGCCCGCCTGCCCGTCGTTACGCTCGCGGCGGGGGGAGAAACAGAGCTTTCCGCCCTCCTTCGGACGCTCGTCTCGTTGGGGTACAGCCGCGAGTACAACGTGGAAGCCAAGGGGAGCTTCGCCCTCCGCGGCGATATCCTCGACATCTGGCCCGTCAACCTCGAACACCCCGTCCGCATCGATTTCTTCGGCGACGAGGTGGAAGCGATCAAGCCCTACGACGAAGTGACGGCGGAGCGCTATCCCGTCCTCGACCGCGTCGACATCTGTTCGGCGACGGACGCTTTTTACGAAGAGGGCGAAAAGGAGCGCGTCGTAAAATTCATGCGCGCCGAGGCGCGCCGCGCCAAGAGTTCGCAGGCGGCGGGCAGGATGGCGGATATCATCTCCGCCGTTGAGACCGAGGAGCAGGCGAGCGATTTTACTCTCCCGCTCCTCTCTTCCGCCGTTCCCTTCTTCTCCGTATTGGACGGCGAAACGCTCGTCATTTTCGACGAATGCAAACTCATCTCCGATAAATCGGACGGCCTGTGGAAAGAGCACATGGAGCGCTGTTCTCAGCTCCTCGAAGGGGGCGAGGCGATGAACTTCTCCCTTCGGCAGTATGTGGCGCCCGAAGATATGGAAGACGAGATCGCGCTTTTGCCCAAGCTCGCGCTCTCCTCCTTTCTTTCCGACGTCCGCCTCTTCCGCCCGCTCTCCGTCCACAACTTCACCTCCGCGCCCGTCCGTAGGTATTTGAATTCCTTTGAAGACCTTCTCTCCGATCTTGCCGTCTGGAAGAGGACGGGCTACCGCGTCATGCTGTGGTGCGGCACTGCGGAGCGCGCCGAAAAGACCAAAGAACAGCTCTTCGACAACGGCTTTCCCAGCGTCCCGCTCCCCAAAAAACTCTATGATCTCAGGGGCGTGAGTGTCCTCGAAGATACCCTCGAACAGGGCTTTTTGGTGCACGAGAGCAAGCTCGCCGTCATCGGCACGGGCGATCTCTTCCGCAAGACTGCCTCCGCCCGCCGCATCAAGAAGAAGCGGGGGGATCTCTTCCTCGCGCCCGAGGTGGGGGACTACGCCGTGCACGAAACGTACGGCGTCGGCAAGATCACGGGCACCAAGAAGATCGAAACGACGGACGGCATCAAGGAGTATGTCGCCCTCGAATACCGCGACGGCGACACTCTCTACGTCCCCGTCGAGCAGATGGATATCCTCTCCAAGTACATGGGGGAGGACAGCCCCGGGCTCTCCAAGATCGGCGGCGGCGAATTCGAGCGTGTCAAGGCGCGCGTGAGGGCGTCCCTCAAAAAGATGGCGCTCGACTTAAAGCAGCTCTATGCCGAGCGGCAGGAACGCAGGGGCTATGTGTTCCCCGCTTATGAGGAAGAGATGGAGGAATTCGAGGCGGCGTTCCCCTATGAAGAGACGCCCGATCAGCTCTCGTCCGTCGCCGAGATCAAGGCGGACATGTGTTCGGATAAGGTGATGGACCGCCTCCTCTGCGGCGACGTCGGCTTCGGCAAGACGGAAGTGGCGCTTAGGGCAGCCTATCTCTGCGTCCTCGACGGCAGGCAGGCAGCCCTCATGTGCCCGAGCACCGTTTTGAGCGAACAGCATTTCCGCACCGCCGAAGCGAGGATGAAGGACTTCGGCGTGCGCATCGCGTGTTTGAATCGCTTCCGCAGCGAGCGGGAGCAGACGAGAATTTTGGCTGCCCTTGCAAAGGGGGAAGTCGATCTTCTCATCGGCACCCACCGCCTTCTTTCCAAAGACGTGAAGTTCCGCGACCTCGGGCTCCTCATCCTCGACGAGGAGCAGCGCTTCGGCGTCGAACATAAGGAAAAACTGAAGGACATCAAGCGCAACGTCGACTGCCTCACGATGACGGCGACGCCCATCCCGCGCACGCTGCATCTCTCCCTTTCGGGCATCCGCGACATTTCCACCATCCAGACGCCGCCTCACGCCCGTCTTCCCGTGCAGACGTACGTCGCCGAAGAGTCCGAACCGCTCATCCGCGACGCCTGCATCCGCGAGATCGCCCGCGGCGGCCAGGTCTTCATCCTCTATAACCATGTGGAGAGCATCCACGCCTTCACGAAGCGCATGGGGGATCTCATCCCCGAAGCGCGCATCACGCTCGCCCACGGCAGGATGGAAAAGCTCGCCCTCGAAAAGAACGTCTTCGGCTTTTATCGCGGCGAGTACGATATCCTCGTCACGACGACCATCATCGAAAACGGCATCGACCTTCCCAACGCCAACACCATCATCGTCATCGATTCCGACCGCCTCGGCATCTCCCAGCTCTATCAGCTCAGGGGCAGGGTGGGGCGGGGCAAGCGCCTCGCGCACGCCTATTTTACTTACAAGCCCGAGCGCGTCATGACGCAGCAGGCGGCGGAGCGATTGAAAGCCCTCATGCAGTTCACCGAGCTCGGCTCGGGCTTCCGCATCGCCATGCGCGATCTCGAGATCCGCGGCGCGGGCAACGTTCTGGGCGCCGAACAGCACGGGCATATGGATAAGGTAGGCTACGAGCTCTACTCCAAAATTTTGCAGGAGGAGATCACGGGCGTCAGACACGAGAGCGTCGACCTCGACATCCGCACGACGGCGTTCATCCCCGAAAGCTACGTCGAATCGGCGGCGGGCAGGATGGACTGCTACAAGCAGATCGCCGAGATCCGTTCGACTTCCGACTACAAGCGCGTCTGCGTCTCGATGGAGGATACGTACGGTCCGCTCCCGCCCGAAACGCAGAACCTTCTCATCATCTCCGTTTTAAAGAGCTATGCGGCAAAGTTTGCGGTCAGAAAAATTTCGGTGAGCGGGAAGGGGGGCGCCCTCGAATTTTCCTCCCTCGAAGCGTTGGGGAGCGAGAAACTTTCCGCAGCGATGGAAAAATACCGTTCGCATCTTTCGCTCGATATGACGAGCGCGCCCGTCGTGCGGTTTGCGCCTTTGGGCGACGGCGGCAAGACGATGGTGCTCATGACAAAATTCTTGAAGTTTGCGGCAACTTTTGCTTGATTTTCACCGAGAATTATTTGCACTTCGGGCGAAAATAAGGTATAATAGGCAAGTATGGGGCGCAATATATGCGTCCGAAAAAAAGAGTAACCGTTCGGAGCAGAGAATTTATGACATTCAACAAGAAAAAAGCGGCGGCAGTGGGTATTGCGGCAGTCATGGCGCTCGGCGCGCTCACGGGCTGCGATCTTGTTTCCACCGATCTTCAAAAGGACTATGAACAGGTGATCGCCGAAGTCGACATCACGCAGGGCGAAGACTTCCTGGCGGGCGGCAAATATGCGGCATACGCCGATGCGATCGAACCTTCCCGCATCGTCAAGCGCGACCTTGTCGCAAGCTTCATGAATGTGGGTTACCTCTACGTCGAAAGTTACGGCTATTCCTATGCCGATGCGTACGAGCTCGTCAAGAACACGCTTGTCAGCCGTGCCATCTACCTGCAGTATGCACAGGTCTATTTCTTCGAAAACGGCGATTATACCGTTGCGGGTCAGGAGGCTGCCGTGTCTTCCGCAAGCGAAGAGGATAAGGATATCGCGGACCTTGCCTATTTCCTCGACGAAGAGGAGATCGCCAAAGCCGAATACGATCTCAAGGTGTCCATCAACACGACCATCGACTCTCTCGAGACCGCCATCATCGATTTTGAAGACGAGCACGACCACGAAGACGCGCGCACGACGCCCACGGGGGTGGATACCGTCAACGAAGACTTCGTCGATCCCGCCTACAAGATCTACACGGGTTCCAACTCCGCATCCGACTGCGGTTCTTACGAGACGGTCGACGAGTCGACGCCTTCCACCCGTACGCGCGCCTATAAGCGCCTTCTTTCCAACCTCAACAGCTACGGCCTTGTGACGACGGGCGAGAATACGAGCGACGTCACCGCGCTGTCTTACTATCAGATCCAGCGCAGGAACACCTATGAAGACGCCCTGATCGACAAGCTCGGCGAGGCGTTCGAAGCGGAAGCCGAAGAGGGGATCACGGAAGAATGGGTGAAGTCCAAGTTCGACGAGACGCTCGCTTCCCAGGAGGAGCTCTTCTCCGGGGATACCGAGAAGTTCGAGTCGGCGCTCGACAGCGTTTCCGATACCTCTTTCGTTCTCTACGCGCCCGATGAAAATTACGGATTTGTCCTCAACATCCTGCTTCCCTTCAGCGCAACGCAGACGGCGGCGCTCAATGCCGCTCCCGCCGACAGAGGGGACAAGAACGGCAACAAATTCGTGACGCGCTCCTCCCTTTTGGAGAGCCTGCGCGCAGTCGATCAGCGCCGCACCTGGTTCACGGGTCACGATGACTATTCCTTCGTCGCAGAAGAAGCGGATAACGCCTACACGGGCGGCAATGCCGAGAGAGAATACCTCTTCTTCGAAAACAACCTGAAGAAGTCCTCGGGCGAGAGCGCGCAGTACGAGCCCATCCCCAATTACTACGGCAAGTACACCTATAACGGCACCGTCGAAAAGACGGAGGGCGAGCACGGCAAGACGGAGTTCACCATCATGCCCGAGAAGATCTCCATCGACGGGTTCCTCTCCGAGATGACGGGGTACCTCGCTGCCAACGGCTACACGCTTGAAGAGACGGTCTCCGCATCCGAAAGCTATTACGATCAGTCTGTTTCCGACCATTACAACGAGGACGGCACGGTCGATTATTCCTCCTTCGTCTACTATGAAGCGAAGGTCAACGAGCTTTCCGATTTCAACGCGAACAACGTGTTTGTCGCAGGTTCGGATGAGAACAACGTCATGTCCATGATGAACGAGCTCTCCTTCGCCTACAACACCGATACGGCAGGGCTCAACAGCTACCTCGGCTATGCCGTTTCTCCCAACTCGACCGACTACATGAAGGAATTCGAGTATGCGGCGCAGGAGGCGGTGCGCGGCGGCGCGGGTACGATCGTCGTCGTTCCCACCGATTACGGCTGGCACATCATCTACTGCACGTTCACCTTCTCGGGCAACACGCCCTATACGTTCGACTGGAACGAGATCGAGGAAGAGGGGACCTTCTCCAACCTCTACTACGAAGCGCTCAAGGCGTCCAACCTCACGTCGTATTCGTCGAGCCGTCAGACGGAGATCATCAACTCCTTCGACAACGACACCTGCGTCACGGTACACGAAGACCGCTATCAGGATCTCATCACCGACGGTTCGGAGAACGACGCTCACGCAGGTCACGATCACTCCTAAGCGAGTTATTTCATGGAATATTTGACAGCCATCTGGCAATCGATCGTTTTGGGAACGGTGCAAGGACTCACGGAGTTCTTGCCCGTTTCTTCAAGCGGGCATTTGGCGCTTTTGCACCGCATCTTAGGCGCGGATTTCGGCGGCAACACGCTGTTTTTCGACATCATGCTGCACGTCGGCACGCTCATCGCGGTCGTCGCCGTCCTTTGGCGGGATATTTTAGATCTCTTCAAAAAGCCGTTTAAAACGCTCCTCATCCTCATCGTCGCCACCATCCCCGCTGGCGTCGTCGGGCTTCTTTTCAACGGTTGGATCGAAGACGTTACGAACGGGCAGTACGGCGTTGTCATCCTTTCGTGCTGTTTTGCCGTGACGGCGGTGCTGCTCCTTATTGCGGAGCACGTCGCAAAGAAGCGGCAGGAAGCGCAGCCCTTCGGCTGGAAGCACGGCATCTGTATGGGTCTTATGCAGGCGGTCGCGCTCTTCCCGGGCATCTCGAGGAGCGGTTCCACGATCGCGGCGGGCGTCCTTACGGGCGCGGAACGCAAGAGCGTCGCGCACTTTTCCTTCCTCATGAGCATCCCCGTTATCCTGGGCAGCGCGCTCGTGAGCGGCATCGACGTCGTAAAACAGCCCGAGATCGTCACTTCCATCGGCGGGAGCGGCTTTGTCGGCATCGCTGTCGGGGTCGTCTTCGCGGCGGTGAGCGGTTTCTTTGCCGTCAAATTCATGCTCCGCATCATCGAAAAGGCGAATTATAAGTGGTTCAGCCTGTATTTAGCGCTCCTTGCCGTCACCTGCCTTTCGCTGTATGCGGCGGGCGTCATCGTTTAAAATTTTCTTTCCGCGTATCATTTTCCTCCGTCTGCACAAGATAGCGTTATCGGAGGTAACCATATGAGATTGAATTGCGGCGATACCTGTCCTAAGACGGGGTCCTACAAGGTAGTCAACGAAGAAGGCAGGGTGGTGAACACCGTCTACGTCGGCGAAGGCGAGACGATGCCGCCCACGCAGTATTCGGACTGCCACTACGAATCGGAAAACTGAATTACCGACGAAAAAAGCGTCCGCCTCTCGTTCCGAGGGACGGACGTTTTCATTACCTTATTTTAGGCGCCTTCTTGAGGGAGCTGTCCTGTTGTCCGACGAATGTCGGCAACAGGACTGAGGGAGTCGCCTTATTATAAAAAGCAAACTTTTCGACAAAAGCGCTTCTCTCTACCGCGCGAGACGGTGTCTCATCATTCGGCGAATGCCGATGATGAGACGGAGGGGTTGTTGATCCCGAAGGGGCGGAAGGAGTTATCTCACGAATGCAGCACGCGCTCGATCGCGTCGAGCTCTTCCTGCGTGAAGGAGGGGTCGATCTTCAGATTGTCCAGAATTTGCGCCGAAGAACTTGCGCCGATGATGACGGAAGAGACCGTCTCATCTTTGAGCACCCACGAAAGGGCGAGTTCGGGCAGCGTCTCGCCGCGCTCTTCGGCGATGTCGCGCAGCCCGTCGAGCTGCCGCTGCAGGGTGGGGGTGAGGCGCTCTTCTTTCAAGGTAAAGCTCTTCTTGATGCGGCTGTCGGCGGGGATGCCGTAGCGGTAGCGGTCGGTCAAAAGTCCCTGCGCGAGCGGCGAATAGACGATGAGCCCGAAGCCGTTCTCTTTGGCGCAGGAGAGAAGCCCGTTCTCTTCGACGCGCCGATCTAAAAGGTTATAGCACGACTGGTTGAGGATGAAGGGAGTCTTGAGCTCGCGGAAGACTTTGAGCGCTTCCTCCGTCTGCACGCGGTCGTAGTTGGAGATGCCGATATACAGCGCCTTGCCCTGTTCCACCAGGCGGTGGAGGGCATAGCACGTCTCTTCGACGGGCGTCTCGGGTGCGGGGCGGTGGTGGTAGAAGATATCCACATACTCGAGCCCGAGGCGGATAAGGCTCTGATCGAGCGCAGCCGTCAGGTACTTCTTGCTGCCGCCGTCGCCGTAAGGCCCCTTCCACATGGGGAAGCCCGCCTTGGTCGAAACGATCATCTCATCGCGGTACGAGGAGAGCTGTTCGTGCAGGATCTTGCCGAAATTTTCCTCGGCAGAGCCGTTCCTCGGGCCGTAGTTGTTGGCAAGGTCGAAGTGCGTGATCCCGTTGTCGAAGGCGGTGAAGATCATATCGCGCATGTTTTCGAAGTTGTCGAAGGAGCCGAAATTGTGCCAAAGCCCCAAAGAAAGTTCGGGGAGTTTGAGCCCGCTCTTTCCCGCGCGGCGGTAGTGCATCGTCTTCTTGTAACGCATGGGGTCGGGGATGCGCTCCTTGTTGGCAAGCAAGCGCTTGAACGTGCTTTCGTCGGTCATCATATCACCTTATAAAGATTTTTGTATGAGGATAGCACACTTTGCGCTCCGTGGCAAGCAAAACGCGCCGCCCCCCATTGTTTTACCTGCATAAAAAACAAACGCCCCGAGAAGGAGCGTTCATTCGAATTCCGTCATGAATTTGCGGTACCGCTTGGGAAGATACCCGTTCTGCTGTCTGATGCGCTCGCGCGAGGGGATGTTGACGGCGGAAAAATACGTCTTCCACAGCTTCTGCCAGCCTTCCTCGTCGGCGGAGAGCATCACTTCGGCTTTTTGCAAGGGCGCAAGAAAGAGGTGCGCCCCGTCCCACACGGCTGCCTTTTTGCGTTTGACGTCGTGAAGGACAAAGGGGTATCCGGGCAGGCACTTTGAAAAGTGCCGCGCCAAAATGTCCACGATGTCGTTGTCGGGCGAAAGGGGAGCGTACAGCGCGCCGCTCGCGCTTTCCCGAAAGCGCACGAACCCCTTCATGCGGTCGATCTCGTGGGCGACCCGCCTTAAAGCCTGTTCCGCTTTGAGCACATCGGGGTGAGAGAGCATCCCGCGCACCGGCCCGCCCCGCTTTGCGATGAGCAGCAGATAGCGGAAGGCGGTCTGCATATGCCCCTCGTCCCCGCAGCGCAGAAGGCGGTCTATCTCGCGCACGCACCCGCCGTCGAGCTCTTGGAAGCGGCAGAGCGCTCTTTTCGCCTTTTGCGGGTCGGGCACAACTGCCACGCATGGCCCCAAGGGGCGTTCGTCTTTGGGCAGGAGCAGCGCTTCTTCGTCGCCCCACGCCGCAAGGAACGCCGTCAATAATCCGTCCCTCGTCCCGTCTGTCAGATAGATCATAGCTTCACAATTCTCCCGTCAGCGCGGCAAGCGCCGTCTCCCGCGTGCCCAAAAGCCGCACGGCGGGGGAGAGCCCCCGCCCTTCGCCCGTGCCGCTCAAAATAGCCGCGCCGCCCGATGAAAGCACGCCGCCCGAAGCGCCCGTGCCGCCCAAGCTCCAACGTTCGGGCCCGTCGAACAGGCTCAGCTGCTGCGCCTCGTCTTGCTTCGCGCCCAACGCAAGCAGCCCCTTCACGGCACGCTCATCCTTCGCGCCCAAATACTTTCCCTTGCAGGTGATAAAGTGCTTCGCCCGCTTCAGGACGATGCGCATCCGCTTCAGGTCATTAAAATCGAGCGCCGCATACCGCCTTGCCTCGGTGATCATGTAAGCGCCTCTGCCGCCGATGCCCGGCACCCGCAGCAGCATCTCGAGGGGCGCGGTATTGACTTCCACGGGGAAACACTGCGGGTTTCTCAGTGCCCACGCGCACTTCGGGTCGTATTCGAGGGGCAGATTTTCCCCCTCGGGCGCGATCTCCTCCGCCGTAAAGCCGTAAAAGCGGAGCAGCCAGTCCGCCTGATAGAGGCGGTGCTCCCTCAGCTGCCCCACGGGGAGCGTCGGCAGCAGACTGTCCTGCACGACGGGCACATAGGAGGAATAGTACACGCGTTTGAGCCCCATCTTCCGATAGAGCGCCTCGGAAAGCTGCACGATGCGGCTGTCGGGCTCGGGGCTCGCGCCCACGATGAGCTGCGTCGTCTGCCCCGCAGGCAAAAAATGCCCCTTCTTGTGTGCTTCTTTGAATTGTGCCTTCTCCTTCACGAGCTGCCGCATGGGAGAGAGCAAACTCTCCGTCGACTTCTGCGGCGCCAGAAGTTTTAAGCTCGCCTCGGTGGGGAGTTCTAAATTATAACTCATGCGGTCGGCGTATTTCGCGGCCTCCGTAACGAGCCCTGCATCCGCCCGCGGGATGCCTTTTAAGTGGATATACCCGTGAAAGCGGTACTTGGTGCGCAGCAGCTTTACGGCAGCAAGCAGCCGCTCCATCGTAAAGTCGGGCGTCTTTTCCACGGCGGAGGAGAGGAACAGCCCCTCGATATAGTTGCGCTTGTAAAAATCGAGGGTCAGCTCGGCGATCTCTTCGGGCGTCGCCGAAGAGCGCGGCACGTCGGCGTCCGCGCGGTTGGGGCAGTAGCGGCAGGAATAGATGCAGCGGTTGGAGAGCAGAATTTTCAGGAGTGAGATACATCTCCCGTCGGGCGTGAAGGAATGGCAGCACCCCGCGGGCGCCGCGTTGCCCATACCGCCGCCGTTCTTCCTGCCGCTGCCCGAGGAGGAGCAGGAAACATCGTATTTTGCCGACTCCGTCAGGATTTTCAGCTTTTCCTCCGAGATCATGCCTCCATTATAGCACGCCGTCTGCCGTTTGTCAAACAAATGTTCGATAAAATTTTGTTTTCGCCCCTTGCCAATCGGCGCAGGATATGGTATAATAACAAAAAACAACGTCCAATATGTGAACATTTCACGAAAAATTCACCCTGCGATGAAGTTCTCTTTATCACGCGGGTATAAAATAAGGGAAACGCAGCGAGAGGAGGCAGAAGATGAAAGTTTTGATCGTAGACGACGAGGAGATGATCCGCGCGGTCCTTCGGGAGTATATCGAATTCGAAGGCGGCGAAGCGGATGAAGCGCAGGACGGCATGGAAGCGGTCAAAAAAGCGCGCGAAAACGATTACGACATCATCCTGATGGACGTCATGATGCCCAAGCTCGACGGTTTTTCCGCCGTCAAGGAGATCAGAAAGTTCAAAAACACTCCCGTCATCATGCTCTCGGCGCGCGGCGAGGAGTACGATAAGCTCTTCGGCTTTGAGATCGGCTCCGACGACTATGTGACGAAGCCCTTCTCCCCCAAGGAAGTGATGGCGCGCATCCACGCGGTCATCAACCGTTCGCAGGGCGCCGCCGCACCCAAGCGCGACGTTTATGAATTCGAAGGGCTCAAGATCGACATGGTGGGGCGCAACGTCTATGTGGACGGCGAGCGCGCCGAACTCACGCCCAAAGAGTACGAACTTTTATTTTACTTCGTGGAAAACCGCGGCGTGGCGCTCACGCGCGAGCGGCTTTTGAACCAGGTGTGGGGATACGATTTTTACGGCGACGACCGCACGGTCGATACCCACGTCAAGATGCTGCGCGGAAACCTCAAAGAATACCGCAAGTTCATCGTCACCCTGCGGGGATTGGGATATAAATTCGAGGCGTAAATATGCCCGCTTTTCCGGCACGAAAAACGCGAAAGCCGCATAAAAAATTTCAGCCCAGGAGCTTCAACCTCAATCTCATCCTTTGGGTGAGTTTTTCCGTGTTCACCATCGTCGTCATCGCTTTTTTCGCCGTCGTGCAGAACGTGCAGATCAAGTATCAGTACCGCGATCAGACGGAGCGATCTTTACGCGAGGCGGGCGACGAGATCGTGCGCTACGCCATCGAGGACGACATTTCCTTTGCAAGCGGCGATCCTTCGCGGCGGCTCCTTGCCATTGCCAACCGCTACAACGTCAGCGTCTATCTCTTTACGGCGGACGGCGGGTTTGTCTTCCCCGAGATCCCGAAGGAAGAGCGGGATGAATATATCGACATCTATGAAGAAGTGCGCTCCCGCCTCGGCGAGGGCGATCTTGTGTCTCCTTACGATACAGGCAGCGGCAGCTACGCCCATGCAAGGCGTATCTCGCTCGCGGGCGGGGAGTGGTACCTGTATCTCAGCAGCTCCACCGAGCACGTCACGCGCGTGATGAACGAGATGGGCTGGCTCTCCCTCATCACGGGGCTGTTTGCGGTGGCGCTCGCGTTTGTCGTCAGCGGGCTCGTCTCGATGGTCATCACCAAGCCCATCAGCGAGGTCGCCGAAAAGGCGAAGGAGCTCGCCCGCGGCAACTATGAGGTCAACTTCGAGAGCGAAACATACGCCTGCCTCGAAGTCAAGGAACTCTCCGAATCTCTGAGCCATGCGAGCGCGGAAATTTCCAAGGCGGACAAGATGCAGAAGGAGCTCATCGCCAACGTCTCGCACGATTTCAAGACGCCGCTCACCATGATCAAGGCGTACGCCTCCATGATCCGCGAGATTTCGGGCGACGATAAGACAAAGCGCGATAAGCACGCGCAAGTCATCATCGACGAAGCCGATCGCCTCGCCGCCCTCGTGGGGGACGTGCTCGATCTTTCCAAATTGCAGGCGGGCATCGAGAAGGAAGAGTTTTCCGTCTTCAACCTCTCGGAAGACGTCTACGCCGTCACGAACCGCTTCGATTTCTACGTCGAAACGGAGGGCTACACCATCCACACCGACATCGACGACGATCTTTACACCTTTGCGGCGCGCGGCAGGGTGGAGCAGGTCTTATACAACCTCATCGGCAACGCCATCAGCTACACGGGCGCGGATAAGAGCATTTTGGTGCGCTTGAAGGCGGGGAAAGACTGTTCGCACTTCGAAGTCATCGATACGGGCAAGGGCATCCCCAAAGAGGAGCTCGACACCATTTGGGATCGCTACTATCGCTCCACCGAGGCGCACAAGCGTTTGAAGCGCGGCACGGGGCTGGGGCTCTCCATCGTCAAGAGCATCCTCGTAAAGTACGGCATCCGATTCGGTGTGAAGTCGGAAGTGGGGAAGGGCAGCTGCTTCTGGGTGGACTTCCCGCTCCCCAACGGCAGAGAAAACAAAACGAAATAGTTTTACGGCCTCTCCCTTCGGAGAGGCCTTTCCACGCCGTTTGCGCCGTCTGCCGCGTCCATAGCCTCCCCTGTGCAAGGGGAGGTGGCATGCCATTCGACGCGGGCGTCGATGGCATGACGGAGGGAGTAAAAGCCGGTGCTTCCCGCCCTCTCCTTGCCTCCCTCTCCGAGGGAGGTGCCCCGAAGGGGCGGAAGGAGTCACCTCAATATAGCCTCCCCTGTGCAAGGGGTGAACCGCGCATGATACGCATCGCCACGGTGTGGCGTGCGCGCGCGGTGAACTGAGGTTTTTGCCATTGCGGGCAAAAACCGTGACCGAGGCGGCGTTCTCCTTGCGCCGCCGAGACGGTGGCAGGCGAGGGACGAGCCTGACGGAGGGGTTGTTGTGCAAGCATAAAACAGACCTTTACAACCCTCCCGCCTCGCTTCGCTCGGCACCCTCCCTTACACAGGGAGGGCAGAGAACGAATGTGAGGCGTCATCTGATCCATAAAGAAGCGGCGGCGACCCTCGGGTCGCCGCCGCGCATTTCTGTCCAAAAGCAATCATTGTTTTTCCAGCGTGAAGAGGCGATAGCTGTCCTTCAAAAGCACGGCGGCATTTGCGGGGTCGGCAAGCTCGCTGCTGCGGATGGGCTCATGCACGTCCTCGGGCGAGATATACCGCGTCCAATTCTCGGGGTCTTCGAATACGACTCGTTCGAGCTCGTCGCACCCGAAGAAGGCGTCGCTGCCGATCATCGTCACGCTCTTATGGATCACGATCTCCTCAAAGGCGCAGTTTTTGAACGCCTCGCGCCCGAGATACACAAGTTCTTCGTTGAGCACGATGCCCTTTTTCAGGCTTCCCGAAAGGTCAAACGCGCCGCCCGCAATGGTGCGCGTGCCTTTGGGCACGGTATAGCCCTCGCCCGTCACGCGGTCTGCGTCCAGAAGATGGCAGCCCGCAAACAGCACGCCGTCCTTCCAATTCGTCTCATTGTCGTAATAGGCGGTGCTGAAAAGCACGTCCATGCCCATTTCAGAGATCGAGTCGGGGAAGACGACGGAAGCAAGTTCATCGCAGTAGTAGAATGCCCGGTCGCCGATGCGTTCGACCCCGTCGGGCAGCGCGATCTTGTTCAGCGCGCACCCTTCGAAGGCAGAACTGCCGATGCTCTTCACGCCCGCGGGGATCTCGATTTTAGTAAGCGATCCGCAGTCTTTGAACGTCGCGTTTTCGATGGAAGTAAGCCCTTTGGGCAGCGTCACTTCGGTAAGCGCCTCGCACTCCGCAAAGACGGAGCTCCCGAGATAGGTCACGCTGTCGGGCAGCGTCACGCCGGTAAGCTCGCGGCAGCCGCGGAAGGCGTCAAAGTAGATGTCCGTCACCGTCTCGGGCAGGGTGAGGGAAGCGATCGCGCAGCCGCCGAATGCGCCCACGGGAATGACGGTGAGCCCGCTCCCGAATTCGATGTCTTGAAGGGCGGCACAGCCTGCAAAGGCATACATGCCCATTTCTATGAGAGAATCGGGCAGCACGGCGCTTTCGAGCGTGTTCAAATTATAAAAGGCGTTCTCGCCGATGCTCGTCACGCCCTCGGGGATGACGATGCGCTCCAAACCCTCTGCGCGGTTCAGGGCAAAGCCCTGCGCTTTGACGGCGGTCACGGGCTTTCCTTCGTACTCGCTCGGGATGACGATCTCTTCGGGCATCTCCTTGCCGCTGTCGGCAGAGACCTGCAAACTCCCGTCGGCAAGCGTTTCGAAGACGAGGTATTCGTTCCCCGCATTCCCGCCGGGCACATTCCCGCCGGGGGTATCCCCGCCGGGTGTATTGCCGCCGGGCGTATTGCCCGTATCGTTGCAGGCGGCAAGCCCGCAGGCAGCCAACGCCGCCGCCAAAATAGCGACCGCCAAAACAAGTTTTCTTTTCATAACTTCCCCCTTGATCGTTTGTATTTATTCTATCACACAAAGTTTCTCTTTGCAAGCCCGGGGCGAGCAAATACTTTCTTGTCAACGCCACGGTGTGGCGTTGACCATTTGCGAGCTTGGAAATTTCCCATTGTGGGGAAATTTCCTGACCGAGCGCGGTCTCTACCGCGCGAGACGGTGGCAGGCGAGGAACGAGCCTGACGGAAGGGTTGTTGAGTCAAAAGACAGGCGGCGGAAGGAGACACCTTATTTTGGCCTCCTCTTCGGGGAGGTGTCATGCCATTCGACGCGGGCGTCGATGGCATGACGGAGGGAGTAAATTCTAATTCCCTCGCCGCCGTTCACGGTTTATTCCCCCGTATAGTTATATTTGATTTCAGCCTCTGTAAGCGCGTCGTTGTTCGAACCGATGGCGATTTGTTTCCACTGCTCCTCGCTGCCGCGGTAATAGACGGTCGTAAGCTCGTTGCACTTGTGGAACGCAAAGCTATCGATCTTCGTAACGCCCTCGGGAATGACGATCTCTGCAAGCGAGGTGCAGGATTGAAACGCTGCTTCACCGATGCTTTCCACGCCCTCGGGAATGGCGATCTCGGCAAGCATGGTACAGCCATTAAACGCATAAGCACCGATCGAAGTGACGCCCTCGGGGATGACGACCTCGGTAAGCGAGTCGAGGTTGGAAAACGCACGATCCCCGATCTCGGTCACCGGCTTGCCTTTAATAACGGCGGGGATATAGATCGTCGTGTCGTTGCAACTTCCCAGTCCGGTGATGGTAACGGTATCGGTATCCTTGTTGACTTCGTATTTCAGCCCCTCGGAATAGAAGGCATAGCCGCAGATTTCACAAGTGTTGCCGCTGAAAGTATGCTCCGCTTGTTCTTCGGCAGAGCATCCTTCTCGGGTGCATGTTCTCCAATGGTTGGTCTCGTCGACGGAATATTCGCTCCAATCGTGTTGAAGGGCGGGGATGGTCTCGCGGTTTGAGTATCCGCAGCGGGTGCAGACCTCGTAAGAGGTATAGCCCGCCGAAGTGCAGGTGGGCGCCTGCCCCGGCTTCGTCTCGCCCCAGCTGTGCCCGAGCGCCTCAACTTCCACCGTCTTGCGGCTCATCTCTTCCTCGCAGACCGCGCAGCAGATAACTTCCTCATACGAGCCCGCGGCAAGACAGGTCGCGGCAACTTCGTTTTCCCTGACCGCTTCGCCCGCGGTATGCCCGAGCGCGGCGATCATTTCCGTCTCCTTCTCCCCGCAGGAGCAGGTGCGCTCGCGCACGCCTTCCTCCGTGCAGGTGGGTTCATCGACGACTATCCACGAACCGTAAGCATGGGTATGCTCCATGGGGGGGTGGCGTCTGATCGTCTTTGCAGGCAGCGAACGCAGCCAGACCGAGGGCGGCTGCCGCCATCGCAAGTAAGACAATACCATGTTTTCTCATCAGCGTTCTCCATATTTTTTCACTATGCATATTACATCGCAGTTTCAGTCTATCATATTTTGCCCGTCAAGTCAATATCTCCCATATAAATTTATCAAAAGAGCTCCGCGCCCGATCGCGCCCCGCCGCCGCTCTGCGCCATGCCCATGCAGAAAGGCTTGACATTTTCCCTCCGATATGCTATACTACTCCCTCGGAAAAAAGAGAGGAATTCTATGTTAGAACTTCAAAATATCACCTTCGAAGTGGAGGAGAACGGCCAAACAAAGCGCATTTTAAGCGACGTCTCCCTCACGATCGACGAACGCTTCGTGGCGATCACGGGCCCCAACGGCAGCGGCAAGAGCACGCTTGCCAAGATCATTGCGGGTATCCTCACGCCCACGGGCGGCAAGCTTCTTTTCAACGGGGAGGACATCACGCCTCTTTCCGTCACCGAGCGCGCAAGGCGGGGCATCTCGTTTGCTTTCCAGCAGCCCGTGCGCTTCAAGGGCATCACGGTCAAAGACCTCATCTCGCTCGCGGCGGGCAAGCACATCACGGTGGGGGAGGCGTGCGGCTATCTCTCCGAAGTGGGACTCTGCGCGCGCGATTATATCGACCGCGAAGTCAACGCTTCTCTCTCGGGGGGCGAATTAAAGCGCATCGAGATCGCGACCGTCCTCGCCCGCGGCACGTCTCTTTCCGTCTTCGACGAACCCGAAGCGGGCATCGACCTCTGGAGCTTCCAGAACCTCATCTCGGTGTTCGAAAAAATGTATGCAAAGTCGCAGGGGAGCATCGTCATCATCTCCCATCAGGAGCGCATCTTAAACATTGCCGATAAGATCGTGGTGCTCTCCGCGGGCAGGATCGAGCGCGTCGGCACCCGCGAAGAGATATTGCCTTCTCTTCTCGGCACGAGCGCCTGCCGCGCCTTGACGGATAAGTTATCATAAGCGCGGGAAGCTCCTCGTCTCGGAGGCGAGCGCTTCCCGTAACGGACTCCCAATCATAAGGAAGATCAACATGGACGAATTGGAAAAAATGCTGTTGATGCAGGTAGCGGACCTGCACCGCGTGCCGGACGGCGCGTATAACATCCGCAAGAACGGCGAAGGGGACGGCCGCCGCAGCACCGACCGCATCCGCATCGAGGACCGGAAGGACGGCCATGCGGGCATCGACATCTTCATCGCCCCCGACACCAAAAACGAGAGCGTGCACATCCCCGTTGTCATCACCAAGACGGACTACCGCGAGCGCGTGTATAACGATTTCTACATCGGCGAAAATGCGGACGTCTTGATCATCGCGGGCTGCGGCATCCACAACTGCGGGGTGGAGACGAGCGAGCACACGGGCGTGCACACCTTCCACATCGGCAGGGGCGCGAAGGTGCGCTATGTCGAAAAGCACTACGGCAGCGGCGACGGCAGCGGCGAGAACATCATGAACCCCGCGACCGTCATTTATCAGGAAGAGGACTCCCGCTTCGAGATGGAATCGACGCAGATCAAGGGCATCGACTCCACCGACCGCGAGACGACGGCAACGTTGAAGGCGGGCGCAGAGCTTGTCGTGCGCGAGAAGATCTTCACGCACGGCAAGCAGTTCGCGCGCACCAACTTCATCGTCGACCTTAACGGCGAGGGCGCGGGCGTCGATCTCGTGTCCCGTTCGGTGGCAGCGGACGATTCCCGCCAGACGTTCGGCTCGCGCATCAACGGCAACACGGCTTGCCACGGGCATTCGGAGTGCGACGCCATCATCATGGACCGCGCCTGCGTGACGGCGGTGCCCGAACTCACGGCGAACTGCATCGACGCCGAACTCATCCACGAAGCCGCCATCGGCAAGATCGCGGGCGAACAGATCGTCAAGCTCATGACCCTCGGCCTCACCGAACAGGAAGCCGAAGAGCAGATCATCAAAGGCTTTTTGAGCTGATCTTCGCTCCCGCATATAGGCTCCGCGTCGGAGCAAGGCAAACCTCGCCTGCCCCTCTTTCATCGGAGCAAAGCCGCGAGGAGCGCAGCGGCTTACGAAACTTGCACCGCTGCAACGAGAGCGCGGGCGCCCCGTTTCGGGGCGCCCGCGCCGCACTATGTTCAATTTATCTTCCATATACAAGATCGACAGAGCTCTTTTTGTGCAATTTCAAAAGGATAAGCAGATACGCGGCAAGCAGAAAACCTGCCATAACGCCCGCCGTTACAAGTACGCACTCATACCCGTAAGAGAGGATGGGCACCGCCCCTTCGGCGAGGGAAACAAAGAGCGCATTCCACAGCGCCGTCATTCCGAATTGCAGCAGGCAGACGGCGGCAAAGGCGAGCACGAGACACGCGGTGCATTGCAGCACATAGACGAGCGCAAGTTTTCCGCTCGCGACGCCCAAAGCGCGCAGGACGCCGAGTTCCCCGCGGTCCTTGGTCACGGCGTCGTTGAGAAACGCTGCAAAACTGAACAGCGCGGTCATCAAAAACATGACGGCGGCGATCGTGAGAACGGGATTTTAGTTTTCAAGCAAGTTCCGGCTGATCACGACCAGCCCGTCGAGATAAGAACACCCGATCAGACCGTCGTCTTCAATGAGTGAAGCCACAGACGCGAGATCGTATTCGGATAACGATATCCCGGAGTCATAATAGATCCATTGCATCGCGTACTGACGGAAAAAACGCGGGAAATCGGCATCGCTGATCACAAACGTACCGTAAGAAAATGGCGACTCATAAATTCCCGCAACGGTAAAGCGCATATCGCAGACATCAGTCACAAGTTCCGTGCGGGCGGGGAGCCCCGAAAGCTCCACGACGGGGATCGTGATCGTTGTGCCGATCAGCTGCTCCGTATCCTCCGCATATCCGTCGGCGATCTCTTCGGAAAGATAGATCTCCCCCTGTTCGAGCGGGCCATCGGAACCATACAGCAGCGAAAGGCCGGACGGCCGCGCAAAGTCGGCATAGGAAAAATAGTTGGACGAATAATCAGCCAAACCGTTCCCGTAACGCCAATAGACCTGCGTGCTTCCGGCTTTGGCCTCATTGTTAAAATAGCTCTCCTCCGTGGTGCAGGCGGTAAAGTGCTGCAAGCGATAGGCATTGATAAGTGTTACATCGGTCTCATCGGGAACGGGCAGAGAAGGATCGTACCCCGTTGAATAGACAGCGGCGATCTTCCCCAGCGAATATGTGCCGCCGATGAGATCGGCATATTCCCAATCAATTTCGTATTGCTCATAAAGCTCGTCTAAAATGAGAAGGGCGATCGCGTCCGAAACGGCATACTCGCCCTCTTCCAATTCCCCGTTCCCCGCAAGGAGAGGAAAATCACAATGATCTTTCAGATACAACCGGACTTGCTCCTCCTGCGGCCGCACAGAATACTCTCCCTTCGAAAAATAAATGCTCGCGGCGTCATCGTAAAAAAGATCCGCCCCATATGTTTCCCGATAGTATTGCATTTCCTCATCGGAAAATTTCATCCGATAGTGAAACCCGTCGAGCTCGATCTGTTTATAAAAATCGGCGGAATTGGCATCTTCGGCTTCGAGTGCCGTATAGAGCTGCCTTACAGGCGTGGAAAAAAAGTTGTTGGCGGAGGAAATGATACAGAGAAAGGACAAAAGCAGCATAACAAGCAAAATGCCCAACCTCACTTTGGCGCTCCGCACCGAACCCAAAGCGACAGAAAAAGTCTCCCTGAGTCCGAACGTGGGGCGGCGGGGCGCGGGCGCGCTGTTTGCGGCGGGCGAAAACGATTTTGCCTCCTCGTCGCGGCAGGCGGCGCCGCGGGAAAGCTCGATCCTGCGGTCGGCAAGCGCCTCAAAGTTTTCCACATCGTGCGTGACGACGACCACGAGGCGCTCGCGGGAAAGCTCCTTCAGAAGGCGGGCAACGTCGTCGGTGTGCGCACGGTCCAGGCTCCCCGTCGGCTCGTCGGCAAACAGGACGGGCTTGTTTTCCAGGATGGCGATCAGGATGGCGGCCCGCTGCTTTTCCCCGCCCGAAAGCTCGTTCGGGTAATTGTCTCTCCTCTCTTCCAGCCCGAACCGATGAAGCAGCGCCTCTCCGTCCACGCCTGCATCGGGATACAGCCTCTTGACGAGCGCAATATTTTCTCCCAGCGTCAGATTCTCCATCAGGCGCGCATTCTGAAAGACGAAGGAGGCATAGTCCTTTTGGTCGCAGACGACCTTCCCCGTCGTGGGCTTTTCCAGCCCCGAGAGAAGAGAGAGGAGCGTGGATTTCCCGCTCCCCGTCTCTCCCGTGATAAGGACGAGCCCCGTCTCGGGCAAAGAAAGCGAACACGGCTTCAACGCCTCGATCGCCCGCCCTTTCTTCACATAATTTTTTGAGATGTTCTCGGCGCGTATCATTGAAATGCCCCTGAAATGCCTATTTTAAGTATGATATAGTATAATATGGGGATGTATCGGTTTCCCCATAAAAATGTCATAAACGTGTAAAATCAGAAGAGGCGTGCGAACGCATCAAGTGCAGCTGACGGAACGCGGGGCTTTCAACGATCATTCTACTATTTCTTTTCCCTCGCCGCCGCATGCTCCCAAGCCCATGCGGCGGAATTGTTCAAAGGGGGCTTGCATTTTGCCCGCGGAATTGTTAAAATACAAGAGGGCGCACGCCCTCGGCTGCCCGCGTCCGGGCGAATGCAAAAGAAGAACAAAAAGGAGCAAACTATGGCGCAATACGACTATCTCATCGTGGGGGCGGGGCTGTTCGGCTGCGTGTTCGCCCACGAAGCAAATTAGGCGGGGAAGAAGTGCCTCGTCATCGAACGAAGGGCGCACGTCGGCGGCAACGCCTACACCGAGCGGCTGGAGGGCATCGACATCCACCGCTACGGCGCGCACATCTTCCATACGAGCGACGAGCGCGTCTGGAACTATGTCAACGGCTTTGTCCGCTTCAACAACTTCATCAATTCGCCCATCGCACGCTACCGGGACGAGTTTTACAACCTGCCCTTCAACATGAACACCTTCTCCAAGCTGTGGGGGGTCGTCACGCCCAAAGAGGCGCAGGCTGAGATCGCCCGCCAGATCGAAGAGTTCCACATCGATGAACCCAAGAACCTTGAAGAGCAGGGGCTCAAGCTCGCAGGGCGCGACGTCTTCGAAAAGCTCATCCGCGGCTACACCGAAAAGCAGTGGGAGAAGCCCTGCTCCGAGCTCCCCGCCTTCATCATCCGCCTCGTGCCGCTCCGCTTCACTTACGATAACAACTATTTCAACGACCGCTATCAGGGCATCCCCGAAGAGGGCTACACCCGCCTTGCGGAAAAGCTGTTGGAGGGCATCGAAGTGCGCCTTTCCACCGATCATGCCACCTTCCGCCGCGAACATCCCGCGATCGCCGAGAAGATCGTCTACACGGGCGCCATCGACGAATATTTTGAATGCTGCTTCGCGCCTCTCCAATACCGTTCGCTGCGCTTCGAGACGGAGCGGCTTGAAGAGGAGAACTTCCGGGGCAACGCCGTCGTCAATTAGGTGCCTTATACGCGCGTCATCGAGCACAAGCACTTCACGCATGCCGTGAGCCCCGTCACCTATGTGACGCGGGAATATCCCGACCCGTGGTCACCGGGCAAGGAGCGCTATTATCCCGTCAACGACGCGGAAAACGAGGCGCTCTATCGGAAGTACAAACAAAAAGCGGAAGGGGAGGGGAACGTCATCTTCTGCGGCCGCCTCGGCAGCTACCGCTATCTCGATATGGATCAGACGGTGAAAGCCGCCTTAGACCTCGCCTCTTCCTTACTATAGGCGCCTCCCCCCGGGGTCCCCAAAAAAAGACGAAGTATTTTTTTGGGGTGGTTTTAAGGGGCGAGCAGGCGCTTTCTTACTTTCAGGACTCCCGCAAAAATCGCGTAGCGAGTTTTGTGGGAAGAGGATGAGCAGGCGCTTTCTTGCAAAGAGCCCGGTGGGCTTTTTGCCGCCTGCGAACTTGGAAATGGCGCATTGTTCGCGCCATTTCCTGACCGAGCGCGGTCTCTACCGCGCGAGAAGACGCAGGCGTAAAAGAAAACAGCCTGAGCTTGCTCAAGCTGTTTCGAAATGCGCCTTGCAGCGACGTGGTGGGGACAACAGGACCCCGCCGAAACTCCTGAAGGGGACCCCTCGTCGGAGCTTCGGGTTTTACTTGTTCCTTGCTGATGCATCTCTGCTTCGCAGCTTCGAGATTTTGCTCTCTTTTGCCTGATCCCGATGTCCGACTTCACCCTACTTCGGGCTGGCGCCCTCGTGCGTCGCGGCATCGGAATGCTTCTGCAAGCAGGCATTCCTTGCGCGCGGCGGCCGCGCGAACCGACAGCCGATAGCGGCTTCTCGTTAATTTCAGCTTTTTTCGGCGGCTGTAGGTTCTCGTCCTTGCCGCACAAAAAAAGAGCGCCAACCATGGCGCTCATTTTTTTGGTGGAGTTGTTCCATCCAAATCCGAACCTAATTCCGCGTTGATTTCGTCTATCGTGGCCGTCTTTGAACCGTCTTTGTAGTTAAACGTGAACACTACTTTGTCATCATAGACAAACACGGCGTTCACAAAGCTCTCGACTAGCCGCTTGCGGCATGCAACGTCCGTCAGATCGGTATCGCGAAATTTGCTCATCCAAAAGGCGATGTGCTCCTTCGTGATCTTCGGCTTTTGCAGTTCTTCGCTGTAAATGGCGACTTTGATCTCTTCTCTTTCCCGTTCCAACGCTTCCAGCCGCTCTTTGGTGGAGGGAGTAAGTATGCCATGCTGTATGGCGTTGAGCATGTTCTGTATGCCGGTTTCGATCTCTTTCAGACGAGCATTGAGCTGCGGCAGCTTGGAGTTCTCTTGCGCAAGAATGTTCAAGATCGCATCGGCAATATGGTCGATGAGTTCGTCGTCCATGACAATTTTCATGATATAATGAATGACGGCGTCTTCGATCCAATCTTTCTTTACGGGATTTTTGTCGCATCCCATCTTGCGCTTGGCGTGGGAGCACTTATAATAGCGATGAACGGTTCCCGTATGGCTCTTGCCGCTTTCTCCGACCATGAACGTGCCGCATTTTCCGCAAAACAGCCGCGTCGTCAAGATATAGTCGTCCTCCGCTTTGCGCATGGCGGGGGCCTTTTGATTCCTCGCCATGATCTCCTGCACGCGGTTGAACAGCTCTTCGGAGACGATGGGCGGAATTGCATCGGGGATTAGCATATCGCGGAATTTGTACTCTCCGATATACCGCCTGTTTTTGAGTAGATAGTGGACGACGTTGAGCGTGATCTTGTTTCCCTGCGTTGTGCGGATGCCGCGCCGCGTCAGGTCTTTGGCAATGTCGGTCATTCTTTCGCCGTCGGCATAACGGGTGAAAATTTCCACGACGACGGGAGCGGTCGTTTCGTCGATTTCCAGGCGTTGGTCTTTCATGCGATAGCCGAATGTCAGACCGCCGCCGTTCATCTTGCCCTTTAAGGCGTTTTCCGTCAAGCCGCGCCCGATTTTTTCGGAGAGATCGACCGAATAGTATTCTGCCCAGCCCTCAAGCATCGATTCGAGCAGCACGCCTTCGGGCCCGTCGGAGATGTTCTCCTTTGCCGAAATGACTTTTACGCCGTTCTTTTTGAGAATGTTTTTATAGTAGGCGGAGTCGTAGCGGTTGCGGGCGAACCTGTCCAACTTCCAAACAAGCACGGTATCGAACAGCTTGCGATAGCTGTCTTTGATCATCCGCTGGAATTCGGGGCGGTTGTCCGTCTTTGCGGAGAGCGCGCGATCAATGTATGTACCGAACACGGTAATGCCGTTGCGCTCGGCAAATTCCATGCACTCGCGGATCTGACCTTCGATGCTCTCCTCTCTTTGGTTGTCACTCGAATACCGAGCGTAAATGATTGCTTTCATGGTTTGTCTTCTTCAATTCTACGATTCAAAATTTTCTCATAATATAGTTTGGATAACCTTAACGCTCTTTCTTGAAAATCACTCTGAGAAAATGAAGATGTCTTTTCTATAAAACTCTTAACCCATGGGTAACATGATTTCCTGTAAACATTGATCTTATCTTCAAAAGAAAGAGTATCTGCTTCCTTATTGAGCGGTTCCTCCAATAAAATTAAATTCCCTATTTTGCATACGTCAAAATTCGCATCGCTTGATTCGGGCAATATATGTTCTATACTGCCATTATCGGGGAAAATTTCGTTTCCCATGAAATAACAGCACAACTTATTTATTGCATACTTTGTCTTTACATTAGAAGGATGCTCTTTTTTTGAATAGCTAAGTTTAATAAAATCTTGCGAAAAACTATTCCATGAAGGATAAAATAGTTCTAATTCATTAATAAGCTTTTCTTGTATTATTTTTTCTGTTTCCTCTTTGCTTGTACTTTTTCTCACAGAAATGGAAAATACTGAATATATTTTTTCTACTTTGTTTGCCCTGCCCGAAGTAACTGCATTATATGCGAAATGAAAATTCTCTAAATATTGCACGGTTTTTTTAAACAACTTTGTGCTAATTAGCTCTCTCTCCTTTATATCATAAAGGGCAATTAAGGCAATTCTCACTTGAACTATATTAAAGAGATTGCTCATTGCATTTAGACTTTGAACAAGCCAAAAATATTCCTTTCTGTTATCGTAATCGCTACGATTAGGATTCACAATTTTCATATAATATGACGCATTCAAAGCCATGTCGTTTAAAAAGTCTCTACATTTATCCTTGCTGGTAAACAACTTTTGTTTTAAGAAGTCATCATATAACTTGTTTGCCGTACTTTTTTTATACTTTGAATTCCAATAATGCGAATAAAAAGTCGCTAGTCCGACCGCTTCATTATTATCACCGCGTAATGTAGTTTTTATTTTTTTCCACTGTTCTTCGGCAAAATCAGCAGGCTCTACATCCGTTAATGTTTCAAAGATCTTATTTTTTATTAGATCTATATGGGCTAAACTTTTCCCTTTCGCATTTAATATTTCGAATATACTATTTGCTTGTTTTGAATCATCTGTGGATATAGAAACGAAAGTTGTATTTAAAATTTGATCTCGCAATGCTTTCAAAATTTCTACAAATGGCAATGAAACAACATAATCATTCCCTATATAACGTGATAATAGTTTTTTCAACTTTTTCTCCTGTAATACTCCCATAAAATATTCATAAGTTTCTTTTATGCGCTCCTCCTCTTCACTAGTTGGAATAGTTGCGACACTTTTCGTTTTGTCTTGAATAAAGTAAGCAAAATACGGATAATGGCTTTTACTTTTTAATATACGAACTTCTTCACCATTATCATTGATTGTCATTATATATCTAAATAATTGCTCTGATAAAACCTCTTGGTTTATGGATTTAAAAATAAAAGACATGGCAGAAAACAGAATAGTAATAGTAGTCAATCTTTGTTGACCATCCACAACAACTATTTCTTTTTCAGTGCCTTCGGTAAAATTCCCCACAAACAGCATAGTTCCCAAGAAATATTGTGATGAGGTTATTTTACCATCAACGATCTCGAGGGCTTTAACCATATCTTCAAAGAATTCAACATAATTTTTCTTATCCCAAGAGTATTCACGTTGAAAACGCGGAATAATAAATTGTTTTTGCGATAAAAACAAATCTTTTATTGTCTTGTCATATGGTTTTATATTCATTTCGTTCCTCCAAAAAAATTTGATAATGTTATAGTTCCAAAACACACCGTATTGCCCGCCTGCTTGTACTGTTCACTTAATGGGACGGTAGAAGGGAATGTAAAGCTCGGTGGAAAGCCTTGCAGGGCTAAACACTCCATCGGTGTTATGCGCCGAATACCGAACTTGTCTTTGATGACGGGAACGCGGTTCGGGTACGTTCCCATATTGGCTTTAAGCGTAAAAGCGATGCCGTCTTTGCTCGACTGTATGCCGTAATCGGAAAAGCGATAGAGCTGCTTATCGTCCCGAATGGCTGCGACCATCTTATCGTACCCGTAATCACCGGGATGAAGATAAAAGGATTCCTCCGCTTTTTGCGTGGTATCAATGACGTCGGTGATCCGTTTCGCCAAAGGTTTTTTGTCGGGGAAAGCAAATCGCCGGCATTGCTCCCCATCGCGAAAAGCCACCAAATAGGTACGGGTACGATGCTGCGGAATATTTGCATATTCGCAAGCATCCGTCACAAGATAGCGCAGGAAGTAATTGCGCCCCGCAAGCTCCTTATGGATGACGTTAAATGTCCTGCCGCCGTCGTGTTCGGTAAGGTTTGCGACATTCTCCAAAAAGACGACGATAGGATGTTTCGCATCGATCGTCTTTCCGATCTCGAAAAACACGTTGCCGCGCGGATCGGAAAAGCCCTTCTGCTTGCCGCACACGGAAAATGGCTGACACGGAAAACCCGCGGCAAGGATATCGAAATCGGGAATGGATGACTTGTCTATCTCCCGAATATCACCCTCGACCAACGGAACGTGCGGAAAGTTATGGCGATAGGTCATGCAGGCGTACTTGTCTTTATCGTTCGCCCATACGACGGTATGCCCCGCCTTTTCCAATATCAGGTCGATGCCTCCGATCCCGCAAAAAAGGCTCGCTACACGCAGTCCGCTCATTTTTTCAATTTGAAGCGGAATTGCAACGCCAATTTCAAATAATATTTTCCGTCGTCCTTCTTATAGATCTCCATGTACTTGTGTCGGGTGCAGGAAGGCCCTTCAAATTTTAACTTGTCGATCAAGAAATCTTTGAATTCATCCGCGATACAAGAGTGGAACGCGACTACGTCACCGTCGCGCTTTACGACGATATATCCGCCGCTCACATCTGAACGCCCCGACCACGGTTTACTGAACCGAAGTCCCGTAAACATGGCATAGAGCAGGGTCGAAATCTTAACGCGGTATGTATCGTACAAATCGTCAAACCCGTATCCGACATAATCGGTATCGGCAAGATATTTGATTGCATCTTCTACCCCGACGGATGCCGCGCCACATTCAAAGTAATAATATTTCAGCATCCCGCCGAGAATTTTCGGCATTTCCATTCCGCCACAACGAACGAGGTTTTGGCGGGCGACACCCTTAACGGGATTGACGAAGCGAAGATCAACGCCGCATTCCTTTAAGTAGCGCATTCTGTCGCCCGTGGCAACCTCATATTTTGTTACGCCCTTTTTCGTGACCTCATGGAACATTCCGTTAAAGGCATTCATTTTCTCATCATCGAAGTCGCCGACGATTTCATATTCAAAGTTTGTATTGTCTCCGCTAGCATTGAACAGCGTGGCAGCAGCATCAATATCGGATTTGCAGGAAAAGCCCATGATCTGATTGACGCCGGAGCGGTAGTCCATCGTATCCAAGACGATATCGGCCGTACCACCGAAAAATTCGCTCTTCTTCTGCGCGGGAGAAGAGATGTTTTGTATGAATATCGAAGAGAGGAAGTCGATGACCT
Source organism: uncultured Clostridia bacterium (assembly GCA_944376295.1). Classification (GTDB taxonomy): domain Bacteria; phylum Bacillota; class Clostridia; order Christensenellales; family Borkfalkiaceae; genus Gallimonas. The sequence continues at coordinate 42,595 of CALWCE010000006.1, forward strand.
CTTGATTGGAGAAAGTCGTATCCTTCTTGGATATGATCATATCCCAAACCTTTTTGGCGTTATCGGTGAAACGAGAGCTGTCAACCGTCGCAACCTCTTCCCCGTTCAGCGTGATTTTTACCACATCACCCGTGAAATACCGATACTCTTTTCCCTTGTTCTCCTCGCGAATAATGCTGATAATATTCAAGAATACGTCTTTGAGACGATTCATATCTTTATCGGCTACATAAACTTTGCGGTCGGACATGAGTTTAAAGAAGATATACATTTCCGACCATTCACCGATATTCTTACCTTTATTCGTTGCCATTCTCCAAAACCTCCCTTATCTTTTGCGCGATTGCTTTGATGACCGGTACCGTAACGCTGTTGCCGAACTGTTTATAGAGGTGTACGTCGGCAAGCGGTAACACATAATCATCCGGGAATCCCTGTAACCGCGCCCATTCGCGCGGCGTCATCTTCCGAATGCCTTCCTTATTTATCTCGCCCTTGATGTGAGTGACGGGGGTGAGGTCGGTCTGCCGTTTATCGACGATCAAATTCCTTTCGCGCCCCATACCGCCGCAGACGATAGCGCCCGCAACATCGTCGAGGGAACGTACCTCGTAGCCGAATCCATGCCCTTTGGCTTCATGACGGGCTTTGTGGCGGCGCAGCGTCTCCAAATAGCAGTCGCTCAGATAATAGCGAGAGGAAACGGGCTTTTCCTCCATAATATCGGCGATCCTCTTCGTGGAGTCGGTGGGCGTGGGGAAGATAAATTCCTTCGGTGCGATATCGTTGCGGAACGCCACGATATAGATGCGCTCACGATTTTGCGGTACGCCGAAATCTTTACTGTTCAACACTTGCTCAAAGGGAGTATAGCCTATCTCTCTGAGTGTGTTTTTGATGATATCGAACGTACGGCCCTTGTCGTGAATGGTAAGCCCCTTGACGTTCTCGCAAAATATCACTTTCGGTCGCTTTTTTTCGCATATACGCGCGACGTCAAAGAAGAGAGTGCCGCGCGACATTCCCTTGTAATCGTCCGCAAAACCTTTGCGCTGCCCGGCAAGGCTGAACGCCTGGCAGGGGAAACCCGCAAGACAGATATCGAAGTCGGGGATATCGTTTTCGTCAATCTTTGTAATATCCCCGGCAATCTCAAAGTCGTCGTGGAAGTTTGCTTTATACGTCTTTTGCGCGAACTCATCCCATTCGCTGACGAATACCGTTTCTATCTCTTCTCCGAACGCCTGGTCGAATCCGAGGCGAATGCCCCCGATCCCGGCAAATAAATCAATCGATCTGAATTTCTGCATCTCTTGCCTCACTTTCCGTTCTGTTTCTATACGCCTGCTCGATCTTATCCGCGCACGCCGTAACGTCCTTCTTGATCTCAAAATCCCAAAAACGAAGGACGAGCCATCCGAGTTCTATCAAATCTTGCGTGACCTCAAAATCGCGCTCCATGTTGTGTTCAATCTTCGGGATCCAAAAATCTTGATGACTTTTGAAATCGTGCTTTTGACGTTCCCAATCGTAGCCGTGCCACATTTTGCCGTCCACAAATACAGCGATCTGCGCTCGAAGGAACACGATATCCGGCTTGCCCGCAAGCGACTTATAGTTCTTGCGATACCGCAATCCGCGCCGCCACAACTCTTTGCGCAGCATCAGTTCCGGCATGGTGTCCTTGCTCTTATTGCTGCGCATATTGCGGGAGATCTGCTCTTTGGTGTTAGCCATGATTCTCGTCAAAGGAAAGGCCTTTGCGCTCGCATAGATCGCGAAAAGCCTTCTTTGCCTTGATGCTAGGCTCCACCTTACCCGTCTCCCAACGGCAAACGGTGATCGGCGTTACGCCCAACTCAAGAGCCAGCTCCTCTTGTGTCATTAAAAGAGTTTCTCTTGCAAACTTTATTTTTTCGGGATAACTCATACTTAAACTCCGACTATATTTTTCATAACATCATTTTAACATCTTCTTGCTATTCTGTCAAGAGGATACACGGCATTTCTTGCATAATTTACAAACAAATGTTCTTATTTTCTTGACAACGTTGCGTCTATATGTTATAATGCAAGAGTATAGGTGAAATGCTGCCTGTATTTTTTTGTTATGCCGCTAAGTTGGCATGAAGGTATCTCCTTGAAATAAGGGGAGCTGCGCGGAAGGTATGCGTTTCGCGTGTGCGGAGTAAGTTTTCCGCGATGTTTTCGGCGCACCATGCGCCGCACCCGAGCCGTTTGAAAAGACGAGCGATGACAGGTTTTTTTAGTTGTACGCAGTTTTAGAAAGTACGCCGTTGTCATTGCAAGTTTTAGAACGTGCCGCGATGGGCTTTTTTAAGTGTACGCTTTTTTGGGAAAGTGCAGCCCTCAGCGACGGAAACATCCCTACAACTTAACAGAATGATTGACCACCATAGAGCGGAGAGGAACCGCTAAACAAGGTCAAAGTCGGTGACGTGGAAAGAGCAGTCAGCGGCTTTTTTGCGTCCTTTTTGAGCTATCGTGCCCATACCTTTTCGGTGTGGGATAAGGATAGAAAAATACAATTATGGGAGGAAAGTTATGAGCAATCAAACGACGATCAGACCACCATAGAAAGGAAAGCAAACGGCAAACAACCGCTGCAAAACGGAAAGCAAAACACGGTCGAGCTTTTGAGTTCGACGAAGAAGTATAGCCCACTATACTTCGTTCCGAAGTTTAGTGGGCTCTGCGAGGCTTTTTAACAGAAAAAAATCAAAGGAGAACAATCTATAAGTTACTTAGTTTGTCACATGGAGAAGTATCACAAGACTGACATTGCGCCCGTCGAACAGGAGAACGAACGCGACGAAACCTATCGAGCAAGCAACCCGCAGATCGATTGCAGGCGCACGAGCGGCAACTACCACATTGTCAAACGACAGCACAGTTACACGCAGTTTATCAACGATAAGATCGAAGCCCTTGATTTGCCGACCAAAGTACGCAATGATGCCGTGCTGATGTGTTCCTTCGTTGTGGGCTCAGACAGGAAATTCTTTGGCGGGCTATCGCCAAGCGAGCAACGGCAATTCTTTGTGGACTGCACCCGCTTCTTCGCGGAGCGGTACGGCGAGGGCAACATCATCTCCGCCGTCGTCCACATGGACGAAACCACGCCGCATCTGCACCTGAATCTGATCCCGATCGCGGGCGGCAGGCTGTGCGCGAAGAAGCTGTTTGACAGAAAGGCACTTACCGCATTGCAGACCGACCTCTATCGGGAAGTCGGCGCGAAATGGAACTTACAGCGCGGCAAGGAAGGCAGTCAGGCAAAACATCTTGATACGGCGGAGTTCAAGGCGAAGAAGATCGTCGAGCAGGCGCGCGGAGAAGCGGACAGTATCATTGCCGAAGCCGACCATAACGCGGAGCGCAAAGTGAAAATTGCGCAAATCCATGCGGACGGCATTGTAGCAAGTGCGGAACAGACGGCAACAAAAGCCCAGCAACAAGCACAAAAGTATCTGGACGGCATCGTGCAGAACATCGAGGCGGAGCGCAGCAAGCCCACGCCGAAGCGAAAACGGCAAGCCGAGGAGGAGATCGCTCTACTCCGCACGGAAAACGCCGCCCTGCGGCAATCAAAAGCTATTGCCGACCGCGACCGCAGCGACCTATTCGAGCAGTTGCAGAAAGCCGAGCGGCGTGCCAAAGGCAAGGAGCAGGCGTTCGGGATGGTAAGCGATATGCTCGCTGCCTATCCCGACGAATTCGACGCTCTCTTAAATAAGTCACGCGCAAAGAATTCCGCCCCGTCGTTCCAGTCAAACGGCAACGCCCGCGGCGGAAAGTAAAACTGAATAACCGAATACAAGGAGAAAAGCTATCGAGCAAATTACATAACGACGGGGAATGGCGAGAAGGAAAAACAACACGGGGATACCACAATACGAGATCGATTCGCTGGCTCGCGCGTTTATTCCTGCGATCATGGACTTTTTCAACAGCGAAGAAGGCATGCGAGAGTTTGAAGAATGGAAGGCTCAACGCGCACGCAAAGACAATTAAATATCAAAGAATAAGGAAACATCCCATTGAATTTCACGGGATGACCGCTCTGACGGTTTACGGAAATCCGCGCAAAACATAAAGCGGATTGAGTATATGATTTTTTCTATATAATCAGACAGGTTGCGCCGAAGATCATAAACCTTGAACAACGACACGAGGGGGCTTGCGGAATTTCCGCAAGCCCCTTCGTTTTTTATTTGATTCCTTTTAATCTTTTTCTGATTTTACCATAATGAGTATTTAATACCTTACCAACTTTCTCGTTCGCACCAAATACTTTTTTGCACCTTTTTACATAACTTAAAAAATTACCTTTAGAAATTTGGCCTCCCTTCGCTCCTTTTAATGAATATGTTTTATAGAGATTCTTATTTGAAATGATATTACCTTTTGGTGATACTCCTCTTAATTTTACCACAGTATCTGCTTTCTTATACATTCTATAATAATATTTGCTAAGCGTCTTATCTCTTAAGCTAATATTTCTGCCATCAAAACCAAATCCCAGATAATCTATTATATTTTTATCATTTGCTCGTCCGTCAATTAAAGAATCTCTGTTCGCCAATTCTCTTTCATTATAGTAATACAATTTTGTTTTTTCTGCTTGTAATATAAGATTAGGAATCTTGCTAATAATCTTTCTGATTTCAAGATGAATTTGCTTTATTTCATTTTCAGCTGTAACAGGTAGAATAAAAATAGTGTCATCGCTATATCGTAAATACTTACCGTTATATTGTTTAATAAACTTGTTAATATTTTGATCAAATTCGAACATGTAGATATTTGAAAGTACAGCACTGATAGCAGACCCTTGTGGAATGCCATAACTCTTTTTGTTACTTTCAATAATATTCATTTTTCGTAAAGTCTGAATCGGTAATATGATATCTTTTTTGTTCAATTCTTTACGAGAAGCAACTGTATCTGGCTTTTTGTAATATTTGAGTATTTCGGAAAAATCCACATAGCTATATTTTGTTATGCTGTGAAAAACTTTGTAATAATCTTCTGGTAATCTTTCCGTTCCCATCACAGAACAGAGTTGACTTTTGAGATAGGAATGATCCAACGAATCAAAAAAATCTTTAAAATCACCAACTATAATAAAGCAACTATGCTGCTCTTTAATAAAATCGAAAGCCTCCTTCGCAAAATGGATATTACTTTTATGCAAATTTGTTCTATATGCTATACTTGTTTGATTGATGCCTGTTTCATCTGCTTTTATGTTGTACCGTTCATTCAGTAGATAGGAATAGTATTGATAGATACACCTATCATAGTGCGATGAATAGTATAATTGCCTAATTTTATCCTTACGTCCCTTTTGCTTAGAATATTTATGAAAAATAAGAGGTGAGTGAATAAAAGGCAAAAATGCATGAGTTATTATATTTTGAGGTTCTTTAATTTCATTCCAAACAGTTTTTATTGATACACGCCTATCAAAATGAGCATACTTTTTAATAGAATTACTTTTATCCAACCATTGATTTAAATTCATTAATTTCTCTTCCATAAAACACCTTGATATAGCAAGATGCCCGTCGCATGAGGAACAGCATCTCTTAGCGGCAGGCACATACCTAAACTTGGTATTAAATTTTTTGTGCTTGTTGGTTCACAGAAAACCTTCAACCAGCTGCTCCATTTTGCACAATTGTGAAATATGATATAATATTATCGTGGATAATACTTGCTCTCATACTTCTACTGGAGGTGATAACAACTTATATGCAACCATTTACTTGTTGCAGACAATCGTCTCACACATTCTCAAGCTTTATAGTGGATTTCTCGCGAGAAATCGTGTATAAATGCTTGACAGAAATTCAGCACCTCTAAATCTACATATAGAGTACATCTATTATACTTTCTCAGTCAAAATATGTCAACCAAATCAGCTCAAAGCCAAAAAATAAATCCGAACCAATCGGCTGTTACCAAAAGGTTCGGATTATTTTGACTTGGTGGACACAAAGGTGACGTGTCCGAACACCCGCTTAAATATAATTCCCGAATGGTTTTATCGGGATCATCCTCTGCCGGCGGCATATGATTCAGATAGTTGTAGTAGATCTCAAAGCGGTCGTCGTACACCACGATTTTTTGTATCAGGTTTTTAATAAGGAGCCTCGGCGATTGTCGTATCGTATGCGTCAGATATTCGACGACTTGCTCCTTCTTTAACTGATTTTGCGCTTTGTACTGCTCGATCGTGATTTTATCTTCGACCGCGGCGAGCTGTGCTTCCAACTCATCCATTCTGTTTTTTGTCGTGGCATTGAAAATTCCCTGTTCGACGGCTTTCATAATGTTGGCAAGCGCGCGTTTGATTTCGTCGCGTTCATTATTCAGAATGGCAAGGAGCGATTTATCATTCATCCGCTTTGCATGGATTTTCAAAATCTCGTCGGCAATCGCGGAGATGCCTTCGGGAGTTCCGAATACCTGCATCGTCGCGTCAAGGATCGCTTGCTCCAATTTCTCTTTCGGCATGATATCCTTTTCGCAGATGTTCATTTTCTTGCGCCCCATGCACTTATAATAGTATTTGACTGTTCCGTTTTTAGAAGTGCCGCTGTCGCCCTGCAAGCTCTTTCCGCAGTAACCGCATATCAATTTTCCCTTTAACAGGAATTCGACTTCGCGGCTTTTGGAGCCTATCTTGTTCTTTTCGAGGATGCGTCCGACTTCATCAAATAACGTCGTCGGAACGATGGGCGGATAGATATTATCGTAATCCGTACCGGCGCAGTTGCAGATGCCTATGTATTTTCGCAGGCGCAGCATTCCGTACAATGTGTTAAGCGCAAACGGTTTACCGTGATAAGTGACGCCTTTTTCCGTCAGGTCGGCAATGATATCCTTTGCGATGACGCCCTGCGCATATTGCTGAAAGACGTATAAGACGATTTTAGCGCGCTCTTCGTCGATAAGCACTCTTTTGTTTTCCACCCGATAGCCGTAAGCAATACGCCCGCCGGGAAAAAGCCCTTTGCTCCTGTTTTCGTGCAATCCGCGCTTTATTTTTTGAGAAAGCTCCGCCGAATAGTATTCGGCAAGGCCGATATAGACGTTTTCCAGAAGGATGCCGTCAAGGTTCTTTGAGCCATCGATATTCTCCGATGTTCGCTGCGTGGCGGAAATGAGCGTCTTATGGTTCTTCTTCAAACGCTGTTTATTGACGGCGATCTCTATGGAATTGCGCCCGAAGCGGTCAATGGCATACACGAGCACGATATCCCATGGCACCGGCTTTTCGCTATCCGATAACATCTGCTGAAAAGCGGGGCGATGGTCGTTCGTTCCCGTCATGGCTCTGTCGATATAGGTATCCAAAACCGTCAAGCCGTTCGCCTCCGCATATTGATTGCAGATACGAAGCTGTCCTTCGATAGACTGTTCATTTTGCCGTTCGCTGCTGTAACGCGCATAGATCACTGCACCTTTCATTGTAACTTCACCTCGTGTTCAGATTTGTAGTTCACATACTATCTTTTTCGAGATGGGAATGTTAGCAAGCCAGCCTATACAGTTTCCCAACTGACCGTGGCTTTTGCATAAATCTTCCCAAACAAACCAAAAGCGTATGCAAACTTTTCTGTCGAACTTTTTCTTTCGACAAACCGAACCCATCGGGAAAAGACAACGCCGTCAAGGGCGCAAGGGGCAACGCCCGAAAAATTATTGCGTGTTTATACGGTAAAACAGCCGACCCGCTTTTGCGGATCGGCTTAAAGTTTTCAGCGACAATTTTTCCCCTTGACGGCAACGGCTTTTTCCGATACCATCCGCAAATCGAAAGAATTTACCCGCTCTCCCCACAGTTTGGGAAGATTTTGGGTGCAGTTATTGTCATTATAATTTCTTTCGGAGCGGGGTATGGTGATTGTATAGGCGGACTATCTAACAATCTTTTGCAAAAAGTTGTACTCTCCAAGAAAACCACGGAGGTGTACCATGCAGGAGATAGAAGTCAAAAACGATTTTGATGCAAAAGTTCTTATCAACGGAGTTCCGGACTATCGGCTTATCATTGCCAATAAAGAATCTGGTTTTTTAGAAGCTTTGGAATTGGAGATAAGCGAGTACTATAAGGAGAATACACAATCTTAAAAGTGTAAAAAAACATTATATTTTGGTTTAATCTGAGCTTGACATAATTTTTCTTTTCTTCTATAATATATGCAAGTGAACACTTGCATTTTATGGAGACAGATATGGATAAGACGAGCGAAAAGATAATCGATGCTACGATGGAGTTGATTTTGGAATGCGGCTATGCGGCGGCAACCACCAAAGATATTGCCGTGCGTGCAGGAGTGAATGAATGTACCATCTTCCGAAAGTTCGGAGAAAAGAAGGAAATTGTTGTTGAAGGGATGAAGTTGCCACGCTGGCATCCTAATATCACAAAAGATACTTTTGCAGACATTTCCGGAGATTTGCGTGCCGACCTCACGATGTTTATGGAGAACTATATGCGCGAAGTTACTCCCGAATTTGTAAAACTCTCCGTCGGCTTGCGTTCGCCGCAGATATACGAATATACCGCCCCAATAATAATGAATATTCCGCAGGTATTCCTTTCAGAGGTAAAAAAATACCTGCAAACTATGCAGAGGCTTGGCAAGGTAAGACAGATTGATATTGACCAAACGGCTGAAATGTTCCTTTCGGCTGCATTCGGATACGTCTTCCTCTCCGCTTCATTTGGTAAGGAGCTTTTAAATTCCGACAGAGCTGCGTACATTGAGAGTACCGTCAACACAGTTATCGGGGGGATTACACAATGATAACGGGAGCACAGTTATTTGTAAAGGCTTTGAAAGCCGAAAACGTTGAAGTTCTGTTTGCCTATCCGGGCGGGCAGGCAATAGACCTTTTTGACGCACTCTATGACGATGAAAGTATAAATATTATCCTTCCGCGCCACGAACAGGGACTTGCTCATGCGGCGGACGGCTATGCCCGTTCTACGGGACGCGCCGGCGTATGCCTTGTAACGAGCGGCCCGGGCGCGACCAATCTCGTCACGGCGATAGCGACCGCCAACTACGACAGCGTTCCGCTCGTCTGCTTTACGGGGCAAGTCCCGCTGTCTCTGATAGGAAACGACGCCTTTCAGGAGGCAGACATTGTGGGAATGGTGAGAAGCATCACCAAGTATGCCGTTACCGTGCGCAGCCGCGAAAGCCTTGCAGCAACAATAAAAAAGGCTTTCTATATTGCGCAGACGGGCAAACCGGGTGTGGTGCTTGTAGATATACCCAAAGATATTCAGCAGGCTATGGGCAGCGAGGACTATCCTTCTTCGGTGGAGATACGCGGCTATAAGCCGACGGTAAACGTACATATCGGACAGATAAAGAAAGCGGTCGCTTTCCTTGAATCCGCCCAAAAACCTTTATTTCTGATAGGCGGCGGAGTACGCATTGCGCATGCCGAAAAGGAGTTGACCGCTCTTGCTGAACGTACGGGCGTACCCGTGGTTACCACCATTATGGGAAAGGGAGCTATCGATACCGACCATCCGCTGTATTTCGGCAATGTCGGCATACACGGTGCATACGGAGCGAATACGGCAATCAATGAATGCGATTTACTCTTTTCTATCGGAACGCGGTTCAATGACCGCGTGGCAGGCAATAAAGATACATTTGCAAAAAATGCCAAGATCGTGCACATAGACGCCGACCCCGCCTCCATTTCACGCAATGTATCGGTGGATGTCCCCATCGTAGGCGATGCAAAAAATGCGCTGAAAGAACTGATCGCCCGCACAAAGCCTCTCGCGCTCGGCGGTTGGATACAAAAGCTCAACGAATTGAAGGCGGAATATCCCGTAAAAATAGAAAGCGACGTGTTGAATCCGCAGGACATTATAGAGCGGCTGAACACATTGTTCGATGCGCTCATCGTAACGACCGACGTCGGGCAGAACCAACTTTGGACGACGCAGTTCCTGAAACTAAACGAACACAGAAAACTTCTCACTTCGGGCGGTTTGGGAACAATGGGGTTCGGGCTGCCTGCCGCAATAGGAGCAAAACTCGGCAATCCCGATACGCCTGTCGTAGCCGTTGTAGGTGACGGCGGATTTCAGATGAACATACAGGAACTTGCCACTGCCGTAATAAACGGGCTGCCCGTCATCATCTGTCTGTTGAACAATAGCTGGCTGGGCAATGTGCGGCAATGGCAGGAACTGTATTACGGCAAACGTTATCAAAGCACCTGCTTAAAGCGCAGGTCTGTCTGTCCGAAACATTGCGAGGGTTCAGATAAATGCCCGCCGTATGTGCCTGACTTTGAAAAACTTGCCGAAAGCTATGGCGTTGCGTACAGGCGAATAACCTTGAAAGACCAGATAGATGAAGCGTTTTCCTTTGCACTCAGCCAGAAAAATGTACCTACACTGCTCGAATTTATGATTGCGGAAGAAGAGAACGTGTATCCGATTGTGTTGCCGGGCAAAGACCTCTCAACGGTCAAATTCGGAAAGGAGGACAGTTAATGAAGCGTAAAAGATGGCTTGCTCTGTTCGTGGAGAACGACGTCGGCGTACTTGCCGAAATATCTAGCTTATTTGCAGGTAAGGCATATAATCTCGACAGCCTGACCGTCGGCGTTACGGCAGATAAGACAATATCGCGCATGACCATATGTCTCACAAGCGACGATATTCTGTTCGAACAGATAAAAAAACAGCTCAACAGAAACGTAAACGTCATCAAAGTAATTGACCTTACGGACAGCTTTGTTGCAGAAAGGGAACTTGCCTACCTCAAAATAACAGATTTCAAGCCGGAAAACTTGTATCCGCTGTTTGAGGTTGTAAAGCAGTTTGAATTGCAGATTCTGGAAATCAAATCGGGTGAAATCCTTTTACAGAGCGTAAACTCGTTTGAAAGAACTGACGAATTGATAAACAAACTTGCAGACGGTAAATACGCCGTTGAAGTTGTCCGCAGCGGCAGCGTTGCTATTTAAAAGTTGAAAGCATCGGGAAATAACTTATGAAAATGTATGCTGCCTGTCCGATATGCGGACATAAATTATGCAAAGGCGAAAATGGTTCAGAAGTAGATATTCTCTGTTCCCGTTGCGGAAAACTCATCAGAGTTCATATCTCCGATAACGAAGTGCGGGCTATCCCTGCCGAACGATATACAAATGAATCAAATACACAAAAGACCGCTGACGGGAAAACCTCGCAGCGGTTTTCTCTTTAATCACTATTACTGCTGAAATTATATAGTGCATACGCGGAAAATTATCAATCTTTGTTGATGTAAAATATTTACAGAGGTTGATAAATCATGTTGAGTTCGAGAGAAATCTATAATCGGGTTGAAAAACTCCGTAAAGAAAAAGGACTGTCCGTCAATGAATTGAGTACCGCTGCCGGTATCTCCCATTCCACGTTGAACTCATGGAAGATACGCGGCACAATGCCGAAGTTGGAAATTTTAGACGGTATATGTTATGCTTTGGGTACGCATCTTGCGGCGCTCCTGTATGACATGGATATTGAAAATATCACACAAGACGAAATCGAAGTGCTTGCCCTTTGGAAGCCTCTCGATAAACCACAAAAGGATGCGGTGATAGCGATGATGAAAGCTATGCAAACAAAAACTGAATAGCTGTGAGAGAAGCTAAAATCTGCATGAACAGATAATAAGCCTGGCAAACGGATTGAACCCATTACTTGGGGTATTTTAGTTTGCCCGGCTTTTTTATTTAGGCGATGTTTCCCCTGATGGCGTTTTGTTCTTCAAACGCTGTCGGGGGATTTTTCTTTTTACGGCAATTTTATAATGCGCTTTTCGGCTCTCCGACGGCGAGAAATCGTCTTCGGAGGTCTGGAATATGGCACGCATTCAGTATTTTGACGGTACTAAGTACGTTGAAATCGAAGTCACGGAAGAGTTTGCTGCGGAATATGCCGCAATGGAGCATCGGGACAAGCTCATAGAGCGCAAGGAAACGAGGCGGCATCAGTCGCTGGATAAATCGCTCGAACACGGCTGGGATATACCGGATCCGTCCGCCGACGTCGCCCTGCAAGCCGAACGGAACGAAGAGAAAGCACGGCTATCTTCCGCTTTACAAAAACTCACGGATAAGCAGCGCGCCGTCCTGCTCCTCTACATAGATGAAGGCTTGTCCTTCCGCGAGATCGGCGAGGAACTCGGTATCCATAAAGATACCGTCAAGGAGCATTACCATGCTGCGATAAAAAATTTGCGAAAAATTTTACGTTAACACCCCCTCAAAACGCCTTTCCCGTGGCTATTAGGTGAAGGGCTTACGCTCTATCTCATTTTAGGAGGCTGCCTTATGGTGCCATTAGACAAAATCAGAAGCGACCTGAAAGAGATCAGGTACTACTACTCCCGCAAAGCGATGTTCGACGAATGCAAGAACATCGTCATCGGCAGCAGCATCATGGAAAAAGTACGGCGGTATAACGAAGCCGTTAAGACTGCACCGCCGCGCCTGTACGATATGTACATGATGCTGTACGTGAAAGGATATACGCAGGAGGCGTTGTCGGCAGAACTCAATTACACGCCCGTATATATCCAGATGCTCAACAAACAACTGCTTTTATTCTTGCAGTCAAAACTCACCGATTGAAGGAGGAAGATCATGAAAGACAATATCCCGGATTTTATCAAAGACGCGACCAACGTGTACCGCACGAAAGGCTATATCGTCAAACAGGTCATCGGCATTCAGTACAACTGCAAGGAGAGCAACGTCGTGTTCAGCCACGACACCTTTTATAAGCGGACGCCAAAACGCGACAAAGAATATGAGATATTTTTCTGCCATCGCCGCCACATCGACGGCAAGCGTCTGCCCTCTACCATGTACGCAAGAACGTATATCGACTGACCGTAAAAGCCCCGAAATTTTCGGGGCTTTCTCTTTGGGAAAAGTTGTGGTTTTGTTATGGAAAGTTAGTCAACCTTTGAGGTATATCAGGGGTTTGGTATAGGCGGGCTATGTGGTTTTCGGCAGCCAAAACCGCTATACTTACGGTGTACTTGGACGCGAGAGGAAAAACCGATAAATCCCTGCGGTGCTTGCAAGTATAAGAGCGGCCGCTCACCGTAAGGCAATCGCAGGAAACGGAGTGTTTCAAAGAGCGCGTGACCGGTACTACAACTGAATAGGCTGCGCTATCGGCTACACGGGCAATCAATTTCGGAGGTTTACAAATGCCCAGAAACAGCAGCGCCGGGAAATCTTCTTCCGGCAACGGCGGCAAGTACAACTCTCGCCGCTGGTACATCCCTTCCAAGCGCGCCAAGAGCTACGCGGACGAACGCAGGGCGAAAGTCCATCAGCACGGGCCGAAGGAAGGCAAAGAACTCACGGATTACGAAGCAGGCATCCGTTCGGGATACTTGCAGTGCCAGACCGACCACAGCGGCATCTACAAGTATAAGAAGGCGCTCGCGGAAGGCAAATCCAAACAGGAAGCGCGGGAGATCTCCCAGCGCAGAGGCAGAAATTAACAGGAGGCTCATTCAAAAATGGCAGAAAAGAAGAACAACGAACAGCAGCTCTATGTACAGAAGGAACCCTTTGAGTACAACGGCAAAATGTACAACCACTACTACATCAAGGGTGTCGTGCGCGGCAGAGAGGTAAAGATCGACCTCGCTCCTCCCAATAAGGACACCGACATGGGCGGCTATACCGTGCTGGACATCGTATTCGGCGACGCGGACAGGGCTGACCTCATCATTGAGCCGTTCGAGATAACGGACGACAAGACGAAACAGGTCATCAAAGGCAACCGCTATCTCGTGCGCACTGTGGACGATGACGGCAAGGTCTATGAATGCCCCGTCAAGCCTTCGCGCACATCGGACAGGTCTATGCTTCAGATGCTGCTCGCGGAATAACGGCGGCATAGGCACATTCGGGAACGGGGCTTGCGGGGAAAACCGCAAGCCTCATATTCCTAAACCACTGATTTTTTTGGAGGTAAAGCATGAACAACGATTATAAAGGCAGTTCGTGGTCGGACAGGTTCAGCTGGATCATAACGGTCATTGCGCTTGTCCTCGTGGCTATCCTTTCCATCGGTCTTCTCTGCGCGCTGTTCATACAGCCGAAGGAAGAAACGAGAGAAAACACGGAACAGACAGCTATCAACGACGAACAGGCAGCCGTCATTGACGGTGAAGGCAATACGATGGTCAGCGGAAAGGCGTATGCAATGCCGCAGAGGATGGTCTTTGCCGCGACTGCGGCGGAGGCTGCTACCGCAAGCGAAGGCATAACGCTTACTGCAACCATTTCACCTGAAACTGCCGACAATAAATCCGTAGATTGGAGCGTATCATTCGTCAATCCATCGTCCTCTTGGGCAAGCGGTAAATCCGTCACGGATTATGTCACGGTAACACCTACATCAGATGGAGCTTTGACTGCAAACGTCAACTGTCTGAAAGCATTCGGCGAGCAGATAAAGGTCACGGTGGCTTCCCGTGTGAATCCGGAGGCAAAAGCCGAATGCACGCTGGATTATGCCCGCCGGATTTTGGATACCGCTCTCTATCACGAAGAGATAGACAAAAACATTTTGGATTTCGGTTCGGACGAGATTCTTTTGGATATGGTCGTACCAGATTTTGAAGGCTTCAAAGACGGAATGTCGGACGGTACCATCTGGGCGGGAGGTTATTATCAGACCTATCTGAATCCGGGCGTACAGATAAGTCCCGAAGACGAAGCTGATCCGGAAGCTAAATGGGGCGATGAATCTGCGAAACGTACATACCGTTTCTCCGACTACACGATAAAAGACTGTCTGCCGTTCTTTTCGGAAGGCAACGAATACGGGCTTGTGTTCGAGGATCAAACGGACGTAAATCAGGACATCATAGACCTGTTTTGTAACTTTGCGAGGGAAGCAAATGCCGATAAAGGCTCACCGATTTTTTCCTTTCAGGAGATAACGAGAAACGGTTTCATTGTCGGCAATAACCCTGTCATGATGGCAATAGAGATGCTCACAGGTTATAACGGCGTGGGCATGTCGAACTTTGACGCCGCGCTCTATGAAAAGTATATGGGCCTGTTCATTGATTGGATGCAAGAAAATCCGGATACGCCCATCGCAGAGTTCACGGTAACTTTTACCGGCAAGTATTCCACGTTCACGAGGCACTATTCCTTCCGTTACAATCCCGAAACGGTAGAGATGCCTGTGTTCTCGCTTGGACTTGACAAGACGGAAGTCGTGATTTAAGGAGGAGGTTTTTATGAGTAATAACGAACTTTATGAACACAAGCGTTCGGATACCGTTAAATGGGTATTGACGCTTTTTGCATTCATCCTTGTGGGCGTAATGCTTGCGGGTATCATTCTCGGCTGGTTTGACAAGAAAGATGAGCTGCCCGTGGAGGAAGAACAGACGGAGCAGGCAGCCGTCACAGACGGCGAAGGCAATGCAATGGACGAGGATATCGTCTACCCCATGCCTGAAAAGATGTCTTTTTCCGCCGCAGCGTTTGCAGAGCCGCTTGCGCAGTTCGGTGAGCCTACCGGAACGGTGACATCGGAACAGAGCGTGGATGTGCGTATTGAGGCATACGTCTATCCCGAAAGTGCAGCTAATAAGGAAGTAGATTTTTCCGTCACATGGGGCAACGCTCCTACGCACGGCAGCGAGGAAGTCACGAACTATCTCACTGTAACACCCGATTCGGACGGCAGTACGACGGCGACAGTATCCTGTAAAAAGGCGTTCGGCGACGATACCATCATAATCACCGTCACCACCCGTGAGGGCGGGTACACGGCGACCTGCACGGTAACGTTTACGGGCATTGCAAGCGGCATTGAGATTACGAGCAGCACTGCGACAAAGAAATCGACATCCGCCCGCGGCGAATATTACGAACTCGGTACGAGCAAGACATACACGTTCGATATCGGGCTTACAAACGCTTTTGACGATGCCGCAGGCAATCTCTCAGTAACGGAGATCGGCGGCGAAGGCAATATGTACTTCGGCAACGGCTCGTATAACGACGGCGGGTATATCAATTTCACGGATATGGTACAGAAAAGTATCGGCGAGTTTGCGGATGAATTTATCACTTCGGCGACCATTTCGGGCAATGCACTCACCGTAAAGACGGGTTCCAAAATATTGGAGAATTACTATTCGAGCTACGGCCCGGATGAGTATTTCATCACCGATATTTACTATGACCGCTATGTCATTGAGATGAACGACGATTGGAGCATCAAGGACTCTTCCGATACCTTCAGAAACCAGAACGCGCAGAGCAATGCGCAAAATATCGGTTCTTGCTACTTCTATGTGACGGTCAAGGACGGCATCAGCGGACTTACGGAGACAGTCAGGCTGTGGCTTGTCAGCTCGGTGAACGGCGTGGCTCTTTCGCAGACGGAACTTGAATTTTAACGAGGAGGTGAACCATGCAGAGCAAAGGACAGACAGCGGCGAAGGTCATAGGCGTTATCCTTGTGCTTGCGCTGCTGGCAGGAATTGTAGCCGTCATCTACCGCTTTACTAACGGCTTCAACGAGGACTTCAAAACTTTCTATGTCGAGTATGACGGCGAGCAAATACTTACTACGGAGAGTGAAATGCATCTTGTAGAGGGAAACACGCACCGCTTTGGCGTCAAGTACACCTTCGATACGGAAAACTCCGAGCCGAAGGACTACAACGTCAAAGTAATACCGAACGCCGAGCGCGACTTTGATTTCACGGTGGACGGCGAACGCTACCTCTATTCCAAAGAAGGTGACATGACGGCGGCATTCGGACTGAACAAGCAAGATACATACTTCGAGCTTGTCATCCCGGAAGACTTCAGCTTGCAGTATGCGCTACAAAGCTGCTACCCCGGACAAACTGTCGTCGTTCCGTCAGAAGCAGAAAACGGCAACGCTTATCCATATACACTGGTCGTATCATCGTATAACGAGAGCGTCGTTTACCGCATTGATCTGAGCGTCGGCGCAGAGGTTACGGGCGTAACGCTCGATCCCGAACAAATCATCTTCACCGGTACGCAGGAATAAGGAGGCAAAACATGACGATACGGAACATAAAAGCTATGATTGCGGCATTGCTGCTCGCACTTCTTGTGTGTTTCGGCGCGGTCATGGGCGGGCAAGGAAACTTGTCCGCTTTTGCCGCCACCGACGTGCAAACGGCATACGAGAACACGAATGTGCTCGACAATCTGGAAGGTAGTACCATAGGCGGGAAGGAGTTCGATATTGCGGACTATCCGCATAACGACAGTGGTAAGCCGCAGATAATCTCGCTTGTGGAGTTTTGCTATTCCTACTATGCGGACAAGCAGGAAGATTTCGGACTGTATGTCTATGTGTACAACCCGCAGGACATCGCCTTTGATATGGCGACGGACAGGAAAAAGATCCAGCTCACCTATGGGGATAAACAAAGCTATTCCAAGTACACGCTGGAATTTCTCAACTATTCCGAAAAGGCGGGCTATGAGGGCAGGTTCTATAAGTTCAAAATACGTTTATCGGAAGCCGAGCGGCTGGATATCCTGAACACCGTGGACGATAACGGGCGCGTCTACAAAATAAGCGGCATAGAGCTTTCGTATAAAGGCACGGTCACGGAATACGTTTGCGCGCAGACCTATACATATACGGGCTATGCCGAAGGTTACGGCTCGGAACTCGCCACGGGCGACACGCTTGCCTGTAAGGTGGACGGCTTTGACAAGTACCTCACGCTGGACGTACATTCCACCTATTACCGCCCGAAAGGAACGAACGGCGAAGCCTATGAGCGCGATACTTTGCATTCCGTATACTTCTCCGTTCCTAACGAAACCATAGCCGAATATGGCGAAATGACGGCAGTTCACGCTACTTGGCTGAACGCCCGCACAAATCCCATTTTCGTAACGGGAAATAAAGACGTGTATAACGCTGTTCTTCCCTATATAGGGCAGACGGTGGACGGCGGAAATTTTACATATGCAAAGGATGATAATTCGCCCATACCTTACGCGCTCATCGCTTCAAAGTATATCGAGAGCGCGGGCTGGAACAACGCGTCTTACAGCCTTTCTTATATGAGTTACAATGTAAACCGCAAATACACGAAGTCGGATACCGATTTGATGGATTTATATTACTGTTTTCTCGCAGATAACGAAGATGCGGACGCCTATACCCTGCCTGCGGAAACGCTTATCGGGAACAAAGCAGACGGCGTAAAAGGTTATTTTGAAACATATACCGAGGAGCACGGCGGCGAACTTATCAATAACCGGTTCAGCAAAGGACTGTTTGAAAGCGTTGCCGATTCTTTCACCGACATTACCATTTCCAAAGACGATACTTTTGAGCTGACGGACGAGATAATTTCGCAGAGTTTATGGCAAAAGTTTGTCGGCGGCGGTTACAACGTGTCCGGCGTAAATACTTATACCGTGTCTGCGATTAAGAAAGTTGAAAGCAACGATTTCAAATCAACGGCAGCCGCGACTTGCGAAGAACTGTATATCGACGAGAGCGATTACGACGAATTCAGGGACTATTACAACAAGGCGACTAAAAACGGTGAAACCGTGTACTTGTTCCGCTATTACCAGAGCGACTACACCTGTTACGAAGTAGCGGAATACAAGCGCGGCGAAGGCGATTGGACGTTGCTCGGCACAAACTTCGGATACGATTTTGTCGATTCAAATGCCTATTTCATGCAGATGTGGGTGCAGCTGGACTTTGATATCATAGACCTTACATTTACTAAGAACAACGTGGATACGGTCATCCCTGTCATCATGTCACCTATGGACATTGCAGCGGACGGAGCGCCGCCCGTCATTACTACCAAAAACCATCTGGCGTGGTGGCAGATACTGCTTGCCATACTTGCGCTTATTCTCGTCATCTGGCTGCTGTTCAAGTTTGCGCCCCTTCTTGTGTTGGCGGTGGGCAAAGTGATAGCCCTGCCGTTCAAGGCAATAGGCGCGGCGAGCAAGAGCTTGAAAGAGCGGCGAAAGGAAAAGAAAGCGAAAAAGCGGGAAGAACAGGAAAAGCGAGGTGATGACAATGAAACCTAAATTCAAATGCAAATCGAATGCGCAGAAGTATGCCATCCGCGCCTACTATGCGAAAAAGAAAAAAGCCAAGAAGCAAGAGCCTGATGCCCGCGAACGCTATATGAAGGTCATGGCGGAAGATTTTCCGAAAGACTTTATAAGCGACGACGAATGGGACTATATCGAAGCAATGGCGAGAGGGCCTGAAAAGTAACTGATGTAACGGAGGACTATATGAAAACTATCAAAAGAATTATCGCGGTAGTTCTCCTAATTGTGGTGGTACTTGCGGTCGGCTACCTGTGTTATACAGGCAGCCGGCTTGCCGCCACGCAGGAGAATACGGAGGCAGCCTATGAACAGACGCTTTAATATCGCCATAACTATCGTTATTTCGGCCATATTCTTAGGTGTATCGGCAATTTTCTGGCAATCGTATGTGCGGTTCGGCGAAGCGTGCAAGGACTTCGGCCTTTCCGCCGCGTACTATGTCTGCGAACTGTTCGGCATAGACTATTCCTTTACCCCTACGGTCACGGAGTATTCGGACGTGCTGCAATGGGAGATATTGTTGCCGTTCGATTGGGACGGGTTTACGGCCTCGGCGGGGAACTTCTTTTCCCTGCTCATAGACGGTGAGAACTTTGCAGGATATTGGGCGGCCGTGGGCAATATAATGCTCGTTGTGGCAAAGGTCATTGCCGTTATTCTGCCGTGCGTTATAGTGCTGATACTCGTCATTTACAGAATGTACCGCCAGGGCAACACAAAGCACAATCATGACACAAAGCCGCTGCAAATCTTTAAGTGGCTGGCGGCGAGAACATATCAGCCCGTAAAACGCGCCGTACTGTCCTATCGTGATTTCCTGCGACAGAATCCGTCGATATGGATATGCTGGATCATTCTTTGGGTGTTCCACCTGAACGCGGCAAGCATCGTCATGGGCTTCTTTGCGTACTACTTCTATTTCGTGTTGAGTTTCGACGTTGCTAACCTCTATGTGCAGGTATGCAAGCTGTTCATTGACTTGCAGGTCATCTTCCGGCACTTCCCGTGGTGGAGCATCGTTACGGTCTGCTGGCTGCTTTTCAACCGTTGGCGTAAACGTATTGCCCTGAACAGGCTGCGGCACTTCGAGGCTCGCAACTGCGGGTTTATCAACGAGTTGCCCATCGTATCAATGTCTTGCGGCTCTATGGGAAAGAAGAAAACCACGCTCATCACGGACATGGTGCTGTCGCAAGAGGTCATGTTCCGACAAAAGGCACTCTCAATATTACAGCAGAACGATATGAAGTTTCCGTACTTCCCGTGGATCGCCTTCGAGGACGAATTGCGGGCGTGTATGGAACACAGCACCGTGTACAATCTCGCCTCTGTCAAGACGTGGATGGCATTGAAACGGTCAAGGTTCATCAAGCACCGCAACGCTGAGTGGCAGCTCTACGGGTACGACTGCAAGAGGTACGGCATGGACTTTGACGACGCCTTAAAGGTCAACGGGCTTTTTGACGTGCTGGAAACTTACGCGCAGGCGTACTTCATTTACGTCATTCAAAGCAGCCTCATCGTGGCGAACTATTCTATCCGCACGGACAACGTGCAAATCAGTAATGGCAACTTCCCGCTGTGGCTCACGGACTTTTTTCCGAAACATAGAAGGCTTGAAAGCCGCCACGCTCATATCCTTGACTTTGACGTGCTGCGCCTCGGCAAAAAGGTTTTGGAGAACAACCCCAAAGCCGGGAGCTTCGAGTTCGGCGTCGTCGCCATTACGGAGATCGGCAAGGAGCGCGGGAACAATCTGGAACTCAAAGAGGTCAAAAAAGGTATGGACGAGGCAAACCAAAAGAACGACCTCTTCAATTCGTGGCTCAAAATGTGTCGGCATTCGGCTACGGTAGACAACTTCCCGTTCATCAAAGTCTTCACGGACGAGCAGCGGCCCGAAAGCTGGGGCGCGGACGCGAGAGACCTTTGCGACATTATCTACATCAATTCGTGCGGGGATATGCGCCTTTCATTGCCGTTCTACACGATAGAAGAGATGATTTCGGAATGGGCGTTCAACCGCTTTATGCGCCTCTATGAGGATTTCCGTTTCAGGCGGGGCGACAACACGCTTCTGGTACATATCCTCAAAAGCGTAACGGCTTGGTTGTGGCGGCGAAACCTGCGCATCTATAACCGCTTCGGCTATTCGATACTCAAAATCGAGAAGGAACGCGGCACGATGGACGGAAAGACGGAAAACAAAAAATACTATCTCATGAACGCTAAAATTTACGCAAAACGATTCAGTACAGACTGTTTTAGTGACTACTTTAATAACATGGCAAAAAGGAGCAAAATGGGACTTATGGACTATATCGAATATGTTACGGAGAAAGCAACTGTGGACGAACTTAAAATGCAGAACAGCTACTTTATCAACTCGCTGTACGGGAACGCCGGCAACGGTTCTGCGTAAATGTTTGTAAGGTGTATATCTGTCGGCGCTCCTTGTGCGGCACAAGGAGGTCTTTATGCCATTCCCGCAATGCAAGGTATATTCGGACGGCGGTCATTATATCGCCATTCCGCACACTACGCGGCCGTACAGACCGCGCAGAAAGCCCTGCGAGGAAATCATAACTGTCACGGAAGAAGTGACCGAGCAGCCGACGGCAGAAGCAAGCGCGTTTTCGGAGGACGAAAGCGCGCCTGTTTCGCCTGCCGAAACGATTATTGAGGAAGTTTCAAACGACGCGAAAACTCCGCCGCAGGCGGCAAACGAGGCTGTAAAAATCGAGCGCAAGACGACGCGCCGCGAACTGTTTGAAGAACTGTACGCAAAGTATCAGAATTTGCCGAGATATAAGCGGAAAGCACTCATCCTTAAAGAGATGCGCCCGCATTTCAAGGACGAGGACGGCGCACGACTGTATGTCGATACGCAGATGTCGCGCAAACTGCGCAATCTTATCGCCCGCCGCGTGCGCATGACGCGCAAGATAAACCTGCAAGAGTTTAATTTTTTCGTGACGTTTACATACAACAGCGAGCTGCATACGGAAGAGAGCTTCCGTTCAAAGCTCAAAAGCTGTCTTTCGCATTTCTGTACGCGCAAGGGCTGGAAGTATGTGGGCGTATGGGAACGCTCGCCCGAAAAGAAGCGGCTGCACTTTCACGGTATATTTCATATCCCAGACGGCACAATGCCGGGGATGCCGCTGGAAGTTACGGACTATAACTTCAAGGCACACAGGCGCGTCGTTACGCACCAGAACTCATACTTCAACGAAAATTTCGGTCGCTCGGACTTCGAACCGATAGAAGATAAACGAATGCTCGGCAGCGCCGTGGCATATATCGTCAAGTATCTGGAAAAGACGGGCGAGAAGATCGTCTATTCCAAAGGTCTGCCGCAGTTCTTTCTTTCGGACATTATGGAAGAAGATGTGGTTTGTCCGTTCGGGCTGGAAGATAAAAAGCTGCTTTTATACGACGATTTCCTGTGCTGGGACGAAGGCGTACTCATCGGCGCTGTGAGCAAAGACGTGATACGGCAAATGCCAAAGGCGAACTGACTTCCGGATGTACAAATACGGCTCAAAAACGGAAAATGCAGAAACGGTATGCGCGCGGCAATCGCCAAGCGGTTCAGCGGCGATGCCGCGCCCGTTCTGCTCCGATTTTTCCGTATTTCAGTCGGGTTCGGTTTGCGGGGCGTGTGCTTGTCCGCGGCGCGCAGCGCCGCGCTTGTATCAAGACAAGCACACGCCCCGTAGCCACTTCCCAAAGTAAACCATAAATTCACCCAAAGTTTACCCAAAGTTTTTCTCACATGGAAAAAGAGGGAGAAAAACTCCCTCTTTTTGTTGGGTATTGGGTTTAAGCCGTCAAGGTCAGCTCTTCTGCGTATAGCATTTGCCGTTCACCTGAACGGTGCTGCCGTTTATGACGGGCTGTCCCTTTGCGCAGGCGCGTAAGATGATTTTGTCTTTCTCTGCGGGAGCGCGGTCAAAATCCCCGTAATCGAATTTATCGTCTGCGCCGACTTCGATAATCTTAAAGCCTTTTTGAATGAGATAAGAGCTGAATTGCCAGAGTTTTTCAAAGCGCCCGTTGCTGTCAAAGACGGCACAGACATTCACTGCGGGGTGGTAAGCGGTGATGCGAAAATAGTTTGCCATAATTGTTTCCTCCTGTGCTTAATATCGTTTGAAAGCGTATTGCGTTATAAGCCCTTGCAGCGGATAGATTCGTTCTTTGTCAAAAGGCGCTATGTGATTGCCGAGTATAAACGGGCTGAACTCGTCCGTAAGATAAGCGACGCAGTTGTAGCCTTCTACTTCGATGACGACAAACACCGCGTCATCAGGACAATAGCCTTTGAGGTATTGCATTGCCCGTTCCGCTTGTTCGGCAAGCTCGGGATTGTCGCGTTTGAACTCCGATACGGTATAGACTTCTTCGAGATAGTTTTTCATAAGAACTCCTTTGCGGTTATGCCGCGTTCTGAATTTGTTTAAGGTGTTTGTTTGCATACGGCAGCCAGACTTTGTTGACGTAGTGCAGGATTTCATCGCTCGGCTGTGTATTGCGGTTTGCGTAGCATTGCAGCACTTTGTGGGTTTTGAGAGAGTATTCAAGCGTTACGAGCGGCTTTTCCGGCTGTTCTTTTGTACGAATGAAGAAGATGAGCGATTCTTCCTGTGCAAAGCGCAAGTCATACTGCATCCGACCGACGCAGTGATGCAGGAACTCTCCTTCACGGATAAGGTCTGCCGGCGACTTTGCTATTACGCAGATAAACGAGCTTCGCTTGTTGTGCTGCAAGGGCAGATACTTTTCGGCAACTTCGCAGAATTTCTGTACGAGTTCCTGTTTCTTGTTTGCCTCTTCGATTGCCTTCTGTTCCGCATATTGGTCTATGCGTATATCGTGCCATCTCTGAAAATCTTTCGGGAACAGGTTTTGCTTTAAGGACATATCAATGCCCAGATGCTTGCAGGCTTTCAGATAGTCGAGATAAAGGCGATCGGAAACATTCTGCTTTTCGGTGTAATCGAAGTATTTTTTGAGTTCCCAACCCTGAAACAGCTCGCGGATGGGCGACATTCCCGGTTCCCGTTCAAATTGCTTTTTGCGGAACAGGAAATGCGCGACTTCTTTCAATGGCAATCCTGTTTTGTATGCCTGCGTAATCGCCGTAATATTGTAGGTGTTTTCCCAAGGGAGAGCAAGTTCCTTTCTGTGGAGAGCAACCCATTTACGGAACGCCTTATCTTTTGCAATCTTTTTAAGCAAGGAACGGTTTTCGGCGTATGCTCCCAAGCCGAGTTTTAACAGATACTCCGTCTGCGGATACTTTTCGTAAATGCGAAGGTATGTGATGATGTCCCTGCCTTCATAGAGCTGGTAGGCACTGTACTTGTATTCGGGGAATTTACCGACGATGCCGCGGTTGATGAGCGTTGCATAGGGATCGTAATATCTCGTATCGGCGGGATACCACTTGCCGTCCTCAAACTGCTTGGGGCGCGACTGTAATTCTTCCGCGTACCAGCCGACGTTAAAGCCGTGCCCCAAGTAGTTGTATTCCATATCGCGGACATAGCATTTCGGAGAATGAATACCGTGTACGGCGACTTGCTTGCAAGCCCATTGTTTGCCTTTGATCGTCGAAACGGCAACGGTAACTTTTATAAGTTCCTTTTTCCATACGGTCAGGTAGGCGTAATAGCGCACCATGCTTGTCTGCCACGGTTCTGATTTCATATCCCGTTTGTATATCTCTTTCATTATGTAGTTGGGAATAGGTCTGATGTCTTTCTCTGTCATAGGTATCACCTCAATGTAATCTCGTTGCCAAGCAATTCGTCCAGCGCGGCGAGTGCCTCCGTATCGAAGGCGGAAAGGTCTAAATCGGGTTCATCGTCCGCAAAATCCGGTCCTTCGATGTCGCCGTCAAATTCGCGCATCTCTTCTTCGGAGAGTATTTCACCCGTTTCAAGGTCAACATTTTGCGCAGAGGGCAGTTCACGGATGCCGTCGTTTTCAATCAGAACGACGTTGTGTCCGTTTCGGGCAATTTTATCGAAGTACGCATCCGAAGCGTGATACGGGAAACCGACCATTGGCACGCGCTCTTTAAGCCCGCAGTCCCGCCCCGTCAGGGTAAGGTCAAGCTCGTCGGCAAGCAGCTTTGCGTTTTCGTCGAATACCTCATAAAAGTCGCCCAGCCGCATAGCGACGATAGCCTGCGGGTATTTGCTCTGAACGTCCAGATATTTTTGGTACACGGGAGAAACGGTCGGCTTCGGTTGTTCGGCTTTTTCTTCTGCGGCGATCTGTTCGGCATCCTCGCGGATCTCTTCATCGGTCGGCTCGCCCTCGTCGGGTTCTTCGGCGGCAGCCTCTTCGGGCTTTGCGTCCAGAAGGTCAAACATTGACATCTGCGGCTTCGGCTGCGGTTTGGGCGGTGTGTATTTTGCCGTCGGTGCCTTAGCTGTAACGCTGGGCTGTTTCTTGTATTCGGTGCCGTCCTCGTTGTAGAGCGTGCCTTCAATGCTGTCTTCTTCAAAGTAATGCACCGCCCAGCCGTACACGACATTATCGTCGATACAGGCGGACTGCGCGCCTTTCTCTGCTTGCTTTTTCGCCTCGTCGCAGGCAAATTTCATAAAGCTGGCAAGCGTCTTTCTGTTGAGCAGCGTTTTGCCGCCTTTTTGAATGCGCACGCCGTTGTTTATCTTATCGGCGAGGATTTCAGAAGCATTCGCCTCCAAGTAGGCTTTAACTTTGCGTTCTTCATTTGTTTTCGCATCTAAATTGAGTGTCATAATTCCTCCGTTTCCGCCATCTCCAAGCCGAGCTGAAAGCCCGTCTTGAAGGCAAGCGTATAAGCTCTTAAAATCAGGAACTCATAGTTGAGAGCGACGGTATCCGCGTACTCGTCAAAGAGGACGGCGTTTTCGCCCGTTATGAGCGCCTTGATTTTGTCGTAATAGGACATTTCTTTTTCCAGCCTGTCTTTGGGAAGTTTCAGACTTACGTATTCGACTTCGCCTTTGCAGAGCTGTTCAATGATGGATTTCATAGCTGTTTTCTCCTTGCAAATTCTGTAAAAAGTAAAAGACGGGAGCATTCCTTAAAAGGGACACTCCCGCCAGATGCCGTCATCGACTTCTTTCCGCGTGACCGGAATGATTTTCCATGACGGATTATTCAGTTTTCTGTTCGTTTCCCGCTCCCTCGGTGGATAGCGGATATAGCTGTTCATCGCAGACACGGCTTGTTTATGAGTATAAGTCAGGAAGTATCGAACATATCGTTTTTTGCCTTGCTCCCTGTAACAGACCTTGTAGCCGTAACATGGCTTTCGCATATTAGCTTTCCAGCCACAGCACGACGTCCAGCGTATCATGGAAGTCCTGCCCGTCGAGAAGGGCGTACAGCCGATTGTAGCCGTCTTCATCCAACTCATTTACCGAGGCAAAAAGCCTTGAATAGAAGCCTTGCGAGTCTTTGAGATTGGCGACGGTTGCGCCGAACAGCCTGTGATTAAGATTACCTTTCATGACAAGTTTTTGGATGTTGTTCATTGTTCAATCCTCCCGTAAATGTCGTCTGCGTAGTAGGTGCAGTTGAACCAGTTGAAAAGGGCGTGACATTTCACGCCCTTGTAATCTACGATGTAGTCGTTATCTCCGACCTTTTCAAGTATTGTGATTTCGTCCATTTCGGTCGAGTTCAATTTCCCTCTGTTGAGAGAATAGATATAGGCATAAGTCTTAAACGGTTTCATTGCGCGTTTTCCTCCTGTTCGCAATATTCTTCAAGGTCTTTGATGAGCAAAAGCGGTGCGGGCGTATCCAGCGTCCCCATGCAATAGTCGTAATCATAGTAGTCGGCGGGATTGTCCCAGATCGCTTTCAGAATATGGATCGACAGGAACAGACGGTCGTTGTCGATATTCTCTTTTGCAAATTCTTTCAAAGTTTCATAAGTCGTGATGCGGTCGTCGTTTTCGGAAAGTTTCTGTGCCGCGTCGTTGAAATTTTTGCTATGAAGCTGCGCTATCGTCATCTGCGATTTCCTCCTGTTTGATTTTTTCAAGGGCGGCTTTGATGGCTTCTTCACCAAGAGGCTCCGGCTGCCGCTCGTCGATAGAAAGCAGCATATCCATGAGCGGATATACTGCTTGTTCTCTGCGGCGCTTATATAATCTGTCAACGATTTTCCAGTCTTTGATGATATAAGTGCCGTTATCCCAGTTGTCACAGTCGAGCTTGTTGGCAATATCGACGCCGAGCGACAGCCCGCTCTGACCGAAAAAGTTGCCGATAGTCGTGCAAAGATAAGCCCAGCCATAGTTGTCGTATTCGGGCGGACGATAGCCTTTGATTTTGCAGTATGTAAGGAAGCCTTCCACGCTGTCGCGCCCGCCGTTCCAATGCAGGTAAATTGTCTTTCAGGTCTCTTCTTGTTGTAATGACTGCTCTGTTTCCCATAATGATTTATCCTCCGTGTTATCTTAAAATTTCGATGATGCCGTCCGAGTATTCCTCGGCGCAGTCGCCCATATATCTGCCGTATGCCTCGAAGTCGAAGAAGTCCTGTAAATGTTCTTCCATTTGGTAGCAACAGCAGTCAAACATTTCTTTGCCGTAATCTTCCCAGCTGTAACCTTTATAGAGGTGGATGTCGTCGTCCCAGCGCTCGCCGTGATTTCTGACGTTCTCTTCAAATTCGCTGAACGAGCGAACTTCCAGATAGGCGAGCATTGTATCGTACTTGCGGGTATCGTCCAGAACGCCGCTTTCTTTGAGTGTTTCAAACAGGTCTTTCGGGTGAACGTAATCCCAGTTCGTGCCGGACGAGGGGATACCGTCGATGTCCTGAACAAACAGTTCTTCGTCAATCCCTTTGAGCTGAAAGCCCTGTTTTTTGAGTTCTTCTTCTATTTCTTCCCAACTCTCAAAGTCTGCAAGATTGAGCCATTCAGAGCCGAGAGCGCGTTGGTTGCAGGAATTGTACGATCCCCACGAACCAATTACAATGCTGATTTCAGGGTATTCCATTATGCTGCCTCCTCGAACTCGTCCAAATATACGCGCTCGAACATGACGCCGTACTCGAAGTAAAGTCTGCCGTTTTTGTCCGTCAAGAGGTCATACGTTACAACGCAGATTCTGCCTCTGTCCGTTACGGCAACCTGTACTTCGTTACGGTCAAGGTCGATGCCGACGATATTGAAGGTGATGAACGCTTCGCCATCGTACAGTTCAAATTCAGAGAGATAATACGCTCTGAACTCGGTGAAATTGGAAATTTTGGTTTTCATAGAGTTTACCTCCGAATTTTATTTTTGCCTTTCGGCAGGGGCGACAGGAGCATTGGGCGAGATAAACTCTTATTCACTTGAAATAGGTGCATCGGAAGTCAACGAAACAGGACAAAATTATTGCGTATGAATAACGGAAAAACTGCCATAAACGAAAAAGCCGAGCAGATCGAATTGACCTGCTCGGCTTTCCATATCCTTAAACTATTCAATTTTTCAGCGATAATTTTTCCCGTTGACTTCCGCGAGAACTGTGCTACGATAGCCACAACGAAGGGCAAAAAATTCGGAGAGTTATTCCTTCAGCGGCAATAAAAAAACTACCCGAACCCACTGCTGAGTAATAGTGGTGTTCGGATAGTTCCCGTTTGGTGGGGACAACAGGACTCGAACCTGTGACCTCACGCATGTGAAGCGTGCGCTCTAACCAACTGAGCTATGCCCCCGCAAAAGCTATTTCATTTTACGGCTTTTTGCGCGGAAAGTCAACTGTTTTTGAGCGGCGTCCGCTCTTTTTTTCTTTTCCTGCCGCTTATTTTAGCGTTCCTCTTGAAATGCCTCTGCGGTTGTGTTATAATGATGTCATGATTTCCATCAGGGGGGAATGATATGAAGAAACAACTTTCTATGCTTTTGTGCTGCGTCTTTGCGGCGGGGAGCCTTTTTTCCTTTGCCGCCTGTTCGGACGGCGCCGACCCTTCCGCCGATCGTCAGGGCGAGAAATTTTCTTCGCCCGACGTCACGCTCACGGTGCGCGCCAACAAGACGGAGCGCACGATCTCCGACGAACTTTTCGGCGTCTTCCTCGAAGACATCAACTATGCGGGCTATGCGCTCGACGACGACATGATCGCCAACGGCTCCTTTACATATCGCAACCGCCTCGATCGGTGGAACGCGGCGGGGCTTTCCGTCAACGTTACGGAAGGAGAGGGGAAGCTGCACGAAAACAACCCTTCCTATGCCGGGCTCGACGTCTACGAGCCGAACGCGACGCTGGAAAACGCGGGGTATGAGATGGCGCCGATGGCGGCGCGGGAGGGCGCGGAATACACGTTCTCCGCCTTTGTCAGGGCGGACGATTATGAAGGCGCGCTCACCGCGGAACTTACGGCGAACGGGGATCAGGTGCTCGGCAGCGTTTCGTTCGATGTCAAAAAGAGCGGCGAATGGGTAAAATACACGGGCTCGCTGACTGCTTCGGAGAGTGCGGCTCAAAACGTCGCGCTGCGTCTCACTTTCAAAGATGCGGGTACGCTCGCCTTGGACAGCGTCTCTTTGGTCACGTCCGAAAACACGGGCGGCATCAAGAATTATCTCTACGATGCCATCGAAGCGCTCTCTCCCGCCTTTGTCCGCTTCCCGGGCGGCTGCGTCGTCGAAGGCAAGCGGTTGGACGATGCCGTCTACGACTGGAAGAACTCCGTCGGCGTCAACTCTCAGGACGAGCTCGCGCCCTTCACCTATACTCAAGTGGACGGGACGGGCGCATCTTCGCAGGTGACGACGTACGGCGAACCCGCCACCCGCAAGCCCAACACCGACATCTGGCAGCAAAGCGCCGAAGTGGACTATGAAATGAACTACGGCGTCGGATTCTACGAATATTTCCTCTTGTGCGAAAATCTCGGCGCGAGCGCCATCCCCGTTCTCAACGCAGGTCTTTCCTGTATGATCCAGGACGGCGGCGGCAGCACGCTCCCGGGCCGCTACGGCAACGGCATCCAGGATTTCATCGACGAAGCCCTCGATCTCGTCGCGTTCGCCAAGGGCGATCCCGCTTCCTCGGATAAAAACGAGGCGAAATGGGCGCAGGCGCGCGTCAACATGGGGCATCCCGAGCCCTTTGAGATGCACTATCTCGGCATCGGCAACGAGCAGTGGACTTCCGCTTACTACGACAAATATTTTGAGTTCGTCGAGGCATTCCGGGAAGCGCGTGAGCAAAATCCCGATCTTTACGGCGACGTCGAGCTCATCGTCGGGAACGGCACCAATTTTGCTGCCTGCGAAAACTTTAAGACGGGCGCGACGGGGCTTGCACAGGCGGAAGCGAGCATGCGTGTGCTCTTTCAGGAGATCGGGAAGATCTCCGATTTCGGCGTGCATGATCACCATTATTACATGACGCCTGAAGACTTCTTCGGCAACACCGACCTTTACGACAGCTATTCGCGTGAAGACGCCACCCGTTACGACGTGTTCGTGGGCGAATATTCCGCCAATCAGACGGCGGCGATCAACACCTGGTACACGGCTCTTTCCGAAGCGGCGTACATGACGGGCCTCGAACGCAACGGCGACGTCGTGCGCCTTGCCGCGTATGCGCCCATGTTCGGCTGCGACACGAGGGGATATAACCAGTGGCCGGCGGACATGATGTATTATAATAACGAGCAAGTCATGTATACGCCCAATTATTATGTGCAGCAGCTGTTCATGACCAATGCGGGAGACGGCGTCCTTCGATCGGAAGCCGAGTACGCTTCTTCTTTCAAGAAGACGGCTTATTACGGCACGCTCGAAGCGCCCGCCCTCTTTATGAGCATCACGCGCGACGAGGAGACAGGGGACGTCATCGTCAAGCTCGTCAACGGGAGCGAGAGAGCGGCGGCGGTCAACATCGCCGTCAAGGGCGCCTCCACCGCGGGCATCGCCGACGTCACCGTGCTGCAATGCGACGACTTGAACGCCGTCAACACGATGAGCGGTGAGAGCGTTTCACCCGAGAAATATACGCTCGGCGTCAACTCCGCGTTCGGTTATACGGCGGAGGCGAGAAGCGTCACCGTGCTCCGCATCCGCACCAAGTAAATATTCCAAGAGACGGCAGCGCGCCGTCTCTTTTCCTTGATCCCCGGTGCCCTCACCATTGTGAAATCAATTGACATTCTTCCGCGCATATGGTAAAATCGACGCTTGTGGGCGTTCCGATTTTCCCGCGATCCCCTGCGCACAAGTCCTGCTTTTCTCTGTGCGCATTCTAACAATGGAGGAACTATGAAAAAAGCCATTCTGGCAGTCAACATCGTACTTTGTGCGCTTCTCGTCCTCATGTTCGCCCTCTCTGTGGCGGATACCGAGGAAGTGACGCGCAAGACGGAGATGGACACTACCGCCATCTCGCAGCATATCGAAAAGCTCTCCGAAAACGGCCCCCGTTCGCTCTTCCACCCTAAGGCCAACGAGGCGGCGCGCGACTACATCATCTCTTCCCTCGAACAGAGCGGCCTCGTGAACGAAGACACCACCGACGTTCCCGCCTATCTGGTGCAGGAATATACGGCGCACGACGAGGAATACCAGAACTTCTATCTCTCCAACGTCATTGCGCACATCCCCGCCAACGGCGAACATCCCACGGGGGAAGCCATCCTCTTCATGGCGCACTACGACTCCGTGCCGATGGGGCAGGGCGCTTCCGACGACGGCGTCTCCGTCGCCACCATGCTCGAAGCCGTCGACTACTTCACGGCGCGCATGGCGGAAGGCTACACCCTCAACAACGACCTCGTCTTCGCTTTCGTCAACGGCGAAGAATTCGGCCTCTACGGTTCCAAGGCGTTCATGGGGCTGGACGGCGAGCCTGCCTTTGCGGGCTTCGACAACATCACCGAGCGCATCCGCTTCGGCGTCAACCTCGAATCGCGCGGCACGAGCGGCACCGTCATCATGTTCGAGACGGCAGCCAACAATTATCACACGATCGAGCTCTTCTCCAAACTCAACAAGAGCGTCTTTTCCTGCTCCATCGCGACGCTCGTCTACGACATGATGCCCAACTACACCGATTTCACGTCCATCAAAGACGTCTATCAGGGCGTCAACATGGCGAACATCACGGGCGGCGAGAACTACCACACGCAGAACGACAGCCCCGAAAACGTCGGCATGAGCTATCTTTCGCAGCAGGCGGAGATCGTTCATGACCTCATCGACGGCATGGGCAATTTCGACCTTGATACGCTCTACGAAGCGGAAGAATCGGCGATCTTCTTCACCTATCTCAACGTGACGACGGTCATCTACAACCACGCGGCGAACGTCGCGCTTGCCGTCATCGCCCTTCTTTTGCTCGTCCTCAACATCCTGCTCCGCGCCCTGTACCGCAAGGAAACGCACGGCTGGGCGGCGACGGGCAAGGCGGTGGGGGTGCTCGTTCTCACCCTCGTCCTCGCGGCAGCAGCGGCGTATGTCTCTTACTTCGTCTTCCAGCTCATCGCCTCCATGTTCGGCGTCATCGACATCCACATGATCGGCACGATCACCTACACCAACATCCCGATCGTCATCGGCGTCGGCATCCTGACGCTTTCCGTGATCGTCTTTGCTGTCTCCCACGCCGTCCGCCATTGGAAGGTGGGGCTGCGCGATCTCGTCCGCGCCTTTGCCTATGCACACGGGGTGCTCGGCGCCGCCGTCGCCCTCGCGCTGCCCAATGCAGGGTACTTGTTCCTCTTCAGCGGCATCTTCCTGCTTGCCAATGAGCTCGCCGTCACCCTCGTCAAACAGTTCGACTTTGCCGCCTTCCACGGCGAACTCCTTATCACGGCGCTCTACTTCCCGCTCATCGTACCCGTCATCTTCCTCGCAACGAGCGCGCTGGGGCTCACGATGGCGTACGTCTACGGCCTCGTGTTCGCGCTCGCCGTCTTTGCGGTCGGCGTCGCGCTGACGCCCCTCATGCGCTACTTCACGTTTGCGTCCCTCATCCGCGCCATCCGCGGCAGAACGGCAGCCGTCGCGGCGGCGGAGGGCGGCGCGCACCTGCTTGCCGCCGCGCTCCTCATCTTCCTCGTCGTCAGCCTCATCCCCGCCAATGCGAGCGTCAACCTGCAGGGCAAGCAGAACATCGCCAAGCTCCCTTACGACGACGCCCTCATCTATGTGCAGGCGGCGGACGGCAGCGGCGAGTACCGCATCTACGACCTCAACTCCATGCGCGCCCTGAAAGAGTACGCGCCCGAGAAGATGGAGTATGTGACCGACCACTATACGGCGGAGGCGGAGAAGGACATCGCCCTTGAAGTGCTCTCCGCGGCGGAAGACGGCGAGCTCACCGTCCGGAAGTGCGCCGAAGAGGCGCTCGTCTATCTCACCTTCACGGCGGAGGAGGGCACGATCGTTACGCTCGACGACGGCACGACTTCTTCCGAGCATCCGGTGGGGGAGAGCGGCGAACTGCTCTTAACGCTGCATTCGGACTGCAAGGTGACTGCGTCCGCAGCGGCGGAGGTCGCATACCTCGAAGTCGTGCGCGACTACGCGCCCCTCATCCCCGCAGCCTACGAAGGCTCTTCCGAAAAGCTCCACTTCAACCTTTGGCTGACACAGAGCTTCACCTTATAACAAGGCGTCTCATTATCGACCCTTCCTTGGCTCCACGTCGCCGCAAGGCGCATATGCGAGCGATCGCCTTACGGCAACCGCTGCGCTTTTTTCGCCTGCGTCTCCTCTTCCCACAAATCTTTTGCTCCGCAAAATCTTTGCGGGAGCCCTATAACGGGAGCTGTCGAGCGAAGCGAGACCGAGGGAGTCGCCTCATTATAAAAAGTGAGAGATGCGATAAAGGTGCTTCTCTCCACCGCGCAAGACGGAGGGGTTGTTATATCCGCATTATAGGCGCCTTCTTGAGGGAGCTGTCACGGCGTTCGGCTGAAAGCCGACACCGTGACTGAGGGAGTAAATTGCCCGGAACACACTAACGCGCCCCGCGGATGCATCGCATCCGCGGGGCGCTTCCAATATCAAACGTCAACGTGCGTCTCTCCCCGCAGCCCGCTTTTTTCATCGCTGTTACAAAATGCAGGCAACTTTTTTACATCGGTGTGCTATGATAGAATAGAAAATGTATGCGGAGGGCAGCGATGTTGATCCTATACGGCAGTAAATACGGCACGTCACAGCGATATGCGGAGGAATTTGCCCGCCTCGTGGGCGAGAGCGCTCATCCCGTGCGTGAAAAGCTCGCGCCGCCCCAAGACGGCGTCACCGTTTTCTTCGGCGCGGTCTATGTGGGCAAAGTGCATGGCTTGAAGCGCGCCGTACGCCTTGCTGCCCGCGGGGAATGCCTCTTTGCCGTCGTCACCGTGGGGTTTGCCGTTGCGGACGAGAGTTAC
This sequence comes from uncultured Clostridia bacterium, assembly GCA_944376295.1. Lineage (GTDB taxonomy): Bacteria > Bacillota > Clostridia > Christensenellales > Borkfalkiaceae > Gallimonas. The sequence goes on from CALWCE010000006.1 coordinate 77,197, forward strand.
CGCAAGCAGCTCGAGGCCTCCGTGCGCGCCGCCTGCCCCGAACGGCTGCTGCCCCGCCTCAAACAGTACCGCCTGCGCGGTCGCCTCAACGAGCCCGCCCTCAAGGGGGGAGACAAATTTCTGCTGCGCCTGCTGCACACGGCTGCCGAAAAGACGCCCGCCTCCGAGCAGACGCCCGAGATGCGCGCCCTCCTCGCCGCGCCCGCCGATCTCCCCGATCTTGCTCCTCTCAAAGAGCTGAAAGAGGACATCGCCCGCGACATCTCTTCCGATCGAACCCGCCCATAAAAGACGCGCCGCCGCGGCATTGCCGCGGCGGCGCTTTCCAAATTTTACAAACTTTATCCGACGATCAGATTGACCAGTCGCCCGGGTACGACGATGCACTTTTTCACCGTCTTTCCCTCCATGCGCGCCGTGACTTCGGGCAGCGCCTTGACTTTTTCTTCGATCTCCTCGTTCGTCATGCCGTTCGCGATCATGGCGCGGCAGACGATCTTGCTGTTCACCTGCACGGCGTACTCCGTCTCATCGAGCACGAGCGCCGCCTCGTCTTCTTTGGGGTAACTCTCGGCAAACACCGAATTCTTCCCGCCCAGGATCTCCCACAGCTCTTCCGAGGTATGGGGGGCGCAGGGCGCGAGCAGGAGCACAAGGTCCTTCACGGTATCTTTGAGGAGCGCCACGTTCTTGTTTTCAATGCCGTCGTACTTGTTGACGGCGTTCACAAGCTCCATGAGCCGCGCCACCGCCGTGTTGAAGGAGAACGCTTCCATGTCGCGCGCAACTCTTTGGATGGCGAAATTGCGGGCATAGTTGAGCGCCTTCTCGTCCGCGCCGAAGGGCCCTTCTCCCTCGGGTACGGGGTATTCCTTGACTTTCAGGACGAGCTTCTCGACGCGGTCCAAAAATTTTGCGACCGCCTTGATGCCGTCGTCGCTCCACGGTCCGCCCTCGGTGTAAGAGAACCCGAACATGAGATAGAGCCGGAAGGCGTCCGAGCCGTACTGCTCCACATATTCGTCGGGGGAGACGATGTTGCCGTGCGACTTGCTCATGCGGTTGCCGTCGGGGCCTAAGATGACGCCCTGATGGATGAGCCGCTTGAAGGGCTCATCGAAGTCGAGATACCCCATATCGCGCAGCGCCTTCGTGAAGAAGCGCGCATAAAGAAGGTGCATGCAGGCGTGTTCCGCGCCGCCGACGTAGGTATCGACGGGCAGGAGTTTATCGACTGCCGCGCGGTCGAAGGGGGCGCGGTCGTTGTGCGCGTCCGCATAGCGGAGATAGTACCAGCTCGAGCACACGAAGGTATCGAGGGTATCGGGATCGCGCAGCGCCTCGCCGCCGCACTTGGGGCAGACGGTGTGCATGAATTTTTCGCGCTTTGCAAGGGGGGACTTGCCGTCGGGACGGAATTCGACGTCATAGGGGAGCCGCACGGGAAGATCTTTTTCGGGAACGGGCACGACGCCGCAGACGGGGCAGTGCACGACGGGGATGGGCGCGCCCCAATAGCGCTGACGGGAGACGAGCCAGTCTCTTAAGCGGTAGTTGATCTTCTTGCCGCCCTTCGTGAGCTTGGAAAGGTGCTTTGCAACGGCGTCTCTCGCCTCTTCGCCCATGAGCCCGTCAAATTCGAGCGAGTTTACCATGATGCCGTCCTCGGTGTAGGGGAGCACTGTCTCGCCGTTGGGGTTTTCGATGACTTTGACGATGGGAAGGGAATACTTCGTCGCAAAGGCATAGTCTCTCTCGTCGTGGGCGGGCACCGCCATCACTGCACCCGTGCCGTAGGTCGCGAGCACATAGTCCGCAAGATAGACGGGCACCTTTTTGCCGTTCATGGGGTTGACGGCATACGAGCCCGTGAACACGCCCGTCTTTTCGCGCGTCGTCGAAAGGCGGTCGATCTCGCTCGCCCGCGCCGCATAGTCGATGTATTCCTCGACGGCTTGCATCTGTTCGGGCGTTGCGAGCTTGCGCGCCAGGGGGTGCTCGGGCGCGAGCACGACGTAGGTGACGCCGAACACGGTGTCGCAGCGCGTCGTGAAGACGCGGATCTTGTCGCCCGTCTCGCATTCGAATTCGATCTCACAGCCCGTGGAGCGGCCGATCCAGTTGCGCTGCATCGCCTTGGTCTTTTCGGGCCAGTCCACCGTGTCGAGCCCGCTCAAAAGCTCGTCTGCATATTCGGTGATCTTGAAGAACCACTGCGTGAGGTTCTTTCTCACAACGGGCGTGCCGCAGCGTTCGCAGCAGTTCTCGACGACCTGCTCGTTCGCGAGCACGGTCTGGCAGGAAGGGCACCAGTTGACGGGCGCCTCCTTGCGGTATGCAAGCCCCTTCTTATAGAGCTGCAAGAACATCCACTGCGTCCACTTGTAATAGCTCTCGTCGCAGGTCTTGATTTCCGCAGACCAGTCGAACATGGCGCCCATGGCGCGCAGCTGACCTTCCATCGTCTCAATGTTCTTTTCGGTGGAGTCCTTGGGGTGGACGCCCGTCTTGATGGCATAGTTTTCCGCGGGCAGGCCGAAGGCGTCGAAGCCCATGGGCTGGAAGACGTTGTAGCCCTGCATCCGCTTGAAGCGTGCATAGGAATCGGTGGGGCCATAGTTGTACCAGTGCCCGATGTGCAGTTTTGCCCCGGAGGGATAGGAGAACATTTCAAGAACGTAGTGCTTCGGCTTGTCGCTTTTGGGGTTGAAATTGTTGCATTTCGTCTTTTCCCAAATGCTCTGCCACTTGCGTTCTACCGCTTTGATGTCCATAGAATGAATGACCTCATAAATATAATATTACCATATAATTTTACTCTTCCGCACCATTTTTGTCAAGCGATATGCGCCCATCATCTCTCCGCCTTGCAAGCCGCAAGCAGTCACCTCATTTTAGCCTCCCCTGTGTAAGGGGAGGTGGCTCATCATTCGGCGAATGCCGATGATGAGACGGAAGGGTTGTTGAGCCCACCTGCGCTCCGCCTTCTTTCCTCCACTCAAAAGTGTGAAAAACGGTGAAATCATGTCAAAATCCGGGCAGTTTTATGCCTAAATTGTGTGACAGCCGTGTGAAAATCCCCGCCAAAGCTCGCCCGGATTCAACAAAATATCATTCAATATGGCGAAAGCGGGGTCAAACCAAATTGACCCCGCTCCCGTCCGAAAGACTTGTTTTACGGCGGCACATGGCGCAGCAGAGGGAAATTTCCCCCGAAAGTCCGATAGCAATAAAAAGCGCCGTTTGCCGCCGTGCCGTTTTGTTCGGCGGCCGCAGTATGTGCGGTTTCGGGCAAAATTACCCGCCCTCAGGCGCGCTTTGCTGCCGTTCCGACCGCACAGCACACGAGAAACACTGCAAGGTCGACGGCAACGATGGTCGAGCCGACGGGCGTCGAGAGCCAGATGGAAAGCAGCAGCCCCGAAACGGCGCAGACGACGGAAAGGGCGGCGGAAAAGAGGGTCACCCTTTTGAAACTCCGAAAGAGCCGCATGCCCGAGAGTGCGGGGAAGATGACGAGCGCCGAAATGAGCAGAGAGCCAACAAGGTCCATCGCAAGCACGATGATGACGGCGATGACGACGGCGATGATGAGGTCGTAAAGCTCCGTTCTGACGCCCGAAGCCTTGTAAAAGGTCTCGTCGAAGGTGACGGCGAAGATCTTATGGTAGAGCAGCGCAAAGACGACGATGACGGCGGCGGAGAGCCCCACGCTCATCCAAAGGTCGAAGGGGGTAAGCTCTAAGATGGAGGTGGAGCCGAATAGCGTCGTGCAGACATCCCCCGAAACATTGGAAGACCCCGAAAGATTATAGATGAGATACCCGATCGCAAGGGCGGAGACGGAAATGATGGCGAGCTGGGCATCGCCGTTGACTTTGGCTTTGCGCCCCGATCTGAGAAGCAGCACCGCCGCTAAAATGGTGACGGGCAGAATGACGATCATCTGGTTGGTGAGCCCCGCCACGGCGGCGACCGCCATCGCCCCGAACGCGACGTGCGAAAGCCCGTCTCCGATGAAGGAGAAGCGTTTTAAGACGAGCGTCACGCCCAGAAGCGCCGCCACAAGGGCGATGAGCGTGCCCACGACGACGGCGCGCCACACGAAGGGGTACTGAAAGAAGGAGATAAATTCCTCCCACGACATGACGGAAAGAAGTTCAGGCAGCATGAATACCACCTCCCGCGAACAGCTTTCCCGCCTCGCTTGTTTGGTACTCCTCCGTCGTGCCGAAGAAACAGCTCCCGTGCATGACGTGCAGGATATGCGTCGCGTAGCCGAGGACGGCGGCAATATCGTGCGAGACCATGAGGATGGTGATGCCGTCCTCTTGATTGAGCCCTTCGATGAGCTCATACATCTCCTGCGTGACCTTGGGATCGAGCCCCGCGACGGGCTCGTCTAAAAGCAGCATGGTGTCCGTCGCGCACAGCGCCCGCGCGAGCAGGACGCGCTGCTGCTGCCCGCCCGAAAGTTCGCGGTAACACCGCTTGCGGAAGGGCGTCACGCCCAACCGCTCCATCTTTTCGGCGGCAAGCGCCCTCTCTTTCTTCGTATAGAAGGGGCGGAGGCCCGCCTTTGCGAGGAAGCCCGAGAGGACGATCTCCTCGACGGTCGCGGGGAAATCGCGCTGCACGGGCGTCTGCTGCGGGAGATACCCGATGGGGGAGCGCTTTAAGGCAGGGCTGCGCGAAATGGTGCCGCCGAGCAGGGGCTGCAGCCCTAAGAGCGTCTTGACGAGGGTAGATTTGCCGCTGCCGTTCTCGCCCACGATGCAAAGATAATCGCCGCGCACGACGTCGAAGGAGATATTCTGAGCGACGGCGTGATTTTCATAGCCGAGGGTGAGTTCGCGGCAGGAGAGCAGCACGTCTTCTTGCAGATTGTCCATCGCTTGCCTCCCTCAGTTGAGCGCCGTCTTCAGGACGGCGAGATCTTCCTTCATGAGCCCGAGGTAGGTCGCCCTGTTTTCGATGTCCTCACGGGTCACGGACTGCAGCGAATTGAGCACGAGGATGCCCTGATCTTTGCTCTTCGTGTTGTCGATGACCTGCTTTGCGATCCCCTGCGTGCTGTTTTCGAGCACCATCACATAGGGGAGAGCGTTCTCCTCGACGTGCCTGACGAGCGCGAGGATGGTCGCAAAGCTTGCCTCCGATTCCGCCGAACAGCCTGAAAAAGCGGCGTAACAGGTGAGCCCGTAGTTGTGGGCGAGATAGCGGAAGGGGTAGCGATCGGCAAAGACGAGCACGGAGCGCTTGGCGGAAGAGACGGTCTCTTCAAACAATTCGTCGAGGTCGGAAAGTTCTGCAAGATAGGACGCCGCGTTGCTCTGATAGAGCGCCGCGTTTTCTTCGTCCACCCCGCACAGCTCCTCCGTGATGGCGGAAACGAGCACTTTTGCGTTCTGCACGGAGAGCCAGATGTGCTCGTCGACCTCGTCTTCGTGCTCATGGTCGTGCTCGCCGCTCTCTTCGATGCCCTCCTCTTCGGTGAGCGCCCGATCCCCGAGCGCTTCGATGAGGTCGAGGGAGCGCACGTCCTTGTCGGCGTTTTCAAGGAGCGTTCTTGCCCAGTCGTCCGACTCCCCGCCCGTATAGACGAAGAGATCGGAATTGAGAATGGATACCTTGTCGGCGGCGGAGGGCTGGAAGTTGTGAAGGTCGGCGCCCGAATCTTCGAGGAGGGTCACTTCGACGTTTTGAGCGCCCTCCGTGAGTTCGCACACCCAATCATACTGCGGGAAGATGGTGCAGACGATATGGAGCTTGCCGTCGGAGGAAGCTTCACAGCCCGAGGCTACAAGGACCGTGAGCGCCGTCAGTGCGGCGAAGAGAGTGCAAAGGTACTTTTTGACTTTCATGCCGCACCTCCCGTGCGCATGGGGCGCTTTCCGCTCAAAATATCATGCGCCGAATGATACTTCACGGCGGCGACGATCGCGACGGTGAGCGCCGCGAAAGCCGCGATGAGCGGGAAGTATGCGTCCGAGCGGATGGAGCAGGCGGGGTTGCCGCTGCAATAGATCGGTAAGATTTGAGAGCTGTTGAGAGAGAGCGAGGAGATGAGGCTCCCGACGAGCAGCAGCACGGTGACGCCCGCCGCAAAGAGGAGAAGGGGCAGAAGATCGTACTTCCGCTTCAAAAAGACGACGGCGGAAAGGACGGCGAGCGCAAGCGCCGCTAAGACGAGGATGAGCGACAAAATGCCCGTGAGGACAGTGCCCGTCTCCGCATAGTAGTAGAAGGGGACGGCGATGTCGCCGAACACGGCGGCGGGGGAAGAAAAACTCCCCGAGACCGTCGCAAGGGCGTACGACCAGACGCTGACGCTCACTTCGCGGCCGACGTCGGTGTTGTGGATGTAGGAAAGGTCGCAAAAGAAGAGCGCGAGCAAAAGGATGCTCAGCAAAAAGACGGAAAGAAGCAGAGGGGAAAGGCGCGAGAGCGCGCGGTTGTACTGTTCTTCGCGGGCGCGCTTCAAGTCTTCATAACGCCTTTTTTCGCGCGCGGAAAGCTGTTTGGCGGGGCGTGCCGCCATGGTATTTTCTTTCATGTGTAGAATGTCTCCGAATGAATCAGTCGTGCGGCGGAAATTTCCGCCCAAGCGTGTTTGGCGGCGGATTTTCAGTCCGTCACATAGTAGGCGAGCGAAGAATAGTCTTCGATCGCAGATAAAGAGCTGACCAAAAAGCGGAACATCTGAATGTATTCCGTCTGTCCGTTGGGGACGCCGTCCGTGTAGGCAGAGATCGCGATGGTCTCGGGCGTCTCGCTTTCGAGCTTGCCCGCGATGTGGATCCATGCCTTGTCGTTGGTGTCCTCGCTCTGATTTTTGGCTGCGGGGATAGCGCCGTCGTAATCGAGGATAAAGCCGATGATGGTATCGTTCCCGCAGGTGCAGCCGACGCCCGAAGAACACTTGCGGACGCCGAGGGTGTATTCTTCGCCGCTCTCCACATCGGTGAGCTCGTAGACAAAGCAGTCAAGCTCGATGTTCGAGCCCATATACGAGGAGGGGAAGGCGAGCATGTTCGTCATGGTCTTAAAGAAGGTGCGCTCGTTGAGCACATAATCGCATCCCGCGCCCGAAAGCAAAATGCAAAGGACGCCAAGGACGGAAAGCATGGTCTTGATCGCGTGTTTCATATCGTCATCCGTAGAAATAAGCTGGAAAAATATAAAATATTGAGTATAGATGATGACAAAAAAGGCAAGGCAAACGGTGCGGGAGGCCTCATTCCGCACGCAAAAGCCGCGCACAAAAGATGCGCCGAGACTTGTTTGCCTTGCCGTGAAACGTTAACTTGTGATCTTGACTTTGAGCGAGACGGGGGTGGCTGCAAAACGGCGGGGAGCCGCGGCGGCGGGTCTGAGCTCGACGGAGAAGACGGGCGCTTGGGGGCGCTCTTCCTCCTGCTTGGGGGCGGCGGAGCCGAGCGCGTGCGTGAGTTCATTGCACAGGCTCATCTCGGTGCAGATCGGGCAGTCCTCGGGAGAGAGGCATTCGTGATCTGCATTGACGCCGAAGTAAGCGGAGGAAAAGACGAGGCAGAAAGCTAAAATGAGCGCCGTCAAAAGTGCGATCGTGCGCTGAACAAAATGCCGCTGCATGGTAGTTTCCTCCTTTTTTCTTTTGCCCTCTATTTTAGCGCCGATTTTGCGCTTGTCAAGACTTTTTTTGCAAATGGCGAAAAATTTCACATTTGCGTCACGCAAATGCGGCGTTCTTTTTTTCACAAGATGAGGACAAGGGAAATAAAAGCGAAAAAGCGGCATACAATATCGTTGTGGAATTTCTTGTATCCGATCGCATGGAACACAGCGGGTTTTTGACGTACCTTTACAGCAGCGTGAGCGGGGCGCGGGAGGTCGGCAGGGCGGAACTCGAACTTTCGGGGGAACGCGCCGTATGCCGCGTCTTTGCGGAACGCGACGTGCGCCCCGTCCTTCTGGAGCGCATGACGGAGATCGTCGCGGTGGGGTATAAGTACCGTTTCCTCGACGGCTGCGTGCGCGTGTGCTTAAAAGAGAGGGAGCGTGCGCTGCTTCTTTCCGCGCTCATCGCGGCAGACCTCGAAGGGGACAGGCAGTATATCCTGCCCCGTCTTGTGAGCGAGAAGGAGTTCTGCATCGACGGGCTGTTCGCCTTCCGCATGGGGGAGCTTCGGGAAAAGTGGGAGCGCATCGCGGCGTATATCCCCGAGGGGTTTTCTCAAAAAGATCTTGTGAATTTCAGCTCCTTTCTCGTACAGGAGAGCCGACGCACCGTTTATCTGAAGGAGTCGGAGGTGTATGGGGAGAATTTCAGAAGGCTCCGACTTTCCCGCCTCACGGGGAGAGAATGCGCCGAACGGGAGATCGTGCTTGCCGACGCGGGATATGTGAACTGCCTCGGCAGCATCTCGGACGGGATGGGGGAATTCCTGAAAAATTATTATGCGGGGCGCACCGTATTCTCTTGACAAAGGGAAGGGCATCCGCTATAATAGAAGGCGGTTTTGGCTGGGAATGAGCCGAAGCCGGCAAAAAGACAAGTAGCACTGTTTTTTGGGTACAGAGAGCGCGCCCTTCGGCTGCAAGGCGCGTCCCAAAGGGCAGAGAGTGAAACCGCTTTTACGCCGATCAAACTGTATTCGAGCGGCCGCGTGATACGGCAATTAAGGTGGAACCGCGCAGATAATGCGTCCTTAACTTCTCATTTTTGGGGAATTAAGGGCGTTTTTCTTATGTTAGCATAGTATTATGCCTGACATAATACCGATATAACTCGCAAAAAAATTGAATTTCCTGCATAGGAAGGAGGTCTTATATGAATATCATTTTGAAAAACGGCGACAAGCTGGAAGTTGCGGAAGGCGCGGACTGCGCCGCTGCCGCAAAGGCCGTTTCGGAAGGGCTCGCCCGCGCCGCCGTCGCTGCCAAGGTCAACGGGGAGCTCGTCGATCTTTCGACGGCGCTCAAAGAGGGGGACAGCCTCGAGATCGTCACCCTCAAAGACAAGGAGGGTCTGCACGTCTACCGCCACACCTGCGCGCACGTCCTTGCGCAGGCCATCAAGAACATTTTCCCGACGTCGAAGCTTGCGATCGGGCCCGTCATCGACAACGGGTTCTACTACGACATCGACTTCAAGACGCCCATCACGATGGAGGACTTTGCCAAGATCGAGGCGGAGATGAAGAAGATCGTCAAGAGCAATCTGCCCATCGAGCGCTTTACGCTGCCGCGCAGCGAGGCGATCGCTCTCATGAGCGGCTTCGGCGAAAACTATAAAGTGGAGCTCATCAACGACCTGCCCGAGGGAGAGGAGATCTCCTTCTACAAGCAGGGCGCGTTCATCGACCTCTGCCGCGGGCCGCACCTTCCTTCGACGGGCAAGATCAAGGCGTTCAAACTGATGAGCATCGCGGGCGCTTACTGGCGCGGCGACGAAAAGAAGAAGATGCTCACCCGCATCTACGGCACGGCGTTTGCGAAGAAGGAGGAGATGGACGCCTACTTCGTCATGCTCGAAGAGGCGAAGAAGCGCGACCATATCAAGCTCGGGAGAGAGCTCAAGCTCTTCGCGCTCCTCAACGAGGGCCGCGGCTTTCCCTTCTTCCTGCCCAACGGCATGGTGCTCAAAAACCTGCTCATCGACTACTGGCGTCAGATCCACCGCCGCGACGGCTATGTCGAGGTGCAGACGCCCATGATCATGACGCGGACGCTCTGGGAGACTTCGGGGCATTGGGATCATTACAAGGACAACATGTACACGACCAAGATCGACGGGGAGGAGTGCGCCATCAAGCCCATGAACTGCCCCGGCGGCGTGCTCGTCTACAAGCTTTCGCCCCACAGTTATAAAGATCTTCCCATCCGCATGGGTGAGCTCGGGCTTGTCCACCGCCACGAGAAGAGCGGCCAGCTGCACGGGCTCATGCGCGTGAGATGCTTCACGCAGGACGATGCGCACATCTTCATGACGCCCGAACAGATCACTTCCGAGATCAAGGGCGTCGTCAAGCTCATCGACGAAGTTTACAAGCTCTTCGGGTTCAAATATCATGTGGAGCTCTCCACCCGCCCCGACGACAGCATGGGTTCGGACGAAGATTGGGAGAACGCGACGAACGCTCTGCGGGCGGCGCTCGAAGGGCTCGGGCTCGAATACGAGGTCAACGAGGGCGACGGCGCATTCTACGGCCCGAAGATCGACTTCCACCTGGAAGACAGCATCGGCAGGACGTGGCAGTGCGGCACCATCCAGCTCGACTTCCAGCTGCCGCAGCGTTTTGACCTCGAATATGTGGGCGAGGACGGGCAGAAACACCGCCCGATCATGATCCATCGCGTGGTGTTCGGCTCCATCGAGCGCTTCATGGCGATCCTCATCGAGCACTTCGCGGGCAAGTTCCCCGTGTGGCTCGCGCCCGAGCAGGTCAAGGTGCTTCCCGTCACCGACCGCGCTGCCGAGTACGCGCAGGCGCTTGCCGATGAGATGAACGCGGCGGGCTTCCGCGCCTCTGCGGACCTCCGCAAGGAAAAGCTGGGCAGGAAGATCCTCGACGCCGAAGTGGAGAAGGTGCCCTATAAGCTCGTCGTGGGCGACAAGGAGATGGAGGACTGCACCGTCTCCGTGCGCCGCCGCGGAGAGGGCGACATCGGCGTGATGGACAAATCTTCCTTCTTCGAGATGCTCCGCGAGGAGAACGACAGCAAGAAGATCTTCTAAGAGGGCGCGTTTGCGCCGTGGGGAAGCCAATTCCGGGCGCAGACGTTCCATAACGGGCGTATATCTGAGGATCGGGAGGCGTGCTTCTCTTGCAGGCAGGATGGGCGCGCCTCCCTTTTGATCGCGGCGGCATCCAAGCGGAAAGGAGCGGAGCAGTATGGAGATCGCGAATAACATTCTGAAGTATTACTTGAAAAACGTGTACTTCATTACAGGCACTGCCTATGCGGGAAAGTCGACCGCCGTCAAGATGCTTGCCGAACGGTACGGCATGATCTGCTGCGGAGAAAACTTTCACAGCGCCGTATCCGACGTTGTTGCTTCGCCCGAACGGCAGCCGAATATCCATTATCTCAACACTCTGACCGATTGGAAGCAGTTTGTGACGCGCCCTCCCGAAGAATATGCAAAGTGGGCGGCGGGCGTTGCGCGGGAGGCTGCCGAATTTGAAGTTGCGGCGCTCATCTCCCTGCCCAAAGACAGGAAGGCGATCGTTGACACCAACATCCCCCTCGGCACCTTGAAAGAAATTTCCGATCATCGGCACGTTGCCGTGATGCTCTCGCCGCAGTCGATGAGCGTAGAGCGATTCTTTGAACGGGGCGATGCGGAAAAGCAGTTTCTTTTGACGACGATCGAGAGCTGCGAAGACCCCGACGCCGTTTTGGAAAACTTCCGTCAGGGGCTTGCGCTCGTCAATTCCCGTGAAGCTTATGAGGAATTTGCGGGCAGCGGGTTTTTCACGCTCGTAAGGGGTGAGGACGGCAAAGACACCCGGGAAGAAGTGTGCGGGAAGCTCGCAAGGCATTTCGGCTTTCTCGGGTGAAGTTTTGTTTGGTGTGCATGGAAGGCAGTGGAAGACCGCTTGTATTTTCCCGAGATACTGCTCATGCGTCAGACTGTGGAGGAGGTTATGTTTGAAAGAATAACGGTATGTCTCGATATGTATGGCTGTCCGAACCGATGCAAACATTGTTGGGTCGGGCATTCTTCGAACGGCAATCTGACCAAGGACGATCTCATTTACGTTGCAGAGAAATTTCGTCCGTTTACAAACGCCCTGACTGTCTACGACTGGTATCGTGAACCCGATTACAGGGATAACTATCAGGAACTTTGGGATCTGTGCAGCCGCTTGTCCGATGTCCGTGAAAACCATTTTGAACTGATCAGCGTTTGGCGTATCGTCCGTGACAGGGAATATGTTAAGTGGCTTTCCGCACTCGGATTAAAAAAGGCGCAGCTGACTTTATTCGGCGGGCAGGAAAAGACAGATTTTTATACAGGCAGGAAAAATGCGTACAATGAAATATTGGAAGCGATCGACATCCTGCTTGCAAATCAGATCTCTCCGCGTATCCAGATGTTTGTAAACAAAGACAATATCGGTGAGCTTCCTTTGATCGAGACGCTCATAACAAAATCAGAGTTGGAGAAGCGCTGCAGGTCTTTTGGCGGAGAGTTTTCCTTTTTTATGCATCAAGGCTCTTGCGATGGGGAAAACGAAAAACGATATGCCGTCAGATTGACCGGGGACGATCTCCATAAGATCCCGCAGGCGCTCGCGGATTATACATTAAAGCACTTTCACAAAACAAGGATAGAGGATGTATTCGGCAAATCGGAGCAGACGCTCTGTGAGGAACTGAAAAATGACAACTCGACCGCAAGCTATGTGAGTGAGACGCCCGTCTTCTTTGTTGATAACCGTTTTTTCGTTTATCCGAATGTGACGACCCCCGGACCATCATGGTGTTTGGGGAATCTGAAGACGGAAGGAGCGGAAACTATTTTAGAAAATTACACGCAAAGCAAAAGTGTCGGACAGCATATCCGCCTGACTGTTCCCGTCTGCGAGATCGCCGCATCCCAAGGGGATGTGACTAGCCAAAGATTATTCGAGAAAGACGATTATATACAATATCTCACGAATCAATATTGCAGGCTGTGATCGGAATCAAGCAAACGAAAAGGGGCGCTTCCGTTGAAGGATGCGCCTCTTTTCGTATTTTGAATTGTGCTGTTTTGAAAGGTTTTTCCGGCAGGGGATCGGCTTTGGTATGGACGTTTATTCGATAGGCTTTAAGCCTTCATAAAGCTCCGTAAATGACTTTGTTGTGCTGCAGCGCTGAAAGGAAAGTACCTTGTTTTGCCCGAATTCCAGCAAAAAACATTTTGTCAGTTCTTCTACCGTCTGTTCGAGAGCGGTGAAGAAACAACGATAGGCAAAATCGTACGCTTGCGTACCCTCTTCAAAATTGCTGACGATCAACGATTCCGTTATCTGATCCAACGGGTAAAGTTTCAGATGCATCAGTTCGTGAACGATCATTTCTTCCATATTTTCCCGATCGATTTCGGTGGCGTTGAGCAGAATGATGGCTTTCCGGTCGTCGCAGTCGATCTTAAAATCGGCTGTCTTTCGCCATGCGGGATCCTCGACCCATTCCAGATGAATATCCCAGTCGGGCGTAAGGCGAAGTTTCTTGATCCATTTTTCAAAAAGTAATTGTAAGGTTTCTCTGGTTTGCATGTTGCACACGGTTCCTTTATTATGAAATTTTTTATGAAAAAAGACAGCCGAGGGGCTGCCTTTTTTCATAGATTTGGAGATCATTCGTTCTTCGGGCGGACCTGGAAGTAGTAGGCGACCGCGAAGACGACGATGTTCAGGAAGAACACGACGGGGATGACGACATAGCTCATCAGCTGGCTTGCATTGGTGAAGTCGATATTCCCCGCAAGCGCGATGATGAGGATGACGATCACACACAGCGCGTAAGTGACGATGGTATTGACGAGCAGGTTCCCCGTCCGCCGCAAAGCGCGCTCGCCGTAGTGGTTGACATAGGCGAGGCCGCAGACGAGCAGGACGGCAAGTCCCGCGCCCCAGATGAGATAGGGGTAGAAGCGGGGGAGCTGCAGCGTGCGCAGGAGCCCCAGCGTGATGCTGCCTTCGGCAATGCAGAGAAGGAACACGGTGAGCGCGCTGAAGAAGAGCGCTTTGCCCTTGTGAACGAGGTTGACGGAGAGCGTCGTCGTGACGGGCTTCGTTCCGCCGCCCGAGGTCGTGATGCGGATACCGTCGGCGGCTGCGCGCATCTCGATGTCATAGAAGTCGATGCCGTCCAGTGAGCGGGGCGGGGGAGTGGGCGCCGCCTTTTTGGGGGCAGGCGGTTCGGGGGGAGCCTGATAGACGGGCTCCTGCCGCTCTTCGGGCGCGGGCTGTGCCTGCGGCTGAGGGACGGGCTGAGGCGCGGGCTGCGGCTCTGCTGGTTCCTCTTTGATGGTGTTCATGTATAGCTTTCCGATGACCGAGCGGTATTCCCGTTCTGCTTCCGATTTGGCGGCATACATGGGAGGCTTTGCGTCTCCTGCGGGAACGACGGGGGTGTTGAAATAATTAAACTCGGACGCGCCGGAACTGTCCTCCACGGGAGGGGTGTTGACGAGGCTGAGGTAATTTTGATGGATCATCTGCTGTTCGCGCTTACGGAAACGCTCCTCGTCTTCGCTGCGGATGCGCTGCTCCTGCTCGGCAAGTTCGAGCGCGTGCTGCGCTTTGAGCTGTTCCTCGCGGTCGCGGATCATCTGTTCGTATTTGGCGCGTTCTTCGGCAAAGGGCTGCATCTCCATGATGCGCGCGTTCTGCTGTGCTTTTTCATCGTCGAGGGCATCGGCGTGCGCACGCTCTTCTTCGAGACGGGCTTCCTCTGCCGCGCGGCGCTCCTCTTCCTCGGCGGCGAGGCGCTGCTCCTCTTCAAGGCGCTGCTGTTCCGCCTGCGCTTCTTCCTCTGCGAGCCGCGCTTCTTCCGCAAGCCGCGCTTCTTCGGCGGCGCGGGCGTCTTCGGCGGCGCGGGCTTCTTCCGCAAGCCGCTGTTCCTCTTCGCGGCGGCGCAGCTCGTCCTCATAGCGGAGGCGGGCGAACGCTTCTGCCTCCATGCGGCGGCGCTGTTCCTCTTCGAGACGCGCCGCTTCGCGGGCGCGCATCTCTTCCCAGTAGCGGTTCTGTGCCGCTGCTTCCGCGATCATGCGGTTGCGCTGTTCCTCTTCGTTGCGGAAGAGTTCTTCGCGCGTGCGCAGCATCTCTTCGCGCGTGCGCAGTTGCTCTTCGGCGCGGCGCTGCTCTTCCTCGAATGCGGCGCGGCGCGCTTCCAGCTCCCGGAAGGCGGGGTGATCTTCGGAAAGGGGAGCGGCAGTTTCTGCTGTTTCCGCCGCTTCCGAAGCGCCGCCATTGTTTTCGGGCTCTTCGGGCGCGGGTTCGGAGAGGGAGGGGAATGCGGCTGCCGCCGCGGCGGTCTGCATGCCCTCTTCGCTCTCCTGCACATCTTCTTCGGGGGCGTCCTGCGAATTCTCTTCGGGGGCGGGTCCGGCGTGCTCGGCGGAAGCGTCCTCCGAATCAGCCGCCTCTTCCGTAGCGCTGCCCTGCATGGACTCGGCGATCCCGGCTGCGTCCTCTTCGGGCGCTGCCTCTTCCGTGGGCCCGTCCACAGGCTCCTCTGTCGGTTCGTCTATGGGCTCGTCCGCGGGCTCGTACTCGTCGTCGATCTCGCCCGTCGCGGGGACGCGGGTCGTCGACTGCTTCAAAACGCGCATGTCGACGGCGGAGGGAGGGGGGGAGGAGAAGTCGAAGTCCTTATCGGAGATGAGGCTGTCGATGACGGTGCGGGAGTACTCCCATTCCATGAGGTTGCGCTCGGCGATCTCCTTGCCCTGGTCGGTAAGGGAGAAGTACTTGCGCCTGCCGCCGCCCGCCGTGCCGCCCCAATAGGACGTGATATAGCCTTCCTTCTCGAGCCGTTTCAAGGCGCTGTAGAGGGAGGGCTGTTTGAGCTGATACTGATTGTGGCTCTTGCGGGCGATCTCTTCGAGGATCGCATAGCCGTACTTGTCCCCGTCATAGAGGGAGCGGAGAATGATGGTGTTGATGTGGCCGCGGATAAGATCGGAGCTGATGGTGCCGTGATCCTTTTCGTCCTCTTCGCCGTTTTCTTCCTCGCTTTCTTCGGGCGCGGGATCGGGTCCTTCCGAAGGGGAGACTGCTTCCTCCCGAGGGGGGAGGGCGGGCTCTTCGGCGACGTCTACGATCGGTTCGTCTTCGCTATGGGTAAATTCCTGATCCATAGGGAGTCTCCTTATACGATATGACACTATTATACAGGATACGACAAGATTTGTCAAGGGTGTAGAGTACTATGCCTGACGTAATTGCAAAAAAATTTTGCTATTTTGTGCGTTTTGCCGCCTTCGACCACAGGATACGGGGGTAAGAGAATGCTATGTCAGACATAGCTTGTCTTATTTTCGCTAAAAAAGAGGCGGCGGGAATTTCTCCCGCCGCAAGACGGGCTCATGTGCGGACGAGCTTTTTTTCGAGGAGAGCCACGAGGAAGTACATGAGCGCCGCGAGAAAGCAGAGGATGACGGTCGCCGCCATCACGAGGTCGAGCTTGAACACCTGCCCGCCGTACACGATGAGGTACCCGAGCCCCGCCCGCGAGACGATGTATTCGCCCATGATGGAGCCGATCCAGCTCATGCCGACGGCGACTTTGAGCATGGAGACGAAGGCGGGAAGGGAGGAGGGCAGGACGAGCTTTACAAGGATGTGCGCCTTGTTCGCGCCCATCGACCGAAGGAGCAGTACTTTGCCCTCGTCCGCCGAGAGGAAGGCGGAGAGCATGTGCAGGATGACAAGGATGACGGTGACGAGGATGGTCATGAAGACGATGGCGCGGCTCCCCGTACCGCACCAGATGATGATGAGCGGCCCCAAAGCGATCTTGGGGAGCGCGTTGAGGACGACGATGTAGGGCTCTAAGATGCGGCGGAAGGTCTCGCTCCACCAAAGGAGCAGGGCGGTAACGCCGCCTAAGAGGATGGCGGCAATAAAGCCGATGAGCGTTTCCGAAAGGGTGATGCCGATATGATAGAAGAGGGTGCCCTCTTGATAGAGGGAAGCGATCGTCTTGGCGATGCGGGAGGGGGAGCTGACGAGGAAGGGGTCTGCCCAATGAAGGGCGGTGACGAGTTCCCACAGCCCCAAAAGAAGGAGCAGCAGCCCCAGCCGCACGGCGTTGACGACGCCTGTTTTTCTTCTGCTCTTTTGTAGGAAAGCGCGGTGTTCTTTGGAGATATTGTCGTGTTTCATGGGTCGAGTTCCTTCCAGAGTGTTTCGAACCAGCCCGAAAAGCGGGGTTCTTCCCGCCGCTTCAGGGGATCGGGAGAGAGAAAGTCCGTCTCGTGCGAGGCGAGAAGGCGGGCGGGGCGGGCGGTGAGCACGAAGATGCGGTCTGCAAGGGAGACAGCTTCCGAAATATCGTGCGTGATGAGGAGCGCCGCCTTTTTCTCGCTTCTGAGGATGTGCGAAACGTCCGAGGCGACTTTGAGGCGGGTCTGATAGTCGAGCGCGGAGAAGGGCTCGTCGAGGAGCAGGATGTCGGGCTCCATGACGAGCGTCCTGATGAGCGCGGCGCGCTGGCGCATCCCGCCCGAGAGCTCGGAAGGATAGCGCTTCAAAAAGCCCGAGAGCCCGTATTTTTCGGCAAGTTCCAGCGCACGGGCGCGGCGGGCGGGAGTGTTCTTTTTCTGCACTTCGAGCGGAAGGTACAGATTTTTCTCGATGGTGCGCCACGGGAAGAGTTCGTCGCGTTGGAGCATGTAGCCGATGCTCCCCTTCCGCGTCACTCTGCCTGCGGAGGGCGTTAAGAGTCCGGCGGCGAGCGAGAGGACGGTGCTCTTGCCGCAGCCCGAAGGGCCGATCATGGCGGCGAATTCCCCCTCGCCGAGGGAGAAGGTGAGCCCTTTTAAGGCGGTGACTTCTCCCTGCCGCGTGTGATAGGTGAGACTTACGTTGTCAAAGGCGAGTATTTCTTTCATGGTCGTGCCGCCCAAAGGGGCGCTTTGGCGTCATTGGAGCGCGGCGGCAACGCGCCGGGCAAGGGAGTTGTCGACGAGCGCCCGATGGTCCGCGCGTTCGGGAAGTTCGCCCGCGCTCTCGATGATGTCCTGCAAACGGTCGAAACTCTCTTCGGAGAGCGTCATGTCGGGCTGCCAGGCGGAGATCGAACGATAGCTTTCGACGCTGACGGCGAGCGATCCCTGCGAGGTGGAGGGGAAGTGGGGGAGAAGGTACTGAGCGACGGTCATCGCGGGCTCGTTCTCCGCAAAGTCGATGGCGCGCATGACGGCGCGGAGGAAGCCTTCGGCGGCCTCCGTGTTTTCGTCGAGCCACGAGCGTTTGGCGATATAGGCGGTGTAGGGGACTTCGCCCGACGCTTCGCCCACGGCGGCGACGACATAGCCCTTGCCCGCCGCCTCGTATTCGGAAGCCGTCGGTTCGAACATCGTGCAGTAGTCGGCAACGCCCGATTCGAAAGCGCCCGTCATCAGGTTGAAAGCGACGTCGTAGTTGAGCGTCACTTTGTCTTGGATGCCGTGCTCTTTTAAGATATATTCAAAGGTCATGGCGGGAACGCCGCCCTTTCTGCCCGCGAGCACTTCTTTCCCTGCGAGGTCTTCCCATGAGAAGTCGGGCTCGTCGGTGCGGGAGACGAGGAAGGAGCCGTCGCGGCGGGTGAGCTGGCCGAAGACGGTGGGGACGTCCGTGGTGCCGCCGAGGAGCACATAGATGGCCGCTTCGGGGCCGCAGAAGCCGATGTCGGCATCGCCCGAGAGGACGGCTGCCATCACCTTGTCGGCGCCGCCGCCGTTCGTGAGTTCGATCCTGATGTTTTCCTCTTCAAAATAGCCGAGGGAGTCGGCAAGGTACATGGGCGCATAGAACACCGAGTGGGTGACTTCGTTGACGCGGATGAGCGTGACATCATCCTCCTGTTCTTCGGTGCAGGCGGAAAGGGGGAGGAGCGCGAAGAGCGCCGCTAAGGGAAGCAAGATGAGACGGGAAAGCTTTGACATGGGGACCTCCGTTTGGAAGGCGGCCGCCGCACGGGGCGGGGCGCGCATCTTCAGATTTTGGCAATAATATATCGTATGCGAGGGGCGCTTTCATTGACAACGCAGAAAAATTCATGTATAATGGGAAGCTGTATTACACTTTTTCGGGTGATAAAGATGAAAGAGATGCAAACGACGTACGATCCCAAACAATTTGAGGATCGCATCTACGCGGATTGGCAGGAAAACGGCTGCTTCCGCGCCGAGATAGACGAAGGGAAAGTTCCCTTCTCGCTGATGATGCCGCCCCCCAACGTGACGGGGCAGCTGCACATGGGCCACGCCATGGACGAGACCATGCAGGACGTCATCACGCGCTTCAAGCGCATGCAGGGGTATTCCGTCCTCTGGCTCCCCGGCACCGACCATGCCTCCATCGCGACGGAAGTCAAGATCGTCAATCAGCTCAAAGAAGAGGGGCTCACCAAAGAGGAGCTGGGGCGCGAGGGCTTTTTAGAGCGCGCCTGGGCGTGGAAGAACAAGTACGCGGGCCGCATCTGCGATCAGCTCAAAAAGCTCGGCTCTTCCTGCGACTGGACCCGCCTTGCCTTCACGATGGACGAGCGCTGCTCGAAGGCGGTGAGGGAAGCCTTCTTCCGCCTGTATGACAAGGGTCTCATCTACCGCGGCAGCCGCATCATCAACTGGTGCCCCGACTGCAAGACGGCGCTTTCGGACGCCGAAGTCGAGTACAGCGAGGACGCGGGCTTCTTCTGGCATTTCAGATACCCCGTGGACGGCACGGACGAGTTTATCATCATCGCGACCACCCGTCCCGAGACCATGCTGGGCGATACCGCCGTCGCGGTGCATCCCGGCGACGCGCGCTATTCCGCTCTCGTCGGCAAGACGCTCACCCTGCCCCTCGTGGGGAGGAAGATCCCCCTCGTGGAGGACGAGTACGTCGATCCCGAATTCGGTACGGGCGCGGTGAAGATCACCCCCGCGCACGACCCCAACGACTTCGAAGTGGGGCTTAGGCACAATTTGCCCGTCATCCGCGTGATGAACGACGACGGCACGATGAACGAGCTCGCGGGCGAATATGCGGGGCTCGACCGCTATGAAGCGAGAAAGCGCATCGTCGCCGATATGGAACAGCTCGGCTTTCTCGTCAAGGTGGAGCCGCACGCCCACAACGTGGGGCACTGCTACCGCTGCCATTCGACGGTGGAGCCCATCGTCTCCAAGCAGTGGTTCGTCAAGATGGCGCCCCTTGCAAAGCCCGCCATCGACGCCGTGATGAAGAACAAGACGAAGTTCGTGCCCGACCGCTTCGCGAAGATCTACTATAATTGGCTGGAAAACATCCGCGACTGGTGCATCTCCCGCCAGCTGTGGTGGGGGCACCGCATCCCCGTGTGGTACTGCGGCGACTGCGGCGAAGTCATCTGCTCGCGCGAGACGCCCTCCGTCTGTCCCAAGTGCGGCAGCGCGCACCTCACGCAGGACGAGGATGTGCTCGATACCTGGTTCTCTTCGGCGCTCTGGCCCTTCTCGACGCTGGGCTGGCCGGACAAGACCCCCGAATTTGAATATTTCTATCCCACCGACGTGCTCGTGACGGGTTACGACATCATCCCGTTCTGGGTGATGCGCATGATGTTCTCGGGCATCGAGCAGACGGGCAAAGTTCCCTTCCACGACGTGCTCATCCACGGGCTCGTGCGCGACGAGCAGGGCCGCAAGATGAGCAAGTCTCTGGGCAACGGCATCGACCCGCTCGAAGTCATCGACAAATACGGCGCAGACTCTCTACGCCTCTCGCTTTTGACCGGCGTTGCGCCCGGCAACGACACGCGCTTCACGGAAGCCAAGGTGGAGGCTTCGCGCAACTTCATCAACAAGGTGTGGAACGCCGCGCGCTTCGTCCTCATGAACGTCAAGGACGAGGCGGTGCCGCCTCTTTCCGAAGTCAGGCTGCAGCCCGCCGACCGCTGGATCATCTCCCGCCTCATGGCGACGGTGCGCGAAGTGACCGTCTCCTTGCAGAAGTACGACCTCGGTATCGCTGCGGACAAGCTGAGCGACTTCGTCTGGAACGACTTCTGCGACTGGTATATCGAGCTTTCGAAGCCCGCCCTCTACGGCGACGATGCCGAAAAGAGGAAGGGGGCGCTCTCGGTGCTTTTGTATGTGCTCGACAACGCGCTGCGCCTGCTGCATCCCTTCATCCCCTTCGTCACGGAGGAGATCTACAGCTATCTTCCCGGAGGGCACGGCCGCATCATCTCGGCAGAGTTCCCGCGTTATGTCGGAAAGCTCGCCTATAAGAAGGAGGCGAAGGCGTTCGAGGGCGTCATCGGGCTCATCAAGACGGTGCGCGCGATGAAGGTGGCGGTCAACTGCCCGCCTTCGCGCAAAGTGCACATCTATCTCGTGACCGATTGTAAGCGGCTCGTTTCGCTCAACCGCCAGTCCATCCTGCGCCTCGCGGGCGCGAGCGCCGTAGAGACCGTCGAAAGCGGCGCGGCGGCGGGGAGCAAAGCCGTCTCGCAGGTGTGCGATCTCGGGCAGGTGTTCATCCCGCTCGGGGAGCTCGTCGACCTCGAAGAGGAGAAGAAGCGCCTTGAAAAGGAGCTCGAACGCGTGACGGGGGAGATCGCCCGCGCGAACGGCAAGCTCGCCAACCAGGGGTTCATCTCCAAAGCGCCCAAAAAGCTCGTCGACGACGAGCGGGCAAAGCTTGAGAAGTTCCTCGACATGAAGGAAAAGATCGAAGCACAGCTCAAAGAGCTGGAAGCTTGACTTGTTTGAAGTAATGGGCGCCGCCCGCGGCAAAATGCCGCGGGCGGCGCCTTCCTTTCGCGGAAAATGACTCAAAATGACAGAAAAAGAGGGGTGTTCACGCAATGACGGGGCGGGATGTATTTTTTTGTACTTTGCGGAAGAAACTGCCCTCAAACAGTTGACAAGCGCTTTGAGATTTGGTAGAATGTAAATCGATAAAAAAATATCGATTCGAGGTGACAGGGTGGAGGGCAAGACGGCGGAAATTTCCAAAGCGGCGTTCCTCCGCTTCCCTGCCTATCTTCGCTATCTGAAGGCGGAAGAGGCGGCGGGAGTGGGGTACGTCTCTTCTTCGGAGATCGCCGAGGACATGCACCTTTCCGCCGTGTGCGTGAGGAAGGACCTGGCGCTCGTCGCGTCCGAACCAGGGAAGCCGCGCTTGGGTTTTGCCGTGGGGAAGCTCATCGGGGATCTCGAGCGGGCGCTCGGGTATCACCTGAAGACGCATGCCTGCGTCGTGGGCGCGGGGCGGCTCGGAAGGGCGTTCCTCGTCTATGACGGCTTCGAGCATTACGGCATCGACGTCGTCGCCGCGTTCGATATTTCTCCCGCGCAGGTGGGGGCGCTCCGGGGCAAGCCCATCTATCCCATGGAGCGGCTCAAAGAGATCGCAGAGCGTGAAAATGTGCGGCTCGGAATCCTCACCGTTCCCGGCGAAGCGGCGCAGCAGGCGTGCGACGCGATGGTGGAGGCGGGCATCACGGCAATTTTGAGCTTTGCGCCCGCGTATGTGCGCGTTCCCGAAGGGGTGACGCTGCGCTGCGAGGATCTTGCGGCATCGCTCGCCTCTCTCTCGGCGGAGACCGAAAAGAGCGGCGCTTGAAAAAAGGCAATATTTAAATCAGCAAAATATATCGGAGGTATCACATGAAAGACTTTATCGTCAACGATGAGGAATCGCTCGAAAAGCTCTTGGCGCGTGTCAGGGCGGCTCAGGCGAAGTACGCCACCTACACGCAGGAGCAGGTGGACAAGATCTTCTTCGCGGCGGCGCTCGCTGCGAACAAGATGCGTCTTCCTCTCGCGAAGATGGCAGTCGAAGAGACGGGCATGGGCGTTGTAGAGGACAAGGTCATCAAGAACAATTACGCGGCCGAGTACATCTACAACAAGTATAAGGACGTCAAGACCTGCGGCGTCGTGGAACGCGACGAAGGCTTCGGCTATACGAAGGTCGCAGAGCCCGTCGGCGTCGTCGCTGCGGTCATCCCCACGACCAACCCCACGTCCACCGCGATCTTCAAGTGCCTCATCTGCCTGAAGACGAGGAACGCGCTCATCATCTCGCCCCATCCCCGTGCAAAGCAGTGTACGATCGAAGCGGCGAAGATCGTCCTCGAGGCGGCAGTCAAAGCGGGTGCCCCCGAAGACATCATCGGCTGGATCGATCAGCCCACCGTGCCCCTTTCGGGCATGATCATGAGAGAGGCGGACCTCATCCTTGCGACGGGCGGTCCCGGCATGGTCAAGGCGGCATACTCCTCCGGCAAGCCCGCAGTCGGCGTCGGCGCAGGCAACACGCCCGCCGTCATCGATTCCTCTGCGGACATCAAGCTCGCGGCTTCCTCCATCCTGCACTCCAAGACGTTCGATAACGGCATGATCTGCGCTTCCGAGCAGTCGGTCATCGTCCTCAAAGACGTCTACGACGAGTTCAAGAAGGAGATGGCGCTCCGCGGCGCTTACTTCCTCACCCCCGAAGAGACGGACAAGGTGAGAAAGACCATCATCATCAACGGCGCGCTCAACGCGAAGATCGTCGGCCAGAGCGCCTGCAAGATCGCAGAACTTTCGGGCTTCACGGCGCCCGAGGGCAGCAAAGTGCTCGTCGGTGAAGTCGAGTCCGTCGACATCTCCGAAGAGTTCGCGCACGAGAAGCTCTCGCCCGTGCTTGCAATGTACAAGGCGGAGGACTTCGAGGACGCCGTCGCCAAGGCAGACCGCCTCATCAAGGACGGCGGTCTCGGTCACACCTCCTCGCTCTATGTCAATGTCGAGACGGGTCAGGACAAGATCGAGCGTTTCCGCTCCGTCATGAAGACCTGCCGTATCGTCATCAACACGCCTTCTTCGCACGGCGGTATCGGCGATCTTTACAACTTCAAGATGACGCCTTCGCTCACCCTCGGCTGCGGCTCGTGGGGCGGCAACTCCGTCTCGGAGAACGTCGGCGTCAAGCACCTCATCAATTACAAAACCGTTGCGGAAAGGAAGGAAAATATGCTGTGGTTCAGAGCTCCCGAAAAGGTCTATTTCAAGCGCGGATGCCTCGGAGTTGCCCTCAAGGAACTCGGACATCAGGTCTACAATAAGAAGAAGGCGTTCATCGTCACCGACGGATTCCTCTATCAGAGCGGCTTCACCAAGAAGATCACCGATATCCTCGACGCAGAGGGCATCACGCACGCGACCTTCTTCAACGTCACGCCCGATCCCACGCTCGCCTGCGCGAACGAAGGCGTCAAGCAGATGCGCGACTTCGCTCCCGACGTCATCATTGCGGTCGGCGGCGGTTCGCCCATGGACGCAGCCAAGATCATGTGGGTGATGTATGAGCATCCCGACGTCGACTTCCAGGATATGGCGATGCGCTTCATCGATATCCGCAAGAGAGTTTACACCTTCCCTCACATGGGCGACAAGGCGCTCTTCGTCGCCATCCCCACGACGGCAGGTACGGGCTCCGAAGTCACGCCCTTCGCCGTCATCACCGATGAGAAGACGGGGACCAAGTATCCTCTTGCCGACTATGAGCTCATGCCCGACGTCGCGATCGTCGACGCAGACCTCATGATGAACATCCCCAAGGGGCTTACGTCCTGCTCGGGTATCGACGCGATGAGCCATGCGCTCGAAGCGATCGCTTCCGTCATGGCGACCGACTTCACGAACGGCATCGCAAAAGAAGCTGCCCGCCTCATCTTCGAGTATCTGCCCCGCGCATACGAGAAGGGCGCGCACGACGCAGAAGCGCGCGAGAGGATGGCAAATGCTTCCTGCATGGCAGGTATGGCGTTTGCGAATGCCTTCCTCGGCGTCTGCCACTCCATGGCGCACAAGCTCGGCTCCTACTGGCACATCCCTCACGGCATGGCGAACTCGCTCATGCTCGAAGAGGTCATCCGCTTCAACAGCTCGGAAGCTCCCGCCAAGATGGGCACCTTCCCTCAGTACGCGTATCCTCAGTGCAAGGCACGCTATGCGGACGTCGCCCGCTATGTCGGCTGCACGGGCGCCAATGACGACGAGCTCGTCGAAGCGCTCATCGCAAAGCTGCACGAGCTGCAGGCGGCGATCGGCCAGCCCAAGACCATTCAGGAAGCGCTGCAGGGCAAGGTCACCGAAGAGCAGTTCCTCGACCGTCTCGATCAGATGACCGAGGATGCGTTCGACGATCAGTGCACGGGCGCCAACCCCAGATACCCGCTCATGAGCGAGATCAAGCAGATGTATCTCAACGCTTATTACGGCAGAAAGTAACAAAAAATGCGAACGCCGGGGCAGGGGAGTTTCCTCTGCCCCGACTTCGGCTCAAAATGAAGGAGACAGTGAAATGAGAGGTATCAATACTTCGGTCACCAAACTGAGAAGAAAGATCTTTGTCGAAGTCGCCAAGGTCGCATATCTTGTGGATGACGAGAACGTCAACAGCGCCATCGAGGCGATCCCTTACACCATCTCCCCGACGGAGGTGCCGCAGTACCGCGAGAGCATCTACCGCGAGCGCGCCATCGCCTCCGAACGCGTGCGCCTCGCTCTCGGCATGTCGCTCCGCCCGCAGGACAGGCCCGTCCACATCACGGCGGGGCTGGATGCGAGCAATATCTCCGACCAGTACTACGAGCCTCCGCTCATGCAGGTCATTCCCTCGGCGTGCGACAAGTGCGAGGACAACGTCTATGAAGTGAGCAACCAGTGCCGCGGCTGCGTGTCGCGTGCGTGCATGGCGGTCTGCCCCAAGGGTGCCATCTCCATCGGCAAGGACGGCAAGACGGTCATCGACCGCGAGAAGTGCATCAAGTGCGGCAAGTGCAAGGCTGCCTGCCCGTACGACGCCATCGCCCATAAGGTGCGCCCCTGTGCGGACGCGTGCGGCGTCAAGGCGATCTCGAGCGATCCTCTGGGCAGGGCTTCCATCGATCCCAAAAAATGCGTGGGCTGCGGTCAGTGCATGGTGAGCTGCCCGTTCGGCGCCATTGCCGATAAGTCGCAGATCTTCCAGCTCGGGCGCGCCATTCGCCGCGGGGATAAGGTTGTCGCCATCGTGGCGCCCGCCATCGTGGGGCAGTTCGGCCCCAAGGCGACGCTGTGGCGCATCAAGGCCGCCCTCAAAGACATCGGCTTTACCGAAGTTTTCGAGGTCGCGCACGGCGCGGACGTGGGGGCTTCCACCGAGGCGCACCACTATGCGACGGAGGTCGTGACTGGCAAGCTTCCTTTCCTTCTCACCTCCTGCTGCCCCGCATGGAGCATGCTCGCAAAGACGCAGTTCCCCGACATGGTGGACAAAGTTTCGAGCGCTCTGACGCCCATGGTCGCGACGGCGCGTTCCGTCAAGCAGAGGATGCCCGACGCGCGCGTCATCTTCGTCGGCCCGTGCGCGGCGAAAAAGCTCGAAGCGATGCGCCGTACCGTGCGTTCGGACGTCGACTTCGTCATCACGTTCGAAGAGCTTGCCGCGATCTTCGAGGCGGCGGGCATCGACTTTGAGACATACACCAAGGAAGATCCCATCCACGACGCTTCGGGCGCGGGCAGGGGATACGGCGTTGCGGGAGGGGTCTCCCACGCGATCGAGGAGTGCGTGCGCGAGTACTACCCCGGGGTCGAAGTCAAGATCGAACACGCGGAAGGGCTCGTCGAATGCAAGAAGATGCTCATGCTCGCAAAGGCGGGCAAGAAGAACGGCTGCCTGATCGAAGGCATGGGGTGCTTCGGGGGCTGCGTCGCGGGCGCGGGCGTCAATATCCCCGTCGAGAAGGGCGCCGCTGCGGTGCAGAAGTTCGTGCAAGATTCCACGAATAAGCTTCCCCCGAAGGAGCTTTACGAGATCCAGCTGCCCTAAACTTCAGGATATTGCTAAAATAAAACGCATTTTTCGGCAATTAGCATAGTACTATGCGTGGCGTAATATCTAAAAACAGGCGTTTCCCGTGCGGAGGCGTCTGTTTTTTTACGAAAAAGCGGCAGGAACTTCCTGCCGCTTTGTGTGTTTTGAAATGAGCCGCGCTTATTCTGCGACGACCTTGACTTTGATCTTGGCGGTAACGCCCTCCATGAGGCGCACTTCCGCGCTGAAATCGCCGACGTTCTTGATGTTCTCCTTCAAAGAGATCTTCTTCTTGTCGATCTCATAGCCCTGCGCTTCGAGGGCGGAGGCGATTTGCGCCGTCGTGACCGAGCCGAACACCCTGCCGTTTTCGCCCGCCTTGATGGCGACGGTGACTTCCGCGCCGTTGAGCTTCGCCGCAAGTTCCTTCTGCGCCTTGACATACTCCGCGCGGTGGAATTCGTCTGCGATGCGGCGCTGCGTGATCTCGTTGATGCCGCTCGTCGTGGCGACTTCGGCAAGCCCCTTTTTGAGGAGGAAATTTCTTGCGTACCCGTCCGAAACTTCGACAAGATCGCCCTTTTTGCCCGTGCCTTTGACATCTGCTTTCAAAATGACTTTCATGGTGGTTCTCCTTTTATAATATTTTACCAAAGGACGGGGGCTTTGTCAACGGGGTTTGGGATAATTTTTGTGCTTTTGCGCATATTGACCTTGTGAGGAGGTGAAATATGGACCGTAATATGATCAACTGCGGCGTTTCGTGCGGCGTTTCGGAGTGCAAGTTCAATGTGGACGGCTGCCACTGCGAGCTGGAGACCATCCATGTGGGCAATACCTGCGACTGCGAGCACTGCACCTGCTGCGACAGCTTCCAGAAGAGGCACTGACGTCTCCCCCCTCACGGGGGGCTTTTTTTGTGCCTTTTTGAGGAGCGGGCAGCCTTGAAAACAGGTCGACCGACATGGCGCGGCATGGCTCGGGGCGAATAGTTTTTTCATAGCGGCACAAACTGCTGTCACAGCGCAGCTGTTTGAGATAGAGCCCGTTTGTTCGGGCGGGGCGTCTTTCGGTTTTTCGGGAGATGCCTGTTTTTTTGTCCGGAAAGTCGTAGGCATGGGCGCGGGAAAACGAGGGGCTTCGGGCGGGTTCGGGCGGATGAAGTCGGGCGGCGTGGGTGGGCGGCATGGCGGACGTCATAAGCAAAGCGGGCTCCTGCATACAATGGGGGGATGAAAGCTTTTTTGCGGGGGATGGGAAAATTCGGGCGCATGCTTTGGCGCGGGCTGCCGTTTTTGCTCCTTCTTGCGGCTGCCGTCATCGTCTTTGTGCCGCAAAAATCGGAAAATGCCGAGGCGCGCACCGTCGTCCGCGTGTGGAATATCGATACTTTCGAGGGCGGGAAGGGTTCGCGCACCGCGTTTTTGAAGAGCGTCGCGCGGGAGCTGAAGGGGGAAGCGTACTATCTCGTCACGAGCTACACGCTCGAGGGAGCGCTTTCGGCGTTTGCGGAGGGGGATGCACCCGACGTTCTCTCCTTCGGCGTGGGGCTTTCGGAATTCGCGGAACTGCTTTTGCCCCTGCCGTATTCCTTTACCGGCGGGGAGCTGGGCGGAAAGACGCTCGCCTATCCGTGGTGCATGGGCGGGTATTATCTCTTTTCTCTCACCGATTTTGAAGGAGAGGGCAGGACGGCTCTTTCCGTAGGCGGGGAAAACCTGCCCGCCGTCGCCGCCCGCCTCGAAGGCATCACGGGGGAGGAGACGGAGAGCGTTGCCGCCTATACGGGCTTTCTGAGCGGGAAATACCGCTATCTTTTCGGCACGCAGCGCGACGTGTGCCGCTTTCAGGCGCGCGGCGCTATAGTGCAGGCGCGCCCGCTCACGAAATACTGCGATCTTTATCAGTATATCGGCATCCTCTCTTCCGAAAAGTGGGAGGCATCCCTTGCCTTTGTGGAAGCGCTGCTCTCCCCCGAAGTGCAGGGGCGGCTTTCTCAGATCGGGATGTTCCCTCTTGAAAACAATGCGGAGCGTACAGTGAGCGTGTTCTCGTCAAGGGAGGCGCTCGGGCGGCTCGCCGCGGCGGCGCGGGAAGGGGATGTCCCCGAAAAATACCTGAAAAGTATTTGAAATCGGACGCAAAATGTGTTAAAATAAGGGGAGTGACTGTTTGACGCTTGCGGACTATCTCACCGGCCGTCTGCCCCGCCTTTGCGCGGGCGGGCCATTTGACTTTGCGCGGCATACTTCGATCGGCTGCGGCGGGACTGCCGCGGCGTGGGCGTGCCCGAAAAGCGGGGAGGAGCTTGCTTGCCTTCTTGCGCTTCTGAAGGAGCAAAGTATCCCGTACTGCTTCCTCGGCGCGGGGGCGAACGTGCTGCCGCGCGACGGATTTTTTGACGGCGTCGTGCTCCGCTTTAGCGGCTTTTGTTTGCTCGCGGCGGAGGGGGCATTGGTGCGCGTCGGCGCGGGCGTGACGGGGGGAGGGCTCCTGCGTTTTGCGGGGGAAAAGTGTCTTGCGGGGGCGGAGTTTCTGACGGGCATCCCCATGACCGTCGGGGGCGCCGTCGCCATGAACGCGGGCGTGAAGGAAGGGCATATCGGCGAGCTTATCTCGCGCGTTGTCTGCGTTTCGGCGGGCAGGACGTTCTGCCTTTCCCAAGCGGAGTGCGCCTTTCAAGAGAAGGACAGCATCTTTCTGCGGGAAAATATCGCCGTCATCGGCGCGGAACTCAGGCTCAGACACAGCTTTCCCGAAGAGATCGCGCGCCGCCGCTGTTATTTTCGGACGAAGCGCAGGGCGCTCCCCAAAGGGCGGAGCATGGGCTGTGTGTTCGTCAACCCCGAGGGAAAGAGCGCGGGGGCGGTCATCGAGGCGTGCGGGCTCAAGGGGATGCGGCTGGGCGGGGCGCGCGTGAGCGAGGTGCACGCCAACTTTATCCTGAATGACGGGGGCACTGCTTCCGAGGTCTCGGCGCTCATCACCCTGGTGAAGGAGCGCGTGGAGAAGGAAACGGGCATCGTCCTCCGCGAAGAAGTGCGGCGGCTCCCCTGAAACGCGTTATGCGAAGAGAGGCGGCTCGGGAAGACGGGCGCCAAGAAGTGCGGCGGCTCAGGAAACGGGCGCCGCGGGAAATACCATGAAGCTCACGTTTGACTATCATACGCATACCAAATATTCCGACGGCAAGTCGACCGCCCTTGAAAACGCGCTGGCGGCAAAAGAGGCGGGGCTTTCGGGCATCGCCGTCACCGACCACGGCTTTTCGCACGTCATCTTCGGCGTGAAGCGGCGGGAGAAGGAGCGCTACTTTGCCGACATCGACGAGGCGGCGCGGCAGACGAATTTTCCCGTCCTCCGCGGCATCGAGGAGAATATTTTGAGCCTCGACGGCGACTGCGGGCTGACGGAAGCCGACTTCGACGATTTCGACGTCTATCTTGCGGGCTTTCATCCCGTCGTCAGATACAAAAACTTCCCTTCCTTCTGGGAGGGGGGATGGACGACCTTCCGCTACCGCGCGCATATCAAGCCCTCCGAGCGCATGGTGCGGGAGATGACGCGCGCCTATCTGCGGGCGGTCGAGAAAAACCCTATCGACATTTTAACGCACGTCAACTATCATTGCTTTGCGGACGTGAAGGAAGTCGCCAAGTGCTGCCGCGACTACGGGACGTACCTCGAGATCAGCGGCAAGAAAGGGCACTTTACCGACGAGGAGCTTGCAGAAGCCGCGGCGACGGGCGTGAAGTTCGTCGTCGATTCGGACGCGCATTCCCCCGGCCGCATCGGGGATATTTCTCTTGCGGCGGCGCAAGTAAGCCGCGCGGGCGTGCCGCTTTCGCAAATTTGCAACATCGACGGGAGGACGCCCTCCTTCCGCCTTCGGGACTATAAACGGACGCACTGAGCGCCCCGTTGCGTGCGGGCGCTGAAAGGGCGCAGCGGTGAAAGAGCGCGCCGCCGTGCGGCGTAAGAACGGAAATACCATGGCGAATTTTACATCGGAAGTCAAACGGGAGCTGTTTGCGGCTCCCCCCAAAGACCCCTGCTGCAAGAAGGCGGCGCTGTTTGCGCTGCTCGCGACGGGCGGCTCCTATCAGGACGGGCGCATCGAGTTCGTCAGCGAGAACGAGCGGCTTTCGGCGCTCTTTTTAGCGCTTGCCGAGAGCGTGTATTCCGTGCGATTCGACATCAAGGAAGCCGCCTTCGATCCCAAGCGTGAGCGGGACAGGCTGACTTTTTGCTATGCGGGCGGGGAATCGGCGCGCATTGCGCATGAGGCGGGCTTTTCGGGCGGGCGCGGCATCGCGTGGGCGGCGAAGCGGGAGTGCTGCGCGCTCTCCTGCCTCAAAGCGGCGTTCTTGGGCGGCGGGAGCTGCACCGTGCCTGCCGCAGGGACGAGGACGGGTTATCACCTCGAATTCGTCTTCCCGCGGGCGGCGGACGCCGAGGCGTTCCAAGCGCTGCTGCTTCGATTCGACCTTTTGGGGAAATTTGCGCGGCGTGGGGAGCGCACCGTCGTCTATCTCAAAAGCGGGGATATGCTCTCCGACTTCTGCGCCGTCGCGGGGGCGGAGGGGGCGCTGAAGAAGCTCAACGAGCTTGCCGCCGAGCGGCAGGAGCGGAACAACTCCAACCGCGTTTCCAACTGTGTGGCGCGCAATGCCGACCGCACGGCGATCGCGAGCGTCAACCAGCTCAAGATCTTCCGCGAGCTGTATGAAAAGGGCGTCTTCGAAAGCCTTTCCGAGCCCCTCAAAGAGGCGGCGCGGGCGCGCGTCGAACACCCGTCGGAATCGCTCACCGAACTTGCGGCGCGGCTGAATATCAGTAAGAGCTGCTTAAATCACCGCATCCGCAAACTCACGGAACTATATAAGAGCACGGAGGAAAACACATGACCGATTTTGTCCATTTGCATCTTCATACCGAATACAGCCTCCTCGACGGGGCGGTCAAGGTGAAGGAGCTCGTCGATCACTGCGTCAAGAACAACATCGATACGGTCGCCGTCACCGACCACGGCAATATGTATACCTCCCTGCGCTTTGCCGAGGCGTGCAAGAAAAAGGGCATCAAATACATCATCGGCTGTGAATTCTATG
Source organism: uncultured Clostridia bacterium (assembly GCA_944376295.1). Lineage (GTDB taxonomy): Bacteria > Bacillota > Clostridia > Christensenellales > Borkfalkiaceae > Gallimonas. Next base: position 108,824 of record CALWCE010000006.1, read on the forward strand.
TGACGGACGACTACCGCGTCAAGAAGGACCAGCATGCCGATCACCTCATTTTGCTTGCGAAGAACAAGGCGGGGTATATCAACCTCGTACAGATGGACTCGCTCGCCTTCGTGGACGGCTTTTACTACCGTCCGCGCATCGACTACAACGTATTAAAGGATCACGCCGAAGGGGTCATCTGCCTTTCGGCGTGCCTCGCGGGCAGGCTTCCCCGCCTCCTCATGAAGGGGGACTACGAGGGGGCGAAGGCGTTCGCACTCTCCATGAAAGAAATTTACGGGGAAGATTTCTATCTCGAGATCCAGGATCACGGCATCCCCGAACAGAAACAGATCCTGCCGCTCATCGTGCGTATCTCGCGGGAGACGGGCATCCCGCTCGTCGCCACCAACGACGTGCACTATCTCCGCAAGGAAGATTGGGAGATGCAGGATGTTCTCATGTGCATCCAGATGAAGAAGACGCTCGACGACCCCGACCGCATGCGCATGCAGACGCACGAATTTTACATGAAGTCGGGCGACGAGATGGCGGCGCTCTTTCCGGACCTTCCCGAAGCCATCTCCAACACGCGCGTCATCGCGGACAAGGTCTCCGATACGGACACGCCCTTCAACTTAAAGCCCGACGGCAACCCCGTTTACGATAAGTCGCTCATCCCGCTCTACACGGCGGACGACGGAACGCCTTCGCCCGAATATCTCACCCGCCTCACATGGGAGGGGCTCCCCAAGCGCTATCCCGTCGTCACGGAGGAAATAAGAAAGCGCGCCGAATACGAGCTTTCCATCATCATCAAGATGGGCTTCGCCGACTACTTTCTCATCGTGTGGGACTATATCAACTGGTCGCGCCTGCACGATATCCCCGTCGGCCCCGGGCGCGGCTCGGGCGTGGGCAGCATCGTCGCCTATTCCATCGGCATCACCAACGTCGACCCGCTGCGCTACGATCTTCTCTTCGAGCGCTTTTTGAACCCCGATCGCGTCTCCATGCCCGACTTCGACGTCGACTTCTGCACCGCCCGCCGCGAGGAGACCATCGCCTATGTGAGGAAGCGCTATCATCCCGAGAACGTCGCGCAGATCGTCACTTTCGGCACGCTCGCCTCGCGCGCCGTCATCAAGGACGTGGGGCGCGTCATGCGCGTCCCTTACGCCGAGACCGACCGCGTCACCAAGCTCATGGACGGCAAGTCTACCATCCGCGAACTTCTGGGGCTCAACCTCGAAAAGTGCAGGAAGGCGGTCGTCGAGACGGAGAACGACCCCGACAAGCACGACGAGGCGCTCAAAAAGCTTGCCGATCAGGAGAGCAAGCGCAACCAGGAATTCATCGACCTTTACGAGAGCGACGCGACGTTGAAGCGCGTCATCGACATGGGCTTGAAGCTCGAGGGCATGCCCCGTCAGACGGGCATGCACGCCGCGGGCGTCGTCATCTGCCGCAAGAAGATCGCCGACAACGTGCCGCTCTCGCGCAACGGCGAGGACATCACCACCCAATTCGACATGAAGGAAGTGGAGTCCATCGGCATGCTCAAGATGGACTTTCTGGCGCTCACGACGCTCACCGATATCAAGAAGACGCTCGACTATATCAAAGAGGACACGGGCGAGACGGTGGAATTCACGCAGGCGTGCGACGACCCCAAGGCATATCAGCTCATCTCCGACGGCGATACGGACGCCGTGTTCCAGCTCGAACAGGGCGGCATGAAGAAGTTCATGAAGCAGCTGCAGCCCAACTGTTTGGAAGATCTCATTGCGGGCATTTCGCTCTACCGCCCGGGGCCCATGGACTTTATCCCCGAATATTTGAAGAACAGGTCGGACCCTGCGAATATCCACTACCTGACGCCCATGCTCAAGCCCATTTTGGAGAAGACGTTCGGCGTCATCATCTATCAGGAACAGGTCATGCAGATCTTCCAGAATCTTGCGGGCTATTCGCTGGGGCAGGCGGACCTCGTGCGCCGCGCCATGGCGAAAAAGCACCGTTCCGAGCTGATGGCGCAGAAGGATAAGTTCATCTACGGCGATATCGACAAGGGCGGCAACATCACGGGGTGCATCAGTAAGGGCATCCAGCCCGAGGTGAGCGCCGAGCTCTTTGCCAAGATGGAGAGCTTCGCTTCCTACGCCTTCAATAAGTCGCATGCGGCGGCGTATGCCGTCGTCACCTACGAGACGGCGTATCTCAAAGCGTACTACCCCAAAGAGTTTCTGGCGGGCGTCCTCAACAACCGCATCGACAAGATCGAGGAGATCGCAAAGTACGTCGTCTACATGAAGGAGAAGCACATCGCGGTGTACCCGCCCGACGTCAACCGCTCCAAGGCGTACTTCTCGGTGCAGGGGGACGGGCTGCGCTTCGGCCTGTGCGCCCTGCGCGGCGTGGGCATCGGAGCGATGGAGGAGGTCATCAAAGAGCGCGACGAGAACGGGCCCTTCAGGGACTTCCCCGACTTTCTGATGCGCTGCACCAAGTACGTCAACAAGCGCATGGTGGAGAGCCTTATCCTGGGCGGCGCCTTCGACAGCTTCGGCTATCACCGCTCGCAGTATGCCGCCGTGTACGAAGACCTCATGCACCGCATCGCGGGCATGGACAAGCAGAAGAGCGGCGCGCAGCTCTCCCTTTTCGGCACGCTCATCGCCGAAGAGACGCCCAAAGCCGACTACCCCGATATCCACGAATGGCCCTCGGAAGACCTTCTCTCCAAAGAAAAGTCCGTCCTCGGCGTGTATGTCAGCGGGCATCCCTTCGAGCCGTTCGCGCGCTATTTCGGCGACGCCAACTTCAACTGCGGGCTGCTCGCCGACTACGAAGAGGACGAGGAGACGGGGGAGAGGACGTACGCGCAGATCGAGAGCGGGCAGCAGGTCGTCTTCGGCGGGCTCATCGCGGGCGTCAAGAAGATCAACACCCGTGCGGGCGCGACGATGGCGTTCGTCACCGTCGAAGACCTGTACGGGAGTATCGACTGCGTCGCCTTCCCGCGCATCTACGACCGCGCGCGCCACTTTTTGAAGGCGGACGCCGTCGTGAAAGTGACGGGCAAGATCGATATTTCTCCCGACAAAGCCCCCGTCATCATCGCGGATAAGATCGAGGAGTTCGTCCCGCCCGAGGAAAAGCGGGAAGCTCCCGCGCGGAACGAGCGGAAGAGCGGGGAACAAGTTCTCTGGCTGGACGCGAGGAACATGGGAGAAGAGGACTTCGAAGAGCTCCTCGATACCCTCTCGGGCTATGAGGGCGAGACGCCTTGTAAAGTACTGCACGGCGGCAAGCGCTACGAATTCCCAGTGCGCCTCACGCGGGCGCTCATGGCAGAACTGAGGACGTTTTTGCCCGAATCGGCGATAAAACTCGTTTAAGAGCGCGAAAAAGAGCGTGAAAATTGTTTGCTTTTCCCGCGTTTGATGATATAATAGCGGCGGGGAATCAGAGAATAGGAAAGAAATCATACGGAGGATCGGAAGATGAAGAGGATCGGACTTTTGACGAGCGGCGGCGACGCCCCCGGCATGAACGCGGCCATCCGCGCCGTCGTGCGCACCGCCATCTATTTCGGCATGGAGGTGTACGGCATCGAGCGCGGCTATGCGGGCCTCATCGAGGACACCATGATGCCCATGGAGATGAGGAGCGTTTCGGATATCGTGCAGCGCGGCGGCACCAAGCTGCGCACGGCGAGATGCCTTGAAATGCTCACCCAGGACGGGCAGAAGAAGGCGGTGAAGACGCTCGAACGCCACGGCATCGAAGGCCTCGTCGTCATCGGCGGCGACGGCTCCTTCCGCGGGGCAAAGGCGCTCACCGAAAATTACGGCATCCCCACGATCGGCATCCCCGGCACCATCGACAACGACCTCGAATATACCGACTATACGCTGGGCTTCGATACGGCGGTGAACACCTGCCTCGAAGTCATCAACAAGCTGCGCGATACGATGAACTCGCACGAGCGCATCTCCGTCGTAGAAGTGATGGGCCGCCACTGCGGCGACATCGCTCTCTATGCGGGCATCACATCGGGCGCAGAGATCATCATCGTCCCCGAGATCGCCTATGATATGGACGACATCGTCATGCGCATCAACCGTTCGCGCGCCAACGGCAAGCATTCCAACATTATCGTCGTCGCCGAGGGCGCCATCAGTGCGGAGGATTTTGCCAAGCAGCTGCAGGAGAACACCACCTACTCGGTGCGCTCCACCAATATCGGACACATCCAGCGCGGCGGCTCGCCCTCGATGGCGGACAGGATGCTCGCGGCGCAGTTCGGCAATAAAGCGGTGCGGCTTTTGAAAGACGGCATCGGCAACCGCGTTGTGGGCATCCACCGCAACGAGATCATCGATATGGACATCATCGAGGCGGTCTCCATGAAGAAAAAGTTCAACTACGAGCTCTACGAGACGCTGCAGATGATCTCCATGTGATAAAAACCGCATATAGTTGTATAAAATCCGCCCGCTTGGAAAAAAGCGGGCGATTTGTTTACAAATTTTACCATTTTGCGGCAAATATTTTCCCGCTTCCTATTGAAATTTCCTGCGGGATGTATTATAATATCCGCATAACGGGGAGGATAGCGGTCTCGGCTGCCCGATCTCCGTTGCCGTCCGTGCACGATCTTTTGGCGCGGGCGGAAGAAGGGGGTCCTATGATTTTAACGGTCTGCATCAGTCCAAGCGTCGACGTCACCATCGAGCTCGATCAGCTCAATATCGGGAAGGTCAACCTCGTCAAGAGCAAGACGTTCTCCTTCACGGGCAAAGCGATCAACGTCGCGATCGGCGTCTCCCGCCTCGGCGCGGAGGCATACGCCACGGGATTCATGTACAACGAGAACGGCGTCATGTTCGAACAGGCGCTGGATAAGGAAGGCGTGCCGTTCGCCTTTGTCTGGAACGGCGGCCGCGTGCGCGAGAACTATAAGTTCATCGACAAGCGGTCCATGCTCACCGAGATCAACGATATCGGCGAACATGTCTCGACGGAAAAGCTCGTCGAACTTTTATCCATGGTGCGCAATCTTTCCTCGCGCGCCAACATCACCGTCATTGCGGGGAGCCTGCCCCGCGGCGTCGATGCGGCTTACTACCGCGACCTCGTCAAAGCCGTCGATCCCAACTCGCTGAAGATCGTCGACACGGAGGGGGCGAAGCTCTTCTCTGCGCTCGAAGCGGAAGTCGATCTCGTCAAGCCCAACCTCGAGGAATTGCAGGAGACGCTGGGCCGCGAGTTCAAGGATAAGGACGACATGCTCGCGGGCTGCCGCGAGATCATCGACCGCGGCGCGAAGACGGTGCTACTTTCGCTCGGCAAGGACGGCGCCGTCATCACGGACGGCAGCAAGAACTACTTCTGCCGCAGCATCAACGTTGCCGTCAATTCAACGGTAGGCGCGGGCGACGGCATGGTCGCGGCGGCGGCGGTCAAGATGCAGGAGGGGGCGGACCTTCCCGAAATCTTGCGCGCGGGCGTCGCGGCAGGAACTGCGACGGTCACCACCTTCGGCACCATCTCCTTCACCAAGGAGAAGTACGAGGAGATCTACAAAAACCTGCTCGTGACGCAGTTCTGACCGCAGGCATGCGCAAGGCTTCCCGCCGCGAACCGCTGCGGAACAATACGCGCTCTCTGTTTCACGGGGCTTTGTTTAGCCGGAAGGCAAGGGAAGATACTATATCTTGTGGTAAGCAGGAAAAATTTTCCATAAATATTGTGGGAAACCCTTGACAAAGGGCACAAAATGTGGTACTATGAAAGCGTTCCTTCGTAAGAAGGGGCGCTTTTGCCGTCTCAGGGCACAAGCGCGCAAAGGGAAAATAAGGAAGGACGAAGAGTATGAAGATCATCAAAAGAAACGGAACGGAAGTCACGTTCGATGCAGAAAAGATCGCAAACGCCGTCCGCAAGGCGAACAACGAAGTGAGCGAGGACAACCGCCTCACCGAAGAGCAGATCGACAAGATCACGAAGAAAGTCACGGCGCTTGCGAACGACCTCAACCGCGCGGTCAACGTCGAGGAAGTGCAGGACTTCGTCGAGAACCAGATCATGAACGAAAAGGCGTTCGCCGTCGCGCGCAAGTATATCACTTACCGCTATACGCGTGCGCTCGTCCGCCGCGCAAACACGACGGACGCGCAGATCCTCACGCTCATCGAGTGCAACAACGAGGAAGTCAAGCAGGAAAATTCCAACAAGAATCCTACCGTCAATTCGGTGCAGCGCGACTATATGGCGGGCGAAGTGAGCAAGGACCTCACGCGCCGCATCTTGCTGCCGCCCGACATCGTGGCGGCGCACGACGAAGGGCTCATCCATTTCCACGACGCCGACTACTTTGCCCAGCACATGCACAACTGCGACCTCGTCAACCTCGAGGACATGTTGCAGAACGGCACTGTCATTTCGGGGACGTTCATCGAAAAGCCGCACTCTTTCTCGACGGCGTGCAACATCGCGACGCAGATCATCGCGCAGGTCGCTTCCAACCAATACGGCGGGCAAAGCATCTCTTTGACGCACCTTGCGCCCTTCGTGGACGTCAGCCGTCAGAAGATCAGGCGGGAGGTCAAGGAAGAGCTTGCCGCCGTCGGTTCGCAGGATGAGGACGCCATCAACAAGATCGCCGAAAAGCGGCTGCGCGAGGAGATCAAGAAGGGCATCCAGACCATCCAGTATCAGGTCGTGACGCTGCTCACCACGAACGGGCAGGCGCCCTTCGTGACGGTGTTCATGTATCTCGGCGAGGCGCGCAGCGAACAGGAGCGCGCAGACCTTGCCCTCATCATCGAAGAGACGCTCAACCAGCGCATCCAGGGCGTCAAGAACGAATCGGGCGTGTGGGTGACGCCCGCCTTCCCCAAGCTCATCTACGTCCTCGAAGAGGACAACGTGCGCGAAGGAAGCAAGTATTGGTATCTTACGGAGCTCGCCGCAAGATGCACCGCAAAGCGCATGGTGCCCGATTACATCTCCGAAAAGAAGATGCTCGAGTATAAGATCGACAAGAACGGCGAGGGGCACTGCTATACCTGCATGGGCTGCCGCAGCTTCCTGACCCCTTATGTGGACGAGAACGGCAAGCCCAAGTATTACGGCCGCTTCAATCAGGGCGTCGTCACCATCAACCTCGTGGACGTGGCGCTCTCTTCGGGCGGGGACAAGGATAAGTTCTGGGAAGTCTTCGACGAGCGCCTCGAGCTCTGCCACCGCGCCCTCATGTACCGCCACAACCGCCTCAAAGGCACGCTCTCGGACGCGGCGCCCATCCTCTGGCAGTACGGCGCGCTCGCGCGGCTCCAGAAGGGGGAGACCATCGATAAGCTCCTCTACGGCGGCTATTCGACCATCTCTTTGGGCTATGCGGGCCTTTACGAGTGCGTCAAGTACATGACGGGCAAATCGCATACGGACGAGGAGGCAAAGCCCTTCGCGCTCTCCGTCATGCAGCACATGAACGACAAGTGCAAGGAGTGGAAGAAGGAGCACAACATCGACTTCTCGCTGTACGGCACGCCGCTCGAGAGCACGACGTATAAATTCAGCAAGTGCCTGCAGAAGCGCTTCGGCATCATCCCGGGCGTGACGGACAAGAATTATATCACCAACAGCTATCACGTCCATGTCACCGAGCCCATCGACGCCTTCACCAAGCTCAAGTTCGAGAGCGAGTTCCAGCAGCTCTCGCCGGGCGGCGCCATCTCGTACGTCGAAGTGCCCAATATGCAGAACAACATCCCCGCGGTGCTTGCCGTGATGCAGTATATCTACGACAACATCATGTACGCCGAGCTCAACACCAAGAGCGATTACTGCCAGGTGTGCGGCTACGACGGGGAGATCCAGATCGTCGAGGAGGACGGCAAGCTGCTGTGGGAATGCCCGCACTGCCATAACCGTGACCAGAGCAAGATGAACGTCGCGCGCAGGACGTGCGGCTACATCGGAACGCAGTTCTGGAACCAGGGCAGGACGCAGGAGATCCGCGACAGGGTGCTGCATCTGTAATGAATTACGCTGAACTCAAAAAGACGGATATCGCCAACGGAGAGGGGGTACGGGTCTCCCTCTTCGTCTCGGGCTGCAGGCGGCACTGCAAGGGGTGCTTCAACGAGATCGCCTGGGATTTTTCCTACGGCAATCCCTTCGACGAGGCGGCGGAAGAGGAAGTGCTTTCGGCGCTTGCGCCCTCCTTTATCCGCGGGCTGACCCTGCTCGGGGGGGATCCCTTCGAGCCCGAAAATCAGAGGGCGCTCCTGCCCTTCGTGAAGAAGGTGAAAGAGCGCTTCCCCGAAAAGGATATCTGGTGCTTCACGGGCTACACCTACGACGACGGGGATATTCTGGAGCCGCACGCGAAGACGGAGGTGACGAGAGAGTTCATCTCGCTTCTCGACGTCCTTGTGGACGGGAAGTTCGAGGAGGCGCTCAAAGACATCCGCCTCGTCTTTCGGGGCTCTTCCAACCAGCGCGTCATCGACGTACAAAAGAGTTTGCAAAGTCATAAAGTCATTCTTTATCTCACTTAAAGCGAGGACGCGGCAAAATTTGCCGCGTCTTTCGCCGATTTCAAGCGAAAAGATTGACGGAACGAAAAAGAAAGGGTATAATAGACGAAGCATGAAAAGCTACCCAACGGAGGAAACGTATGAATAAAACGCAGCTCAAACGCTATGCAAAACTGCTCGCGAAAGTGGGCGTCAACGTCAAGAAGGGGCAGTGGGTCATCGTCCAGGCAGACCTTGATCAGCCCGAATTCGTGGAAATGGTCGTCGAAGAGCTCTACCGCGCGGGTGCGGGCAGGGTGATCGTCGAATGGAGCCATCAGCCCCTTGCAAAGATCAATTATAAGTATGCGAACGAGAAGATGCTCTCCGAGCTTCAGAAGTGGGAGACGGAGAAGCTCGAATGGACGGCGAACGAACTTCCCGCCATGCTCTATCTGGAGTCTTCCGATCCCGACGGGCTCAAGGGCATCGATCAGGAGAAGTTCACGGCAGTCCGCACGGCGCGCACCAAGGTCATCAAGCCTTACCGCGACCGTATGGAGTGCAAGTATCAGTGGTGCATCGCCGCCGTACCCGGCAAGGCGTGGGCAAAGAAGGTGTTCCCCGAGCTCATGGTCAATAAAGCCGTCGAGACACTGTGGGACTACATCCTGAAGGCTTCCCGTGCGGACGGGCCCGACCCCGTGCGCGAATGGGCGCGCCACAACGACGCGCTCGCTGCCCGTTGCGACTATCTCAACCGTCTCGGGCTCGTGTCGCTCGAATACCGTTCCTCCAACGGCACCGACTTCAAGGTGGGGCTCATCCCCGATTCCGTCTTCATGGGCGGCGGCGAAGAGACCACGGGCGGCCGCTATTTCAACCCCAACATCCCTTCGGAGGAGATCTTCATCTCGCCCAAGGCGGGGGAAGCGGAGGGCATCGTCTATTCGACCAAGCCGCTTTCCTATCAGGGCGAACTCATCGAAAACTTCTCCGTGCGCTTTGAAGGCGGCAGGGCAGTCGAAGTCAAGGCGGAGAAGAACCAACACCTCCTCGAAAAGATGATCGCGATGGACGAGGGCGCGGCAAAGCTCGGCGAATGCGCGCTCATTGCCTACGATTCGCCCATCAACAACCAGGGCATCCTCTACTACAATACCCTCTTCGATGAGAACGCGAGCTGCCACTTAGCGCTCGGCCGCGGCTTCGACAACACGCTGAAAGGCTTTGAGAGCATGACGAAAGAGGAGATCCGCGAAAAGGGCATCAACGATTCCATGATCCACGTCGACTTCATGATCGGCGCGAAGGACCTCGAGATCGTCGGCGTGACCAAGAACGGGGAGCGCGTTCCAATCTTCAAGGACGGCAACTGGGCGTTCTGAGACGCCCGTTTGCAGCGATCTCAGACAATGACCGGGGCGCATTCGAGCGCCCGATCGCAAATATAAGGACCGGCAATTTGCTATGACGAAAATCGACATCATTTCCGGGTTTTTGGGCGCCGGCAAGACGACGCTCATCAAGAAACTCATCAAGGAAGCCTACGCGGACGAGAAGGTCGTGCTCATCGAGAACGAGTTCGGCGAGATCGGCGTGGACGGCGGCTTCCTCAAAGACGCGGGCATCGAGATTACCGAGATGAATTCGGGCTGCATCTGCTGCTCGCTCGTGGGCGACTTTGCCAAGGCTTTGAAAGAGGTGGAGGAGAAGTTCTCTCCCGACCGCATCGTCATCGAGCCTTCGGGCGTGGGGAAGCTCTCCGACGTCATCCGCGCCGTGCAGCGCGCGGGGCTCGCGCATTCCGAACTCAACGCCTTCTGCACCGTCGTCGACGCTAAGAAGTGCAAGATGTATCTGAAGAACTTCGGCGAATTCTTCCTCGATCAGGTGGAGAACGCAAGCTGCATCATTCTCTCGCACACGGCGCTGCCGCACGAGAAGCTGGATGAGGCGGTGGCGCTCCTCCGCGGGCATACGCAGGCGACCATCGTCACCACCGAGTGGGAGAAGCTGGACGGCAAAGAACTGCTCGCCGCCATGGAACAGCGCGACAGCCTCAGAGCCGAGCTCGAACGCCTTGCCAAAGAGGCGGAAGAGCACGAACACGCCGGGCATGATGAATGCTGCCATCACCACCACCATGACGAAGAGGGCGAGTGCTGCCATCACCATGATGAGGAAGAGTATGAGCACGGCGAATGCCATCACGATCATGAGGAAGGGGAATGCCATCACCATCATCATGAGGAAGGGGAGTGTTGTCACCACGATCACGAGCATGAGCATGAGGGCGGGTGCCATCATCACCACCATCATGCGGACGAAGTGTTTGCAAGCTGGGGCACGGAGACCGCCAAGAAGTTTTCAAAAGCGGAGCTCGAGCGCGCGCTCGAAGCGCTCTCTTCGGGCGAGTACGGCGATATCCTCCGCGCCAAGGGCTATGTAGACGGCGAAGAGGGCTGGATCTACTTCGACTATGTCCCCGGGGAGCCCGATCTCCGCACGGGCGAGCCGTCCGTCACGGGCAGACTGTGCGTCATCGGCTGCCATCTCGCGGAAGACAAGCTCAAAGCGCTCTTTTTGGGGTAAGCCATGGCGCCGAAAGAGATCCCTGTCTACCTGTTCCTCGGCTTTCTGGAGGCGGGCAAGACGACATTCATTCAGGAAACGATGGAGGATGAGCGCTTCGATTCCGGAGAGCGCACCCTGCTTCTTGTCTGCGAAGAGGGGGTGGAGGAGTACGATCCTTCCCGCTTTGCCGTGGAGCACTTTGCCGTCGAAGAAGTGGACGAAGCGGGGCTGAACGGCAAGAACCTTGCCTCTCTCGTTCAAAAGCACCGCGCCGACCGCGTCGTCCTCGAATACAACGGGATGTGGGAGCTTCAGAAGCTCTTTGACGCTATGCCCGACGGCTGGCTCATCGCGCAGGTGATGACCTTCTTCGATTCCACCACCTTCCTTGCCTACAACAAGAACATGCGGCAGCTCGTCTTTGACAAGATCCCGTATGCCGATATGGTCGTCTTCAACCGCTTCGACGACAAGTTCTCCAAAGAGGAGTTCCACAAGATCGTGCGCGGGGCTTCGAGAAGGCCGGGCATCGTCTTCGAATATCCGGGCGGCAGGGCGGAATATGATGAGATCGAAGATCCGCTCCCGTACGACATCAACGCCAAAGTCATCGAGATCGAGGACAGGGACTATGCCTTCTTTTACCGCGATCTCATGGAAGAGATGGGAAAATACGACGGGAAGGTGGTCTCCTTCAAGGGGCTCGTTGCCGTCGACCGCAAGATGAAGCAGGGCACCATCGTCATCGGGCGGCATATCATGACGTGCTGCGAGGCGGACATCGCTTACAGCGGCATGGTGGTAAAGCACGCTTCGACGCTTCCCTTAAAGACGCGCGACTGGGTGAAGATCACCGCGCGCATCGACATCGAATACGATAAGATCTACGGCCAGGAGGGGCCCGTTCTGAAAGCGAGCGCCCTTGACTACTGCGAGCCGCCCGTTGAAGAGCTCGCGACCTTCTATTGATGCTATGGAAAACGGAAAAGTAACCCGATCGCCATTCAAACTCAAATTTCCCTATCTCTTTATCTTATTGGGATTTTTGGCGATCATCCTCGTCGGCTCGCTCCTTCTGATGCTGCCCTTCGCGACCCATAACGGCATCGCTTTCATCGATGCGCTGTTTGTTTCGACGAGCGCGGTTTGCATCACGGGGCTTTCCTCCGTCGTCGTCATCGACACCTTTACGCTGTTCGGGCAGATCGTCGTGATGCTGCTCATCCAGATCGGCGGGCTGGGGTTCGTCACCGTCATGACGGCGGTCTTGACGCTGTTCGGCGTCAAGCTCGGCCTTTCGGAAAAATTTCTGATGGGCGAAACGCTCGGCGAAAGCCGCCTCAACGTCCGCACCTTCCTGGGGCGCGCTCTCCTTATCACCCTCGTCATCGAGGTGTTCGGCGTCATCCTCAACATGATCGCCCTCCGCGCCGACTATTCGGGCGGAAGGCTGTTCTTTGTCTCGCTCTTTCAGGCGATCTCCGCCTTCAATAACGCGGGGTTCGATCTGTTCGGCTCCACCAGCATGCAGATATATGCGGGGGACAAGAACCCGCTGCTTCTCTTTAGCACGGCGCTTCTGACCGTCCTCGGCGGGCTCGGGTATATCGTCATCAACGAGGTCGTCACGCTGCGCAAGAGCCCGAAGCACCTCAGCACGCACAGCAAGATCGTTCTGACCATCACGCCCATCCTGCTCTTCGGCGGCGGGCTCGGGATCTACCTTTCCGAGTGGGGCGGCGTCTCTTTCGGCGACGCCATGTTCATGAGTGCGATGGCGCGTACCTGCGGGTTCTCCTGCTGCGATCTTTCGACGTGGAAGAATTCCTCGCTCATGTTTTACGACTTCCTGATGTTCGTGGGCGCAGGGCCTGCCTCGACGGGCGGCGGCATCAAGTGTACGACGCTCGTCGTCATCGTCGTTGCCATCGTCTCGTTCATGCGCGGGAAGCAGCCCGTCGTCTTCCAGCGCAAGATCCCCGCGCGCACCGTATCCCGCGCCATGCTCATCACGGTGATGACGCTCATCTGCGTGTATGCGGTCTCGACGGGCGTCGCCGCGTTCGAACCTCAGACCCCGACTTCGCATATCGTATTGGAGACGGTCTCCGCGTTTGCGAACGTGGGAAGCTCGGCGGGCATCACGACGGGCTTGGAGACGGGGAGCAAGGCGCTTCTCATCTTTGCAATGTTTTTCGGAAGGCTGGGCTGCATGACCGTTTTGATGGTCCTGCGCCGCAATTGGAACCGCAGCGAGGACGAATCTATCCGCTATGTGGATGCGGAAGTCATCGTAGGATAAAGTACCGCGACAAGCGGGGAGGAATATATGAAAAGAGATTTTGCTGTTATCGGGCTCGGCTCGTTCGGAAGTAAGCTGTGTCTGGAGCTGGGCGCCCAGGGGGCGAACGTCGTCGCCGTCGATTTGGACGAGGAGCGCGTCAACCGCATTGCGGAACAGATCCCGCTCGCCTATTGCTGTGACTGCACCAAGGAGGAGACCTTAAAGAAGCTCGAGCTCGACGACGTTGACTGCGTCATCGTGGCGATCGGAAAGAATTTCGAAGCGAGCATCCTCATTCTGGTGCTGTTGAAGGAGCTCGGCGTGGGGCGCGTCATCGTGCGTGCGGAAGAGGAGAGCGCAAAGCGCGTCCTTCTGCGCCTCGGCGCGGACGAGGTGTTCGATGCGAGAGAGCTCGCCGTCAACAACCTCTGCGGGCGGCTTTTGAATCACGGCGTCACGCAGTTCTTCCGCGTGACGGAGGAGTCGAGCGTCGCGACGCTCGTCTACAGCGGCAAGGAGCCTTCCAAAAAGCTCATGGAGATGGACCTGAGAAATCGCTATCATCTCAACGTTCTGCTCATCTGCAGAGGGGAGCAGCGCATCACGCCCACGGGCGAGGACAAATTCCTCCCCGGCGATTCCGTCGTGGTGTTCGGCTCCAACGCCGCCATCAAGCGCATGGAGCGGCAGATCCGCTGAACATAAGAAGAGGGCGGCTTTTTCCGAAAGGTACGGAGAAAAGCCGCCCTCTTGCGCAATATGAGGCATTTTTTGTCGATTAGCATAGTAATATGTCAGACATAGTATATCGTGATCGGGATATCCCCGAAGCTTTGCGGGCAAAACTGAATGCGCAGTACGGGGAGGAAGCCGACAAGATCCTGGCGGCGTTTGAAAGGGAGCGGCCCGTCACCTTCCGCGTCAACCGCCTGAAAGCGGATGAGGGGCGCGTTCTTCGGGAGTTTGCGGGCATGACGCTCCGCCGCGCTGCGTTTTACGAGGACGCCTTCATTCTGGAGGGCGCTTCGGAGCGCGACGTGCAGAAAACGGCGCTCTATGAGGAGGGCGGCATCTATCTGCAGAGCCTTTCTTCCATGCTCCCGCCGCTCTTTGTGGAGCCCAAGGCGGGGGAGAGCATCCTCGACATGACGGCGGCTCCCGGCGGCAAGACGACGCAGCTTTCCGCGCTTTCGGGAGGCGGCGCGCTCATCACCGCCTGCGAGCGCGACAAATTCCGTTTCGAACGTCTCAAGTACAACGTGGAAAAGCAGGGCGCGGGGCGCGTGACGCTCCTGAATGAGGACGCGCGGAATTTGAGCCCCTTTTTCCGCTTCGACAAAGTACTTTTAGACGCGCCTTGTTCGGGCAGCGGAACGCTTTCGCCCTCGAACCCCGTCCGTTGGAGCGAAAAACTGCTTGCAAAGTGCGTTTTATTGCAGCGGGCGCTCCTCAAAAAGGCGTTCGAACTCTTAAAACCCGGCGGTACGCTCGTCTATTCCACCTGCTCTGTCCTTCGCGAAGAGAACGAAGAGGCGATCTCTTCCTTGAAGGGGGCGCGGCTCGTGCCGATCGCTCCGCCCGAGGGGGTGCCGCTGCTGCCCTCCGCCGAAGGGATGCTGTGTGTGGAGCCCGACGGCCTCTTTGAAGGGTTCTTTGTCGCAAAACTGCAAAAGCTTGTCTAAAATTTTGCCCCGAGGGTTGAAACCGCGGGGCTTTTCTGCTATAATGGAGAAAAAACGGGCGCCCTTCCAAGCGCGCGCCCAAAGGGAGGAACAGGATGAAAGACGCGATGAATGTGTTGCTGACGCGCAGGAGCATCCGCTCGTACAAGAGCGACCCCGTGCCCGAGGAGATCGTTGAAAAGATCATCGAGGCGGGTCTCTACGCGCCCACGGGGATGGGACTGCAGGATCCCATCATCATCGCCGTGACGAACAAGGAGATGCGCGATAAGATCGCAAAAGAGAATGCTGCCGTCATGGGGAGAGATTCCGATCCCTTCTACGGCGCGCCCGTCATCCTTCTTGTCGCCGCGAAGGCGTGCCCCAACGCCGTGTATGACGGCAGCTGCGTGATGGACAACCTTTTGAACGCCGCGTGGGCGATGGGGCTGGGTTCGTGCTGGATCCACCGCGCCAAGGAAGAGCTCGAACGCCCCTTCGGGAAGGAGCTTTTGTCTTCCCTCGGCATCGAAGGAGAGTATATCGGCATCGGACACGTCGCGCTCGGCTATATCGAGGGCGAGCCGCCCGCACCCAAGCCCCGCAACGAGGGCCGCGTCTTCTGGGTGAAGTGAAAACAAGAGCAGCCGAAAAGCTGCTCTTGTTTTCTTGACGAAATAAGGAGCGCCTGCGGGAAGGGCGGACGCTCCCGTTAAGCATCGGGAATAAGGAGAACACAATGTCTCATATCTATCATGTTGCAAAGTCGGGGTGCGATAGAAACCCCGGAACGCAGGAGCGCCCTTTTCTTACCATCCGGCGGGCGGCAGACGTCGCTGCGGCGGGGGATACCGTCATCGTCCACGAGGGCGTTTACAGGGAGTGGGTGAAGCCGAGAAGGGGCGGCCTCAATAATGACCTTCGCATCACTTATATGGCTGCCGAAGGGGAAAAAGCCGTCATCAAGGGTTCCGAGCGGGCGGAGCATTGGGAGCGCGTCGAAGGGGATGTGTGGAAGACGGAGATCGACCGCGCTGTCTTCGGAGAGTACGACCCGTTCTGCACGGAGATCGACGGCGATTGGCTGGTCGCCCCGAGAGAGCATAAAGTCCATACCGCCGAGGTATATCTGAACGGCAGGGCGCTGTTTGAAGCGCCCTCTTTGGAGAAGGTCTTTCATCCCGAAAAGTGGGAGAGAAGCGTCTATGAGACGTGGGGCTGGCGGGAGGAGAAGCTTTCCGATCCCGAAGCATCGCTTTTTCGGTGGTATGCCGAGGTCGGGGAACGCACCACGACGCTCTATGCAAACTTCCGGGGCGCCGATCCCAACAATGCGCTCGTCGAATTCAACGTGCGCAGGGCTTGCTTCTTCCCCGAACGGACGGGCATCGACTATATCACCGTAAAGGGGTTTGAGATGGCGCAGGCGGCGACCCCGTGGGCTCCGCCTACCGCAAAGCAGTGGGGCATCATCGGTCCCAACTGGAGCAAGGGGTGGATCATCGAAGACAATGTCATCCACGATTCCAAATGCAGCGGCGTGAGCCTTGGGAAGGAGGAGACGACGGGCGACAACGACTTTACGAAGTGGGGCAGAAAGCCCGGCTATCAGTATCAGATGGAGGCGGTGTTCAAGGCGCTTGCGATGGGCTGGAGCAAGGAAAAAGTGGGCTCGCATATCGTTCGGAACAATGTGATCTATGACTGCGGTCAGAACGGCGTCGTGGGGCATATGGGCTCGGCGTTTTGTGAGATCTGCGGCAACGAGATCTTCCGCATCGCGACAAAGCACGAATTTTACGGGCATGAACTGGGCGGGATCAAGCTGCACGCGGCGATCGATACCTTCGTCCATAACAACTATGTGCATGACTGTACGCTGGGGATGTGGTTCGACTGGCAGGCGCAGGGGCTGCGCGTGCATGCCAACATCTTCGAGCACAACGACCGCGATCTGTTTGTCGAAGTTTCGCACGGGCCGTACCTTGTCGATAACAATATCTTTGCTTCGGCATACGCCTTCGATAACGCTTCGCAGGGCGGCGCCTATGCGCACAACCTCGTGTGCGGGTTTTTCAATCACTATCCCGTGCTCAACCGCTCCACGCCCTACCATTTCCCGCACTCGACTCTGCCCGCGGGCACCGTGCCCGTGTACGGCGGGGACGACCGCTGGATACAGAATGTGTTTGTCGGCGGAAAGGAAGAGGGGAAATTTTACGGCACGAGCGAATACAACGGCTCGCCGGCTTCGCTCAATGAGTATATCGAACGGGTGAAAGCGCTCGGCTACGGCGATCTCGAACAGTTTGAGCGCGTCAGACAGCCTGCCTATATCTGCGGGAACGTCTACCTCAACGGGGCGCTTCCCTTCGAGGGGGAAAAGGACAGCTGTGTTTGCAGTGCCCGCGCCGAGGTGAAGATCGTGCGGGGTCTCGACGGCGTGTATCTGGAGACCGAGCTCCCCGAAGAGATGTTTCTTGGGAAGGGAGAGGTCGTGACGAGCGAAAAGCTCGGCTTAACGCGCATCACCGAGGAGCGCTTCGAAGCGCCGGACGGGAGCGATCTGAGGCTGGATACCGATCTTGCGGGGAATGTGGTCGGTGATTCCGTGCTTGCAGGACCTTTGCAGGGGCTGCAAGCGGGAAAGTGCTGCGTGAAAATTTGGAAAGCGCCCTTTGAAACGAGGGGCGCATAAACGGAGCGGCGCGAAGGTTTCCGCGCGTGCCGAAGCCGATCATGATGTTTGAGAAGGAGCAGCGAAAACAGCTGCTCTTTTTGTTTAATAATGAATAAATATTAACTTCTTATCCGTATAACTTGCATAACTTTGCGTATAAACTGCAAAATCAAGGTATATTTTCGAAAAATATTCACATAGAAGACGACGCGGGCTGCTCTTGTCTTTTCGACAAGGAAGCGCGCATGACGCAGCAGTTCAATGACGACGGGCTCTCCGCAACGGCTGCCTTTAGGTCGAAAACAACGGCGATGAGGCGGCGCGCCGCAAAAAGGTGGACGATGTGTTTGAAGCGCTGAAAGAACGGGGACTTTTGTAACTTGAATGCGCGGGATCCGACGATTAAACGAAAAACTGCTTGGCGTCTTGCCAAGCTGTTTTGCTACACGCCTTGCGGCGACGTGACACTCGTATGTAAAACGCCGCCCAAACGCCCGCTTGCAAAGGCGGGAGAAAGGGTTTTTGCCGACTGTAAAGCGCCGCACACTTCATCGGTGCGCGGCGTATCGGCGCTATTTTATCTGTGCTTCGAAACCGTCAAAAACGGGTCGTAAGCGGTCTGCGACGTCGAAATAGCCCTCGTGCGTGAGGCAGCTCAAAAGCACTTCGCCGTCCTTCCAAAAAGTTATATCGGCAAAGCCGAAGTATGGATCGTATCTTTGATATGCGTCATAATGATACCTGTCAAACCGCTTGTAAGACAAAAGATAATCTTTGAGTTTTTGCGTGGGCTTCAGATAGACCCTCAGCACGTTCATGCCGTAATTCTCGGTTTTTTCTGTCTTTACGGCTTCGTTTAAAATTTGGGCGAACCGCACATCGCACTCGTCCCCGATATGGATCCCCTCTTCCGCGTGGAAACAAACGGTATCACACTCGGCAAAGAGATAGTCAAGCTGCAGGACCGAAAGTTTTTTCGCTCGTTCGTCCTCGGCGAAGGCTTTATGATAGTCGTCCGCGTACCCGCGCTCCACATACTCTTCCCAGATCTTGATCTGATCGTAGATGCAGTCCGAAGGCATTTCAAGATCGATCGTGTCGGACTCCTCCCCGGACAAAGCCTGCGCCAGATCGAAAAAGGGCATACTTTTAGGCGAGGTCCGTTCAAGATGGTATCCCGCCGCCTCGTCCATCAGCCGATTGTTCTGCAAGAATGCACCATACTCGCCTATGGCTTTTTGGAACGCCTCGCCGCTCTCTGCCTCTTGATACATTTCCTGCACCTTGGCATACACGTCACTTTGCATTTTTTGCCCCTTCTCTTCTTCGGTGAGGGAAGCATCGTTCATGATCTTTCGCGTCGCTTCCTCTTCCCATTCCCCGATATGTGCGGTGAAGCGCTGCCAATTTTGCGTCAGGCGATCGCGCTCCTCTTCAAAAGTCGCGCGCCTTTGTTCATACCCCTCCGACTCCAAAAGCGCCTTGATCTCTTGCAGCCGAACCAGCCTTTTTGCCCCCGCCTGACGGAACGTTTCGGCGGTGTAGGGCTTTTCTCTGTCTATTTCGTTTACCGTTGTTATGGTTATCAGCTGTTCCATCGTCTTCCCTTTTTCCGAAAAATCATATCTGTCTGATTTATTATAGCAAAAAGAGCCCTTGGCTGCAAGCATTTGCCTGCGATCGGCGGCTGTGGTTCAATTCGTTCATACCAAGAAAAAACGGGGCGTAGGTCCCGTTTTTTGGTGCACCGTAAGAGATGATCTTCGCGCAAGGCGCTCGATGGCATTGTCGGCGGGGAGGGGGTAAGCGGAAGAAAGAAAAGAAGCGTGCCCGCCTCCGCGCGCGAACTCCTGATAAATGCAGGAGTCCGAACAGCTTAACGCTGCAAAAAAACGGGACAGCCGAGTGACTGTCCCGTTTTTTGGTGCACCTATGCATTTTATATCCGAACTTTTTGCGCTTTCCAACTCGGAAAGCGTTATTGTTTCCGTTCCGTCCTTGTAATTGTATGTAAAAGTTATCCTGTCGTCATACACATAGATCGCATTGATAAAACCGTCTATCAATCGCTGTTTTCCTTCTTGTGTGGTTAAATCTAACTTTTTGTACTTTTCTATTTTCCCTCACTTGTTATAACTCGTTTGCGGCGCTTTATCTTTTTTCAACGAGGCAAAAAGATAGATCGCAGACATGAGCAACGAAAGCACTGTTATGATGATAAAAACCGCCACGGCTACAGGACCGTCCGATATAAACTCGTTTCCCTGTGCTTTACGGGTAGGCCAGGAAATTAAGCCGATAAGCCAAACGATAATGATAAACGCGGAAGAAAAAACAGAGCCGAAAATCAACGGTTTGACGGAATAATAACTGCTATGAACAAGAGCGGTTGCAATGATCAGCAAAATCAGGTAATACACGCTTAAAAGTATCCCGCCGGACATTTCTTTTGAGTTTGCTGCGGATTCGCCCCAAACAAAGCAAACATCTCCGAACATAATGCAAAAAGCAGCAAATGCCAATATTGCATTTATTATGCAACACTTTCTTTTCATCTTTCTCTCCCTTAAATTTGTTAATGTTATTATATCATAAAATTCGAGGAAGTCAAGATAAACGGGAAAATCAGCGTTTTAAGAACACGTCAAACTGAAAGGGCTTGCGGAAGTTTCCGCAAGCCCTTGTGTTTTATTCTAATTCTGAAAATAAAAAAGTAAATCCGAACCAATCACCCGTTATGAGTAAAAAGTTCGGATTATACCCTTTTGGTGCACCGTAAGAGATTCGAACTCCTGGCCTTCGGTTCCGTAGACCGACGCTATATCCAGCTTAGCTAACGGTGCGCTTTTTCAAAAGCTCTCTTATTATAGTCGGTCGCGTTATATTTGTCAACGTTTTTTGCCCCCGAAAAACACTTTCCACAGAAAAATTATTTGTGTGGATAAATTATGTGAATATACTCATCCGAAGCCGCCGAAAGGGGCGGAATGTGTGGATAATTCCGTCGAATTGTGGAATCATTGTGGATAACTTTGTGGAGATCCGCTTGTCCGACGGGGCGCCTTTGGAAATGTCAAAACAAGATGGTGTGGAAAAACGGAGAGGGTTTTTTCTTTCTTTGCCTCTTTTGCGGGTCATTTTGCGGTGCTGCGGCTGCCGGCGGGGCGGAAGCGCTCTCGGACAAATCTCGGCAAATTGTCCGTGAAAGAACGCATTTCTTCGCGCCCCGCGCCGCTATACTGTACCTCACGAAACGCGGGGAGCGCCGAAGGCGATCGGAAAGCGCTGTTCTGCCGCAGGGGAGGGGGGATGACCGTCTATATCGAATACGCCTTTGCGGAAAACGCGCTCCTTGACGGACTTTTGCTCTATCTCGCCCTGCGATGTGCGCGCCTTCGGGTGAGCGGATGGCGGCTCGCGCTCGCCTCTGCCGCAGGCGGGGCGCAGAGCCTGCTCTTTCCCGTCTTTTCGCTGCCCGTGTGGCTGAGTTATCCCGTCAAATTTCTCGGCGGCGCCCTCATCGCGGTGATCGGCTGTCCTTCGCGGCGGCTCAAACCGCATCTTTGGGTCTGTGCCGCATTCTTTCTTCTGACCTTCGCCCTCGGCGGGCTGCTCGCTGCCGTTTCCTCCTTTTTCGGCGCAGAGTTTGCCGAGGGGCGGGGGTTCCTCGTCGGACGCACGCCCGTTGTTTTCGTTCTGGCGGCGGCGTTTGCTTTCTTCTTCGGGATGGCGGCGCTCGTTCGCTTTGTGCACCGTCGGCGGGCGGTCGCGCGGGCGAGCGTTCCCTGCGTCATCGAAGGAAGGCGCACCGTGCATTGGGATGCGCTGTACGACAGCGGAAATCTGCTTTTCTTTCGCGGCGAGCCCGTCTCCGTCCTGACGCCCGTCGCGGCGCTGGCGCTTTTCGGGGGAGCAAAGCCCGTGGGCCGCATCACGATGCGCTCGGCGGGCGGGGAGAAGACTTCCCCCGTCTTCCGCGTGAAAAAACTCACGGCGGGGGAAAAGGTTTGGGAAGGGGCGCTGTTTGCGGTGGGAGAGGTCGGCATCCCCGATCGTCCCGTACTCTTGAATGCAATGTTGTGGGAGGGAACAGATGGGGATCCTTGTCGTTCTGAAAAGCTGGCTGCAAAAGATCAAAGGGACTGAGAACGTCGTCCAATTTCTGAGCGGGAGCGAGGCGCTGCCCCTGCCGTTTTCGGGGGAAGAGGAGGCGGAGATGCTGCACCGCCTCGAAGCGGGCGAGGACGAGGAGCACGTCAAGGCGCAGCTCATCGAGCACAATCTGCGGCTCGTCGTCTACATTTCGCAGAAATTCGAGAACACGGGCGTCGATAAGGACGATCTCATCTCCATCGGCACCATCGGGCTCATCAAGGCGATCAACTCCTTCCGTTCGGACAAGAACATCAAGCTCGCGACGTATGCCTCGCGCTGCATCGAGAATGAAATTCTGATGTATCTGAGGCGCACCTCCAAACTCAAGAGCGAAGTCTCCTTCGACGAACCCCTCAACACCGATTTCGAGGGCAACGAACTGCTTTTATCGGACATTTTGGGCACGGACAGCGATACCGTGTACGGGAGCGTCGAGAGCGGTGTTGAAAAGGAGCTTTTAAAAGAGGCGCTGTCTCACCTTTCCGAGCGGGAGCGGCGCATCATGGACCTTCGGTTCGGGCTTTCGGGCGGCGAGGAGATGACGCAGAAGGACGTCGCGGACGAGCTGGGCATTTCGCAGAGCTATATCTCCCGCCTCGAAAAGCGCATCATCGAACGGCTCAAAAAAGAGATCGGCAAGCTGGTATAAGGCGGCGCGCTTTTGGGGCGGCGTTTTCAGAAGCGGCGCGGCGAAGAGAGCCTCCGAAAAATCGCTTGACATTTGCGGCGGGGGCTGTTATAATACGACCGACAACACACGAGGTGATAAGGAGTGCGTTCTATTTCTTGCTGAACAATCTATGGGGTCTGCGCGGGTCCTTTCGCGCGGCCTGATTCGCAAGAAAGTACGATCGCATACGATATAACAACCTTGAGCACTTTTTTAGGGCTGCGAGATCGCTTTCTCGCAGCTCATTTCTTTTATTTCGGGAGGAAACAATGTCTCTGATCAAAATTGAAGACCTGACGTTCTCCTATCCTTCGGGAACGGAAAACGTGTTTGAACATGTCAGCTTTCAACTGGATACCGATTGGAAGCTGGGCTTTATCGGTCGCAACGGCAGGGGCAAGACGACGCTTTTAAAACTGCTTGCGGGGGAGTACCCGTACCGCGGGAAGATCGTCTCTTCCGTCTCCTTCCGCTATTTTCCCTATCCCGTCAAGGACAAGGGGAAAAATACCGAAGAGGTGCTGGCGGAAGTGAGCCCCGACGTGGAAGAGTGGCGGCGCCTTCGCGAGCTCTCCCTTCTCGGCGTCGACGAAAACTGTTTAAAAAGGCCGTTCGAAACGCTCTCCAACGGGGAGCAGATCAAAGTGCTGCTCGCGGCGCTCTTCGGGGGTGAGGATCGGTTTCTGCTCATCGACGAGCCGACCAACCATCTCGACCTTCGGGCGCGCGAACAGGTCTCTTCCTATCTCAACAAAAAGAAGGGGTTTATCGTCGTCTCGCACGACCGCAGCTTTTTGGACGGCTGCATCGACCATGTACTCTCGCTCAACCGCGCGGGGATCGAGGTGTGCAGCGGGAATTGTTCTTCTTATTTGCGCAATTTCGCACAGCAGCAGGAGCGGGAACGGCGGCAGAACGACAAACTGCAGGGGGAGATCCGCCGCCTGCAGGAGTCGAAGAGCCGCACGGCGGGCTGGGCGGACGCCGTGGAGAAGTCCAAATTCGGGACGCTTGATTCGGGGCTGAAAGCGGACAGGGGGTATGTCGGGCACAAGTCCGCCAAGATGATGAAGCGCGCCAAGGCCATCGGACAGCGGCAGGAGCGGGCGATCGAGCAAAAGTCGGCGCTCCTGAAAAACACCGAAGTCGAGAGCCCGCTCAAACTCATGCCGCTTTCCTACCGTTCGGAACGGCTCGTGAGCTTTTCGGACGTCGTGCCCTACTACGGGGAGCGCGCCGTGTGCGCGCCGCTCTCTTTTTCCGTCGGACGGGGGGAGCGCATCGCCCTCGAAGGCAGAAACGGCTGCGGCAAGAGCAGCATTCTGAAGCTTTTGTGCGGAGAGGACATCGCCCACACGGGGAGGGTTGAGAAGGGCTCGGGGCTCATCATCTCCTATGTGCCGCAGGGGATCGCGCACCTCAAGGGCTCGCTCCATGCGTTTGCGGCGGAGAAGGGCATCGACAAAAGCCTCCTGTTTGCCATCCTGCACAAGATGGGGCTAAGGGACGAGCATCTCGAAGCCGAGCTCTCCTCGCTTTCGGACGGGCAGAAGAAGAAAGTGCTGCTCGCGGGGAGCCTTTGTGAACGGGCGCACCTCTATATCTGGGATGAACCGCTCAACTTCATCGACCTTCTCTCGCGCATTCAGATCGAAGAGCTCATCGAAGCATTTCAGCCGACCATGCTCTTCGTCGAGCACGACAAAGCGTTTACCGGGCATATCGCAACGCGCACCGTTTCTATCAAGGCGCCGTGAGAACGCCTTCGGTCTTGTGCGAACCTCACGGAGTTTCTTCAAATCTCTTCCCCGCGCCACGAAAAAAGCCCGTCGAGGGCGGACAGGGCTCCTGCAAAGATCTTGCGGAGCAAGAGGTTTGCGGGAAGAGGGTGAACAAGCACTTTCTTGCAAAGAGCCCGGTGGGCTTTTTGCTGCTTGTGAACTTAAAAATGCACCATTTTCCGGGGCATTTTTTGACCGAGCGCGGGTTCTACCGCGCGAGAAAGACAGGCTGAAAAAGCGCGGCGTTCGCCTTCCGGCGGATGCCCGCGAAATGCGCCTTGCTCCGACGAGGCGCAGAGAAGAGGAATATCTTCGCCTCTATGGGCTCGGATGCAGTCTGACTCTTGTAAGAGGCTCGATGGCTTCGGCTTCGCCTCGCGCGAACCTCGTGGAGTTTCTTCAAGGCTCTTCCCTGCGCCACGAAAAAAGCCCGCCGAGGGCGGACAGGGCTCCTGCAAAGATCTTGCGAAGCAAGAGGTTTGCGGGAAGAGGGTGAACAAGCACTTTCTTGCAAAGAGCCCGGTGGGCTTTTTGCTGCTTGTGAACTTAAAAATGCACCATTTTCCGGGGCATTTTTTGACCGAGCGCGGGTTCTACCGCGCGAGAAAGACAGGCTGAAAAAGCGCGGCGTTCGCCTTCTGGCGGATGCCTGCGAAATATGCCTTGCTCCGACGAGGCGCAGAGAAGAGGATGTTCGGCGGCTGCGCCTTGAAAGCGTCGTGCCGCGCGGAAGAATGGAGCGCATTCTCAGG
>CALWCE010000007.1 GCA_944376295.1 uncultured Clostridia bacterium
TTTTTGCGGTGCAATTTGATATTATATAGGCAATATAAAGACTGATGCGTGTAGCCTTTTCGTTCACAAATCACATGTATAACACCTGTTGAAGTTGGATCTGTGTCCGGACGTCAACAGGTGTTTTGCTTATTTATCGTTTTTCGGGGATGACCGTAAGGGGGCGGGGGCTTTGCCGGAAGCAATGATTATTCGGTACTCTTTTATAATGAAGTGCAGGCATGGTCGTTTTCGACGAAGGATGAGTTTTATAAGTCTGCAAGTATTGACGGAAACCTGTTGAAAGATATCCGGGATGAAGTGCAGGGTCCTCGTTACATGTAAATAGGGGGATAAACTGTTCGGTTATGACCGAATGATGGAAGTTGTCAAACCGCAGCCGATCGTTTGTTATGATGAGCCGTTCCCATCTCTGAAAGGAAATAGAAAGTCTTTTTTGCCTGCAACATATGAATGGACAAACTCATTGAGGCGGCAGGACTGTTTTTGTGCAAGGCAGTTGGCTGGTGCTTCGGGAAGCGCTCAACATGATAGAAAATTTCATGCGCATTTCACACGGAATGGCAAAGAATTTCCGCGCGGAACGCTTGACTTACACAAAGGAACTTGATATAATGGCGCTATGAAAAACGTCTTTTATGTTTCCTTGCGGGGCGATTGCTTCCGCGGCAGCAAACGTAAGTACCAATGAAAGCCCGGGGGCAATTCTATCCATGAGGATAGGATTGCCCCTTGTCAATTTTTTTCGCGGCGGGCATGCCGGGAAGTTTACAAAAAGGAGTGTAGTCTCATGAAGAAAGTTGCAGTCATCATGGGGAGCGACAGCGATCTCCCCGTCGTAGAGAAGGCGTTCTCCGTGTTCCGTGAATACGGCGTTCCCTTCGAAGTACACGTCTATTCCGCGCACCGCACCCCCGAGGAAGCCAAGGCGTTCTCCTCGAAGGCGGCAGAAAACGGCTTCGGCGCCATCATCGCGGCGGCGGGGAAGGCGGCGCACCTTGCGGGCGCGCTTGCCGCAAACACCGTGCTGCCCGTCATCGGCATCCCCGTCAAGAGCTCCACGCTCGACGGGCTCGACGCTCTCCTTTCCACCGTGCAGATGCCCTCGGGCATCCCCGTGGCGACGGTCGCCATCGACGGCGCGCAGAACGCGGCGCTCCTTGCCGTGGAAATTCTGGCAGTCTCCGACGAGGCGCTCCGCGAAAAGCTCGCCGCGACAAGAAAGGCTGCCGCCGAAAAAGTGCTTGCAAAGAACGCCGAGATCGAGGCGAAATACCACTTATAACTTCGGGCAGTTGCCCTTCACCGCGCGGCGAAACATCGCGGCGCGCCCCCACACACGATATCATTTTTTAGGAGATATATTACTATGGAAAAGACCGTTCAGCTCTATGAAGGCAAGGCGAAGAAGGTGTTCGCGACCGAAGATCCCGCTCTTTGCATCGTCTCTTATAAGGACGACGCGACGGCGTTCAACGGGCTCAAGAAGGGTACCATCGCAGGCAAGGGCGTCGTCAACAACCGCATGTCCAACCTCATGATGCAGCTGCTTGAAAAGAGCGGCGTACCTACCCACTTCGTGGAAGAGCTCTCCGACCGCGATACCCTCGTCAAGAAGGTCGCGATCGTGCCTCTCGAAGTCATCATCCGCAACGTGTCCGCAGGCTCCTTTGCAAAGCACTACGGCGTCGAAGAGGGCATCGTCTTCGACGAACCCACCATCGAGTTCTCGTACAAGAACGACGAGCTCGGCGATCCTCTGCTCAACTCCTATCACGCGCTCGCTCTGAAGCTTGCGACGAAGGAAGAGATCGAGACCATCAAGAAGTATGCCTTCAAGGTCAACGAAGTGCTCTCCGAGTATTTCAAGACGCTGGGCATCCGCCTCGTCGACTTCAAGCTCGAGTTCGGCCGCCTTCCCGACGGCTCCATCGTGCTCGCGGACGAAATTTCCCCCGACACCTGCCGCCTCTGGGATATCAAGACCAACGAGAAGCTGGACAAAGACCGTTTCCGCCGCGACATGGGCGGGGTCGAGGATGCCTACAAGGAAGTCTTCAAGCGCCTGATGGGGGAGTGATATGACGGGACACATTCACGAAGAGTGCGGCGTATTCGGCATCTTTGCCCCCGAAAAGCAGGCGGTCGCCTCGACCGCATACTATGCGCTCTTTGCCCTGCAGCACCGCGGGCAGGAGTCGGCGGGCATCGTCGTCAACGACGACGGCGTCTTCAAGACCCACAAGGACGTGGGACTCGTCAACGACGTCTTCTCGCACGAGACGCTTGAAAAGCTGGGCGAAGGCAACATGGCGATCGGTCACGTGCGTTACGGTACGACGGGCACGGGCGGCAGGGAGAACGCGCAGCCCATCGTCGTCAACCACTTAAAGGGCAACATGGCGCTCGCCCACAACGGCAACCTCATCAACTCCTATGAGCTGAGGACGGAGCTCGAGACGGAGGGCAGCATCTTCCACACGACTTCCGATACCGAGGTCATCTCCTATATCATCACGAAAGAGCGCGTGCGCACCCGCTCCATCGAAGAGGCGGTGCTCGCCGCGATGGGGCGCATCAAGGGCGCATATTCCCTCGTCGTCATGTCGCCCAGTAAGCTCATCGCCGCGCGCGATCCGCAGGGCTTCAGGCCGCTCTGCTACGGCAAACGCGACGACGGAAGCTGGCTCATCGCTTCCGAATCGTGCGCCATCAGCGCCGTCGGCGGGCATAAGATCCGCGAAGTGGAGCCCGGGGAGATGGTCGTCTTCACCAAGGACGGCGTCAAGAGCTTCCGCGATTACTGCGGGCAGAAGAAGGCGTTCTGCGTCTTTGAGTACTTCTATACCGCCCGCCCCGATTCCGAGATCGACGGCTGCTATGTGCACGACGCGCGTCTGCAGGCGGGCAGGTTCCTTGCAGAGGAATATCCCATCGAGGCGGACGTCGTCGTCGGCGTGCCCGATTCCGGCCTCGACGCCGCCATGGGCTATGCGCAGGCTTCGGGCATCCCGTACGGCATCGGCTTTTTGAAGAACAAGTACATCGGCAGGACGTTCATCGCCCCCGATCAGAAGATGCGGGAAGACAGGGTGCGCATCAAGCTCAACGTCATCGCTTCCGAAGTGAAGGGCAAGCGCGTCATCCTCGTGGACGACAGCATCGTCCGCGGCACGACCTCCATCCCCATCGTCAAGCAGCTGCGCGACGCGGGCGCGACGGAAGTGCATTTCCTCTCCTCCGCGCCCAAGTTCCTCAACCCCTGCTACTACGGCACGGACATCGCCTCGCGCGATAACCTCATTGCCTGCCACCACACGACGGAGGAGATCGCTTCCATCATCGGCGCCGATTCCGTGGGATATCTGAGCCTCGAGCACGCCAAGCGCATCGCGGGCACGGACGGCACGGAGTTCTGCATGGCATGCTTCGACGGCGTCTATCCCACCGAGGAGCCCCGCGAGACGGACAAGAACCGCTTCGAGCGGCCCATCAGCGACAACCCCAAGTTCCAAAAGAACGCATAAAGGAGCACCATGGAAAAGAGTTTTTCGGAGAGCTATAAGGAGGCGGGCGTCGACATCACCGCGGGCTACCGCGCGGTGGAGCTCATGAAGAAGCACGTCGCGCGCACCATGCCCGACGGCAAGGCGGATATCGGCGGCTTCGGCGGCCTCTTCCCGCTCGATATGACGGGGATGAAGGAGCCCGTGCTCGTTTCGGGCACGGACGGCGTCGGCACCAAGCTCCGCATCGCCCAGCTTCTCGATAAGCACGATACGATCGGCATCGACTGCGTCGCCATGTGTGTCAACGACATCATCTGCTGCGGCGCAAAGCCCCTTCTCTTTCTCGATTACATCGCCTGCGGCAGGAACGTACCCGAGCGCATCGCCGAGATCGTCGGCGGCGTCGCCGAAGGCTGCGTGCAGGTGGGCTGCGCGCTCGTCGGCGGCGAGACCGCCGAGCACCCCGGCACGATGGCGGAGGACGATTACGACCTTGCGGGCTTTTCCGTCGGCATCGTCGATAAGAGCAAGGTCATCGACAATTCCAAGATGCAGGCGGGCGACGTGATGATCGCGCTGCCCTCTTCGGGCGTGCACAGCAACGGGTTTTCCCTCGTGCGCAAGGTGTTCGACGTCGAGCACTGCGACCTCAAAGCCCCCGTCGAAGAGCTTCACGGCGCTTCCCTCGGGGAGACGCTGCTTGCTCCCACCCGCATCTATGTGAAGCCCGTCCTTGCCGTCATGAAGGAAGTGCAAATCAAGGGCATCTCGCACATCACGGGCGGCGGCTTCTACGAGAATATGCCCCGTTCCATCCCCAAGGGGCTGGGCGTGAAGATCGAAAAGAGCGCCGTCAGGGTGCCTCCCATCTTCTCGCTCATCCAAAAGAGGGGCAATATCTCCGAACACGACATGTTCAACACCTTTAATATGGGCGTGGGCATGAGCGTCGTCGTCGCGAAAGAGGATGCAGACCGCGCCGTAGAGCTCTTCAGGGCAAACGGCGAGGATGCGTACATCCTCGGCACCATCGTTGAAAGCGAAGACGGGGTGCTCCTCGTATGAACAAGGTGCGCATCGCCGTGCTCTGTTCGGGCGGCGGCACCAACTTTCAGGCCATTCTGAGCGCTCAGCAGGCGGGCATGATCGAACACGGGGAAGTCGTCCTGCTCATTTCCGATCATAAGGACGCCTACGTTCTGACGCGCGCCATGCGCAACGGCGTGGAGAGCGCCGTCGTCGACGTACACGAAGTGCCCGACCGCAGGGAACGCGAGGAGCGCATCCTCGGGATCCTGCGCGAAAAGGAGATCGGCTTTGTCGTCTTCGCGGGCTTTATGTCCATTTTGAGCGAGCGCTTCACCCGTGCCTATGAGGGGCGCATCATCAACGTGCATCCCTCGCTCATCCCCAGCTTCTGCGGGAAGGGCTACTACGGGCTGCACGTCCACGAGGCGGTGCTCGCCCGCGGCGTCAAAGTGACGGGCGCGACCGTGCATTTCGTCACCGAAGAGTGCGACGGCGGTCCCATCATCCTGCAGCGCGCCGTCGAGGTCAAGGAGGGCGATACCCCCGAGTCGCTGCAAAAGCGCGTCATGCGCGAGGCGGAGTGGGTGATCCTTCCCGAAGCAGTCGAGCTTGTGTGCAAACAGTTATCTCGGGCGTAAAAAACATCTGCGTCGCAATACTTTGTCGCGCTGCGGCAACTTTCGGTCGCTTACTCGTCGGAGCAAGGCGGATTTTGCGGGCGTCCGCCTATCGGCAAACGCCGCGCCTATAACGCCTGCTCCTCCTCTTCCCACAAATCTTTTGCTTCGCAAAATCTTTGCGGGATCCCTGTAAGCTCCCTCAAGTTTTCCTCGCGCTCCTCGTCTTGCTCGCATCTGCTTTTTAGAGATTACCCGAAGTTATCCGAAAGGGTCTATTTGAATATCACATCCGGAGGAGAGATATGAGTTACGCAGTCAAAACCATGAAAGAAGCGCTTTTCGGCAACCCCTATGTGGGGCGCGGCATTGTCATCGGCAAGTCCGAAGACGGCAAAAAGGCGGTCTTTGCCTATTTCATCATGGGCAGGAGCGAGAACAGCCGCAACCGCGTGTTCGTCGAACAGGGCGAAGAAGTCACCATCTATCCCTATGACGAGAGCAAGGTGAAAGATCCTTCCCTCATCATCTACTCCCCCGTGAAGCGGGTGGGGGACAAGGTCGTCGTCACCAACGGCGACCAGACGGATACCATCGAAGAGGCGCTCAAAAACGGCAAGTGCTTCCGCCATGCTTTGAAGAGCCGCTGCTTCGAGCCCGACGCGCCCAACTACACCCCCCGCATCAGCGGTATCTTCGATCTCAAGGACTTCAAGTACTCCCTCTCTATCTTAAAGAGCGCAGACGAAAAGGGCTCTGCCTGCAACCGCTATACCTTCGACTACGAGCCCCTGAACGGCATCGGGCATTTCATCCACACCTACGAGACGGACGGCGACCCGCTGCCCACCTTCACGGGCGAGCCCGAGCGCGTCTTCATCCCGAACGATCTCAACGCCTTTGCCGGGGAGATCTGGGAAAACCTCGATAAAAACAACAAGATCTCGCTCTGCTGCCGCGCCTACGACCTCGCGACGGGTGCGTATGAGAGCGTTATGATCAACAGATTTACCAAAGAGGTGAACGCATGAACGAATTTTCCTTAAAATACGGCTGCAACCCCAACCAGAAGCCCGCGCGCATCTTCATGGCGAACGGCGCCGATCTCCCCGTTGAGATCCTGAACGGGCGGCCCGGGTACATCAACTTTCTGGACGCTTTCAACTCCTGGCAGCTCGTCAAGGAGATCAAAGAAAACACGGGCATGGCTGCGGCGACGAGCTTCAAGCACGTCTCTCCGACGTCCGCGGCGGTTGGGAAGCCTCTTTCCGATGCGCTCAAAAAGAGCTGCTTTGTCGACGACATCGAGGGTCTTGACGATTCTCCGCTCGCCTGTGCCTATGCGCGTGCGCGCGGCACCGACCGTATGTCTTCCTTCGGCGATTGGATCGCCCTTTCCGACGAGTGCGACGAAGTGACGGCAAACATCGTAAAGCGTGAAGTTTCCGACGGCATCATCGCCCCCGGTTATACCCCGAAGGCGCTGGAAATTTTGAAGGATAAGCGCAAGGGCGGCTATAACATCGTTAAGATCGAGAAAGACTATGTGCCCGAAGAGATCGAGCGTAAGCAGGTGTTCGGCGTCACCTTCGAACAGGGCCGCAACAACTTCAAGATCGACAGGGCGCTGCTTTCCAACATCGTCACCAAGAATAAGGAGCTCCCCGAAGACAAGGCGATCGACCTCATCATCTCGCTCATCACGCTCAAATACACGCAGAGCAATTCCGTGTGCTTCGCGGCGGACGGGCAGGCGATCGGCGTGGGCGCGGGGCAGCAGTCGCGCATCCACTGCACGCGCCTTGCGGCGCAGAAGGCAGATCTCTGGCACTTGCGCCAGCACGAAAAGGTGCTTTCCTTGCAATTTGCCGAGGGCGTGGGCAGACCCGAAATGAACAACATCATCGATCTCTATCTTTCCGAGGATGCGGACGACGTGCTCGCGGAAGGCGCATGGCAGAAGTGCTTCAAAGTGCGCCCCGAGCCCTTCACGAAGGAGGAGCAGCGCGCGTACCTTTCGACCATCTCGGGCGTTTCTTTGGGCAGCGACGCCTTCTTCCCCTTCTCCGACAACATCGAGCGGGCATATAAGAGCGGCGTCACCTATGTGGCGGAGCCGGGCGGCTCGGTGCGCGACGACCTCGTCATCGAGGCGGCGGACAACCACAACATGGTGATGGCGTTCACGGGGATGCGTCTCTTCCATCACTGAAAAAAGATACAATACACGGCGCAGACCCGCTATTTTGCGGGTTTGCGCGTTAGCATTTTATAAAAGAGGAATTTTATGGATATTTTAGTCGTAGGAGGCGGCGGCAGAGAGCACGCCGTCATCAAAGCGCTCAATAAGAGCAGACGCTCGGGCAAGATCTACGCCCTGCCCGGCAACGGGGGCATCGCGGAGGATGCGGAATGCTTCCCCGTCAAGGCGACGGACATCGAAGGCATCGTCCGCTTCGCCCGCGAAAGGAAGGTGGATTTCGCCGTCGTCACGCCCGACGATCCGCTCGTTTTGGGCTGCGTCGATGCGCTGGAAGCGGCGGGCATCCCCTGCTTCGGTCCCACCAAAGACGCCGCCGTCATCGAAGGCAGCAAGGTCTTTTCCAAAGAACTCATGAAAAAATACGGCATCCCCACGGCAAAGAGCGAAACGTTCTCCGAGCCCGAGGCAGCCGTCGCATATCTGAAGAACGCGCCCTATCCCGCCGTCATCAAGGCGGACGGGCTGGCGCTCGGCAAGGGCGTCGTCATCGCACAGAACTTTGAAGAAGCGGAAGCCGCCGTCAAAAACATGATGGTCGATCACGTCTTCGGCGCGAGCGGCAGCCGCATCCTCGTCGAGGAATTTTTGACGGGTCCCGAAGTTTCCGTCCTCTCCTTCACGGACGGCAACATCGTCGTTCCCATGCTCTCGTCGATGGATCATAAGCGCGCAAAAGACGGCGACGAAGGGCTCAACACGGGCGGCATGGGTACCGTCGCGCCCAATCCCTATTACACGGAAGAAGTTGCAAAAGAGTGCATGGAACAAATTTTCCTGCCCACCATCCGCGCGATGAAGGCGGAAGGGCGCACCTTCAAGGGCTGCCTCTATTTCGGGCTCATGCTCACGAAAGAGGGCCCCAAGGTCATCGAATACAACTGCCGCTTCGGCGATCCCGAAACGCAGGTCGTGCTGCCCCTTCTCACGAGCGATCTTTTGGAGATCATGCTCGCCGTGCGCGGGGGGACGCTCCGCGAGGACATGGTGCGCTTCCGTGACGGCGCCGCCTGCTGCGTCGTGCTTGCTTCCGAGGGCTATCCTCAGAAGTACGAGACGGGCTTTGAGATCACGCTGCCCGAAACGGGCCCCAATGAGGACATCTACATTGCGGGCGCCAAGAAGCAGGGCGAAAAGCTCGTGACCTCGGGCGGGAGAGTGCTCGGCGCGGTGGCGACGGCGGAAGATCTGCCGCGCGCCGTCGAGGCGGCTTACGCGCTTGCGGGGCGCATCTCCTTCCAAAACGCTTATATGAGACACGATATCGGCAAGCGCGCGCTTGCCGCCCTCAAAAACTGATCGGAGAAGATACATGGTTTACAGGATCTACGTGGAAAAGAAGGACGGGTTCGACCACGAGGCGAAGAGCCTCCTTTCGGACGCAAGAGAGCTTCTGGAGCTTTCGGGCATCGAGCGCATCCGCATCATCAACCGTTACGACGCGGAGGATATTGAAAAATCGCTCTTCGACGCCTGCGTGAAGACGGTGTTTTCCGAGCCGCAGATGGACAGGGCGACGGAAAAGCTCGAACTTTCGGGCGCCAAGGTGTTCGCGGTGGAATATCTTCCCGGGCAGTTCGATCAGCGCGCCGATTCGGCGGCGCAGTGCATCCAGCTCGTCTCCAAGGGCAAGCGCCCCCTCGTGCGCACGGCAAAGCTCTATGCGGTGTACGGGAACGTCACCGAAGAGGCGCTTTCCGCCCTCAAAAAGTACGTCATCAACCCCGTGGAGAGCCGCGAGGCGAGCCTCGCTCTCCCCGAAACGCTGCACATCGCGCACCCCGTTCCCTCCGAAGTGGAGACGCTCCACGGCTTTTTGCAGATGGAAGGGGAGGCGCTTCGTGCCTTTGTTGAAAAGTACGCCCTCGCGATGGACGAGGACGACATCCGTTTCTGCCGCGACTATTTCCGCAAAGAAGGGCGCGATCCCACCCTCACGGAGATCCGCATGATCGACACCTATTGGTCGGATCACTGCCGCCACACCACCTTTTTGACGACGGTGGACGGCGTCACCTTCGACGATCCTTTGCTGCAGTCCGCCTACGAGGAGTATCTTGCGGCGCGCAGGGAGTTGGACCGCACCAAGCCTGTCAACCTGATGGACATCGGCACGCTCGCCGCGAAAGTCTTGAAAAAGCGCGGGATGCTCGAAAAGCTCGACGAATCGGAGGAGATCAACGCCTGCACCGTCAAGATCAAGGTGGATATCGACGGCAAGGCGGAGGACTGGCTGCTCCTTTTCAAGAACGAGACGCACAATCACCCGACGGAGATCGAGCCCTTCGGCGGCGCGGCGACCTGCATCGGCGGCGCCATCCGCGATCCGCTCTCGGGCCGCAGCTACGTCTATGCCGCCATGCGCGTGACGGGCGCGGGCGATCCTCTCGTCCCCGTCCGCGATACGATGAAGGGCAAGCTCCCGCAGCGCAAGATCGTCACGACGGCTGCGGCGGGCTATTCTTCCTACGGCAACCAGATCGGCCTTGCGACGGGGCAGGTCGATGAACTCTATCACAGCGGGTATGTCGCAAAGCGCCTCGAGATCGGTGCGGTCATCGCGGCGACGCCCGCGGAGAACGTGCGGCGCGAAGTGCCGTCGCCGGGCGATCTTGTCATCCTCCTCGGCGGCAGGACGGGCCGCGACGGCTGCGGCGGCGCGACGGGCTCCAGTAAGTCGCACACGCTCGAATCGCTCACCCACTGCGGCGCGGAAGTGCAGAAGGGCAACGCGCCCGAAGAGCGCAAGCTCCAGCGCCTCTTCCGCAACAAGGAGGCGATGCTGCTCATCAAGCGCTGCAACGACTTCGGCGCGGGCGGCGTGTCCGTCGCCATCGGCGAGCTTGCCGACGGTCTTACGATCGACCTCAACGCCGTGCCCAAGAAGTACGACGGCCTCGACGGCACCGAACTTGCCATCTCCGAATCGCAGGAGCGCATGGCGGTCGTCGTCGAAGCGGACAAGGCGGAGCGCTTCATCGAGCTCGCGGGCAAAGAAAATCTCGAGGCGACCGTCGTTGCCAAAGTGACAAAAGAGCCCCGCCTCGTGATGACGTGGAACGGCAAGACCATCGTCGACGTTTCGCGCGAGTTTTTAAATTCCAACGGTGCGGAAAAGCACATCACGGTGGCGGCGCAGGGCTGCAAAGACTACGAACGCCCTGTACCTCAGGACTTTGCGGAAGGGATGAAGGCGCTTGCGGGCGATCTCAACGTCTGCTCCAAGCGCGGGCTTTCCGAACGCTTCGATTCCACCATCGGCGCAGGGACCGTCCTTATGCCCTTCGGCGGCAAATATCAGATGACCCCGCCTCAGGCGATGGTGCACCTCATCTCGGCGGAGAAGGGGCATACGGACACCGTCTCCTACATGGCGTGGGGCGGCAACCCCTATGTGACCGAACAAAGCCCCTATCACGGCGCCTATCTTGCCGTCGTCGAGAGCGTTTGCAAGCTCATCGCGGCGGGCGCAAGCTTTGAAGACGTCTATCTCTCCTTCCAGGAGTATTTCTTAAAGCCCGGGCACGACCCCAAGCGCTGGGGCCAGCCGCTTTCGGCGCTCCTCGGCGCGTTCAAGGCGCAGCTCGATCTCGGCGTCGCCGCCATCGGCGGCAAGGACTCCATGAGCGGCACCTTCGAACACATCGACGTTCCGCCCACGCTTGTCTCCTTCGCGGTGACGACGGGCAAGGTGGGGGAGGTCGTCTCCCCCGAATTCAAGGCGGCGGGGCACAAGGCGGTGCTCCTCGTGCCCGAGTATGAGAACGGGCTGCCCGTGCCTTCCTCGCTTTTGAAGAATTTCGCGCTCGTCACGAAGCTGCTCCGTTCGGGCAAGGCGGTCTCCTGCTATACGCCCGGCTTCGGCGGCGTCGCGGAAGCGGTGCTCAAAATGGCGCTCGGCAACCGCATCGGCTTCCGCTTTGAAAAGACCGATTTAAAGACGCTCTTTGGCTATCACTACGGCGCCTTCCTTCTGGAGCTTACGGAAGACGAAAAGTCCGGCATCCTCCTCGGCGAGACGGTAAAAGAGGAGAGTATTTCGATGGGAGAGGAGTCGCTTTCCCTCGAAGAACTGCAGGAAATTTACGAAAACAAGCTCGAATCGGTGTATTCCTGCAATCTCAAGACGGAGGGAACGGCAAAGACGTTCACCTGCAAAGAGCGGAGCAGCCTCGCGCCTGCCGTGAAGACGGCAAGCCCCAAAGTGCTCATCCCCGTCTTCCCCGGCACCAACTGCGAGTACGATACCGCCAAGGCGTTTGCGGACGCAGGGGCAAAGCCCGAGATCTTCGTCATCCGCAACAACACGGCGGAGGAAGTCGCGCGCTCCGTCGAAGCGTTCGCTTCCCGCATCAAGGAAGCCAATATCGTCTTTATCCCGGGCGGCTTCTCGGGCGGCGACGAGCCCGACGGTTCGGGCAAGTTCATCACCGCCTTCTTCCGCAACGAGGAAGTGAAAGAGCAGGTGACGGCGCTCCTTAATCGCCGCGACGGGCTCATGGGCGGCATCTGCAACGGCTTCCAGGCGCTCATCAAGCTCGGGCTCGTGCCCTTCGGCAAGATCGTCGAAACGGACGAGACCTGCCCCACGCTCACCTATAACGACATCGGCCGCCATCAGTCGCGCATCGTGCGCGTCAGGGTCGCTTCCGCAAAGTCGCCCTGGCTTTCGGGCGTCAAGGCGGGGGATGTGTTCAGCGTGCCTATCTCGCACGGCGAGGGCAAGTTCGTCGCGAGCGATGCGCTCATCCAAAAGCTCGCCGCAAACGGGCAGATCATGACGCAGTACGTCGACCTTGCGGACACGCCCACGATGGACATCCGCTTCAACCCCAACGGCAGCGCCGAGGCGATCGAGGGCATCCTCTCACCCGACGGCAGGGTGTTCGGCAAGATGGGCCATTCCGAGCGCAAGGGCTTCGGGCTCTATCAGAACGTTGCGGGCGAGTACGACATGAAGCTCTTCGAGAGCGCCGTGAAGTACTTCAAAGGATAAAAATTACGGGTGAGGGATGAGATGAAGACGGATATCGAGATCGCACAGGAAGCGAAGTTAGAGCATATTTCCAAGATCGCGGCGCGCGCGGGGCTTGGGGAGGACGACATCGAATATTACGGCAAGTATAAGGCGAAGATCGGCCTTTCGGTGATGAAGAGGGAGAAAAAGGACGGCAAGCTCGTCCTCGTCACCGCCATCACGCCCACGCCCGCGGGCGAGGGCAAGACGACGACCACCATCGGCTTGGCAGACGGCATGAAGCGCCTCCAAAAAAACGTCGTCGTGGCGCTGCGCGAGCCTTCCTTAGGGCCCGTGTTCGGCATCAAGGGCGGCGCGGCGGGCGGCGGATATGCCCAGGTCGTGCCGATGGAGGACATCAACCTGCACTTCACGGGCGATTTCCACGCCATCGGCGCGGCGAACAACCTTCTTTGCGCCATGCTGGACAACCACATCTTCCAGGGCAACGCGCTCCATATCGATCCCGAGAAGATCGTTCTCCGCCGCTGCGTGGATATGAACGACCGCCAGCTTCGCAACATCGAAGACGGCCTCGGCGGCGGCAAGAACGGCGTCCCCCGCAAGGACGGGTTCGATATCACCGTCGCAAGCGAAGTGATGGCGATCTTGTGCCTTGCTTCCTCGTTGAGCGACTTGAAGGCGCGGCTTTCGCGCATCGTCGTGGGCTATACCTATGAGGGCGCTCCCGTGACGGCGGGCGATCTCAAGGCGGCGGGCGCCATGACGGCGCTTCTGAAGGATGCCTTGAAGCCCAACCTCGTGCAGACGCTCGAAGGCACGCCCGCGCTCGTTCACGGCGGGCCGTTCGCCAACATCGCCCACGGCTGCAACTCGGTCATCGCCACGAAGACGGCGTTGAAGCTTGCCGATTACGTCATCACCGAGGCGGGCTTCGGTGCCGACCTCGGCGCGGAAAAGTTCCTCGACATCAAGTGCCGCGCGGCGGGGCTCAAGCCTTCCGCAGTCGTCATCGTCGCCACGGTGCGCGCCCTGAAAATGCACGGCGGGCTTCTGAAAGAGGAGCTCAAAGAGGAAAATCTGCAGGCACTCGAACAAGGGCTTCCCAACCTTCTGCGCCATGTGAGCAATATCAGGAATGTTTACGGTCTGCCCGCGGTCGTCGCCGTCAACCGGTTCCCCACCGATACGGACGCGGAGATCGCGCTCGTCATCCGAAAATGCAGGGAGCTCGGCGTCAACACCGTCCTCTCCGACGTGTGGGCGAAGGGCGGCGAAGGGGGCGAAGAGCTCGCCCGCGAAGTCGTCCGCCTGTGCGAAGAGGAGAACGCCTTCCGCTTCTGCTACGACGAGAAGGCGCCCGTCAAGGAAAAGATCGAGCGCATCGTCACGCGCATCTACGGCGGCAAGGACGTTGCATACACGCCCGAGGCGAAAGAGGAGATCGCGCGGCTTTCGGAGCTCGGCTTCGGTCAGCTCCCCGTCTGCATGGCGAAGACGCAGTATTCCTTCTCGGACGACGCGAAAAAGCTCGGCGCGCCCGAAGGCTTCACCGTCACCGTGCGCACCGTTAAAGTGTCGGCGGGCGCGGGGTTCCTCGTCGCTCTCACGGGCAATATCTTGACGATGCCCGGGCTTCCCAAAGTCCCCGCGGCGGAAAACATCGACGTCACCGAAGACGGTAAGATCGTCGGACTCTTTTAAGGAATGGAACAACTTTCTCTCTTACAGTGCGCGGTGCCTCTCCTTCTGGAGTGGTACCGCGTTTGCAAACGCACGCTTCCCTGGCGGGGCACGCACGATCCGTACAAAGTGTGGGTCTCCGAGATCATGCTCCAGCAGACGCGCGTCGAGGCGGTCAAGGACTATTACGTCCGCTTTTTGCAGCGCTTCCCGACGGCGGAGGCGCTCGCCGCGGCGGACGAGGAGGAAGTGCTCAAAGCGTGGGAAGGGCTCGGCTACTATTCGCGCGCCCGCAACCTCCATAAAGCGGCAAAGCTCATCGCGGAAGGGGGCTTCCCCAAAGACTTCGCGGGCGTGAGGGCGCTTCCCGGCGTCGGCGACTATACGGCGGGGGCGATATGTTCCATCGCCTACGATATGCCCTGCCCCGCAGTGGACGGCAACGTCCTGCGCGTCCTCACCCGCCTGCTCGCCGACGAGACCAACATCGACTCGGCAGGCGCGAAGGAGAAATTTTCGGCGCTTCTGAAGGAGGTCTATCCGAAAGAGGCGGGGGAGTTCTGCCAGGCGCTCATGGAGCTCGGGGCGCTCGTGTGCCTGCCGAACGGCGAGCCGCAGTGCCTGCTCTGCCCGTGGCGGGAGCTCTGCCTTGCCCGCCTTCATGGAGAATGGGAGCGCTATCCCGTCCGCGCGCCCAAGCGTGCGCGCAAAACAGAGGAGCACACCGTGCTCATATTGCGCTATGAAGGGGAGTACGCCCTCGAAAAGCGGAAAAAAGGCGGGCTCTTAGCGGGGCTCTGGCAGTTCCCCTTTGCAGAAGATGCGCCCGAAGCGTACGGAAAAGTGCTCAAAACCAAACAGGCGGTCCACATTTTCACCCACGTCGAGTGGCACATGACGGGCTGCCTCGTGGAAGCAAAGGAGCATTTTCCTCAATATACTTGGAAGAGCGCTGCCGAGATCGGCGAAAAATATGCCCTTCCTTCCGCCTTTAAGGCGTTCCGCGGCTGGCTTCAATAAGAATTTGCGTGCAACAAACGGCAAAAATTGTCCAATCACTTGACAGTTCTCCCCGAAGGGCGTACAATGAATGCAGGAACTTGTGTTCCAATCTGCATTACGGGAAGAGAATAACATGAGTGTATTGATCTTTGATTCCAACGGCGAGCTGTGGCATACGCGCGCCGAAGAGCTGGGGCTCGACTACATCTCCATGCCCTATTATGTGGGCGGGGAAGAATACTTTTACGACTTAGGCAAAGCGACCGACTTCAAGGGCTTCTATGAAAAGGTGCGTGCGGGCGAGATCCCCAAGACGCAGGCGCTCAACCCCGAGGACTATAAGCGCATCTTAACGCCCTATTTCGAGCGCGGGGAGGACGTTCTCTATGTCTCCTTCTCGCACGCGATGAGCGGCACCTTCCAGTCGTTGGAGCTTGCCCTCCGCGAACTGAAAGAGCAGTTCCCCGACCGCAAGTGCACGGTGTTCAACACCAACAGCATTTCGCTGGGCGCGGGCATCCAGGCGGAGCAGGCGGCGCTTCTGAAGCAGAAGGGCGCTTCCGACGAGGAGATCTTAAGTTTCCTCAAAGAGTACACCGACCACGTTGCCGTCTATTTCGTGGTGGACGATCTCATGCACTTGAAGCGCGGCGGCAGATGCTCAGGAGTAGCGGCGGTCGCCGGCACGCTCCTGGGGCTCAAACCCATGCTCACCTTCAACGAGACGGGCGGGCTCTCCGTCATCGGCAAGCTCAACGGCAGAAAGAAAGCCATCTCCACGCTTGCGAATAAGATCGTC
Organism: uncultured Clostridia bacterium; assembly: GCA_944376295.1. Taxonomy (GTDB): domain Bacteria; phylum Bacillota; class Clostridia; order Christensenellales; family Borkfalkiaceae; genus Gallimonas. The sequence goes on from CALWCE010000007.1 coordinate 15,878, forward strand.
GAAGAACTCACCGACGAGAGCATCCCCGTCTATATCGTGGACGCGGACTGCAAGGAAGACGGCGACAAGCTGCGCGATCTCGTCCTCGAAAAGCGGCCGAACGCCAAGATCGTCCGTCAGATCGTCGGTCCCGTCATCGGCGCGCACTGCGGCCCCGGGACGCTCGGCGTCATCTTCACGGCGGCAAAGCGCCCCATCCCCCTCAACAAGGACTGAACGGCATAAACGATGCGCCCGCGGTTGACTTTCCCGCGGGCGTTTGCTATAATGGGCATATGAACAGCGAGAGAGGAAAATTCATCGTCTTCGAAGGCGCGGACGGAAGCGGCAAGAGCACGCAGCTCAAACAGCTCGGGAAGTTTCTGAAAGAGCGGGGCATCCCCGTCTATACGACGCGCGAACCCACCGATTCGCCCTTCGGCGCGATGCTGCGCTCCTGTCTTACGGGCAGGATCGAGACCAACGAACACACAGTGGCGGCGCTCTTTGCGGCGGACCGCCTCGATCATATCTTCAACTCCGTCAACGGCATCTTAAAGCAGCTCGAAGACGGCGTCACCGTGCTCTGCGACAGGTTTTATCTTTCGTCGCTCGCCTACAACGGCGGCATGGTCGCGCCCGAGTGGGTGTATGCGCTCAACGAGCCTGCGATGCGCGCCGTGCGGCCCGATCTCACCATCTTCCTCGACCTTGCGACGGAGGACAGCTTCCGCCGCGTTTCCCGCCGCGGGGAGACGGAGCGCTACGAAACGTTCGAGCGCCAGCGCCTCATCCGCGAACGCTATCTGAAACTGTTCGAAGAATTCGGGGAGAGCGATCATATCGCCGTCATCGAGAGCGATGAGGATAAAGACGTGACGCAGGCGAACATCCGCGCCGCCGCCTTGAAACTCTTCGAAGGAGGCAATGCATGAGGGAAAATCTCATTGTCGGCACCATCTTAAAACCGCAGGGCATCCGCGGCGAGCTCAAGGTCAAGCCCTATACCGATTCCCCCGAAGATTTCAAAGAGTTCAAGAACCTCTATCTGGACGGCGAGAAGCGGCGCGTCCTTTCGGTGCGCGTGGGGGACGGCATGGTCTTTCTGGGGCTTTCGGGCGTGCCCGACCGCAACGCGGCAGAGCTTCTGCGCGGGAAAAATCTGGAGCTCGACCGCGACGAAGCTCCCGAACCCGAAGAGGGGAGATACTACATCGTCGATCTTTTGGGGCTTGCCGTTGTCACCGAGGAGGGGGAGGAGTTAGGAACGCTCACCGACATCCGCCAGGCGGCGAGCGACATCTACACCATCCAAAAGGACGGCAAAGACATCCTTTTCCCCGCCGTTTCGGGCGTCGTGAAGGAAGTCGACCTCGAGGGCGGCCGTATCGTTGTCGATAAAAAACGCTTTTTCGAAGTCGCCGTCCTTTGAAACGGATATGCTTCGCAATACTTTGTCGCCCTTACGCACGGCTGCGGTCACTTACTTCTAAGTAAGCTCCCTTGCCGTTTGCGCGGGCTCCTCGTCTTGCTTGCATCTCCTTTTCAAAGGTTCGTTTTTCCCAAGGAAGGCGCAAAATCTCATCATAACCAATCATCATGAAGATCACCATTTTAACGCTTTTTCCCGAAATGTTCACGGCGCTCTCCCAAAGCATCCTGGGAAGGGCGCAGAAGAGCGGCAAGCTCACCGTTGACATCGTCGATATCCGCGACTACACCGAAGACAAGCACCTAAAGTGCGATGACTATCCCTTCGGCGGCGGCGCGGGGATGGTGATGATGGCGCAGCCCATCGGAAGCGCCATCGAAGCCGTCGACCCCGACCATAAGGCGCGCCGCATCTATCTTTCGCCCAAGGGCAAGACCTTTCGTCAGGAGAAGGTCTTCGAGCTCGTCGAAGAGGAACATCTCGTCCTTCTCTGTGGACACTACGAGGGCGTCGATCAGCGCGCCATCGACCTCTTCATCGACGAGGAGATCAGCATCGGCGACTATGTTCTGACGGGCGGGGAGCTCCCTGCCATGGTCGTCGTGGACTGCGTCGCCCGCTATGTGGAGGGGGTGCTCTCGCCCGAATCGCTGGTGCAGGAGAGCTTTTCGGAAAACCTTCTCGAATATCCTCAATATACCCGCCCCGTCGAGTACCGCGGCCTCACCGTGCCCGAGGTGCTTCGAAGCGGCAACCACGCCGAGATCGACAAATGGCGGCGTGCGCAGGCGGAGGCGGTCACCCGCAAGATGCGCCCCGACCTTCTGAAATAACGTATGAAGCCCATTCAATGGTTCCCCGGGCACATGGCAAAGGCCATGCGCATGATGGAGGAAAACGTAAAACTGTGCGACGCGGTGGTGTTCGTGCTCGATGCGCGCGCCCCCGCCGCGACATATAATCAAAAACTTCAAGCGATCGCAGGCTCCCGCCCCGTCCTGTATCTCTTCAACAAGTGGGACTTGGGCAGCGCCGACGCTCTCCTTGCCGCCGTCAAGGGGGCGGGGAAGGCCGTCTGCCCGCTGGACGCGACCTCGCCGCGCGGCAAAAACACGCTCATGGCGGCGATGAACGCCGTCGTTTCCGAAAAGGCGCAGCGTCTCAAAGAAAAGGGCATGGCGCGACCGCTGCGCTTCCTCGTCGCGGGCGTGCCGAACACGGGCAAGAGCACGGTCATCAACCTCTTGTCGGGCGCAAAGCGCGCCGTCACGGGCGATAAGGCGGGCGTCACGCGCAGCAAGCAGTGGGTCAAGTGCGGGGCGTTCGACCTCATGGATACCCCCGGTACCATGCCGCCATCCTTTGCCGATCAGACGCTCGCCCGCAGGCTTGCCTACATCGGCAGCGTCAACGACGACATTTTGGAGCTCGACGAGATCGCCCTCGCCCTTTTGGAAGATCTTTCCTCTCTCGCGCACGCGGCGCTTTTCGAGCGCTACGGCATCGAGGGCGGTTCCCCCCTTCAGATGCTCGAAAAGGTGTGCATCCGCCGCGGCTTCCTCCTGAAAGGGGATGAATACGACTACGAGCGGGGAGAGCGGGCGCTCATCGACGATTTTCGCAAGGGCAAGCTCGGGCGCATCACCTTCGACAGCATGGAAGACCTCAAAAACGCGGGTCTTATCTGAGGCGGCAGAGAAGCAATGGATCAACTTGACATGGAACGCGCGCTCGGGGCGGAGGGCTATCCCTTCGTTGCGGGCGTGGACGAAGTGGGGCGCGGGCCTTTGGCGGGGCCCGTCGTAGCGGCGGCGGTCATCCTGCCGCTCGATGTCGACTTCACGGGCGTCAACGACAGCAAGAAGCTCTCCGCAAAAAAGCGCGAAGCGCTCGCCGCCTACATCCAAGAGCACGCCCTCTCTTACAGCATCTTCGAAGTGGACGAAAAGACCATCGATCGTATCAACATCCGCGAGGCGACCCGCCTTGCGATGAAGGGCGCCGTCGAAGGGCTCTCTTTGCAGCCCTCGCTCGTTCTTTCGGACGGCGATCTTACGCTCGATATCGCTCTTCCGCAGAAAAGCATCGTCAAGGGGGACGCCCTCGTCTGCTCCATCGGCGCGGCGAGCATCCTCGCAAAGGTGTACCGCGACGCGCTCATGGCAGAGTATGCAAAAACTTACCCCGAGTACGCCTTCGAGCGCAACGCGGGCTACGGCACGGCGGCGCACATCAACGCCATCCGGGAGGTGGGCATATGCCCGATCCATCGCAGGACCTTCGTAACAAAATTCTGGGACGGAAGGGAGAGGACCTGACCGTCTCTTATCTCAAACAGCGCGGCTATCGTATTTTGAAGCGCAATTTCCGCACGCCCTTCGGCGAGGCGGACATCCTCGCAAAACAGGGCGATACCTACTGCCTCGTCGAAGTCAAGACGCGCATTTCCGACGCCTTCGGGCTGCCCTCCGAGGCGGTGAACGCCAAAAAGCGGGAGCGCTACCGCAAGATGGCGCTCTTTCTCTGCGAGCGGCTGGGGGAGGAAGTTCCCTGCCGCTTCGACGTTTCCTCCGTCACCGAAGAGGGCGTCGAATACTTCGAAGGCGCGTTTATTTGAGGGAGCATGCATAAATATCACACCGGGAGGGAAAGGATGAAGGAAAAGATCGTATTGCTCGAGAAGGAACGTTGGGCGGGACATATCCTGCCTATGCCTTCTTATACGGCAACAGAGCACTACGCACTTTCCCTGCGACGCACGGAGGACGGGTTTTGCGCAAAGTTTGCGTTGCGTCCACTGTCATCACCGCTCGTCTTTACGCCTGAAAGGTACGATCATCCCGATCGGCTCTATGCGCCCCATTTCGAGGGCGCGGCTGCCTATGGTATTTTGCATGGAGAAAAGCTCATTGCGGTCATCGAGCTCTGCCCCGAAGAATGGAACGGCCGTATGCGCGTGACGGAACTTTGGGTGAAAGAAGACTGCCGAAGCCGCGGGTTGGGAAAGCGGCTCCTCACATTTGCTAAGGAGGAGACGCTCCGTACAGGGCGGCGGGCGCTCGTTCTGGAGACGCAGTCGTGCAATACGCGAGCCATCGCTTTTTATTTTCGGGAGGGGCTTTCGTTCATCGGTTTCGACGCCTGTTCCTATACCAATGAAGACATTTCTCGCGGAGAAGTGCGCCTTGAGCTGGGGATCATCCTTTGAAAGCACGGACTTTTGGCGAGACAATTCAAGTTGCAGGAATATTCGGCAGGCATTATGCCTGCCGATTTTCTTTTTGAAAACAAGATGAGGGGTTGAAATTTGCGGCGGGAAATGGTATAATGAAGGAAAAGTTTTCCATGTCTGGCGGCCGCAGGGAGCAGCGAATAAGGAGAAACCATGGCAGAGAGCAAAAAGCGCATCGGAAAGGAGACGGCTTCGGTCGGGCTCCGCTTGCCGCAGTTCGTCGGCTACAGCGACTACTTTTACGAAACGCCGCTCTATGTGCAGATCAAAAACCTTTCGGGAGAGAGCGCGCCCTTTTCCGTCTCGGTGACGGGGGGAGAACTGCTTGTGCCCTTCGAAGAGGAGACGGAAGTTCCCTTCGAGAGCGCGGTGGAGCTCACCGCCGAGGGCGTTTTCAGCCCCGTCTTCCTCTCGCAGCGGGAAGAGTTGCGGCAGGCGGAAGTCGTCGCCGTCCTCAGTTATAACAAAAAAGAGCTCGTCCGCACGAGCATGAACGTCACCGTGCTCCCCTATGATTGGTGGGAGGGGCTTTCGGGCAACGCCGAACGGCTCGCGGGGTTCGTGCGCCCCAAGCTCTCCGACTGCGCGCGCATTCTTCAGGAGGCGGGCGAACGCCTCAAAAAGTGGAAGGAAAGCCCCGAATTTTACGGCTATGCGGGCGCGGATAAAAACGCCGTGCGGCGCGCCGCTGCCGCCGTGTTTGCCGCCCTCCGCGGCGAGGACATCGAAAAGGACGGCGAGACGGACTTGAACGAGCCGCTTTCCGCCGTGCGCGAAGGCTCTCTTCTGCGCGGAAAGAAGGCGAACGCCTTGGAGCTTGCCGTCTTCGCGGCGTCTGCCTTGGAAGCGGCGGGGCTGCACCCCGTGCTCGCCCTCGGCGGGAGCGAGGCGGGCGTGGGCGCATGGCTTTACGACAGCTGCTTCCTCGATCCCGTCACCGACGATGGCGACATCGTCGCAAAGTACTGTTCGGACGGCATCAACAACCTCTGCTTTTTCGACGTCGAAGATCTGTTTGCGGGCGGGAACGCCGCCTATACCGCCTCCGAGGCGCACTTTAAGCGCAAACTCGCCGCGGGCGCCTTCGAATGCTTCGTCGATATCGCGCGCTGCCGCATCGGCGGGCGGGGGAGCCTTCCTTTGCGCGGCAAGAGCGGGAAAGGGTACGAACTCATCCGTGAAGAGGAGATGACGGACAGCGCCGCCCCCGCGCCTCTGCCCGAATTCGATAAGCTGGGCGGGGAAAATTTGAAGACCAAGAACCGCCAGTGGGAGAGAAGGCTTTTAGATCTCACCACCAAGAACGCGCTTCTGAACTTCACGGGGCGCAGCGCCCTTCATCTGCAATGCGCGGATGCAGACCTCCTCTTTGAAAAGCTCACCGAAAAGGGGAGCCTGCGTTTGAAGGGCGGCTCGCCCGTCGAGGAGGCGTTCTTCGAAACGCAGTCCGCGCTCTCTGCCGAGCTATTTTCGCTGGAACTTAAAAAGGGCATCCTGCGCGCCTTTGCCGACGCGAAGACGACGGCGGAGACGGCGCTGCGCCTCGTGCGGCGCAACCGCGAAGCGGACGAGGAGACGGGCGCCAAGATCTTGTATCTCGCATTGGGCTTTTTGAAGTTCGTCTCGCGGGAGGACAACAAGACGCGCTTTGCCCCGCTCGTGCTCGTCCCCGTGGCGATGAAGCGCGCGAAGGGGAACGAGGACTTCGCCGTCGAAGCGGACGGGGAGTACTTCGTCAATTCCACCCTTCTCGAATATCTCAAACAGGAATTCAACATCGACATCCGCGGGCTGGGCGGCGACGTCTCCGCGCTCAAAATTTCCGAGATCCTTGCGATGGTGCTCGCCGAGATCGCCCCCATGAAGGGCTGGGGCGTGAGCAAGGACGCCTATCTTGCCACCTTCTCCTTCCAGCGCTATCTCATGTGGAACGACATCCGCAACCACTTCGACGCGCTGAAAGGCAACAAGATCGTCTCTGCGCTGATGGGGGAACGGCTCGCGCGGCAGGAGGTGAGCGTGCCTTCCGAGGACGAGTGCGACCCGCAGGATACCCTCATCCCGCTCTCCGCCGACAGTTCGCAGTACTCCGCCGTGGCGCTCTCGCGCACGGGGGCGAGCTTTGTTCTGCACGGCCCGCCCGGCACGGGCAAGAGCCAGACCATTACCAACATCATCGCCAACGCCGTGGAGGACAACAGGCGCGTTTTGTTCGTCGCCGAAAAGAAGGCGGCGCTCGACGTCGTCAAAAAGCGGCTCGACGGGATCGGCATCGGCGAATTCTGCCTCGAGATCCATTCCAACAAGACGGACAAGGCGGACGTTCTGCGCCGCCTCGAAAATACGCTCTCTCTGAAAAACGAGGGGGAGGAGCGCGGCTTCGAAGAAAAGGCGCGCAGCTTGAAACTGCTGCGCGAAGACCTCAAAGCGCCCATGCTCGCCCTGCACAAAAAGCGCAGATTGGGCATTTCCGTGTACGAGGCCATCCTGCTCTACCTCGAAAACAAGGACGCTCCCGACATTTTGGACATCGAGAGCAGCTTTTACGACTCTCTGACCGAGCGCACCCTCTCCGAGTGCCGCGGCATGATCTTAACGGCGGCGGCTGCCGCGAAGGAGTGCGGCGGCGTGTTCCGCTCGCCCTTCGAAAATGTGGGGCTCACCGAATATTCGCAGGAAGTGAGAGACAGAGTCTTCTGCGCCGCCGAAGTGATGCTCACCGAGATCAAGCACTTGAAGGCGTATCTTTCGCTCTATCTCGAATTTTACCGTCAGAAGATTTCCACGATCACCCAGCGCAAGCTCAATTCCCTGCGCCTTCTGGCGCGCGAACTGAGCGCGGGCGTCTACGATAAATATTTTGCAAACATCAGCGAAGAGGAATTCAACGCCTTCTATCACGCCAACCGGCGGCTCGACGACACGCTCTCCTACTATTCGAAGCACTTCAAAGTCGTCGTGGAGCTCGGGAAGGACTTCCCCGAAGTCAAGGCGCTTTTGGACCGCGAAGGAGACTGGCGCATGAACAAGGCGGCGCTGACGGCGGCAAAGCGATTGCAGCGGGCGGCGCTCCACCCGCTCTCGCCCGAAGATATGCCCAAGTATCTTCGCACCCTCGTCGATCTGCATTCGTTCATCGCGCTGCTTCGCGAGAGCCCGCTCTCCCGCCCCTTCTTCGACCGCGGCGGCAGCATCGTCTACAAAAAGCGTGCGGAATTTTTAGCGGGGCTCTACGAGCTGCACAACGAGGCGGCGCAGACCTTCCTCGACTACAATCCCGACGCCTTCAACGGCATGTGCGTGCGCGCCATGAGCGGTTACACCCGCCCCGTCCTCGAAGGGTACTTAAAGGCGCTCGACGCCTTCGAGGCGGCGGAGGACAGCTATCTCAAAACGACTGCCGCCGACCGAAGCAAGATCGTGCAGGAAGACGTGTTGGATTACTTTTCCTCGAAGGCGGGGGCGCTCATCGACAACATCGACATGCTCGCCAACTGGTGCATGTATAAGAACACCTGCTTAAAACTGCGCTCGTTGGGGTTGAGCTTTATTTCCGACGCGCTCGAAAGCGGGCGGCTGACGAGCGAAAACGTGCTCGCGGGCTTTCAAAAGAACGTTGCGAAGAACTTTTTGGAGCTCGCCATCCCGCAGGATGCCGACCTTGTCCGCCTGAGCGCGGGGACGCTCGAAGATACGGTGGAAAAATTCCGCACGATGTGGGAGGACTTCTCCCTTCAAACGCGGCGGCATATTCGAAGCGACCTCATCTCCCGCCTGCCCGCGGCGGACGGAGAGGGGAGCCTTTCACTGGAGCTTTCCGCCTTCACCCGCCTTGCAAAGAGCAACCTGCGCGGCGCGGGGCTTCGCGCGCTCTTTTCCGAGGTGCCCGAGCTTTTGCGCCGCATCTGCCCCTGCATGCTGATGAGCCCCATCACGGCGGCGCAGTATCTGGAGCCGCAGGCAGATCTTTTCGACCTCGTCATCTTCGACGAGGCGTCGCAGATGACGACCGCGGAAGCCGTGGGGTGCATCGCCCGCGCCAAGGCCGCCGTCGTCGTGGGCGATCCCAAACAGCTGCCTCCGACCGCCTTCTTCCACTCCGCCTATGTGGATGAGGAGAACCTGGAAAACGAAGATCTCGAAAGCGTCCTCGACGACTGCCTCGCCCTCGGCATGCCCGAGCGCCACCTCATCTGGCACTATCGAAGCCGTCACGAATCGCTCATCGCTTTCTCCAACAATATGTATTACGGCGGGAAGCTTTGCACCTTCCCTTCGCCCGACGCGCTTGAAAGCCGCGTGCGCCTTGTGAAGGTGGACGGCACTTACGACAGAGGCTTTACCAAAGTCAACAAGAAGGAGGCGGAAGCGCTCGTGCAGGAAGTCATCCGCCGCCTCAAAGACCCCGCTCTCTCGCGGCAGAGCATGGGCGTCGTCACCTTTTCGAGCGCGCAGAGGACTGCCGTCGAAAAGCTCCTCACCAAAGAGATCGCCGCAAAGAAGCTGGACGCCGCCGCTTACGAGCGCGAAGAACCGCTCTTTGTCAAGAACCTCGAAAACGTGCAGGGCGACGAGCGCGACGTCATCCTCTTTTCCGTCTGCTACGGCCCCGATGCGATGGGCAGGGTGTCGCTCAACTTCGGCCCCCTCAACCAGGCGGGCGGCTGGAGGCGGCTCAACGTCGCCGTCTCGCGCGCGAGGGAAGAGATGCTCGTCTTCTCCACGCTGGAAGCCGCGCAGATCGACCTCAACAAGACGTCCTCGAAGGGCGTTGCGGGGCTCAAAGCCTTCCTCGAATTTGCCGAGAAGGGCAGAACGACGCTCGCCGCGCCTCCCGCATCCGTGCGTTCGGGCGGCGGGCTCGGGCAGTTCATCGCAGAGGAGCTTTCCGCCTTCGGATATGAGTGTAGAACGGACGTGGGCGCTTCCGGATTCAAGATCGACGTCGCCGTCCTCGACCCGCGCGACAACAAGAATTTCGTCCTCGCTATCCTGTGCGACGGAGAGACGCAGTTCTCCGTCAAAGACAGGAACATTTTACAGGTACAGTCCTTAAAGCGCGGCAATTGGAACGTCATGCGCGTCAACAGCGTCAACTATTACAGCAACCCCAAGCGGGAGATCAAGCGCATCAAGGACTATCTCGACCGCCTCACGGGCGCGGAGCAGAAGGACGGCGCGTGGATGGAGAAGTTTTCCCGCCCTTACCGCGCGGTCGAAGCGCAGGGCGCGGAGGTCGCCGCCTACATCACGGGCGGGGTCAACGACGGTGAGATCAAAGCGCGGCTTGCTCTTCTCGTGGCGACGGAAGAGCCCATTTCGAGGAGCTTTCTGAAAACGCGACTTCTCGAAACATACGGCATCCGCAAGACGGGCGCGCGCGTGGAGGCGCGGCTCAACGCCCTCATCGACGAGTGCAAATTTAAAAGAGAGCGCGTTTTGGGCACCGACTACTACTATAAGACCGACCGCGCCGTTCAGATCGGCAAATTCCGCGTGGAGAGCGAGCCCGTCCTCCGCGGCGAGACGGATACGACGCCCTTCGAGATGGTGTCGCTCATCAAGGCGGCGCTCTCGGGCCGCGTGAGTTTGTATTTCGACGAGCTCACGGCGCTTGCGGCGCAGGTGCTGCATCTTCCCCGCTATTCGGAAGCGTTCGTCTCCTATCTGAGCGACTGCGTCTCCTACGGGGAACAGAAGGGCATTCTGGTGCGCTCGGTCTCCGACCGCATCTCGCTCGCCTGACTTTTGAAACAGAGGGCGGGCGGCGCGCCGAACAGCGCGCCGCCCCGCAAAAAGGCGCCGCCGCGGCGATCGCGCGGCGGCCGCCGAAAAATAAGAGAGGAGGAGAGGCATGAAGAAGATACTCAATTTCAGGCCGCTCCTCTTTTGCGCGCTCTCGCTCCTCTTCGGGCTGGAGCTTTGGGGCAGCATCCGCTTTGCGGAATTTTCTCCTGTCTTCGTCCTTCTCTTCGGCGTGCTGCTCCTGCTCGCCCTTCCGCCCTTTGAAAGGAAGCGGCTTTTATCCCTCCTTCTCATCGTGCCCGTATTCGCGGGGATCGGCATCGGGCTCATGCAGCTTGCTCTTTCAAATTATGAAAAAGGGCTCCCTACGGGGGAATACACGGTGACGGCGACCGTCCTCTCCGTTTCCGAACGGCAGGGGTACTCTATCGCCGTCCTGAAAAGTCTCTCTTTGGACGGAGAGGAGGCGGCGGGCAAGTGCCGCGCCATTTTGCCTGCCGACAGCGTCCTTGCGGGCGATCTCGTCGTCTTTCGGGGCGAAGTCGAAAAGAACGACGCCTTTGAAAGGAGCGCTTATTCCAAGAACGACTTCGCTTCCGATATCCGCTATACGGCGACCGCGCGCGAACTCATCACAACGGCGAAGAGCGGCGATCTTTTCCTTCGTCTTAACGGGAAGCTCTATGAGGTGTTGAATTCCCACATGGGGCGGGATGAAGCTTCGCTTGCCTATGCGCTTCTCTCGGGCAATTCGGGCGCCATCGAAGGGGAGCTCAAAGAGACGGTGCGAAAGGGCGGCATCGCGCATATCTTTGCCGTCTCGGGGCTGCATATCGGCGTGCTGTTCGGCGCGGCGATGCTGCTTTTCCGAAGAGTAGGGCGGTACGCCTTCCTCCCTTCGCTCGCGCTCGCCTTCCTCTATTGCGCCTTCTGCGGGTTCACGGTGTCCTCCCTCCGCGCCGTGCTGATGTGCGGCGTGTTCGGCGCGTCCAAAGCGTTCGGGCGGAAGTCGGACGGTCTCGAAACGCTCGCCTTTGCCGCCGTCGTTGTGCTCCTTCTCTTCCCCGCGCAGTGGTATGCGGCGGGGTTCCGCCTCTCCTTCGGCGCCTGTCTGGGGCTTGCGCTCTTTTCGGGGAGCTTGATGCGCGCATTCCAAAAGCTGCGCTTCCCGCGCGTCGCTTCGGGCTGCCTCGCGCCGACCATTGCGGCGCAGCTTTTCACGGCGCCCATCTTGCTTGCAAGCTTCGGCTATCTCTCGGTGTGGAGCACGCTATTGAATCTCATCCTCGTGCCGCTCGTGCCCGTGTTCTTTTTGTGCACGCTCGTTTCGGCGGCGCTCGCGCTCCTTCTCCCGTTCGCGGCGGGCGTTTTGCTTATCTTTCCCGAAGGCCTGTTCGCCCTCCTCATCCTCATTTTGTCTTTCTCCGATTGGACGCTCGTCCTTTCGGGCTTCGTGCTCGGCGCGGGCGGCGTTCTGTTTCTGTTCTTCTGCGCCTTTTTATCGCCGCGGCTTCGGATGCCCCGTCTCGTGCGGGCGGGCGTCGCCGCAGTAGGGTGCGCTCTTTTCGCGCTCGTCCTCGTCTCAAACAACGTTGTCTTTTCGGGCTGCCGCCTCACGGCGTATGAGGAAGGGGAGAGCGCCGCAGTCCTTATCGAGACGCGCACCGAGCACATCCTCGTCATCGACGGCGATATTTCTCTCGATGAGTGCGAGGACTTCCTTTCGCGCACCTTCGGCGGAAAGCTGACCGCCGTCATCGCCCTTCATGAAGACGCTCTCAACACGGCGGTCTTTTTGGATGCGGAGGAAGTGCGCTATAAAGAGCCCGTTCCTCTCGGGCTGCATCGGACGAAGGCCCTCTTCGGGCAAAGTTTTTCCTACGGGGAACTCTCCTTTTTCTATACCGCAGAGGGCATCCTTCTCTCCTGCGAGGGCGTCGTGACGGAGATCGCGCCCGATGGGGAGGCGGGCAAAGCCGATTTCTTCCTCGGGAAGGGCAGCGGAGGCTTGAAATTTCTCATCGAAGATGGTATAATAAAACAGCTATGAAGTTCACGCAGCTTGCCCAAAGCTTAAAAGAAACATTGGAGCCCGTCTATCTCATCGAGGGGGAAGAAGCCTACTTCCGCGATCACGCCGTGCGCGCGATCCGCGAGGCGGCGGGCATCACGCAGCCCCTTTTCAACGACGTGCGCGTCGAAGGGGAGAGCCTGAAGGGCGATCTTTCCGCCTTCCGCGATGATCTCTATGCCCTACCCTTTCTGGACGAAAAGCGGCTCGTGCGCGTGTACGAATTTTACCCCACGGAGCGCGACTGGGAGCGCTTTTTCAAAGCGTACTGCGAAAGGCCCTGCCCTTCGACGGTGCTCCTGTTCGTCAATGCGGGCAAAAAGACGGGCGCTGCGGATCTGAAGAAGAAGGCGGGCGTCACCTTTGTCGACTGCGGCAGGGAGAGCGAGGAGATGCTCTCGCGCTGGCTGTTCGGTCTTGTGCGCCGTCAGGGCATCTCCATCGATGCGGACGCGGCGGAATTGCTCGTTTCCTACTGTGCGCGTGACGCGGCGCGCATGCGGCTCGAAGTAAAAAAGCTTGCCCCCCTTGCGGAGGGGCGCATCACCTCGGCGCTCGTTCAGGAATACGTCGCAAAGGACGTCGAATATAAAATTTACGAACTCACGCAGGCAGCGTCGCGCAGAGACTTTTCCGCCTTCTCGGAGATCGCGGGCGACCTCATGCTCAAGGGGATGGACGAAAACGGCGTGCTTTCCGCGCTCGTCTCCCACTTCCGCACTCTTACGGAAGTTTCGAACATGAAGGGGGGCGACAAGGAAGTTTCCGCTGTCCTCGGCATCAAGCCCTATGCCGTGCAGAAGGACCGTCAGCTCGTCTCCCGCCTCGGGAAGGAGAAGACGGAGTCGCTTTATAAAGAGCTCTTTTCCCTGCTTGCGGCATCGCGCAGCGGGGCGTATACGAAAACGGGCGCTTACGATGCCGCCGTCGCAAAAATATTCTTTGCATGAAACAATTTCCATGCAAAATGCGTCCAAAAAACTTTGCTTTTTTGCCCCGATGCGGGTATAATAAATGAGGATCGATCGTGTACCGAAGGAGAAACCATGAAGGCTTGGGAATCGCTCAAGGAAATGTTCGCAGATACCGGGTCCATTCCGCTGTATCTTTTGGAATGGCTGCTGCTGTTTGTCCTTATTTACTACGTTTTCCGCATTCTGAAGGAAAACAACGCCAAGTATCTCATTATCGTGTACTCCGTCCTCATCGTCGCGGTGGGCATCGTCATGGTGTTTGCGCCCGGGCTCGATTCCAACGCCTACGTCATTTACATCATGCTCATGAGCGTGTTTTTCCTGCTTCTCTTCAGCACGGAGATCAAGCGGCAGATCTGGGCGGGCAAGCGCGGTACCGCGGCGACCACGATGGAATCGACTTCCGCCGTCGGTTCGCGGGCGGAGGAGTATATCTCTTCCATCGTCAAGGCGGTGCAGAGCCTTTCCAAAGCCAACATCGGCGCGCTCATCGTGCTCTCCAACGGGAATTTGCCTAAAGAGATCATCGAGAGCGGCGTCTCTTTGGGCGCGAAGATCTCCAACCAGCTCATCGAGGGCATCTTCATCCCCAAAGCGCCCCTGCACGACGGCGCCATGATCATCTACGGCGATAAGATCCAGGCGGCGGGCTGCTTCCTGCCGCTCACCCAGCGCGATTTCCCCAAAGATTACGGCACCCGTCACCGCGCCGCTATCGGCGTGACGGAAGCGGCGGATGTTTCCGCCATCGTCGTTTCGGAAGAGACGGGCATCGTCTCCGTCGTCAAGCGCGGCGAGATCACCCGCTATGTCGATTCGGAATCGCTCAAAAAGTTCCTGCGCGACTACTATTGGAAGGAATTTAACACGGAGGGCAAGCGGTCATGACGTTCGGTAAATTTATCAAGGGGCTTTTCACCAAGAATATCGTGCTCAAGCTCATCGCGCTCGCTTTGAGCCTCGTCGCGGTCATCATCGTCAACATCATCTGAAAAGCATATGAAGAACTGTTTCAGGATCCCGCGGGTGCTTTTGCCCCAAAAGGGATTTCGGAAGTGGGCGGTCATCGCCTGCGATCAATTTACCTCCGACAGGGGGTATTGGGAGCGCGTCGCAAGGGAAGTGGGCGACGCGCCCTCTGCGTTTCATATGATCCTCCCCGAAGTGTACTTGGGCGAGGACGATGAGGAACGCATCGAAAATATCCACGAGACGATGCGCTATGCCCTCGAAGACGGGTGGATGCGGAAGTCTCCCCGCGGGCTGGTGCTCGTCGAACGTACGACAAAGGCGGGCGTGAGAAGGGGGCTCCTTGTCTGCATCGACCTCGAAGAATATTCCTACGAAGAGGGTTCTTCCTCGCTCATCCGCGCGACGGAAGAGGTCGTCCCTTCCCGTCTCCCTCCCCGCGTGGCGGTAAGGCGGGGCGCGCTCGTCGAATTCCCGCACGCGATGGTCTTTTACCGCGACAAGAAGGATAAGCTCATGCGCTCGCTGGAAGGAGAGGAGCTCGAAAAGCTCTATGACTTCGACCTCATGGAGCACGGCGGGCATCTTACGGGCTATTTTGTTCCCGAATATCTCGCCATCGACGCGCTGCACACGTTATCGGGGCTCGCGAGCCCCTGTTTTGCGGTGGCGGACGGCAATCATTCGGTGGCTGCCGCCAAGGCGTATTGGGAGGAGATCAAGGGAAAGCTTCCCGAAGGGGAGCGCCGCAATCATCCCGCCCGCTTTACGCTGGTGGAAATGATCAACGTCTTCGACGAAGCCGTTGCCTTCCATCCCATCCATCGCCTCGTGAAGGAGACGGACGCCGAGGCGTTCTGCTCGTATTTTGCGGGAAAGCTTCCCTGCGCAAGAAAGGGAAGGACGCTTTATCCTAAGATCGCTTCCGCGTCCGAGTGCGTCGCCCGCACGGATGAGGCGATCGCGGAATATCTGAAACACAGCGTAGGCAAAGTGGACTATGTCCACGGCGACGGATTTTTGAAAGACCCGGGCGAGGACTGCGCGGCGATCGCCATGCCCGAACTCGACAGAGAAGAAATTTTTACGACCCTCAAGAAAGGGAAGCGGTTCCCGCGCAAGACGTTCTCCATCGGCGAGGCGGAAGACAAGCGCTACTACTTAGAGGGCAGGGAGATCAGCTATGATTAAGGTTTGCAAATTCGGCGGCACGTCCATGGCGGACGGCATGACCATGCGGCGCGTGAAGGACATCTTCGAGAGCGATCCCGAACGCAGATATATCGTCGTCTCGGCACCCGGGAAGCGGTTCAGCGGGGACATCAAGGTCACCGACCTCCTCTACGAGACGCACAAAGAGGTGGAGGAGACGGGCAGCTGCGGCGAGGCGTTCGAAAAGATCTGCGCCCGCTTTTCGGGCATCGTGCAGGAGCTCAAGATCGATCTCGATATCGGGAGCATCCTGCAGGAGACGAAAAAGGCGATCGAAGAGGAAAAGTCTGCCGACTTTGCGGCGTCCCGCGGGGAGTACCTTTCGGGGCGCATCATGGCGGCGCTCCTCAATATCCCTTTTATCGATGCGCGCGACGTCATCAAGTTCGACGCCTCGGGCAAGCTGGAAAGCGCCCGCTCCTTCGAGCTCCTTGCCCGCGCTCTTTCGGGGAAGCCGAAGGCGCTCGTCACGGGCTTTTACGGCGAGGGCGCGGACGGAAAGGTCAAGACGTTCTCCCGCGGCGGGTCGGATATCTCGGGCGCCATCGTGGCGCGCGCGGCGGGGGCAGCGCTCTATGAGAACTGGACGGACGTGAGCGGCTTCCTCGCGTGCGATCCCCGCATCGTCGAAAACCCTGTTCCCATCCGCTCGCTCTCCTATAAGGAGCTGCGCGAGCTTTCCTATATGGGCGCGAACGTTTTGCACAGCGAGTCTATCTTCCCCGTGCGCGAGGCGGATATCCCCATCCGCATCAAGAACACCTTCCGTCCCGAAGACGAGGGCACGCTCATCATGCCCACGTCCAAGTACCGTTTCTCGGGCAGGACGGTCACGGGCGTCGCGGGAAAGAAGAATTTTACCGTCATTTTCGTGGAAAAGTCGCTCATGAACCTCGAGATCGGCTTTGCCCGCAAGATCCTGACCGTGCTCGAAAACCACGGCGTCTCCTTCGAACATATCCCGACGGGCATCGACACCATGTCCTTCATCATCGACGGGGCGCATCTTCCAAGCGGCGTTTTGGAGCAGATCATCGCCGAGATCAAGGAGGCGGTGCATCCCGATCAGATGCGCGTCTTCGACCGTATCTCCCTCATCGCGGTCGTCGGCCACGGCATGAGTCGCAACGTCGGTACTTCGGCGCGCGTCTTTTCCGCCATCGCGGGGGCGGGCGTCAACGTGCGCATGATCGACCAGGGCTCTTCCGAGCTCAACATCATCGTCGGCGTCGACGACGAGAACTACGAGCGCACCCTCCGTGCCGTCTATGAAGAGTTCTTCACGGGCGCAGAGGAGATCAACTAAATTCACG
This sequence comes from uncultured Clostridia bacterium, assembly GCA_944376295.1. Classification (GTDB taxonomy): domain Bacteria; phylum Bacillota; class Clostridia; order Christensenellales; family Borkfalkiaceae; genus Gallimonas. Next base: position 32,805 of record CALWCE010000007.1, read on the forward strand.
CTGTTTTGCGTGGGACGCAAAACAGCCGTGAGGGGAGTGGCGCGTTGATCTTAACCTACATAAACTCTTTGCGGGTAATATGAAGGATGAGCGGGCGGCAATTTGCCGCCCGCTTCCGTTTGTTGGTAACGAAAACCCGCGGATCGTCCGCGGGTTCAAGAGAGGCTTCGCCGATGAGCAGAACTGAATTGGGGGGGGGGGAGAGAAGTGTGTAGCGAGGCGATCTCTATATTTTGCCCCCCTTGTGCAAGGGGGGGATAAGGGGGATCGTTAAAATTAGGGCTTCGTTTTGATAACAATCCTTCAGTCACTTCGTGACAGCTCCCTTTACACAAGGGAGCCTATGGCGTTGTGCGTGCACGACACCCTTCCGTCTTGCCTTCGGCAATTCACCGTCTCGTGCGATGGAGGGAAACGCTTTTGCCGCATATCGCACTTTTTATAAAAAGGCGACTCCCTCAGTCTCGCTGCGCTCGACAGCTCCCTCAACCTCACCCCAAAAAAATACTTCGTCTTTTTTTGGGGGCCCCGAGGAAGGAGCCAAGTGGGTTGGTGCTCTCCTCGCTTTCAAAATAAAATCCCGCGAAGAGGGTTGCCCTCCGCTGCGGGACTCAATTTGCGCCATACTTGGCGCTTACTGTCATTCGAATGACAGATTTGTTCGTGGGCAATTAAGCAATTTAGATGCCTAACCTCACCCCTCACGACTTTTTTGCGTAAGCAAAAAAGTGTGAACGTTTTAGTCTGCCTTGAAGGGCAGAAGGGATGCAACGCGGGCGCGCTTGATGGCGACGGCGAGCTCTCTCTGGTGCTTTGCGCAGGTGCCGGTCATGCGGCGGGGCAAAATCTTGCCGCCCTCTGCAATGAACTTGCGCAGTTTTGCAACGTCCTTATAATCGATCTTCGCCGTCTTTTCCTGGCAGAAGATGCAGACTTTACGGCTCTGTTTTTTGAAGTTTCTCTTTGCGGGGCGCTCCCTCGTTTCTCTGGGTTCGCGCGCCTCGCGGGCAGGCTGCTCCGCTGCGGGGGCAGGTGCTGCGGCTGCGGCCTCGACGGGCTCCTGTGCAGTCTCGATCACGTTCTCTTCCATGATGTCTCCTTAAAATGATGTCCTTCTCAGAAGGGGATGTCTCCGTCGTCGTCAAACGACTGAAGGGTGGGTTTTTTGCGGGCGGGCGCACTCTCTCTTGCGGGCGCGGGGGAGTCGTAGAAGTCATCACCCTGATTGGAGGCGCTTCTCGGCGTCAGAAATTCCACGTCCTGCGCGATGACGTCCACCGCCGTGCGCTTGATGCCCTGGTTGTCTTCGTAGGTGCGCATCTGGATGCTGCCCGACACGGCGACCTTGTTTCCCTTTTTGGCGTAGCGGCCGACGGTATCGGCAAGGCCGCGCCATGCGGTCACGTTGAAAAAGTCGGTCTGTCTCTCACCGTCGGAGGAGGTATAGGACCTGTTCACCGCGATGCTGAAATGGCAGACGCTCACACCGCCCGAAGTTTCGCTCACTTCGGGGTCGCGCGTCAGGTTTCCGATCAAAAACACCTTGTTCATGGGCTTTCCTCTTGATTAGTCGATCTTCGTGATCATGCGGCGGAGAACGTCGCCCGAAATGCCCGCAACGCGGTCAAGCTCGGCAACGACTCTTCCTTCCGCAGTGAACGTCATGAGGGCATGGAACGCATCCGTCTTGAAGCGGATGGGGTAAGCGGTCTTCTTCACGCCCCACTTGTCGACGGACTCGACGGCGCCGCCGTCGTTTATAACGATGTCGGCATACTTCTTGAGTTCTGCCTCTCTCGCCTCATCCGTCATCTCACTGTTGAGAAGAATGAGCATCTCGTACTTGTGCATTTTTTCACCTCCCGGTCTTTACGGCGCACTTTTGCTGTGCGCAAGGTTTTCAATGGGTCTATTTTACACGAAATCATGGGCAAAGTCAATGATTTTGCAGGCGTAAATCGCGAATTTTCGCGCAAGCGCGGGCACTTTCAGCGGCGGATGACGCAGTATCTTCCCTTGCCGTTGAGTTCGTATTCCTTCACGCCGTCGATCCGCAGGATATCGCCTTCGCGGAAGGGAAATTCTCCGCGCGCCCACTTGACATGACCGTTCCCTTCGAGCACGCGCACATAGTCCCTGGATTCGGTGTAGAGCTTGTATCTTCCGCCGCTTGCGATGAGCAGCATGTCGTCGAGCGCTCTGAGCTCGCCCCCCTGTACTTTGACGGGCGGGGGAAAGGCGCTCTCGTCAAAACAGAGGTCGATGCCCTCGGGCAGCGCTTCCTGCGTGAGTTTTTCGATCTTCATGACTGTCCTCCTTGTTCGTTTTCATGGGTTTGGTTTCCGTCCGAAATTTGGAAGCGGTCGAGCTGCCGCCCGATGACGTCGGTGCGCTTGGCGGCGTTTTCCACGCTGTCCTGCGCTTCCTGCAGCTTGCGCTTTGCTTTCTCGAGCCCCTCTGCAAAGCGGGCGAATTCCATGCGGAACTGCTCGAGGGTGCGTACGAGCTCGCCCGAACGCTTTTCGATGGCGGCGGTGCGGAAGCCCGTCTGAAGGAGCGATAAAAGCGCCGCAAAGTTGGAAGGGCCGCTCAAGATGATGCGCCGCTTGTGCAGAAAGTCTGCAAGCCCCGTCATCTTCAGGACCTCCGCATACAGCGCTTCGGAGGGGAGATAGAGGACGGCAAAGTCTGTCGTCACAGGGGGCAGGATGTATTTTTTTGCGATGCTCTCCGCCTGGACGCGCACGGCGCGCTCGAGGTTCTTTTTGGCGAGCTCGGTGCTTGCCCAGTCTCCCTTTTCCGAACTCTCGCACAGCCTCTCGTATTCTTCGACGGGGAATTTGCTGTCGACGGGCAGCAGCGTATCGCCGCTCACGGATGGCAGGCGGATGGCAAAGTCGACGAGGGTATTGCCCAAAGGGTCGAGCTTGCAGCTGCGCACATACTGGTCGGGGGCGAGCATCTGTTCGAGGAGGGCGTTGAGCTGCGTCTCCCCCCAGGTGCCGCGCAGCTTGACGTTGGTGAAGACGCGGCGGATGTCCGAAACGCTCTCGGAGAGCGCCTGCATCTCGCCCACGCTTTTATGCATCTTTTCGAGACGGTCGGAAATGCGCGCGTAGCTTTCCGAAAGCTTGCCGTCCGAAGAGGTGAGTTTATCGTCCACCGTGCGGCGGATGACTTCGAGATTGTGCGCGTTGACGTCGGCGATGTACTTGATGTCTTCCGCGAGGCGCGCTTCGATGTTGTTGAGGCGCATTTCGGTGCTACGGCTCAGATTCTCGGCGGCGCGGGCGTTATAATCGGCGTATTGCAGCGCTTTGTCCGTCTTTTCTTCCAGCCGTTTGAGGGCGCCGTTGCCTCCCTTCGCGGGGCGGGCAAGAAGGATGATGAGAAGCAGCAGGCAAAGCGCTCCCACGCCGATGGCGATGCAGAGCAGGATATCGTTTAGTTCGGGCATACATTCTCCTTTTCAAGGTATTTTCGGGCAAGTTTTGCAAGCCGCTTCAAAAGGGCGGCTCGTTCGTTCTTCGCCATGCTTAAGGCGCAGTCAAAGAGCAGCAGATGGAGGACGTTCCCCACTTCGTGCGGGGGGATGCCCGCATTGAGAGCATCCTTCCCCGTGACGGCAAGCTCCGCAAGGGTGAGGGGCGCGCCCTCTGCTTTCATCTTTTGCAAGACTCCTTCCCACTTGACGACGGTGGGGGCGGGGGAGGTGTCGTCGCGGCAGGCGGAAAAGTCCGCCTGTTTGAGCGCAAGGAGCTTTTCAAGAAGGGCATAATGCGCGATCAGCTCCCGCCGCACCTTGCTCTCGCGCATGTTAAGGTCAAAGTCGCGCATGTGCAGCAGGATGAGCGTTTTCGTCTCCTCGGTGAGCTTTTTGGGCGCCTTCCAGCGGGAAAGCATTTCCCCCGCGATGCGCGCGCCCTCTTCGGGGTGAGCGTGGAAGTTGCCGTCGCGGTAAAAGCAGAAGGGCTTGCCCACGTCGTGCAGAAGGGCGGCAAAGCGGATGCCGGGCGGGGCATAGCGCACGCAGCGGAGGGAATGTTCCAGAACGTCGTACTTGTGGAAGTCTTTCCTCTGATCGAGTCCGTCGCCCAACGTAAGCTCGGGGGCGATCTCATTTAGGACGCCCGTTTCGCGGAGAAGGCAGAGCCCGCGGTAGGGCCCGTCCTTCCCGCCCGCCTTTTCGTCGGAAGAAAGGATGCGGCAAAGTTCTTGGAAGATGCGCTCGGGCACGATGTCGCGGATGAGCATATGATTGGCTCTCGCCCCTTCGAGGCATTCTTCGTCGGGGGAAAAGCCCGTCTCGGCGGCGATGCGCGCAAGGCGCATGAGCCGCAGCCCGTCCTCGCCGAACACCTTCTTCGCAGGCGCGACGGTGCGCAGGATGCGCTTGTCGATATCGGGGATGCCGCCCAAAGGGTCGGAAAATTCGCCCTTTTGAATGTCGTAATAGACGGCGTCGGCGCAGAAATCGCGGCGCACGGCGTCCTTACGGATGTCGCGCGTGAATTCCGTCTCCGCGGGGGCGTGCATCCCGCGCACATAGGTGTCGCTCCGAAAGCGCGTGAACTCATATTCCGCGCCCTCGCCGTCCTTCAATTTGACGGTCCCCGTCGCGGGATAGACGGCGCGTATCTCGAATCCGCTCTGTTCCGCGGCAGAGAGGAACTTTTCCTCCGTCATGGGGGAGGCAAGATCCCAGTCGGGGGCGGGGGAGAGAGTGCCTGAAAGGTAGTCGCGCACGCTCCCGCCCACGAGATAGAGGGGTTCGGGGCAGTGTTCGGCGAGCGAAATGAGGCTTTTTGTCAGTTTTTCGCGCAAGCGGCGTCCTCCCTGTAAAATTTCTCGGAAATGATTATACCATTTTCCGAAAAAAATTGCAATTCTTGCCGCCATCGTGTATAATAAACGCGTGAAAGAATTTTCCGCAGGCGGCGGGAAGGATACAAAAGGGGAAAATCATGCTCGATCTTATCATCAAACCGCAGAACAAAAAGGGGCGGCAGACCTTGAATCGGGTGGAAAAGCGGCTCGTCTCGGAGGGCATCCCTTACGAGGTGCACTTCACCGAGGGCAAGGGGGATGCGCAGCGCATCGCCCGCGAGCTCACGGGAAGGGGCAGGTGCGAGCTCGTCGTTATCGGCGGCGACGGCTCCTTGAACGACGTTTTGACGGGCATGTGCGATCCCTCCCTCTGCCGTCTGGGGCTCATCCCCGCGGGCACGGGCAACGATTTTTCCGTCAGCGCGGGCATCCCTTCGGGCGAGGCGGCGCTTGAACTCATCTTGAAGGGCGAGCCAAAGCCCACCGATTACATCGACTTTTCGGACGGGCGGCGCAGCCTCAACATCGCGGGCATGGGCATCGACGTCGATATCCTCCTCCGCTGCGAGCGGATGAAGGGCTTCCACGATAAAAGCAAGTACTTTTTCAGCCTGCTCGCCTCCCTCATGAAGTACGACGGCATGCAGCTGAGCGTCCGTTCGGGGGAAGAAGTCATCGAAAAGAAGGTGCTCATCGCGGCGCTGTGCAACGGGAAGCAGTTTGGCGGGGGCATCCCCATGTGTCCCGCGGCGGACATCGGGGACGGGCTTCTGAACGTGGTCGTCGTCGACTGCCCCAAGCGTTCCAAGATCCCGGGGGCGCTTTTGAAGCTCATGCACGGCAAGGTGCTCTCGCTGCCCTTCGCGCGCCACTTCACCTGCGAGGAAGTGTCCGTCATCCCCGCATCTCCCGCCGTTGCCCAGTACGACGGCGAACTCTATCAGACCGCGGCAATGGAGGCGACGCTCAAAAAGGGCGGCGTCCTCATGTACCGCGCTTGAGAAGGACATGAATTTATATAAAGAAATTTTGAACAACATCCCCGCGGCGGTCATCGTCGTGGATGAAAATCTGCGGGTGCGCTATTCCAACCGCGCCTTCCGCACCTTCTTTCCCGCCTCTTCGGGGAAGGGGAGCCTGAAGGACGTCATCCGCTGCGGCGAAGCGGCGCCCTGCGGCAGGGGGGAAGCGTGCGCCTTCTGCCCGCTTCGCAATCTCTTTTTGGACGCCGAAAAGAACGGCGGGCTCGCCTTCCGCAAGCTTATGCTGCGCACGGGGGAGGGGACGACGCACCTTTCTTTCAAAGTGCAGCCACTCGGGGGGCTGTATCTCGGCGTCGTCGACAACGCCTATGAAGCGGAGATCGCCCGCGAGATGCACTCCGCGCAGGATATCCAGCAGCGCCTTCTGCCGCCCGGCAAGGGGGGGAGCGTCCCTTATTCCTTCCTCTATCTTCCCTGCCGCGAGATCGGCGGCGACCTTCCCGACGTGTACGAGGCGGAAGGGGAGACGATGGGGCTTTTGGCAGACGTCTCGGGCAAGGGCATTTCGGCGGGGATGCTCTCCGCCTTCGTCAAGGCGGGGTGGGACAGGTCGGAACCCTCTCCCGCGCGCGCCATCACGGGGCTCAACGCGAAATTCCAGGAGCTCAACCTCGACGAGCGCTCCTATGTGACGGTCGCCGCCGTGCGCATCGGGCGCAAAGAGGGGGTCATCACCTACTGCGCGGCAGGGCATAACGCGCCTATTCTCATGAAGCGGAAGGACGGCATCGACGAAGTGGAAATGAACGCGCCGCCCATATCCACTTGGATCCCTGAATTTTATTACCGCGACAGCACGATCGGCTACGAAAAGGGGGATATTTTGGTGCTCCTCACAGACGGCGTCACCGAAAGCCGCAACGAGGCGGGCGAACAGTTCTCTCTGGAGCGCGTCGAGGCGGTGCTCTCCCGCTCGCACGACGCGGCGCACTTCATCGAACAGCTCAAAGGCGCCCTCACCGAGTTTTGCGGCGCCTTCGACGACGACATCACCGCCATGGCGTTCGATCTTTGAAAAAGCAAAAGAGCATCCCGCGAGGATGCTCTTTTTTCGTGAAAATGGTTTGTTATGCTTTTGCGAAGATCATGTGCTTGAAGAGCAGACACCAGATAACGTCCACCCAGCCGATCGCAAGGCCGAAGAAGGTGACGAGGATCGCAAAGATGAGGGTCAGAATGCTCTTGGTCTTGAGGAAAGCCGACCATCTGACGAGGATCTCGACGACCCAGTTGACGAAGGGAATGAGAAGCAGGATGATCTGCACGAGCCTGCTCTGTTTGTTGAACCATGTTGCCATAATATCCGTCTCCTTGATTTGAGATTTGTCGCACAGTATCCTATGCGGCGTCTTTACCGATATTGTACCCGTTTTATGCCCGTTTGTCAAGGGGGAAGGGGAAAAAAGAGGGGGAATTGTCAAGAATTTCACAAAAATGGCGCTGCCGCCGATTCACAGCGCGGCGCGCATGAACTCTTTCCCCGTCTCCGCGTCCTTCCAGACGAGCGCGCCGTCCTCAAAAACGAGGTAGGAATGGGGAGAATTTTCTTTGGGGATGGACACCGAGCCGCAGTTGACATAGGTGCAGTCCTCGCGCTCTTCGAAGGCGGGCACATGGAAGTGGCCGTTGAAGAGGACGTCTCCCTTTTTGAGGTGCTTGGGCGTCTTGTGGCCGTGCGTTAAAAAGAGGCGGCGGCCCGCATAGGGGAGGACGCAGTACTCCGCGCCGATGGGGAATCCGAGCACAAGCTCGTCCACCTCGCTGTCGCAGTTGCCGCGCACGCAGACGAGGTCGTCTTTCATGGAATTGAGTATTTCAGCCGTTTGCAGGGTGGAATACTCTCGGGGCAGGGCGTTGCGCGCGCCGTGATACAAAAGATCGCCGAGGAGGATGAGAAGATCCGCCTTCTCCTCTTCAAAGCGCTCTTTTAAAAGGCGGCAGTAGTATGCCGAGCCGTGGATATCCGATGCGATCAGGTATTTCATGAGATAGCCTCCGTCTTTTTGATGATCTCTTTGAGTTTTGTGAGCACCCCGCCTTCGTCATTGGAGGGGATATAATTGCGGAACATGCGCTTCAAGGGGGGATAGGCGTTTTCGGGCACATAGGGATGCCCGCATTCGAGCAGCATCTCGTAGTCGTTCATGTGGTCGCCGAAGGCAAGGCATTCGTCCTTCTTGAAGCCGAATTTTTCTTGGATGAAGCGGACGGCGCGGCCCTTATTGGCAGTCGTTGCCGAAATATCGCACCAGTCGAAGCCCGAGATGATGGTACGCAGCCTCGGGAGCCGCTGCGGCAGCACTTTGATGCAGTGCTCGGCGGCGGCGATCGCATCGTAGACGGCGATCTTGCATACGGGCTCTTTTCCGATCACGGCGTCCAGGTTTTCCACCTTCTTGCAGTTGGTGTAGGAGAGCATCGCATAGCGGAAGAAGGGCATCTCGTTGTTTTCGATATAGGCATAGTCCGCGCCGCAGAGCATGGGGTAAAGGTCGGGGAGCGCCCTTATCTCGTCGAGGGCGTCCTTTAAGCAGTCGTCGGCGATGGGGTCAAGATAGAGCGTTTCGCCGCGGTACTTGACGAGCGCGCCGTTCTCGCACAAAAAGAGCACTTTGTCCTTGACGGGGGCAAAGAGCTTTTCGAGGTTGGCGTACTGCCGCCCGCTCGCGGGGGCGAAGAGGATGCCGCGTTCATGCAGTTGTCCGATGAGCCCGAAAATTTCCTCGGGCAGCTGCTTTTTCTCGTCGAGCAGCGTGCCGTCGAGGTCGGATGCGATAAACCTGATCATAGAGCCTTAGTTGATCGCGCAAAATTTGCGCAAAAGAGGACCGCCCGCGTAAGAGGCGGCCCGGTTCAGACAAGGGAGAGGATGTTGATCTCGTCCACGGGAACGTCGGGACGGGAGAGGAGTTCCTTGAAAAGCGCTTCCGCGCCGTCCGCGCCGCGCACGTTCATGCGATAGACGCCGAGGTCGATGGCGCCGTTGGCGACGAGATTGATGGCGGCGGGGATGTGCTCCGTTCCCACCGAGACGCCCGAAAGAGTGAGGCGCTTTTTTAAAATGGCGTTGAGGTCGATGGGGAGGGGATGGTCGATCTGCCCGCAGAAGGCGATGCTGCGGCCGGGTTTGCAGACGGAAATGGCGGTCTTGCAGTGCGTCTCCATGTTGCCCGTCATGATGCAGACGGCATTGTCGGAGAGCCGTCCGCCCGTGACCGTTCCCACCGTTTCGAGAAGGCGGTCGTCCTCGGGCGCGGTATAATAGATGCCGCAGCTCTTTGCAAACTCGATGCGCCTTGCGTCGCTGTCGATGAGGATGGGGGAGATCTGACGATAGATGAGGAGGCGGCAGATAAAGACGCCCAGCATGCTCCCGCCGATGACCGCGACGTGCTCGCCGCGGTGGATGCCGAGTTTTTCGACGGCGGCGTCCGCGAGGGCGATGTGCTGGATGAGGAGCGCCTTTTCATCGCTCACCGATTCGGGAAGAAGGCTGAGCTCATCCTCCGTCACATAGATGAAATCGCGCAAAAACCCGTCTGCCGTATAGCCGCGGAGCAGGACGTCGTCCTCGGTATAGTCGCGTTTTTCGGTCCCGTCGCAGGGCGCGGGGAAAGCGGTGTGGATGAGGACGCGCGCGCCTTTGGGGAAGTGCGCGCTGCCTTCGTCGGCAATGAGCCCCACGGCGAAGCGCCCGGGGATGCGGGGATAGCGTATTTTTTTTGCGCCGCTGAAAAGGAGAGCGTCGCTGCGGTTGACGAAGATCTTGGTGATGCGGATCCTGCGCCTGCCCTCTTCGGGTACGGGCTCGGTCTCCTCCTTTTGCATGGTGTTTGCAGCTGTCAGTCTCCAAACGTTCATCATAGGCTCCCGTCCAACAATTTCTGCCTTATTTTTTCACATTATACCGCAACCGAACATAATTTGCAACTGTTTTGCAAGGGAAATGAGGAAGATGAAAATTGCGCGGCGGGGAGCAGGATTTTGCGTTTCGGCGATAAAATCAGTTGACGTAGAGCGGCAAAGCGTATATAATAGGCAGGTAAATAACCGAAAGTGCGGCGCAAAAACAGACGTCCGCATAGCGGCGAGAAAGGAGAGTGATTAGATCATGAAGAGCGGCATTCATCCCAAATATCATGAAGTGACCGTGGTCTGCGCCTGCGGCGAGACGTTCAAGACGGGTTCGACGAAGGACGGCGATGTGATGAAGGTGGATATCTGCAGCAAGTGCCACCCCTTCTTCACGGGCAGACAGAAGCTCGTGGACACCGGCGGCCGTGTCGATAAGTTCAAGAAAAGATACGGCATCTGATCGGTCGATCGCCCGCAGCCTCTTCAAAAGAGGCTGTTTTGCTAAACGGGAAGTTCCTGCGGCGGCGGGCTTGCGGTGAGGCTATGCAGAAAAAGACCAATTATACCTACATCGGCGGACAGGCAGTCATCCAGGGCGTCATGATGCGCGGCAAGCGCGGCATGGCGACGGTCGTCCGCAACGACAAAGGCGAGCTGTGCATGGAGGCGAAGCGCATCACTCCTCCCGAAGAGAGGAAGAAGTGGACGCGCGTCGTCTTTCTGCGCGGCGTCGTCAATTTTTTCGTGTCCTTTGTCGACGGGATGCAGGCGCTCCTGCGCAGTTCCGAAGCCGCCATCACCGATGATGAGGAAGCTCCGCCCAAGATCAACAAATGGGTGGCGGAAAAGTGGAAAGTGAGCGCGTCGAGCATCGTCACGTTCTTCTCCATGCTCATCGGCGTATGCATCGCCCTCGGTCTCTTTTTGTTCCTCCCCATGTATTTCACGGAGCTCATCGCCTCCGTCTCGAACGGCGCCGTCGCCGACGTTAGGGGGCTTGCGGGGCTTTACTATAACCTCATCGAGGGCGGGTTCCGTTTTGTCATCTTCGTCGCGTACATCCTCTTTACGCTGCTATTTAAGTCGCTGAGGGAGACGTACCGCTATCACGGGGCGGAACATAAGACCATCAACTGTTACGAAACGGGCATGCCCCTCACGGTGGAGAACGTCAAAAAGTGTTCGCGCATGCACGACCGCTGCGGCACGACGTTCATCTTCTTCGTGCTCATCGTCTCCATCCTGCTCTTTGCGCTCGTGAGCTGGGCGATCGGCGGGCTCAATACGGGCTCTTCCGCGCTCGACTTCTTTTTGAGCTTTCTCATCAAGCTCGCGCTCCTGCCCGTCATCGCGGGCGTTTCCTACGAGATCCTGAAGCTGCTCGCAAAGACGCAGTCGCCCCTCGTCCTTCCGCTGAAGGCGCCCGGCTATCTTTTGCAGAAACTGACGACCAAAGAACCCGACGACGGCATGATCGAGTGCGCCGTCCTGGCGTTCGAAAAGGTGCTTGATATGGACGCCGATCCCGATTCCCCCGAAAAGATCTTCATCACCGAAACCAAACTCTCCCGCCTCAAAGAGATGATGACGGACGCCTTCGAAAAGCACGGCATCGACTCTTCGGACGCCGAGTGGATCCTGAGCCTCACGCTGAACATCCCGCGGAGCGGGCTTTCCGAGGAGCGCATCGTCACGCGCGCCGAGTGCGAGAAGATCGTCGCCCTCTTTGAAGAGCGTTTGACGGGCAGGCCGCTCTGGTATATCATCGGCAACACCGAATTTTACGGCTATCCCATCGAAGTCGACGAGCGCGTGCTCATCCCCCGTCCCGAAACGGAGATCTTGGTGCAGCAGGCCATCGCCGCCGTGCAGGAGGGCAATACGGTGCTCGATCTTTGCACGGGCAGCGGCGCCATCGCCGTCGCTATCGCCTGCGAAGCCGCCAAAGACAAGAACATCTCCGTCGTCGCCGCCGACATTTCGGAGGGCGCCCTCGAAGTCGCGCGCAACAACGTGCGCCGCAACAAAGCCAACGTCGTGGTCGTCAAGAGCGACCTGTTCGAAAATATCCAGGGAAAATTCAACATCATCACCGCCAACCCGCCCTATGTGCGGAGCGGGGAGATCGCCTATCTTCAGCACGAAGTGCGCGACTTCGAACCCCGCCTTGCGCTCGACGGCGGCACGGACGGTCTCGATTTTTACCGCCGCATCGCAGCGGACGTGCGCGAACACATCGCCCGCGGCGGCATGCTCATTTTAGAGTGCGGCGAAGATCAGGCGCAGGACGTTTTGAAGATCTTCTCCGACTGCGACTATGCGATGGTCGTCAAAGACCTCGCGGGCAAGGAACGCATCGTCAAGATCGTATATTGAGCGCTTCTTTTGAGCGCGTCGGAGCATGATGAGCAAAGTCAAAGACATCGCGGCGCGGTACGAGACGCTGGGGGAACTCCTCTCCTCCCCCGAGACCGCCGCCGATCCCGCCCGCTGGGCGGCATATTCCAAGGAGCGGGCCTCTCTCGAAGAGATCGCGCTCCAATATTACGCATGCGAGCGCACGAAAGAGGAGATGGACGCCGCTTTTTTGGAAGCGGAAACAGAGACGGGCGAGATGAAGGAGCTGCTGCTCGATGAGGGATACGCCCTCAAAGAGAAGCTTGTCTCCCTCGAAAACGAGCTCAAGGTCCTGCTCCTTCCCAAGGACGAGAAGGACGACGGGGGCTGCACCCTCGAGATCCGCGCGGGCGCGGGCGGCGAGGAAGCGGCGCTCTTTGCCTATGAGCTCTACCGCATGTATCAGGGGTACTGCGAGAAGCACCGCTTCCGCTTCGAACCCGTCGACCTCAGCGAAACGGAGCTCGGCGGCATGAAGGAAGCCATCGTCAACATCAGCGGCAGGGGCGCCTACGGGCGCTTGAAATACGAGAGCGGCGTGCACCGCGTGCAGCGCGTGCCCGAAACGGAATCGCAGGGGCGCATCCATACCTCGACGGTCACCGTCGCCGTCCTTCCCGAGGCGGAGGAGGTGGACGTTGCGATCGACGAGAAGGACATCCGCGTCGACCTGTACCGGTCCTCGGGCGCGGGCGGGCAGAAGGTCAACAAGACGGAGACCGCCATCCGCATCACGCACTTCCCGACGGGCATCGTCGTCACCTGCCAGGATGAGCGCAGCCAGCTCAAGAACCGCGAAAAGGCGTTCCGCGTGCTGCGCGCACGCCTCTACGACTATTACAACGGCAAGCGTGAAGGCGAGGAGGCGGCAAACCGCAGGAGCCTCGTCGGCACGGGGGACAGGAGCGAACGCATCCGCACCTACAACTTCCCGCAAAGCCGCATCACCGATCACAGGATCGGGCTCAGCCTGCATTCGATGGAAAACTTCCTCGCGGGCGACCTCGACGAGATGCTCGACGCTTTGGCGCGGGCGGACCGGGAGGCGCGCCTTGCGGCAGGCGAATGAGAAAGCCAAACATTTTTCCCAAAGAGGTATTTGATATGGAAAGACTTGCAAAGCGCATCCGCACCATCTCGCCCTCGCTGACGCTCGCGATCAGCGCGAAGGCAAAGGCGATGAAGGCGGCGGGCGAAGACGTCGTCAACTTCGGCGTGGGGGAGCCCGACTTCAACACGCCCGAGCACATCATCAAGGCTGCAGAAGACGCCCTCGAGCGCGGCTGCACCAAGTACACGCCCGCAGCGGGCCTTCCCGAACTGCGCCGCGCGATCTGCGATAAATTCGCGCGCGACAACGGCCTCGAATACGAGCCTTCGCAGATCATCGTCTCCAACGGCGCCAAGCATTCCATCTTCAACGTATGCTTCGCGCTCCTCGACCCGGGCGACGAGGTCATCATCCCCGCGCCTTACTGGCTCACCTATCCCGAAGTCGTCAAGGTGTGCGGCGGCGTGCCCGTCATCGTCGAAGCGAGCAAGAAGAACCACTTCAAGATCACGCCCGAGGAGCTGAAAAGCGCCATCACGCCCAGGACCAAGCTCTTCATCTTCAATTCGCCCTGCAATCCCACGGGCGCCGTCTATACGGAAGCGGAAGTGCGCGCACTTGCCGCCGTCTGCGAAGAGGCGGGCATCTTCGTCCTTTCCGACGAAATTTATGAAAAGCTCGTCTACGGGGAAGAGAAGCCCTTCTCGATGGCTGCCGTCTCCCCTAAGATGAAGGAGCAGACCATCACGGTCAACGGCGTTTCCAAGACGTACGCGATGACGGGCTGGCGCATCGGCTATCTCGCCGCGCCCCTCGACATCGCCAAGGCGATCTCTTCTTTCCAGAGCCACGCGACGAGCAACCCCAACTCCATCGCCCAGTACGCGACGATCAAGGCGCTCAATTCGCCCGAGGCTTCCGTCGAGGAGATGGTCGCCCGCTTTGCGCGCCGCCGTCTCGCTCTCATCGAGCGCGTTTCCGAGATGAAGGACGTCTACTGCATCATCCCCGAAGGGGCGTTCTATGCGATGCTCGTCGTGAGCTCCGCCTACGGCAAGAGCTTCGGCGCGCACAAGATCGTGGATTCCGTCTCCTTCTCCGACGTGCTGCTCGACGCCGCGAAAGTGGCGGTCGTTCCCGGCAAGGCGTTCGGCGCGGACGACTGCGTGCGCCTTTCCTATTCGCTCTCCATGAAGGATATGTTGGAGGGCCTGGAGCGCATCGACGCCTTTGTGCAGAGCCTTCGGTGAGAAAAGTAAAAAATTTGCCGCTTTTTTTCGGGAAACCCCTTGAAAAATGCGTCAAAACTTGATAGAATAGAAGCATAATAAACGCGCCGCGAGGCGCATAGGAGGATAACATGATCAAAATCATTTGCGGCCCCAAGGGAAGCGGAAAGACAAAGCGCATCATCGACGCGGCGAACGGCGCGGTCGATACAGCCAAGGGCCACTTGATTTTCATTACCGACACCAAGCGGTATATGTACGACCTCAGGCGTGAGGTGCGCTTCATCGACGTTTCCGATTACTCCGTCGCGGGGGAAGACGCGCTGTGCGGCTTCATCAAGGGCGTCATCGCAGGCAGCTACGATAACGAATTCGTCTATGTCGACGGCGTGGCGCGCATCGCGGGCAAGGCCATCAAGGATATGGCGCAGCTCTTCTATATGCTCGAGAAAGTCGCTCAGATGCGCTCTCTCACCATCTACATCACCTGCAGCTGCGCGGAAGAGGAACTTCCCGAATTCGCGAAGAAGTACCTGTAAGGCAGGACACGGGGCATCCGCCCCGGACATTTCCAAAGAACACTTTCCCGTTACGTCCCTTGTTCATAAGGGGCGTTTTCGGGCGTTTCAGAGGGCGCACTGCCCTTGAAGGAGGCGACAATGTATTTTATCAGTACGCGGGGCAACGAGCGCGTCACGGGCGCCGAGGCCGTCGTGCAGGGGCTCGCGAAGGACGGCGGGCTGTTCGTTCCCGAAAAATTCCCCTCCGTTTCGGCGGAGGAGATGGAGCGCATGCTCGCGATGGACTATCCCGAGCGCGCCGCCCTCGTCCTTTCCAAGTACTTCGACGAATACGATAAGGACGAGCTGCTGTCCGCGCTCAAAGCGGCATACGCCCAGTTCGACGACGGCGACGCCGCTCCCCTCGTCAAGGTGGAGAACGGCATGTTCATGCTCGAACTCTATCACGGCCCCACCTGCGCCTTCAAGGATATGGCGCTCACCGTGCTCCCTTATCTGTTGAGGAAGGGGTGCGATCTTCTGGGCATCAAGGAGACCGTCCTCATCCTCGTCGCGACGAGCGGCGATACGGGCAAGGCGGCGCTCGAAGGCTTCCGCGACAGGGAGGGCGTCAAGATCATGGTCGTCTATCCCGACGACGGCGTCTCCAAGATGCAGAAGCTGCAGATGTGCACGCAGGACGGCGAGAACGTCAACGTCGTGGCGGTCAAGGGCAACTTCGACGACTGCCAGACGACGGTCAAGCGCATCTTCCACTCCGAAGAGTGTAAAGAAGAGCTTGCCAAGAGAAATATCCGCCTCTCGTCCGCCAATTCCATCAACTTCGGGCGGCTGGCGCCCCAGATCGCTTACTATTTCTCCGCTTATCTCGATCTCGTCTCCTCCGAGCAGATCAAGATGGGGGACAAGGTAGATTTCACCGTTCCCACGGGCAACTTCGGCAACATCCTCGCGGCGTACTATGCCAAGCAGATGGGGCTTCCCGTCGGCAGGCTCGTGTGCGCTTCCAACCGCAACAACGTCCTCACCGACTTCCTCCTGCGCGGCGTCTACGACGTCAGCAAGCGCCCCTTCTTCAAGACGATGTCCCCCTCGATGGATATCCTCATCTCGTCCAATCTTGAGCGTCTTCTTTTCGAGCTCTCGGGAAGGGACGCCGCTCTCACGGCGGAGCGCATGGAGTCCCTCGTGAAGACGGGCAAATATTCCGTGCGCGCGGAGGAGCTCAAGTCTATCCGCGAGCAGTTCTATGCGGGCTATGCTTCGGAGGACGACACGGTGGACTGCGTCTACGAATTCTTCACCGAATACGGCTATCCCATGGATCCGCATACGGGCGTCGCGATGTTCGTCGCCGAGCGCTATCACGAATCGCTCGAAAAGGAGACGCCGCCCGTAACTCCCGCGCCGATGGTCGTCGTGTCGACGGCGAGCCCCTATAAGTTCCCGCAGGCGGTTTACTACGCGCTCACGGGCAACGACGTCAAAGACAGCTTCAAGGGCATCAAGCGCATCAATCTTCTGACGGCGATGAAGGTCCCCGAAAGCCTCAAGGAGATCCGCTACAAGCCCATCCGCTTCAAGACGTCCGTCTCTGCCGATAAGATCTTCGAGGAAGTTTTAAAGTTCGTCGGCTGAGGAAAGGGGCGAAAGGTGTCAGAATGACAGAAATCTTGCCCGAAAAGGGGAAAATTTCCCAAAAGTCTTGACTACTTTTCGCGAATGTGCTACAATGATACGGTAAATACGGCTTCCGCAGGCGCGGCGGCCGAAAAAAGAGGAGATTAGGTATTATGGCAAATGTAAGAGTTGCAATCAATGGCTTCGGCAGGATCGGTCGCCTTGCGTTCCGTCAGATGTTCGGCGCAGACGGCTATGAGATCGTCGCGATCAACGACCTGACCAGCCCAAAGATGCTCGCGCATCTTCTCAAGTATGACTCCGCACAGGGCAGATACGAGCACGCAGACACCGTGTCCGCCGATGACGAAGCCGGCACCATCACCGTCTGCGGCAAGACCATCAAGATCTATGCCGAAAAAGACGCAAAGAACCTTCCTTGGGGCGAGATCGGCGTAGACGTCGTCCTCGAATGCACGGGCTTCTACACCTCCAAGGCAAAGAGCCAGGCTCACATCGACGCAGGCGCAAAGAAGGTCGTCATCTCCGCTCCCGCGGGCAACGATCTTCCCACCGTCGTGTTCAGCGTCAACGAGAAGTCGCTCAAGAAGTCGGATACCATCATCTCCGCAGCTTCCTGCACGACCAACTGCCTCGCTCCCATGGCAGATACCCTCAACAAGCTCGCTAAGATCAAGAAGGGCTACATGACGACCATCCACGCTTACACGGGCGACCAGATGGTGCTCGACGGTCCTCACCGCAAGGGCGATCTTCGCCGTGCGCGTGCCGCTGCCGTCAACATCGTTCCCAACTCCACGGGCGCTGCAAAGGCGATCGGTCTTGTCATCCCCGAACTCAACGGCGTGCTTGACGGCTGCGCTCAGCGCGTTCCCGTTCCCACCGGCTCTCTGACGCAGCTCGTCGCGATCTGCGAAGGCGAGATCGATAAGGACGCCGTCAACAAGGCGATGAAGGACGCTTCCTCCGCTTCCTTCGGTTACACCGAAGAAGAGATCGTCTCCTCCGATATCGTCGGCATCACCTACGGTTCGCTGTTCGACGCTACGCAGACCAAGTGCATGCCCATGGGCGACGGCACGACGCTCGTCAAGGTCGTCTCCTGGTACGACAACGAGAACTCCTACACCAGCCAGATGGTGCGCACGATCAAGTACTTCGCAGAGCTTTGATCGGAATTTGAACAAAATAGAGCGCTCTCCCTCGGGAGGGCGCTTTTTGCTTGCAAAATATACGAGATCCAACGAGGGTATTGTCAAGCGCTGCTGCGCGTGATATAATATAGAAAAGCGGCACTTGAGCCGCGGGAGGGGAATATGAAGAAGAAAATCATCGCCGTCATTGCGGCATGCGCCATCCTCTGCATGGCGGGGGCGTTTGCCTCATGCAGTCATGAACACAAGTTCGGCGAATGGGTCACGGTGACGGAGGCGACCTGTACCGAAGGCGGCGTGCGGGAACGCACCTGCAGGTGCGGCGAGCGGGAAGCGGAGGCCGTCGACGCCCTCGGCCATGACTACCGGAACGGCGTCTGCACGCGCTGCGGCGAGGAACAGCCGCCGACAGAGAACGAATTTTTTGCTTTTTTGCCGCAGGGGAACGGCTGCTATTCCATCGAAGCGGCTCCCGGGAAACTGCTGCCCGAGACCGTCGTCCTGCCCTCGGAATATGAGGGAGGTGCGGTCACGGAGATCCTTCCCTCGGGGTTTTGGAGAGGGAATATGAGGACTGTCTTCATCCCGGACAGCTATACCAATATTGCCAACGAAGCCTTTTCGGGCTGCGATGCGCTCGAGGAAGTGACGGCGGAAGGGCAGCTCGATCAACTCGGCGATAACGCCTTTTACGGCTGTTCCTCGCTGGAGCGCGCGCTCTTTGAGGACGGCGTAAAAAGAGTGGGCAACAGTGTGTTCGGAGATTGTACCGCGCTCACCGAAGTGCGGCTGGGGGAAGGGACGGAGATCTTATCGGGAGAGCTTTGCGTCCGCTGCCCCTCTTTGAAGGAGATCGTGCTCCCCGACAGCGTGACGCAGATCTGGAAAAGCCTTGCGCGGGAATGCGAAAGCCTGGAGCGGATCTCGATCGGCAGCGGGCTCAAGTCGATCTCCGCTATCGGCGGAATGGCGATGGCTCCCGATTGCCCCGCGCTCTCCAAGATCGAAGTCGATCCCGAAAACCCCTTCTTCTCGGGGGAAGGGAACTGCCTTGTGCGGAAGGAAGACGGGCTGCTCCTCGCGGGCGGCAAAGACAGCGTGATCCCCGCCGACGGCAGCGTGCGGGAGATCGGATACGGCGCCTTTTCGGGAACAGCCATCGCGCGCGCCGAGATCCCCGCGGGCGTCGTCCGCATCGGAGACAATGCGTTCATGAACTGTACCGCGCTTGCCAAGGTCAGCTTCCCTGCAGGGCTTTCCGAGATCGGCGGGTACGCCTTTGCAGGCTGTGGAAAACTTGCCGAGATCGCTCTTCCCGAGGGGCTTTCCGAGATCGGCGACTATGCCTTTTGGAGTACAGCGATCGGGACGCTTCGCCTTCCCGAGTCTCTCTCAAAGATCGGGCTCGCCGTTTTTTCGGACTGCACGAACCTCAAGACCGCCTATGTGCCCGGCGTGAAGAACGTGGGCGGCGGGATGTTCCAAGATTGTACCGCGCTGGAAGAGGTGACGATAGGGGAGGGCGCCGTCGACCTCGGGGCGTCCCTGTTCTCGGGCTGCACCGCGCTGCGCTCGGTCACGCTCCCCGAAAGCGCCGTCTCGGTAGGCGACGAGTGCTTTTCGGGCTGCACGTCGTTGGCGGAGATCGAGTGGGGATCGCCGCTCATCGTGATCGGCGGGCGTGCCTTCCGGGACTGCGTCCTTTTGCGGGAAGTCTGTCTCGGCGCGTCCGCATATTACGTCGGTCCCGGGGCATTCCTCGGCTGCGAGTCGCTCGAAGCGGTGTATTTTGCCGGGACGGAGGGCTGGACGGCGGACAGAGAGCCCATCGATCCCGCGCTTCTTGCCGACCCTCAGGCGGCAGCTCAACTTCTGAAAGAGAATGAGAGCCAAATATGGGAAAATCCCGAAAAAAGAGACGAATGGTTCGGGAGCGCCGGTCAAGGAGCATGAAACAGCGATCCGAGCCCGTTTGATATTTCTTTGTAATTTTTTTAAAAAAACCCTATTGACAGGGGGGGTAAGTCTGTTATAATATCAATGGATATAATTAAATGGGGAAAGCAGATCGATCAGATCTTGCAATAATCAAGAGATAGGGAGGTTAAAAATGAGAAAAATATTTGCAGCGATCTGTGCAGCGGTCATGCTCCTGTGCGGCGCGCTCTTTGCGGGCTGTGCTTCCTCCGAATTGGAAGAATATGATGTCTCCGATATGGTCGTCTTCGGGCCGATGTGGGAAGAGCCAAATCAAAACCTAAAGAACATCATGTTCAATATTCCTTTTGCGACGGCATTGATCGAGGTCACGGCGGAGCGGGGTAGATTTCAAACGAGTAAAATCACGCCAAAAAGTTCGTTTTTCTTTAAAAAGATTGTATTATATACGATGTTGACTGAATTAGACGCCGAGCACACCCCTAATATTTATGTATATTACCTCAATGGGTTGAACCTGTCCGAAGCCGAGGCGATGGCTTTTGAAGATTTTATCGATGTCATAGTCTTGGATAGCGAAAACATGGTGATCGGTTATGCCG
Source organism: uncultured Clostridia bacterium (assembly GCA_944376295.1). Taxonomy (GTDB): domain Bacteria; phylum Bacillota; class Clostridia; order Christensenellales; family Borkfalkiaceae; genus Gallimonas. The sequence goes on from CALWCE010000007.1 coordinate 53,063, forward strand.
TCATCAAAGTGGAGGCGTCCGAAGAAGGCGGTCTTAAAGGGACGCTGCTGAGATCGGTGCGGTTCGGCAGTTGGTGCGCGGCAGACAGAGACCATGTGGAACAGCAGATCGAAACGATCAAGCGGGAAAACCGATAAGGAGGACGACAATGAAAAAAATCATGACAATGGCATGCGCGGCTTTGATGCTTTTCGCGTGCGGTATGGCTTCGGGCTGTAAAGATGAACTCAAGGCGGAAGAGTATGTCGAAACAAATTATCCCGCTCCCGTGGCGGAGAATGCCCCGGAGGGAGTATCTTTCCGCTTCCTTCTGTATCCCGATGAGAGGTATGTCATGTATGATGTAACTTGTGAGAACGGAAGACTGAAAACGTATTGGGACGATAAATTTGCCGAGGCACTCACGAACTACTCTCACCCCACCGATCCTGCCCCCGATCGCCTGTTCGATCACCACGCCTCGATCTACCAAACCCCCGACGTTGAGCTGGACGGGGCAGATACCGATAAGATGGAAGACTGGCCGTATGTCGATTATATCTACGCTCCCGGAGAGGACGGGGAGCTCGTTGATTTTGTGACGGTGATCTGTTCGGTGCCCGCTAAAGCGACAGGGGGGTTCCAGTTTTCTCAGGAGGGGATCATCTGTTTTATCGTTATCAAAGTGGAACCTAAGGATATGGAGCTGACTGCAACAGTCGTGAAGTCGGTCTCCTACAAGGCCGAACGCGTGTCTTATGTGGGACAGCCATATTCCCGCGTCAAAAAGGAGATCGCGAAGACCATACGCGAAAACAGATAATGAGGTCTGCGATGAAAAAACGATCGGCAGCGATCTGTGCAGCGGTCATGCTCCTGTGCGGCGCGCTCTTTGCAGGCTGCAAGAGCGGGAGGGGCGACGTTCTCTTCCGCTCGGATACCGTCAGACAGATCGCCCTCGGGGACAGCCCTGAAAAAGTCGAAGCGGTGCTCGGCGAACCCGATTGGAAGGACAGCTATTTGCAGGACGGGATGTTTCTCATCGAGAGATATGAGTACTATGACTCCGCCTACGCGGCGCTCCGTGACGAATATTTTGGCGCTGCGGACGAGGCGGAGCGCCGTTCGGAGAGCGAAGGGCGGGGTGAGGGTCTTCAAGATCGCCTTGAAAATACGCCCTATCGCTTTATCTGCGTGGAATTTTCAGGCGGGTCGGTGCGTTCCGTACTCCTCGATCAAAACAGAGGCGGCGGGGTCACCGTACCCAAGGATCCCGTTTCATGGGAGCTTTTAGAGCGGGAGGCGGACGCCTATACCGAGACGAGCCTTATTTATACCGCTTCCTATGCGGACGGCAGCTATTATCTCGGCCGCGGCAGCGTGATGGCGGAGGGCGCGGGGGAAGTGCGGGCTTACTGGACGGATAAATTCGGCAACCGCCTCGAAGACACGGTCACGGCAACGGCACGCGGATATACGATCTCGGCGGACGGCACGGAGTTCACGTTGCTTGACGCAAATTACGGCTTCGACGTCGGCGACTATCGCAGCACGCTCAAAAAGGTGACGCTCGCGGACGGGACATGGCTGGACGGAAGCGTATTCGAAGGCTTCCCCGTCTTGGAGGAGCTCGTCTGCGGGGAGGGCGTTCATTTCGATTCCTATTGCTTTGAGGGATGCCCTCTGCGCCGCGTGACTGCCACCGCTTATCACTTCATCACTCTGCCGAAAGCGGACTTGGAGGAAGTGACGGTCACGGAGGGGGATCTCACGGGCGGGCTGTTCCTCAACCTCAAGGGTCTGAAAAAGGTGACGCTCGAAGAGGTTTCATCCATCGGCCTTGGGGCGTTCCGCGGCTGCGAGGCTCTGGAAAGCGTGCATTTCGCCGAGACGGAGGGCTGGACGGCGGACGGCGAGCCGATCGACCCCGCAGTTCTTGCCGACCCCGCTGCGGCCGCCAAGGCTTTGACGGAGACATATGCCGAGTGCGTTTGGGAACGTAAATAAAGAGAGCGGGCGAAAAAGCCCGCTTTTTCTTTTGCACGGAGAAAGAGGGGGCGGAGCGGCTTCAAACGGGCAGAAAGCGCATATAATATGCCGTATGAGGCTGTTTTCCGAACTGTTTGCGGGGCTTTTGAGCGCTTCGGGCGGGAGCGTGAGATATACGGTCGAGGAAGGCGCGGGCGTGTTTGAAAACGTGAAGCGCATCGCCGCCTTCTCGGAAGAGCGCATCGTGCTCCGCGGGCGCCGCGGCGCGGTGGAAGTTGAGGGAGCGGGGCTCTCGCTCGGCAGGTACGATTCGGGCGACGTCGTCGTGTTGGGGACGATCGCGCGCGTCACGCGCATTTGAGCGATGCGGGTGCGGCTGCTCATCCGGGGGATCGCCCCCGAACGTGTTTTCGATAAGCTGGCGCGGGCGCATATCCCCGTGCTGGCGGCGCGCCGCGTGCAAAAAAATGCCGTCAGCTTCGCCGTCGCCGCGAAAGACTGCAAAAAAGTTTTTGCAATTTTGCGGGGTTCGTGTTATAATGTAGAAAAAGTGCACCCCGTGGGGCTGAAACGCTTTGCGGAACGGTGCCGCCGCTTGCCCGGGCTTTTGGCGGGCGGTGCGCTCGCCCTCGCCGCCGTGCTTTTTCTGGAGACGCGCGTCCTCAAGGTGGAGATCGGGGGCAGCGGGGCATATTACGAAAGCGAGGTGCGCGCCATCCTCAGAGAGGGCGGTATCGCGCCTCTTTCGCCCGCGCCCGAACAGACGGCGCTGCTCACTTCGCGCATCCTCTCCCTTCCGCGGGTGAGCTTTGCCTCCCTTCGCTTCGAAGGCGGCGTGCTCACGGTGCGCGTCGAAGTGAGCGACGAGGAGGAGATCTTCTTCCCCGTGCCCCTCAAAAGCCCCAAAGCGGGTGTTCTTGAAGAGCTCGTCGTGCTGCGCGGCACGCCCTGCGCCCAAGCGGGGCAGCGGGTGGAGGCGGGGCAGACGCTCATCTCCGAGCGCGTCGCATACGGCGGGCGGGAAGAAAAAGTGCTCGTCGTGGGCTATGCGGTGCTCCTCTGCCCCGTCGAGGGGGTGTTTCGGGGGAGCGAAGAGGCAGCCTTCGAAGCCGCCCGTCTCGCATTCGGGGGAGATGCGGAACTTTTTTCCGAAAAGACGGAGGAAGGCTGGCGCATCTACGGAACAGCGCGGATGGAAATTTCAAGTCATATGCAGTGACCGGCATCTGCCGGCAGGAGGAAAGGATTACGGCAACCAGATATACCATCGAAACGGGCGGGTTGGACAGGCTCCAGAAGGTCCTCGGGATCTTCGATGAAAACCTCGTCACCATCGCGCGGGAGCTCGAGCTCTTCACCAAGGTGGAGGGGACGAACATCGTGCTCGAAGGGGAGGCGGAGAACGCCGCCCTCGGCAAAGAGGTCGTCGAGAGCCTGCTTGCGATCGTCGAGGCGGGGGACAACATCGATAAGAGCAGCCTTCTGTATTGCATCGAACTTGCGCGCGAAGGACACGCTTCGGACATCGGTTCGCTGATGCACGGCGTCGTCGCCGTTTCGGCGCGCGGCAAGCCCGTCAAGTGCAAGACGGTGGGGCAGAAGGAGTACGTTTCCGCCATCAAGGGCAATACCGTCACCTTCGGCGTGGGGCCTGCGGGTACGGGCAAGACGTACCTTGCTGTCTGTCTTGCCGTCGCCGCCTACAAGGGCAAACAGGTAGAAAAGATCATCCTGACCCGTCCCGCCGTGGAAGCGGGCGAAAAGCTTGGTTTCCTCCCGGGCGATCTGCAGACCAAAGTCGATCCCTATCTCCGCCCCCTTTACGACGCTCTTCAAGAGATGTTCGGGCTCGAGACATACGCAAAACTCATGGAAAAGGGCGTCATCGAAGTCGCGCCCCTTGCCTATATGCGCGGAAGGACGCTCTCGAACGCTTTTGTCATTTTGGACGAAGCGCAGAACGCCACCCGCGAACAGATGAAAATGTTTTTAACGCGCCTCGGCGACGGGAGCAAGATGGTCGTCACGGGCGATCTGACGCAGACCGACCTCCCCGAAGGCAAGACGAGCGGCTTAAAGCAGGCAGTGACCATTCTGAAGGGAGTGGAGGACATTGCGATCGTCACCCTCACCGAGAAGGACGTTGTGCGCCATCCTCTCGTCATGCGCATCGTCCGTGCCTATGAAAAGGCGGAGACCATAAGAAGCAAAGGAGAAAAACGATGAAAGACCGTGCAGCGAAGGTCATCGGCAAAAAGGACCTTGCCGTGAGCCTCATCATGCTCGTCATATGCTATCTGATCGCCCTCGCCTGCATGGTGATGATGATCGTCGTCAACGCCCCGGGCGACTGGAAGGAGTATTTCTACACGCGTTCGCTCCGCTTCCTTTCGGCGTGCATCTGCGTGCTGCTCCTGTTTGCCATCCTCTTTTACTATTATTATTTCGAGGACAAGGCTTTCCTCGCCAAGGCGCGGAACGTCTTCCTCATCTATCTCGTGCTCATCATCGCGGTGCTCGTCTGTTACTTCTTCGGGCGCTTCGTCTCCATTTACCTTCGTCCCGTGGCGATGCTCGCCCTCATCGGGCTCTTCCTCTTCGGGCGCAGGCAGGCGATCATCCTCAATTTCGTCTTCTCGCTCCTGATGTTCGTCATAGACACCTTCACGAACAACTTCGACTCTTCGCCCAACTCCGTCTACATTTCGCTCATGCTCACCTTCGCATGCGGCACGTTCGCGGTGTTCGTCGCCGCCAACGTCAAGACGAGATGGGAGATGCTGCTAACGGGCGTCTTCCTCGGTATCCCCGGGCTTGCCATCGTGCTGCTCCTCGAACTTTCCGAGATCGACTTTGCGCACTTCGACTGGATCCCTTACGTCGCTTCGGCGGGGTACGGCATTTTGGGGTGCGTGCTTTCGGCGATGCTCGCCCTCTGCATCCTGCCCGTCTTTGAGATGGCGTTCAACCGCCTCACCGTCTTCCGCCTGCGCGAGCTCACGAGCGCCAACGCACCCCTTCTGCAGCGGCTGCGCACCGAAGCGCCCGGCACCTTCAACCATTCGCTCATCGTCGCGCAGCTTGCGGAAACATGCGCCATCGCCATTTCCGAAAACGCCGAGCTCGCCCGTGCGGCGGCGTACTATCACGACGTGGGCAAGCTCAAGCAGCCCGAATGCTTCACCGAGAACCAGACGGGCTACAACGTGCATGACGAGCTGACGCCCGAACTTTCCGCCGATATCATCCGCTCACACGCGCAGGACGGGTACGAGCTGCTCATCGCCAACCACCTGCCCAAAGAGATCGCCGACGTCGCGCGCGAACATCACGGCACGCTTCCCATCAAGTATTTCTACGATAAAGCCAACCGGCTTTCGGGCGGGGACGCCAACATCCGCAATTATTCCTATCTCGGGCCCAAGCCTACGACCAAAGTCGCCGCGATCATCATGATCGCCGACGCGTCCGAGGCGGCGGCGCGCGCCGTCAAGGACCGTTCTCCCGAGACGGTGGAGCGCATTGTCCGTTCCATCATCGAGGAGAGGATGGATCTCGATCAGTTCTCCGACTGCAACATCACGATGCGGGAGCTGACCATCATCAAGCAGACGCTCGTCGATTCGCTCACGGGCGTGCATCATCACCGCGTCAAATACCCCGCCATCCGCTTCAACCGCGCGCGGCAGGCCGTGAAAGAGGAGGGAAAGAGGGATGAATAAGTTTTATCTCGATACGGACGTGCTCGAAGAGAGCGAACGGATCCGCCTCGAGGGAGCGCTCGAAGGCATCGCCGCGGGCGATACCGATTTTGTTTTAGAACTTGTCCTCGTCGACGAGGAGGAAATCAGGCGCCTCAACCGCGAAGTGCGCGGCGTCGACCGCGTGACCGATGTTTTGAGCTTCCCCTCGCTCGACGGCATCAAAGGGGAATTTCTTTCTGCCGACAATTATGCCGACGAGCTCGACGAGGAGGACAGGCTGTATTTGGGCAGCATCGCCATCTGCGAAAAGCGCGCCAAAGAGCAGGCGGAAGAGTACGGGCATCCGTATGCGCGCGAGCTCAATTATCTCACCGTACACGGCGTGCTGCACTGCCTCGGATACGATCACGAGACGGAAGAAGAAAAGCGCGAGATGCGCGAAAAAGAAGAAGCGATCATGCAAAGGATGGGACTTTCAAGATGAGGAGCGGAACGGTAGCCGTCATCGGCAAGGCAAATGCGGGAAAGAGCACGCTTATAAACGTGCTCGTCGGGGAAAAGGTCGCCATCGTCTCCCCCAAGCCGCAGACCACGCGCGACCGCATCCTCGGCATCCTCAACCGCGAGGACCGTCAGATCGTCTTTGTGGATACCCCCGGCATCTACCGCCAGCGCAACGCCCTCACGGGCATCATGATGCGCACGACGGAGAACACTTCCCGCGATGTGGACGTCATCCTCTATGTGCACGACGGCCACGCGGGCGTGGAGGAGAGCGACATCGCTCTCATGAAGAAGTACGCCGCTCTCGGCATCCCCATGCTCGTCGCCTACACGAAGACGGACATCATGCAAAAGGACCATATCCCCGAAGACGTGAAAAAGATCGTCGAAGGGGGCGTCGAAAAGGACATCTTCCCCGTCTCCGCCCGCAAGGGGAGCAACCTTAAAAAGCTTGAGGACGCCATTGCGGCGCTCCTGCCCGAGGGAGAGCCCCTTTTCCCCGAAGACGTCGTCTCCGACCGGAGCGAAAAGTTCATGATCGCCGAGATCATGCGCGAAAAGATCTTGCTGAAATTCGATCAGGAGATCCCGCACGGCGTCGCCATCGTCATCAACACCTTCGAAAAACAGGAAAACGGCGTCTTTGATATCAACCTCGATATCGTCTGCGAAAAGCCCAACCACAAAGCCATCCTCATCGGAAAGCAGGGGCATGCCCTGAAGGAAGTCGCTTCCTTCGCGCGGCAGGATATGGAAAAGTTTCTGGGCGCGAAGGTCTTCCTCACCACCTATGTCAAGGTGCGCGAAAACTGGCGCGACCGCGAGGGCATGCTGCGCGAGCTCGGCTACGAGAAGGAGCGCGAAGACTGAGCTTTCCGCTCCTGTCCTTCATAAAACGCCCGCTTCCTTCCCATACTGAAAGGGGAGGGGCATATGAAGGAAAACGACGCGGGGGAGCTTGCCTGGGAGCTCTTTCAAAAGACGGGAAACGTCACCTATTACATGCTGTATAAACAGCTCAAAGGCAAAAAGAGAGGAAGATGACCTATGGAATTCAAGGCGGATGCGCTCGTGCTGCGTACGGCGGACTGGGGGGAGTACGATAAGATCGTCACTCTCTTCACCGCGGACCGCGGCAAACTGAGCGCGGCGCTCAAAGGAGTCAAGAGGGCGGGCGCAAAGCTGAAATTTGCTGCCCAGCCCTTTTGTTTTGCGGAGTTCGTGTTTGCGGAAAGATCGGGCAGGAACACTGTCATCTCGGCTTATCTGCACGACGGGTTCTATCCTCTCCGCGAGGACATCGCCTGTTACTACGCCGCCGTCGTCCTGTGCGAGGCGTGCGATCAGCTGCTCTTCGAGGGCATCGAAAGCCCCGCGCTCTTTTTGGCGGCGGTGCGCGCGCTCGAATCGCTCTCTTCGTGCGCCGAGGGCGCAGGCGGGGAGGCGCGGCCCGAAGACGGCAAGAGCGGAAGCTCTTACGTGCTCTTAAAATTTTTGTTGGCGGCGCTCAAAGAGGCGGGTTATCCCGTCTCGGCGGGCGACTGCCCGCACTGCGGCGAACGGCTTTCGGGGCGGATGCGCTTCGACATGGAGAGCGGCGCCTTCGGCTGCGAAGCGTGCGGCGGTGGCGTTCCCGCGAGCGGGAGCACCTATCTTGCGGTCCGCGCGGCGCTCGGGCAGGGCGGGGAAGCGACGGCGGACGGCGTCAAACGCGCCCTGCGCCTCGTTTCCGCCTATTTCGCTTTTCAGGCGTCCGATCTTCCTTCCCTTGAAGAATATCTCAGGCTTTGAACATTGTTTTAAGACAGGCTGTAAGATAAAATTGGCGGCGGATTTTGATTGACATCGTGTCAGAATGGTTATATAATTACCGCTATGAAACATACGCAAGAATTGACACGGTACGAAAACGAGCGCTTCGGGCAGGAACGCGCGCTCTATATGACGCGGAGCGCGCTCATCAGAAATTGCCGCTTCGAAGGGGAGGAGGACGGCGAATCTGCCCTCAAAGAGAGCAAATATCTGACGGCGGAGTACTGCTTCTTCGACCTTCGCTATCCATTCTGGCACGTCGAGGGGCTGCACCTTCGCGACAGCGAAATGACCAAGAACTGCCGCGCCGCGCTCTGGTACGACCGGGATATCACGATCGAGCGCTGCAAGCTGCACGGCATCAAGGCGGTGCGGGAGTGTAAAAACGTCTCGTTGCGCGACTGTGATATCGATTCCCCCGAGTTCGGCTGGCACAGCAGGCATATCACGCTTTCGGGCGGGAAGATGACGTCGGAATACGCATTTTTGGGTTCAAACGGCGTGCATCTGAACGGAGTCGAATTCCACGGCAAATATTCCTTCCAATACGCAAAGGGCGTGCGCCTCAAAAACTGCGTCCTCAACACCAAGGATGCCTTCTGGCACACCAAGGGGGCGCGTGCGGAGGACTGCGTCATCAACGGGGAGTATCTCGGCTGGTATTCGGAAGGCCTCACCCTCGTGCGCTGCCACATCAAGGGCACCCAGCCGCTTTGCTACTGCAAAAACCTCACCCTCATCGACTGCACGATGGAAGGCTGCGATCTTGCCTTTGAATACAGCGAAGTGCACGCGACGGTGAAGAGCACCGTCGATTCCGTCAAGAACCCCCGCTCGGGCCGCATCACGGCGCAGGGCTTCGGGGAGGTCATCGAAGGAAACAGCGTCTATCCCGTGCGCTGCAAGCTCGTCACGAAAAAATAAGTGCGAAAAGATACATATGTATATCGAAAAGCCCTCGCCGATCGGCGAGGGCTTTTTGAGTTGATAAGTGATTTACGCCTTGTTTGCGGAGCCGAGCACATCGGTGATCTTGTGCTTGACGAGCTCCTTCATGTTGGCGCGTGCATCGCCGAGGTACTGGCGGGGGTCGAAGTGCGAAGGGTTCTCCGCAAGGTGCTTTCTGACGGCTGCCGTGAAGGCGACGCGGAGGTCGGAATCGATGTTGATCTTGCAGACGGCGAGTTTTGCTGCCTTTCTCAGTTCAGATTCGGGGATGCCGATGGCGTTGGGCATGGAACCGCCGAATTCGTTGACGATGGCGACCTGGTCCTGCGGGACGGAGGAAGCGCCGTGCAGCACGATGGGGAAGCCGGGAAGACGGCGGCCGACCTCTTCGAGGATGTCGATGCGCAGCTTGGGATCCTGACCGGGCTTGAACTTATAGGCGCCGTGCGAGGTGCCGATGGCGATGGCGAGCGAGTCGATGCCCGTGCGTGCGGTGAACTCTTCCACTTCGTCGGGAGAAGTGAACATAGCATCATGTGCGGCGACGTTGACGTCGTCTTCGATGCCCGCGAGCTTGCCGAGCTCCGCTTCGACGACCACGCCGTGATCGTGTGCGTATTCGACCACCTTCTTGGTGATGGCGATGTTCTCTTCCCAGGGCTTGGAGGAAGCGTCGATCATGACGGAGGTGAAGCCGCCGTCGATGGAAGCTTTGCAGATCTCGAAATCTGCGCCGTGGTCGAGGTGCATGGCGATGGGGATGTTCGTCGTCTCCACCGCGGCTTCGACGAGGTGGCGAAGATACACGGGGTTGGCGTACTTTCTCGCGCCTGCAGAAACTTGCAGGATGACGGGCGAATTGAGCTCGTTCGCGGCTTCGACGATGGCCTGGATCATCTCCATATCGTTCACGTTGAACGCGCCGACCGCATAGCCGCCGGCATACGCCTTTTTGAACATTTCCGTGGTTGTTACTAAGGGCATAAAAAACTCCTCCGATTAGGTTTTCTTCTATTATAGTGCATTTTGCCCGATTTTGCAAGAGGTTTGCAAAAATCGTCGGGAAAAAATTGACTTTCCGCCCGCTATGCGGGAAGTGTGCGCAAAAGCGGGCGTATTTTGCCGTATTTTTGCGCCCGAACGGAAAAATCGGCGCAAAATCGCCGTCGTGCGGCGTATCAAGATGCGTGTTTTTTCGGCAGTACCACCTTCAAACCGCAAATTGCGCATGGTAGAATACAGGCTACCGCTTTTTGTGGAAGGAGGTGAACTATGCGAGTTTTGCGAAAGATGTTCGAAGCGGTCACCGCTTCGCTGTTTGCGACGGCGCTGCTGCTGTTTGTGACGCTCTTTGCGGCGGCTGCCTGTACGGACCGCGTGACCGTGCGGTTCGAAACGTTCGGCGGCACGCCTATCGACGCGGTGACGGCGGGGGCGGGCGAGGCGATCGAACCGCCCGAAGCGCCCGAAAAGGAAGGCTGGGTGTTCCTCGGCTGGTATCTGGACCGCGCCTGCGAGGGGGAGGAAGTGGAACTCCCCGTCGTCATGCCCGCATCGAGCGTCACATACTATGCGAAGTTTGTGCAGTATCCCGCCGTCGTGCTGGATGCGGACGGCGGAACGGCGCCCGGGAAGGTGTATGCGGAGGAGGGCACGCCGCTTTTGGAAGCGCTCGAGGGCGTCACGGCGGAGAAGGAGGGGCTGGTGTTCGGCGCATGGCTGCTCGGCGGCAGGGAACTGACGGAAAACGATGTGATGCCGGAGGACGGCGTCACCGTGAAAGCGCGTTACAAGGCGGAGTACTCGGTGGAAGTGCGCAAAGAAAACGCCCGCGGGGACGGCTACGATGTTTCGTCTGAACGCGCCCTCGGCTGGGAGGGGAGCACCGTGCAGCCCGAAGCGCCCGAACTTTTGCACTTCACGCTCGAAGAAGCGCTCTCTTCCTCGGGACCGCTCACGCTCGGGGCGGGGGAGAATACCTATATCTTTACATATTCGCGGGAGCCGCTCTCCCTCCGCTTCGAAGCGAACGCCCCCGCAGGCAGTACGGCGGGCGGCGCGATGCAGGAGCTCACTTCCCGCTATCTGGGCATCCAGGCGCTCCCCGGCTGCACGTTCGAGGCAAAGGGCTATACCTTCCTCGGCTGGGCGGAGCATCCCTCCGCATCGGAATTTTACGAAGAGGGCGAAGAATATGCCCTCGGCGAAGAGGACGCGACGCTGTATGCCGTCTGGGCGAAGGCGTATGAGGATGCCTGCCGCGAGGGGGGAACGCTCCTCGTCGCGCACAATGCGGAAGAGGACGGCAGCTATCTTGCGCTCGTGAGGGAGCCTTCCCGCATCGAAGGCAGCTACGATGCCGCAAAGAACGCCCTCACCTTAGGCGGGCAGAACGGCCGCCTCGAACACGGGCATTATCTGTTCGACGATTCGGGCGCCTATACGGGTTACGATCTTGCCGCCAATTCCGTAAATACCGCCTTGGGCGTGCTCACGCTCGACTTCTCGGCGGGAAGGGCGGTCTACTCCCACGGCGGCAGGGAAGAGCAGGGGAGCTATCTCTACCTTTTCGACGAAGAGGCGGGGGAATATGCCGGGCATTACGAATTTTACGCGGGGACGACGCGTTTTGCTTTCGGGCTCGACCGCGAGAAGGGCGTCTTCCTGCCCGAAGGGGAGGAAGGCGGGGAATACCGCCTCTACGACTGCGCCGAGGACGCCTTCACGGGGGAGACGCTGACGCTGGACGGCTTCGGGAAGGCGGAGCTTTCGGGCGAGACCGTGCGCTACCGCGGCGCGGGCGGCGAGAACGAATGGCTCGTCTCGCTCCGAGACGGGGGCGAACGGAAAGTCCTCCTCGGCATCCGGGAGCTGAGCGTGGGCGGCATCGTGTTTGAAAGCGAGCCCGTCTGCCTCGTCTTCCGCCCCGAATTTGCGGGCACGTTCTCCTCGGCGTTCGGCACGCTCTCGCTCGACGGCTACGGCACTTCCGCCGTCTACACATATTCGGGCGGCAGCGTGCAAGGGCGCTTTGCGGCGGCGGGCAGCCTCGTCACCCTGTTTGCGGGGGAGACCTTCCGCTTTGTGCTCGACGGCAGCTCCTTCTCGCTCGCGGGCGAGGGCGCGGGCTACTTTGAGGGCGAAAAGGGCTCCCTCTTTTTAGACGGCGCGGGCAGCGCGCAGCTCACCTCAAACGGGCGCACCGTCACGGGCGTCTGCACCCGCCTTTCTTCGGGCGACTATACCTTCGAAGGGGAGGAAGTCTTCCGCTTCCGCACCGAGGGGGATACTTACACCGTCTTCGACGAGCGCATTTACGGCGTCTTCGAAACGCTGGGCGGCGGGCTCTCTTTGGACGGCTACGGCGGCGGCACCTACCTTTCGGTGACGGAAGGCAGCTTCGAAGTGGAAGCCGTCCGCTTCGGCGACGTGTTCGAGTTGTATTCCGAAGCGTTCCCGACGCTCTCCAAGTCGCGGTTCTTTGTGCTCGGCGGCGCGGGCGGCGTGACGGAGACCGAGGCGGCGGAGGCGGGCAGATATGCGCTCGTCGGCACGGAGGAGGCGGCATTTCTCCGTCTCGACGGCAGCGGCGGGGCGTCTCTTCTCGACGAAACGGGCGCCATCCTCGCTGCGGGCAGCTATACCTGCGACGCTTTGACGTTCCGCGGCACGTTTGCGCTGGGGCTCGAGGAAGATTTCCCGCTCGATTATTTCCGCTTCCGCCTGCGCGCGGGGGAAACGGGCGCGGAGTGCGTGCTCTTTGCAAGCGCCGCTCAGGGCAGCTTTTTGGGGGACGGCGTCTCGCTCGTTCTCGACGGCTACGGCGGCGGCACGCTGACCTATGGCGCCGAGAGCGTCTACGGCGACGTCGAAGGAGAGGGGGATACGCTCCGCCTCACGTCGGGGGATAAGATGTATCTCCTCACCCTCTCGGGCGGGAGCCTGCTCTCCGCGGAGGCGTTCACGCGCTACGAGGGCGCGGAGGGCGTGCTCTTTGCGGGCGCAGATTCGGCAATTCCGGAAGACGGCGCGCTCCTTCCCTTCACGGCGGCGGGGAACGGCGAATACCTGCTCGGATCGGGGGCTTCCGCAAAGCGGGTGCTCCTAGAAGGGGACAGGTGGTATGTCTTCCGCGAAGGGCTGCAAGGCACTGTCCAGACGGCGGACGGCACCTTGACGCTCGACGGCTTCGGCAGGGGGAGCTATGCGACCCCTGCGGGAGTTCTTTCCTGCGAAGTCGTCTATGCGAGCGGGCGGTACTTAGAGCTCGAAGCGGGCGGAGAGCGCCTCTTCGTCGCACTCGACGGCAGGGGAGGCTTTGCGGTCGGGGCGGTCGAAAGCAGCTTCCGCACGCTGTAAAGTACGGGCGCGGGGCGGGCGTTCTCCTTCGGGAGGGCGCCCGCTTCCGCCTGTTTTCTGCAAAGATAAGTACATTTTGTGAAGGAAGGGCGGGGAAATTTCATCAAAGCATGACATTACCCCGTTGATTTTTCGCGCCGAACGTGGTATAATCGATATGGTAAACACGTTATATCTTTGTCAATTTGGAGAGAATATGCAAGAAACTGCCATGCAGGAGAAAAAGGTCGTCTACTCGGCGGTGCAGCCGAGCGGGAATCTGACCATCGGCAACTATGTGGGTTCCATCCGCAACTGGATCGATATGCAGGACGACTACACCTGCTATTTTGCGATCGCCAACATGCACGCCATCACGGTGAAGCAGGATCCCGCGCTTCTTCGCCGCCACACGCTGGAGCTTGCGGCGCTCTACATCGCCTGCGGGCTGGACCCCGAAAAGTGCGCGCTCTATGTGCAGTCGATGGTCCCCCAACACGCAGAGCTTTGCTGGACGCTCAACACCGTCACCTATGTGGGCGAGATGCAACGCATGACGCAGTTCAAGGATAAGAGCGCCAAGCATGCAGATAACATCAACATGGGGCTCATGGACTATCCCGTGCTCATGGCGGCGGATATCCTTTTGTATCTTGCCGACTATGTGCCCGTCGGCGCCGATCAGACGCAGCACGTCGAGATCGCGCGCGACATCGCCATCCGCTTCAACAACCGCTACGGCGAGACCTTCCGCGTGCCGCAGGCGCTCATCGTCAAGCAGGGCGCAAAGATCATGTCTTTGCAGGAGCCCACGAAAAAGATGAGCAAGTCGGACGAAAATATCAACGCGAGCGTCTATCTTTCGGACGACAAGGATACCGTCATCCGCAAGTTCAAGCGCGCCGTCACCGACAGCGACAACCGCATCGTCGCCTCCGAAGAAAAGCCGGGGGTCACCAACCTTCTCACCGTCTACTGCGCCTTCCGCGGCTGCACGCTCGAAGAGGCGCAGAAGGAGTTCGAAGGGAAGGGCTACGGCGACTTCAAGCTCGCCGTGGGCGAGACGGTGGCGGACGCCATCGCGCCCGTGCAGGCGGAACAAAAGCGCCTGCTCGCCGATAAAGCCTATCTGAACGGCGTTCTGAAGGAGGGCGCGGAGCGCGCGTTCAGGACCGCCCGCCGCACCTTGAACAAAGTCTACCGCAAAGTCGGCTTCTATCAGGGAGAATAACATGTTCGGATACGTCCGCTACGATCTGCCCAACCTGTATATCAAGGACTTCGAGCTTTACAGGGCGATGTACTGCGGCCTGTGCAAGGGGATCGCCCATTCGTGCGGGCAGATGGCGCGCATCGGGCTCACCTACGACATGACGTTCTTTTCGGTGCTCCTTCACAACATTGCGGGCATCGACGTGAAGATCGAAAAACAGAACTGTTTCGAACACACCATCAAAAAGCAGCCCATCGCCGTTACGGACGAATTGACGGACGAGCTGGGCGCGCTCAACACCGTGCTCCTTTACTATAAGCTCACCGACGACATCGAGGACGGCGACAGGGGCCGCGGCAAGCGGCTGTGGTTCAAGCGCGGCTTCAAGCGGGCGAAGAAGGGGTACCCCGGGCTCGTCTCCCTTGTCAGAGAGTATATGAAGGCGCAGCAGGCGGCGGAAAAGGGGAAGTGCGATTCGCTCGACCGCGCCGCCGATCCCACGGCAGAGCTCATGCAGCGCCTTTCCCGCCATTTTTTAAAGGACAAGGCGACCGCTCATACCGACGGGCTCTTCTATGCCCTCGGCAAGTGGGTGTATCTCATCGATGCGCTCGACGACTACGATAAAGACAAGAAGAAGCGCCGCTACAATCCCTTTGCGCTCGCTTACGGGGCGGAGAGCAAGGAAACGCTTCTGAAAGAGCACGGCGAAGACATCGCATTCCTCTTCGACACCCTCTTTTACGGGCTCAGGGAAGACCTTGCGAACATCAAGTTTTATTTCAACCGCGATCTTATCGACAACGTGCTCCTGCGCGGCATCCCCATCGAAACGGGGCGGGTGATGCGCGGCGAAAAGCCCGTCAAGATGCAGGTCGACCTCAAATAAAATCTATCATCAAGGAACGGATATGAATCACGAATACTACGAATTGCTCGGCGTGAGCGAGGACGCTTCCGACGAAGAGATCAAGGAGAGCTACCGCGCCCTCAAAAAGAAGTATAACGAGGAGCGCTGGCTGGACGGCGAAGCGGGCAACAACGCCGCGCGCATGCTGCAAAGGCTGGACGTCGCGTATGAGGAGATCATGCGCGAACGCCGCGAAAAGGCGCGCAACACCGAAGGCAAGAGCGGGTACGAAGAGGTCGCCGAACTCATCAAGAAGGGCGATCTTTCCGCCGCGCAGGCCGCGCTCGACAATTTCAACGAGCGGGGCGCCGAATGGCACTATCTCCAGTCCGTCGTCTTCTATAAGAAGAATTGGATGAACGAGAGCAAGAAACAGCTCGAGATCGCCATCCAGATGGACGGGGCGAACGCCAAGTACCGCGACGCGTACGAAAAACTCAAAGCGCGCACCGAATACAAGCAGCAGACGGGCGGCGCCGTGCATACCGACCCCGATCCCGCGCCTGCGGAAGATCAGATGGGCGGGAATTGGTGCGCCAACTGCGCGAGCTGCTGCTACACCTATCTCTGCGTCAACTGCCTGTTCAACCTCTGCTGCGGCTGCCGTTGAGGTGAGAAATTGAAAAAACCGCACAAAGCGTTTGAGATCGCCCTCTCCGCCATCGCCTGCGCGGCGGCGGCAGGGTTTCTGATGCTCGGCTCGGTGAGCCCCTTCCTGCTCGCGACAGGGTATCTCGTGGCGGCGTTTGCGATGATGGTGCCCCTTTCCAAAGACTTCTGGTGGGGGAGCGCTCTCTGTTTCCTCGCGGCGGGGCTTTTGGCGCTCCCGCTGAGTTTGTGGAAGGTCGTGCCGTATTTCGTCTTCTTCGGGCTGCATCCCATCGTCAACCGCCTGCAGATGCGCTTTGTGAAGAAAAAGCCGCTCATCGTGCTGTGTGAGATCGTCAAAGCCGTCTGGTTCGATCTTGCGATGTGGCTCTCGTGGATCGTCCTCACACGCATGGCGGGCATGGAGTTCCCCGGATACATCGAAACTTACTTTTTCTACATCCTGTTCCTCGGGGGAACGCTGTTCTTTTTCGTCTACGATGCGCTCATCTTCGCCTGCCAAAAGTCGGTGGACGTCATCGTGTACCGTATCCGGAAATAGTCCGAACGCGTGTTGCGTTTTCTTGAAATATGACAAAAGGGGGTAAGAGCATGCTGCAAAAAAACGACATCCTGACCGTCACCTGCGAATCGATCGGGACGAACGGAGAGGGGATCGCCCGTCACGACGGCACGACGCTCTTTGTCCCCTATTTCCTTACGGGGGAGCGGGCGCGCGTCAAGGTGCTCAAAGTCAAAGGGAGCGCGGCGTATGCCAAAGTGGAAGAACTTCTGACGCCCGCGGAGGACAGGGTGCGCCCTGCCTGCCCCGTCTTTGCGCGCTGCGGAGGCTGCCAGCTCCAGCACATGGCATACCGCATGCAGCTCCGCTTCAAGGCGGCGCTCGTCCGCGATACGCTGAAAAAGCTGGGTGGCGTCACGGCGGACGTCTCCGCCTGCGAACGGAGCGAGGCGGAGTACGGCTACCGCAACAAACTGCAGCTGCCCATCGGCACGGTGAACGGCAAAAACGTCGTCGGCTTCTATGCCGAGCGCTCTCACCGCATCGTCGATACCGACGTCTGCCCCATCCATCCCGATTGGGCGGCGCCCCTCATCGCGGCGGTCAAAAAATTCATGGAAAAGTGCGGGCTCGACGGCTACGACGAAGTCGCGCATACGGGGCAGCTCCGCCATATCGTGGTGCGGCAGCTGGGCAAGAAGTTTCTCGTCACCCTCGTCACCGCCGTGCGCGAGCTCAAAGGCATCGACTACTTTTTGTTCCTTTTGGACGATATCTTCCCCGCTTACAG
The DNA here is from genome assembly GCA_944376295.1 of uncultured Clostridia bacterium. GTDB lineage: Bacteria > Bacillota > Clostridia > Christensenellales > Borkfalkiaceae > Gallimonas. Next base: position 70,361 of record CALWCE010000007.1, read on the forward strand.
TTTTTATCTCAACTTCAACGATAAGGATACCAACGTCGTCTTCGGCGAAACCTTCGAACTTCTGAAGGGCCCCGGCGTTTACGAGCGCACGGAGGGCGGCATCACCTACGAAGCGGGCGCCAACACCTTTTTGCAGGTCAACGAGGGCGTGCGGGGCAAGCTGTATTCGCGCGCGGTCGCCTTCGCGGGGGAAAACGAGACGGTCATCGACTGCTACGCGGGCGGCGGGCTCATGACGGCGATGTTCGCAAAGAAGTGCAAACAGGCGTACGGAATCGAGGTCGTCGAAGAGGCGCATAGGATGGCGGACCGCTTGAAAGAGCGCAACGGGCTTGAAAACATGCACAACCTCCTCGGGAAGGTGGAGGATGTGCTGCCTTCCCTCCTCGAACGGGAACAGGACGCCCTCGTCGTGCTCGACCCGCCGCGTGCGGGCGTGGAGCGGAGCGTTTTAAAAGCGCTCCTTGCAAGCGGCGCGAAAAGGCTCGTCATGATCTCCTGCAATCCCGCCACGCTGGCGCGCGATCTCGGCATCCTCACGGGCTCTTTGGCGGAGTTGGAAAACGGCGAGCTCCTGCGCACGCAGGGCGAAGCGAAGGGGCCGTTCGAGATCGTCTCCGTCCAGCCCTTCGACATGTTCCCCCAGACCAAGTGGGTGGAGACGTTGGTGTTTCTCACGCGTAAAGATCGTTAGTCCGTCTTTGCAGACGCTCCCCTGTATCTGCGGGGAGCGTTTTTGTATGGTTTGACGAAAAAAGGAGGGGAATTTTATAACGCTATCCAATATGATGTGTCTTGACAGTTTGTTCATTTTGTGGTAAGATTTAACACGATAAGGGGCAGGAATGCCCAGACAAAAAATAGGGGGAAATGATATGATGAAAGGTGCAAAGTGGCGTGCACTTTTTTGCTTTATCGCCGCGATAGCGGCGGGCTGTTTTGCGGCAGCCTGTGCGGAAGAGCATGTGCATGAGTACGAAGCCGTCGTAACGCCTCCCACATGTACGGAGCAGGGATATACGACCTACACCTGCCCGGAAGACGGGGAGAGCTATGTCGACGACTATGTCGAACCGCTCGGGCATACACCTGCTGCGGCGGTCAGAGAGAATGAAGCTGCCGCGACCTGTACCGAGGCGGGCTCCTATGAGGAGGTCGTCTATTGTTCCGTCTGCGAGGAGGAGATCTCGCGCAAGCGCGTGCAGACGGAGGCGTTCGGTCACGAGTGGGATGAAGGTACGCTGACGACGGCGCCCACCTGCACGCAGGAAGGAGTGCGCACCTTCCGCTGCACCCGCTGCAGCGAAGTGAAGACGGAGACGGCGGCGGCAACGGGGCATATCCCCGGACCCGAAGCGACCTGTACGCAGGCGCAGGTCTGTTTGCAGTGCGATGCGGTGCTTGCCGAAGCGCTCGGTCACGACTGGGACGAAGGAACGACCGAGCATGAGGCGACCTGCCTTCAGGAAGGCTCGGTGCTCTATGCCTGCAGCCGCTGCGACGAAGTCAGACGGGAGAGCACGCCCAAGGGCGCGCATACGCCCGAGACTGTCCCGGGGAAGGCTGCGACCTGCACCGACGATGGGCTTACGGAGGGCAGCAAGTGTTCCGTCTGCGGCACGGTATTAAAAGAGCAGGAGGAGATCCCCGCCAAAGGGCACACACCTTCAGAGGCGAAAAAAGAAAACGAAAAGGCTGCGACGTGTACGACGGAGGGCTCGTATGACGAGGTCGTCTATTGTTCTGTCTGCGGGGAGGAGATCTCGCGCAAGCAAGTGACAGTAGAAAAGGCCGAGCATACGCCTGGAACGGCGGTGAAGGAGAACGAAAAGGCCGCGACGTGTACGACGGAGGGCTCGTATGAGGAAGTCGTCTACTGCACGGTCTGCGATGAGGAGCTCAGCCGCGAGCAAGCGACGGTAGAAAAGCTCCCTCATACGCCCGAGGTGGTTCCCGGGAAGGCGGCGACCTGCACGGAGACGGGCCTCACGGACGGTGAAAGGTGCTCCGTCTGCGGCGCAGTCCTGAAAGCGCAGAAGGAAATTCCCGCGCTCGATCACAGCTTTACAAATTACATTTCAAACAACGATGCGACCTGTACGCAGGACGGCACGGAGACGGCAAAGTGCGACCGCTGCGAAGAAACGAATACGAGAACGGTGGAAGGTTCCGCCAAAGGGCATGATTATACGAATGTGACGCCCGTTTGGACTTGGACGCTCTATACAGAGGCTACGGCAGTTTTCACTTGCACGCGCGAAGGCTGCGGGCATGAGGAGAAGATCTCTGCCGAGATCTCGGACAAAGTGACGACCGACGCGACCTGCACTACGGAAGGCGTACGCACTTATACTGCGCAAGTCACCCTCAGCGGGCAGAATTATACCGACACCAGAACGGAGACGATCCCCGCGCTTGCGCACGACTTTGTAAACAACGTCTGCACCGTCTGCGGCGGCATCGATATGTCGAAGCCCGAAAAGGGGTCGGGCAGCACGGTCGCCGTGCACGATCCTTCCGTCATCATCGCCTATGCCGACAGTTACGGCATCGTCTATCCCGAGGGCGGCGACGGGAGGCAGAAGGTCTATTTTGTTTTCGGCACGCAGTTGGCGGCGGCATACTCTTTTGATATGGAGAGCTGGGTAGCTTTCACGCCCACCTTCTATGAGGAAGGCACGACGACGGTCTCTAACGATTATTATAAGGTCTTCCAGACGGTCGCTGACTGGTCGGGCTATAAAACAAGCGAAACCGTCCTCGGCAATACCTGGGCGCCCGATATCATCTATAACCCCGAACTTGAAGAGTGGTGCGTCTATTACTCTCTGAGCGGCGACGGCAACGAGCACAAGCAGTCCTCTGTCTATCTGATGACGTCTTCGAGCATCACGGGTCCCTATGTATATGCGGGTTCGGTGGTCTACTCGGGCATGACCAACAATACAAGCGGCGCGGGCAACGCCGATTATGAAAAAGTGACGGGAGTGAGCACCATTCCCGACCGCTATCTGACGAAAGGTGCGTGGAGCAACAACTACGGCGTCCACTGCATCGACCCCGCCGTCATGTACGACGAAGCGGGCGAACTCTGGCTGTTCTACGGCTCGTGGTCGGGCGGCATCGCACTTTTAAAGCTCGATAACCAAACCGGTCTGAGAGATCTTAACTATAACTACGGCTATGAGGGGAATGACGCCGTATGGGAGGGGACTTCCCTTGTCTACGACCCCTATATGGGCATCCATATCGCGGGCGGCTGGTGGGTCAGCGGCGAAGGCCCTTATGTCGAGTATATCGACGGATACTACTACCTCTTCATGTCGTACGGCGGTTACGCTCCGGACGGCGGCTACAATATGCGCGTGTTCCGCTCAAAGGACATCAGGGGCAGATATACCGACCCCGACGGCACATGGGCGGTGTTCGGCAGCGGCGGCAATAACTTCGGCGCGGATGTTTCCCACGGACTCAGCTTCATGCAGAACTACAAGTGGAGCTGGTGGACGGGTCCTGCCTCGCTCTCGCAGGGGCATAACTCCGCCGTGGTGGATTCGGACGGCAACGCCTATCTCGTCTATCATATCAAGTACGACGACGGCACCATTCAGCACAACGTGGAAGTGCATCGCCTCGTCAAGGCGGCGGCAGGGGAGGACAGCTGGTATCTCGTCGCGCCCTTCCAGAAGAGCGAGCACGACCGCATCCTTACCGGGGCGACCGCGGGGCTCGTTGCGGGCAACTGGAACGTTCTCATCCATAAGCCCATTGCAAACTATGGGGCAATGGCGTACAACACCGATGTTGCCGTGACGCTCAACGCAGACGGCACCGTTTCGGGCGCTTACAAGGGCACTTGGTCGGTCGACGGGCAGTATATCACCATCACGCTCGATGGCGAGGGCACCTTCAGCGGCGTTCTGATGGAACAGCAGATCGAGGGCATCGACGGCGAGCAGACCACCTACACCTTCACGGCGATGAACGGGGACGGCCTCTGCGTTTGGGGCGCGCGCTTCACGGACGAGCTGGCGGCGCAGCTGATGGCAGATCGCATCACCTTCCCCGATACCATTCTCGGCGATCTCGATTTCGAGACGCAAGGGCTGTGGGGAACGACGATCGCTTACTCGTCTTCGAATACCGACGTCCTTGCCAACGACGGTAAATTCACGGCTCCCGCAACGGATACCGAGCTTACCTTAACGGTCACGGTGAGCATCGGTTCGGCAAGCATTTTCCAAACGAAGACCTTCACCATCAAGGGGCTTTCCGAAGCGAGCATTTTGGGTATGCTCCCCGAAGCGATCAGGGACGACGGCTATCTTGTGAAGGCGGAGCCCGGCGCGGGCGGCAGCATTGCGCCGATCGGCGAGCTCAGCAATTACACGGGCGTCTCCTTTACCTTCCGCGTGAAGGATGTGGCGACCGACTGGGATGTCATGTTCCGCACGGCGAACGGCACGCAGGTCTATCTTTCCGTGCTCAACTACAACAACGCGAACACCTTCGAGGCTTCGGCGACGCTCACCGAGGAAGCCAAAGCCATTCTGCAAGAGCACGGGCTGGCAACGGACGGCTCGCAGAGCTGGCAGCTCTTCCTCGGCAGTCTGTGCGAAGGCGGCGAGTGTGTTGCAACGATCTCCTACAATGTCGACGGCTCGATCGCCTTCTACCGCAACGGCGTGCTCATGCTCACATATGCGGCGGATACGCCGATCGGAACAGGCACGGTACGCGGCCTTGTCGATTCTATGATCGCGCAGGTGAGGACGCAGGGTCTCAGCGTCGTCTACCCCGTCTCCAACGTCATCATCGGCTACGCCGCAGATTATGACGAGAACAAGGTGCCGGAGGAAAGACCGGTGATCGAGACACTCGGCACGGACAACGGAGACGGTACCTATGAGTTGGCATTCGGGGTTTGGCGACAGACACAAAATGTGCAGGGCGACTTTAAGGTCGTGTATGATATCAATGTCAAAGCTCCCTCGGCGTCTACCGCTTGGTTTAACTGGGTGTTAAAGATCGGTAATGATTGGGCTTTGCGCGCAGACCATTACAGCGGAAATCTCAATAGCGCTTTTGCGCAAATCACGGAAGTGCAATATAGTGCCGAGAGGAGTCCAAATTATGTGAACGCTTATTTGGATGCCGATGTCATCCTCACCATTCAGCGTACGGGTTTGAGCGTTGTGGTGACGATAGACGCAACGTCACTTTCGACGGGTGAAGAGTTCACCTACACGGCAACATATGCTTCCTTCGGCGCGCAGGATACGACGGTCTCCCTCGGCGGCGAGAACTGCCTTATCAACGTCTACAAAGTGACGGCGGAGAGCGGCGAAGGCCCTGTGGAGCCCCCTCACGAGCATTCGTTCGGTGAATATGCGGACGACGTTGCGACTTGCTCGTGCGGTGCGACCAAAGTGAAGTATGTTGTCGGCAGCACGACGGCAGAGGTCATCTTTGAGAGCAGAGAGAACGCCGAAGTGGTCACGAATACCGATACGAGCGGCGAATGGTGGGATTCTGGCCCTATGGGGCAGAAACAAATCAGCGGCGACTTTGCTATACAGTACTCTTGGACAAATACCCGAGATGTAAATTGGTATCAGGATGTCGTTCTTGAATTAACGGATGGGACGAATTATCTTACAAAGAATTTCTTTATTGAGGCACTTGTCAATACGGACAACGTTCCTCAGTTGTGGACGGCATCCGATACGGCAAAACGTTCTACAACAACGACCCACAATGGCGAGACTGCAACGTTGCCGGCTCAGAATACAGGTTCCTCGTTCGAGGGCGACTATACAGCATCCATCGTTCGGATCGACAGTACGCTTATCATCATGCAGACGTTGGTTCTGACGAATGGCGACGTGTGGCAGGTCGAGGATGTGTTTACCGGGTTCTCTACGGTTGATCTTACCGTACAACTCACCGGCAACCCTTATTGGGTAGATGATCTCCGCGTCACAGTCGGTGAGATGAAAAAGAACGGCACGACAGCAATGGACGAAAAGCTCGGTGCGGAGGACAACTCCACGGGTTATACGGGAGAGGCGCCGCTGTGGACGAGCACCATCAAACAGGGGCAGAAGATCACCGTGACGGGCACCGCAACTTCCAGCGGGGAGAATGCTTGGAATGCTCCCCTTGCCTATCTGTGGACGGGAGAAACCGCTTCTATCAACTTCCGTTTGGATAATTATGTCAACGGAGCAGATGCCACTCCCGATCAAGCTAATGGAACTGCGAATGTTTCATCTTTCGGGTTACAAATCGTAAAGAATTATCTTGGGTTTCTTCCCGAAACGTTAAACGCTGCAGATTTGGCGCCTGTTTTGAAAGAATGGTTGGGGAAGGGCGAGTATGACTGTACGATCGTTTGGGATTATACATCTTCCGAACAGATCATTGTCGGCTTTGAAGTTGTCCGCGGAGAGGAGAGTTTCCGTCAGCAGTACACGATCACGCCGCAGAGCGGTAACTTGCTCGATACTTATTCCATCGGTCTCGGCGTTGATTTCGCTTACTATCATGTCACGGGCATGACCGTGGAATAACTTCCCGCACCATGAAAAGGCTCCTTCGGGAGCCTTTTCTCATGGGCGGACGGGCATTTTTCCGCGAAGGGCAATTCCCGTCAATTTGTTGACATATGTCATAAAGCCGTGATATAATAGACAAGATAAGAAAAAATGTCCTTTGGGCGAAGCCATGCCCGAGGGCGCGGCGGAGAAGCTTATGGAAGAGATCATCAAAGATATCGCGGCGGCGGAAGAAGAGGCCGCGCGCATCAAAGCCGAAGCGCAAAAAAGAGCGCAGGAGCTCGTCGCCGACGCCGAACGCGAGGCGCGCGCCCTTTCCGAACGGACGGAAGAGGAACTGAAGGTCTATCGCGACGAACAGGCAAAGCGCGCGGGGGCGGAGGCGTCCGCCGAATATGATGCCGCCGTTGCCGCCGCCCGCAGGGAGGCGGAAGCGGAGACGAGCAGGCTGCTCGAAAACACCGACGCCGCCGTCGGCAGGATCGCGGGGAGGATCTTAAGTGATCGCTAAGATGAAAAAACTCAACCTCGTCGGCATGGCGTACGAAAAGGACGCCGTGCTCAACGCCCTGCAGCGTACGGGCGCCGTCGAGGTCAAACTGCACCGCGAGGAGGAGCATTCCGCCCCTCTCCCGCCCGCAGACGGCACCCTTTCCGCCTATCACGCCTCTCTGGAGGACGCGTTGGAACGCCTCACGCAGGCGGTCAACGCATACGGGAAGGAGCATAAGGGGACGGCGCGCCCCGAAAAGGACGGCTTCGAGGTGAGCTACGAGGAGTTCATGGCGGCGGCAAACGACCGCGCGCGCATGGACGGGCTCATCGCGCGCGTCAACGCCCTCACCGATCAAAAGGCGGAAAAGCGCGCCCTTCTTCAGAAGACGGAGCGCACCCTGCGTGCGGCAGCCGTCTATCGGACGGTCGAAGAGCCGCTTAGCTCCTACCGCGGCACGGCGCACACGCGCGTCTTCTTCGGTACGCTGCCCTTCAACGCATGGGAGAATCTCCGCGAAATCCTTCCCGCCCTTGCGGAGGGGAAGGAGCTTGCAAGAGAGGACGACGAGGTGCTTGTCCTTCTCGTCTTCCACAAGTCGTGTTCGGAGGAAGGGGAGGCGCTGCTTTCGGGCACCGGGTTTGCCCCCTGCCCCTTTGAGGGCGAGGAGACGGGAAGCGCGCTCTATGCCCGCCTGAAAGGGGAGTGCGAGGAGCTTGCAAAGGAGCTCGATGCTCTCGAACAAGAGACGGCAGAGCTCGGCGGCGAGGCGCGCGCCCTCAAAATTTACTGCGACTACATCGGTTACGAGGCGGAAAAGGCGGCTCTTGACGAAAAGCTGCGCGGCACCGAGCGCACCTTCCTTTTGGAAGCGTTCGTGCCCGAGGATGCGGAAGAGCTCGTGCGGCGCGAACTTTCCTCGGCGGGGACGGTGTATCTCGAATTTTCCGAACCTGCGGAAGACGAGGAAGTGCCCACCCTCTGCAAAAACAATGCGGTGATCTCCGACTTCGAATCGCTCACCAACACTTACTCCGTGCCCAACGCGCGCGAAATGGATCCCAACACCGTGATGGCGGTCTTTTACAGCGTGTTCATGGGCTTCATCATGGCGGATATCGGCTACGGGCTCCTCATGATGCTGGGCGGCGGCTGGCTCAAATACAAGAACAGGGGCAGAAAGGGCGGTCTCGGCGCGCTTGCGGGCGTGTTTGCGATCGGCGGCATCTTTGCCGTCATCTGGGGGTTCCTTTTCAACTCGCTCTTCGGCATCACGCTGCCCATCCCGACTCTGCTCCCCAACGCGCAGAGCGATATGTGGACGTTCGCGGGAATCGGCATCCCCGCCGTGCTCGTCATTGCGATGCTCCTCGGCATCGTGCAGCTGCTTGCGGGCTATGTCTGCAAGGCGGTGCAGTGCTGGAGGAGGGGAGAAGTTTTGGACGGCATCCTCGACGGTGTCGTCTGGGCGGTCTTCTCCCTCGGCGCGGGGCTCGCCATCGCGGGTCTTGTCGAGGAATGGAACATCCCGATCCTCGTCACGGTGGGCGGCATCACGGCGGGCGTCACGCTCGTCATCGCCATGGTCGCGGCGGGACGTCACGAAAAATTCTTCGGCAAGCTTTCAAAGGGCTTCGGCACGCTGTACGGCATCATCAACTATATGTCGGATATCCTGAGCTATGCGCGCCTCTACGGGCTCATGCTCTCGGGCGCGGTCATCGCGCAGATCGTCTCGCAGTACGCGGTCGGCTTCATCACGGGCGGCGGCGTGCTCGCAGTGCTCGGCGTCCTTTTGATGCTCGTCGGACATGTCTTCAATTTGGCGATCGGTCTCCTCGGCGCGTATATCCACGACGCGAGATTGCAGTATGTGGAGTTCTACGGCAGGTTCTACGAGGGCGAAGGCGAACTCTTCGTGCCGCTCGGCAGCAAGCACGAGCACGTCTTCGTGAAGCCCTATGCGGCGGAGAAGCGCGAAAGCAAGAGCGGCGCGGCGTACGCGCGGGCGTAAAAGCAAAACAACGGCAAAAAGGCGGATTCGCCTGAAAAAACATAAACGGGAAACAATTTGGAGGTTTTTCTATGGATCCTAATACTGTGGCGGAAACGGTGGCGGCAACGCCCTACGGCTATGCGATCGCCATGATCGGCGTTGCAATGTGCGTCTTCCTGTGCGGCATCGGCTCGTGCATCGGCCTTTTTAAGTCGAGCGCGGCGGCTGCGGGCGTTCTGAGCGAGAACCCCAAGCTCTTCGGTAAGGTGCTCGTCCTCGTGCTCCTTCCCGCGACGCAGGGTATCTACGGTTTCATCATCGGCATCATCGCATCGGGCGCCCTCGGCGACACCGCGATGGGTACCGTCGAAGGCTGGGCGCTCCTCGGCGCCGTGCTGCCCATGGCGATCGCAGGCCTCGTTTCGGGCATCTATCAGGGCAAGGCGTCCGCCAACTGTATCTACGCGGTCGGCAAGCAGGAGCCCCTTTCGGGCAAGCTCATCATCTATCCCGCGATGATCGAGTTCTACGCCATCCTCGGCCTCATCATCTCCATCATCCTCGTCGCTCCCTTCATTGCGTAAGTCGTTCGGGGGTTCGGTATGGGGAAACAGGACATCATCGACCGCATTTTGAGCGACGCCGAAGCGGAAGCTTCCGCAATGCTCGAAGAGGCGGCATCCCGCGCGGAGCGCATCCGCAAGAACGCGGAGGACGCCGCGGCAAGAGAGCGGGAAAAGGCGCAGAAAGAGTGCGAGAAAAAGCGGCTCGCCCTGCTCGAAGGCAGGCGCGCGGCGGCGCGGCTGGACGCGCAGAAGATCGCCCTCTCCGGAAAGCGCCGCGTCATCGACGTCGTGTACGGCCGCGCGGAGGACAGACTCTCCAAGCTCGAAGAGGGCGCTTCGCTCGCGCTCGTTTCCTCCCTTCTCGAACGCTATGCGGAGAAGGGGGATGAAGTCGTGCTTGCGGAGGGCTATCCCTTTCTTGCGGGCGTCAGAAAGCTCCCCGTCGTGCGAGAAAAGGCGCTGGCCGTTTCGGAAGAGGGCGCCAAAATTTCGGGCGGGGTCATCCTGCGCAACAGCGCGTGCGACCGCGACCTCTCCCTTTCCTCCCTCTTGGCGGCGGACAAAGAGGCGCACCAGGCAGAGCTTGCGGGGATGCTCTTCCCCGGCAAAAAGTGATATGATGGACAGCGGTTTCACAAACGGCGTCATCGCCGTCAAAGAGAAGCGCCTCTTCGGGGAGCGCCTCGCCCGCTTCGCGGAAATGAGCGCGGAGGACGTCTTCCGCGCCCTTACGGAGGCGGGCTACGGCTTTAACGCCGCCTCTTCGGTGTACGAGTTCGAGGCGATGATCTCGGCGGAAGAGCGCGATCTCGACCAATTCATCCGCGCTTACGCGCCCTCCGAGGCAGAGCTCGAATACTTCCTCGCCCCGCGCGATTTCCACAACGGCAAGGCGCTTCTGAAGGCGCACGCGTTGGGGAAGGACGCGAAGGGGCTGCTCGCGCCCGACGGGCTCGTGCCTGCGGAGCGCATCGCTTCCTGCATCGAGACGGGCGACTTTTCGCCCCTTTCGGGGGAGCTTAAAAAGGCGCTCGAAGAGGGCAAAGCGCTCCTCGACGAGAATAAGGAGGGGGCGGGCGTTCAGCTCGGCGTCCTCTTCGAACGCGCGCTCTTTGCGCATCTTGCAGCTTCCTGCACGAAAAACCGCTCCTTGAAGAAGCTCATCGCCCTCAAAGCGGATACGGAGAACATTTTATCCTATCTCCGCGCCGCGGACAGAGAGGGGGCGGAGGCGGTGTTCGTGACGGGCGGCACGCTCAGAAAGGAAAAGCTCGCGGGCTTGTTTTCTTCCGACCCCGAAAAGGGGGAGCGCACGCTGAACGGCACGCCGTACGAAGCGCTTGCAAAGCTGTGCTTTGCCGCAAAACGTGCGGGCAAGCCCTTCTCGGAGGCGGAGAAGGCGGCGGACGATCTCGAAACGGACTTCTACCGCCATGCGCGTTACAGCAAAGAGGGGCGCGATCCCTTCCTGCTCTACGTCATCCGCCGCCGTGCGGAGAACGCCGACGTGCGCATCCTTCTGGTGTGCCTTTTGGCGGGGATGCCTGCGGCGGACATCAAATCCCGCCTGCGCGGTATTTTATAACGCTGAAACGAACGCGAAAAGCATATACGTCGCAATACTTTGTCGGGCTGCGGCAACTTTCGGCTGTTGACTCGTCTTGCTCGTATCTGCTTTCCGTACGGTAAACAAAGGCGGCTGAAAAACGGCTGAAAAGGCGGCGCGAAGCCGCATTCGATCGGGAGGTCATATGACCGGTAAAATGGCGATCGTCGGCGACGGCGACAGCATCATGGTATTCCGGGCGGCGGGCGTTTCGGCGTTCGCTGCCGAAAACGAGAAGAAGGCGCGCGACATCCTTCGCAAGATCGCGAAGGACTACGAGGTGATCTTTCTCACCGAGGAGCTGGCGCGCCCGCTCGCTGATTTTTTGAAGCGGTTCGACGAGACGCCCTATCCCGTCGTGCTCCCCATCCCTTCGGGGAAGGGCGGCGCGGGCTTGGGCGAGGAGCTCGTAAGGGGCGCAGCGGAGCGCGCGCTCGGCATCGACATCTTTTTGGGCGTCGCACCGCGGGGATCATCTGAGGAGACTCATCAATGAGCAGTATAGGTAAAACGGTAAAGGTTTCGGGCCCCCTCATCATCGCAGAGGGCATGGCGGACGCCAAGATGTACGACGTCGTCCGCGTATCCAAACTCGGCCTCATCGGCGAGATCATCGAAATGCGCGGCGACAGGGCGTCCGTGCAGGTGTATGAGGAGACGAGCGGCTTAGGCCCCGGGGAAGAAGTCGTCTCGACGGGCGAACCGCTCTCGGCGGAGCTCGGGCCGGGGCTTCTGACGGGCATTTTCGACGGCATCCAGCGCCCCTTAACAACGCTCTTTTTCAAGAGCGGCAACCGCATTTCGCGCGGCGTCTCCGTCAACAGCCTCGACAGAGAGCGCAAATGGCACTTCGTCCCTGCCGTCAAGGCGGGTGACGTCGTCGAAGAGGGCGATATCCTCGGCACCGTGCAGGAGACGGAGATCGTCTCGCACCGCATCCTCGTGCCCAACGGCATGCGCGGCAAAGTGACTTCCGTCGAAGAGGGCGACTTCACCGTCACCGATACGGTGTGCGTCCTCCGCAACGAGACGGGGGAGGAGAAGGTGTGCATGCTCCGCAAGTGGCCCGTCCGCAAAGGGAGGCCGTACCGCGAGAAGCTTTCTCCCACGCAGCCCATGATCACGGGTCAGCGCGTCATCGACACCCTCTTTCCCATCGCCCGCGGCGGCGTGGCGGCGGTCCCCGGGCCCTTCGGCAGCGGCAAGACGGTCGTCCAGCACCAGCTCGCGAAGTGGGCGGAGGCGGATATCATCGTCTACGTCGGCTGCGGCGAACGCGGCAACGAGATGACAGACGTCCTCAACGAATTCCCCGAACTCAAAGACCCTAAGACGGGCGAACCGCTGATGAAGCGCACCGTGCTCATCGCCAACACCTCCGATATGCCCGTGGCGGCGCGCGAGGCGTCCATCTATACGGGCATTACCATTGCAGAATATTTCCGCGACATGGGCTACAACGTCGCGATCATGGCAGATTCCACCTCCCGCTGGGCGGAAGCTTTGCGCGAGATGAGCGGCCGCCTCGAAGAGATGCCGGGCGACGAAGGCTATCCCGCCTATCTTGCGAGCCGCCTTGCGGAATTTTACGAGCGCGCGGGCATCGTCAAAACGTTGGGCCGCGACGGACGCTCGGGCTCGGTCACGGCGATCGGCGCCGTCTCGCCTCCCGGCGGCGATCTGAGCGAACCCGTCTCGCAGGCGACGCTTCGCATCGTCAAGGTGTTTTGGGGGCTCTCCGCGTCCCTTGCCTACAAGCGCCACTTCCCCGCCATCGACTGGCTCGTGAGCTATTCGCTCTATGCCGACAAGATGAAGGAGTGGTACGACGAAGAGGTGGGAAGAGATTTCCTCAAATACCGCCAGTTCGTGATGACGACGCTGCAGGAAGAAGCCGCCCTCGACGAGATCGTGCGCCTCGTGGGCATGGATGCGCTCTCCGCGCGCGACCGACTCACGATGGAGACCGCCAAGATGATCCGCGAGGACTATCTCCATCAGAACGCCTTCCACGAGGTGGATACCTTCACCTCCATGAAAAAGCAGCTCCTGATGCTGCGCCTCATCTACGAATACAACCGCTTGGCGGGCGAGGCAGTCGACGCATATGCCGACTTTTCCGACATCCTCGCCTGCCCCTGCCGCGAGAAGATCGGCAGAGCCAAGTACATTCCCGAAGAGGAGCTTGCTTCCTTCGACGGCATTTTCAGCGAGATGAACGCCGAACTCAAGGCGGTCGCGCAGGGAGGGGAAGAGGATGTTTAAGGAATACAAGACCATCCGCGAAGTCGTCGGGCCTCTGATGCTCGTCGACGGCGTCGAAGGGGTCACCTACAACGAACTTGTGGAGATCGTGGGAAAGGACGGCTCTCTCCGCCGCGGCAAGGTGCTCGAGATCGACAGGAGCCGCGCCGTCGTGCAGCTCTTTGAAAATTCGCAGGGCTTGCAGATGTCCGAGAGCCGCGCGCGCTTTTTGGGGCACGCGCAGGAGCTCGCCGTCTCGCGCGATATGCTCGGGCGCGTCTTCGACGGCATGGGCAACCCCCGCGACGGGGGAGAACCCGTGCTCCCCGAAAAGATGATGGACATCAACGGCGAGCCCATCAACCCCGCCGCCCGCGACTACCCCAACGAGTTCATCCAGACGGGCATCTCCGCGATCGACGGGCTCAACACCCTCGTGCGCGGGCAGAAGCTGCCCGTGTTCAGCATGAGCGGCCTGCCCCACGCGGAGCTCGCCGCGCAGATCGCCCGCCAGGCAAAAGTGCGCTCGGGCGAGAGCGAGTTCGCCGTCGTCTTCGCCGCCATCGGCATCACCTTTGAAGAGTCGCAGTACTTTGCGGAAGAATTCCGCCGCACGGGCGCCATCGAACGCACGGTGCTCTTTACCAACCTTGCAAACGACCCCGCCGTCGAGCGTATCGCAACGCCTCGCCTCGCTCTCACCTGCGCGGAGTATCTTGCCTTCGACTGCGGGATGCACGTCCTCGTCATCATGACGGATATGACCAACTATGCGGAAGCCCTCCGCGAAGTGTCGGCGGCGCGGCGCGAAGTCCCCGGACGCAGAGGGTATCCCGGCTATCTTTACACCGACCTCGCCTCCCTTTACGAGCGCGCGGGCCGCATCCGCGGGTGCAAGGGTTCCATCACGCAGATCCCCATCCTCACCATGCCCGAGGACGACAAGACGCACCCCATCCCCGACCTTACGGGCTATATCACCGAGGGGCAGATCATCCTCTCGCGCGATCTTTACAAGAAGGGCATCAACCCGCCCATCGACGTGCTGCCGTCGCTTTCCCGCCTCAAGGACAAGGGCATCGGCGCGGGCAAGACGCGCGAAGACCACGCGGATACGCTGAACCAGCTCTTTGCGGCGTATGCGCGCGGCAAGGAGAGCAAGGAACTTTCCGCCATCCTCGGCGAAGCCGCCCTCACCGAGACGGACAAACTGTATGCAAAGTTTGCAGAGGCGTTCGAGAAGGAGTATCTGGGGCAGGGCTTCGAGACCGACCGTTCCATCGAAGAGACGCTCGATCTTGGCTGGAAGCTCCTTCGCATCCTGCCCGAGGGCGAGCTCAAGCGCATCCGCACGCAGTACATCGAAAAGTACCTGCACGGCAAGGCGGAGGAGTGAGATGGCAAGGCTCAACGTCAACCCCACGCGCATGGAGCTCAAAAAGCTCAAAGCGCGTCTTGCGACCGCCGTGCGCGGGCATAAGCTCTTAAAGGATAAGTCGGACGAGATGATCCGTCGCTTCACCGTGATGGCGCGCGAGAACCTTGCCCTCCGCCGTGAGGTGGAAGGGGAGCTTGCCCGCATCTTGGGGCAGTTCCAGGTGGCGCGCTCGGTGACGCCCGCCTACCGCGCCGAAACGGCGTTCGCGCTGCCCGCCTCCTCGGTGCGCGCGGAGTGCTCCGTTACGAGCGTGATGGGTCTCGACGTCCCCAAGATCGCCCTCTCCCAAAGCGGCGGCGCGGGGCTTCCCTATGCCTTCTTCGAGATCACGAGCGAGGCGGACTATTCGGTGAGCATGATCACGGCGCTCTTTCCCAAACTTCTGCGGCTCGCGGAAGTGGAAAAGTCGGTGCGCATGCTCGCAGACGAGATCGAACGCAACAAGCGGCGCGTCAACGCGCTCGAATACGTCATGATCCCGCAGCTCGAGGAGACCATCGCCTACATCCGCGAAAAGCTGAGCGAGAACGAGCGCGCCGCCCTCGTGCGCATCATGAAAGTCAAGGGCAAACAGCAATAAAATATTCCCCGTCCGCTATCCCCGCGGGCGGGATTTTTACTTTTGCGTGCTGCCTGCTTGATTTTTCGGGCAAAATGGTATATAATAAGCGAAAAAGAATGTTTTGCGGCGCCCTGCGCCGCGGAGGATACCATGCACAATACCGTTGCTGTCTTGGAAGATCTTTTCTACGTCGGCGCGAGCGATCGGCGGCTCTCCCTCTTCGAGAACGTCTATCCCGTCCCGCGCGGCGCTTCCTACAATTCCTATCTCCTTCTCGACGAGAAGACGGCGCTCTTCGATACCGTCGATCACGCCGTCTCCGAACAGTTCCTCGAAAACGTGGAGCACGTTTTGGGCGGCAGGAAGCTCGACTATATCGTCGTCCATCACATGGAGCCCGACCATTCTTCGACGCTTTCCGAAGTGCTCCTGCGCCACCCCGAAGCTACCGTTGTCTGCAATCAGAAGATCGACGGGATGCTCAAAAATTACGGCTGCTGCGCGGGCGAAAGGCTGCTTGTGAAGGAGGGCGATGAACTCTCGACGGGCAGGCACACCTTCAAATTCGTCTTTGCGCCCATGGTGCATTGGCCGGAAGTCATGATGAGCTTCGACTTAAAAACGGGCGCGCTCTTCTCGGCGGACGCCTTCGGCACGTTCGGGGCGCTCGGCGGCAGCATCTGGGCGGACGAGGTGGACTTCGAGCACGACTTTTTGGACGACGCGAGAAGATACTACATCAACATCGTCGGGAAATACGGCGTGCAGGTGCAGAGCGTCCTCAAAAAGGCGGCAGGGCTCGACATCAAATATCTCCTTCCCCTGCACGGGCCGCTGTGGCGGGAAAGCATCGGCTGGTTCGTGGAAAAGTACCTCACCTGGAGCAGCTATACGCCCGAAGAGAAGGGCGTGCTCGTCGTCTACGGCAGCATCTACGGCCACACGCAGAACGCGGCGGAGATCGTCGCCTCCCGTATAGCGCAGAAGGGCGTGAAAGTCAAGGTGTATGACGCTTCGATGACGGATACTTCCGTCCTCGTTTCCGAGGCGTTCCGCTATTCGCACATCGTCTTCGCTTCGGCGACCTATAATAACGGCATCTTTGTGAAGATGGAGGAGTTCTTGTCCGATTTGAAGGCGCACGCCTTCCAGAGCCGCGCCTATGCCGTCGTCGAGAACGGCTCGTGGGCGCCGCAGGCGGGCGCGCTGATCGAGGCGGAACTTTCCTCCTTCAAGAACATGAAAAAGCTGGGCGAAAAGGTGACCGTTCTCTCCTCCGTCAAGGAAGAGACGCGGGAAAAGCTTCTTGCGCTTGCCGATCTCATTGCCGAGGACGTGAAGGCATGAAGTCGGTCTATCTGATGGTCCTGGGGCTCGTCCTCATGTTCGCGGGCGTGGGCTGCATCGCTTTTTCGCTGGGCGGCGGCTGGAACACGCTCACCACGGTGGGCACGGTGCTGACGGCGGTGGGGTTCATCGTCACGGCGGTCGGTTTTTTCTGGAAGAAGAAGGACTGAAACAGGAAATGCCCCGCAGTTTGCGGGAGAAAATTATAAGGAGTTACGATCATGAAGTATGTTTGCACGGTCTGCGGCTATGTCTACGACGAGGAAACGGGCGATCCCGATAACGGCATCGCGCCCGGCACCCTGTGGAAGGATGTCCCCGACGACTTCACCTGCCCGCTCTGCGGCGTAGGCAAAGAAGATTTTTCCGCCGAATAAGGCAGGAAACGCGCGGGCGGGCTCCCTTTTGCGGGGGGCTCGCCCTTTTTGAAAAGACGGGAAAGCGGAAGGGAGGGCTTTCCTCTTCTTCCATGAAAACACATGCGCATTTTGTTTGAAAAGCGATAAAGCGTGTGATATATTGATAAGGCCGTATTCTCATCGTGCGGCCCTCGGCGCGCCTTTTGTCTCTTTGGGGGGCAGCGGGCGGCGCTTCATAAGAAAAAGGAGGACGATATGGCAGAAAATAAAGTAAGAACGCTCATCCTCTCCGTCGTTCCGATGCGCACGCAGGTCGTATTCCCCGATCTCTCCGTCGCCTTCGACGCGGGCCGCGGCATCTCGCTTGCCGCCGTCGAGCGTGCCAACCTCAACGATAAACTCATCTTTTTGACCAAACAGAAGGACGCGCAGGAGGAAGTCCCGGGCGAAGAGGGGCTCTTTGCCGTCGGCACGGTGGCGCGCGTCCGCCAGGTGACCCGCCTTCCCGGCGACCGCATCCGCGTGTTTGCCAATACGCTCTATCGCGCCCGCGCGCGCGATTTTCGCATCGAGGGCGGCTATATCTACGCCGTCACGGATGAGCTCACCACCATCCACGGCGATCCCACGCTGGAAGAGGCGTACTTCCGCACCGCGAAGGAGCTCGTCAAAGACGTCATCCAGGCGGACGGCAAGATCTCGCAGGAAGTGGACGGACGGCTCGCGACCATCGGCGACATCGACGAATACATCAACGTGTGCGCCTACAACATGCGCATCCGCGAGGAGATCAAGCAGCAGCTTTTGGAAGAGACCCGCCTTGTCGAGCGGCTCAAGCTCTTCGAACGCTGCCTCAACGACGAGCTGGAAATTTCCCGCCTCGAACGCAAGATCGCGCAGGACGTGAGAAAGAACATCGATCAGTCGCAGAAGGAATATTATCTTCGCGAACAGCTCAAAGCCATCCACGCGGAGCTCGGCGACGACGTCGAAGAGAATGCCCGCCTGCGCGAAAAGCTGCTTGCAAAGCACCTTCCCAAGGAGGTGGAGGAAAAGGCGATGACCGAGCTTGCCCGCATGGACAAGATGCCCGCTTCCTCGCCCGAATACACCGTGCTGCGCAACTATGCGGACTGGCTCATCGACCTTCCGTGGACGGAGGAGACGCAGGACACCGGATCGCTCGCGGACGTCGAAAAAGTTCTCGACGACGACCATTACGGGCTGGAAAAGATCAAGGAACGCGTCGTCGAATATCTCGCCGTCTTGAAACTGACGGGGGAATTGAAGGCGCCCATTTTGTGCCTCGTTGGTCCGCCCGGCGTGGGCAAGACGAGCATCGCAAAGTCGGTCGCGCGGGCGCTCGGCAGAAAGTTCGTGCGCATGAGCCTCGGCGGCCTCAAAGACGAGGCGGAGATCCGCGGCCACAGGCGCACCTACATCGGCGCCATGCCCGGCCGCATCCTCTATGAGATGAAGAACGCGGGCTCTGTCAACCCCGTGTTCCTTCTCGACGAGGTGGACAAGATCTCGATGGACCTGCGCGGCGACCCCGCGAGCGCGCTCCTCGAAGTTTTAGACCCCGAGCAGAACTCCACCTTCCGCGACAGATATCTTGAAGTTCCTTATGATCTGAGCAAAGTCATGTTCATCGCGACGGCGAACACGCTCGACACCATCCCCGGGCCCCTTCGCGACCGCATGGAGATCATCGAACTTTCGGGCTACACCCCGCAGGAGAAGGAGGAGATCGCAAAGCGTTATCTCGTGCCCAAAAAGCGCAAGGAGAACGGACTCACCGAGGAAAACCTGCGCATCACGGACGGGGCGATCGGCGAGATGATCGACGGCTACACGATGGAAGCGGGCGTGCGTTCTCTGGAGCGCACCATCGGCACCGTGTGCAGGAAAGCCGCCGTGCGCATCGCCAAGGACGAGGAGAGAAAGGGCATCACCGTCACGCGGCAGAACCTTGAAAAATTCCTCGGCGCCAAGCGCTTTCTGCGCGAGGACGAGATGCGTGAGAAGGACGAAGTAGGCGCCGCCACCGGGCTTGCCTGGACGGCGGTGGGGGGCGCGACGCTCACCATCGAGGTCTCGGCGATGCAGGGCAAGGGCGATATCCTGCTCACGGGCAAGCTGGGCGACGTCATGAAGGAGTCCGCCCGCGCCGCCATCAGCTATATCCGCGCCCATGCCGACCGCTACGGCATCGACGAGGAGGAATTCGAAAAGAAGGATATCCACATCCACATCCCCGAGGGCGCGACCCCCAAGGACGGTCCGAGCGCGGGCATCACGATGGCGACCGCCATCCTTTCCGCCTTCACCAATCACCCCGTGCGCCGCGACGTCGCCATGACGGGAGAGATCACCCTGCGCGGCAAGGTGCTGCCCATCGGCGGGCTCAAGGAAAAGGCGCTCGCCGCCAACCGCATCGGCATCAGGAACGTCATCATCCCCGAAGAGAACAAGAAGGACGT
The DNA here is from genome assembly GCA_944376295.1 of uncultured Clostridia bacterium. GTDB lineage: Bacteria > Bacillota > Clostridia > Christensenellales > Borkfalkiaceae > Gallimonas. The sequence continues at coordinate 90,012 of CALWCE010000007.1, forward strand.
TGAGGAGATCCCCGAAACCGTCCGCAAGAACATCAACTTCATCTGCGTGAACGACGTGGAAGAGGTGTTCCGCAACGCCGTCCGCGGGCTGTGAACGTCCCGCCCGCCTAAGTCCATACCGTAAGGAGGTCCTCATGGAGATCAAAGAAGCGAAATTTTTGAAGTCTGCCGCCGAAGTGCGCGGATTTCTGCGGCCCGAGCGCCCCATGATCGCAGTCTGCGGGCGGAGCAACGCGGGCAAGAGCTCGCTCATCAACCTGCTCGCGAACCGCAAGAACCTTGCCAAGACGAGTTCCGCCCCCGGCAGGACGCGCCTTGTCAACTACTTCGATTTCGGCGAATTCTGGCTCGCCGATCTCCCCGGCTACGGCTATGCCGCCGTCTCGCGCGACGAGAAGGCGCGCTGGGGCAGGACGCTTGACGCCTTCTTTGCAAAGAAGGAGGACATCCGCCACGTGTTCCTCCTCATCGACATCCGCCGCGACCCTTCGGGGGACGATCTGCAGCTCGTCGATTTCCTCAACTATCACATCATCCCGTTTTCCGTCATTGCAACGAAGAGCGATAAGCTCTCCCGCATGAAGACCAAGGAAAGAAGGCGGGCGATCGCCTCTCAGTTCGGGCTCGGCGAAGACAACGTCGCCGTCGTCTCGTCGGTGACGGGGGAGGGGAAGGCTGAGCTCCTCTCCCGCATCGAGGTGCTGCTTTGAATGTTGAACGTTTCCATGATACAGAGGGAAAAGGAGTGCATATTCGCAGTTTTGTGAAAAACCTGACGAAAATGTGACAAAAATCTGACATTCTATCGTTGGACATGCGGAACGGAACGTGATATTCTTGAAGCCGACCGAAGCGATGGGGTACCATGCGCGTCGGCTCCGGGTATCACGGAGGAGTTTTGGAAAATGCGGGAGACCCGCGGCGTACACGCCGCGGGTCTCCGGGTTTTTATGCCCGGAGCAGAGAGGGAGGCAAGCGGCATTTTCGGCGGGAAGGAGTTGACATCCGCCGCAGAATGTGATATCATTTTCTTATGGACGCTTCGGAAAAACTCGTGAGCCTGAGAACGGCTCTCAATCTCTCTCAGGAAGAACTGGCAGACAGGATCGGTGTCGCGCGGCAGACGGTGGTCAGCTGGGAACAGGGCGCCCGCCCTTCCGCATTCAACCGCCGCCGCATCTGTGAGGAATTTGCGCTTCCCCTCAATTATTTCGATGAAGATATACCCGTGCCGTCAGAAGCCGAGGACGGTACTGCCCCGTTCGTGTCGGGGCATCGCCGCCGCGCGGCAGAACTGCTCCGCGTGCTCGGGACCGTGATGCGGTGGGGGAACGTCGTATGCGTGGGGCTGCTCCTTTTCTGCGCCGTCGTCGGGATCTTAGCAACGCTTTCCTATATCATCGTCGGGGCGCGCGTCCCGCATGTGGTCGCCGTCGTCAACTATCGGGCGTGCGTGACGGCAGGGTTTCTCGTCGGCGGTATCATCGCGCTCTTTTATTGCATCTGCCTGTTTTTGCGCCTCTGCCTGCGGGAAGTGCTCCGCCGCAATGCGCAGACGGCAAAGTCTCAAAAAGAATAACCGGACCGGAACGGAGAAAGGCAAAATTTTCTCCGTTTTTTCCTGTAAATAAGTTGCCTCGCAAAAAAAAATATGGTAAAATAACGCAGTTAGAAATCCACACCCCGAAAGAGCGCCGCGCTCCGTGCCCGCAAATCTATCTCAGGCGGGCAGCAGGCGGGAACCCGTTCGCGGGGGAGGTTCAACGGAGGAATTATGGCAGTCATCACCATGAAGCAGCTGCTCGAAGCGGGCGTCCACTTCGGGCACCAGACGAGAAAGTGGAACCCCAAGATGAAGAAGTACATCTTTGCGGCACGCCACGACATCCACATCATCGACCTTGAAAAGACGGCGAAGCTCATCGAAGAAGCTTATACGTTCGTCGTTGAGTCGGTGAAAGCCGGCAAGAGCGTTCTTTTCGTCGGCACCAAGAAGCAGGCGCAGGACGCCATCAAGGAAGAGGCGGAGCGCTGCGGTCAGTACTACGTCAACTCCCGTTGGCTGGGCGGCTGCCTCACCAACTTCAAGACCATCCGCGCCCGCATCGACTATCTTGAAAAGCTCGAGAAGATGGAAGAGAGCGGCGAGTTCGACCTTCTTCCCAAGAAGGAAGTGCTCGGCCTTAAAAAGGAGATGGCAAAGCTTCAGGAAAACCTCGGCGGCATCAAGAACATGCGCACCCTTCCCGGCATCATGTTCATCGTCGATCCTCATAACGAGGACATTGCCGTTGCCGAAGCGCGCAAGCTCCACATCCCGATCGTCGCGATCACCGATACCAACTGCGATCCCGATCTCATCGACCACGTCATCCCCGGCAACGACGATGCGATCCGCGCGATCAAGCTCATCTCGTCCGTCATCGCCAACGCCGTCATCGAGGCAAACCAGGGCGAAACGTTCGATGCAGCTCCCGCTCAGGAGGAAGCAGCTCCCGCAGAGGAAGCGGCTCCCGCAGCTGAGGCTCCCGTTCAGGAATAACTTTTTTGGAGGAAGACAAGAATGGCAGAATTTACCGCAAAGGACGTCATGACGCTCCGTGAACAGACGGGCGCGGGCATGATGGATTGCAAGAAGGCCCTTGTAGACGCAGAGGGCGATATGAACAAGGCAGCGGACCTTCTCCGCGAGCGCGGCATCGCAAAGGCTGCAAAGCGCGCTTCCAAGATCGCCGCAGAGGGCGTCGTCTATGCCTACATCGAAGGCAACACGGGCGTGCTCGTCGAAGTCAACTGCGAGTCCGACTTCGTTGCCAAGGGCGACAGATTCCGCGCCCTTGTCGAGACGGTCGCAAAGCAGATCGCAGCGACGAAGCCTCAAGACGTCGAAACGCTCCTTGCTTCCACCCTTCCTTCGGGCGAGACGGTCGAAGCGTTCGTCACCGATCAGACCGCCGTCATCGGCGAGAAGATCTCCGTCCGCCGCTTCACGGTGTATGAGAGCGCGGGCCACATCGAAACGTATATCCACATGGGCGGCACGATGGGCGTCATGCTCAACTTCGCCTGCGAAGAGAACGACGTCACGAAGGAGCTTGCGCACAACATCGCGCTCCACGTCGCGTTCTCCAAGCCCCAGTACATGACGAAGGACGAAGTCTCCGAGGAAACGCTTGCCAAGGAGAAGGAGATCCTCATGAAGGAAGTCATGAACGAGGGCAAGCCCGCGAACATTGCAGAAAAGATCGTGCTCGGCAAGATCAAGAAGTTCTACGAAGAGAACTGCCTGCTCGACCAGAAGTTCATCAAGGACGACAAGGTCACGATCGCTCAGCTCATCGCAGAAGAAGCCAAGAAGGCAGGCTGCTCCGTGGAGCTCAAGGCATTCTGCTTCTACGTCATGGGTCAGGGCCTCGAAAAGAAGAGCGAGGATCTGCAGGAAGAAGTCGCCAAGCAGGTCGAGGCGATGAAGAAGTAAGGAGATTCACGAATTTCTTTCGCTGCGCGAAACAAATTCCGTGAGGGGTGAGGTTTGGGCATCTAAATTGCTTTTTCGCCCGCGAACGCGTCGGAGCAAGGCAAACTTTGCCAGCCCCTCCTTAGGTCGGGGCAGGGCTTTGATGCCTGCTCCTCCTTTTCCCACAAATCTTTTGCTTCGCAAAATCTTTGCGGGAACCCTATATCATTCTAAGAACAATAAGCGCCATGTATGGCGCAAATTGAGTCCCGCAGCGGAGGGGAACCCTCCTTGCGGGATTTATTTTTAGAGATTCACGAATTTCTTTCGCTGCGCGAAACAAGTTCCGTGAGAAAATTTCGCGAAAATCTTTTTGCTCCGCAAAAATCTTTCCGCGAGATGAAGCAAAAGTATTTGCAAATTGAGTGAGCCGGCGCAAGGGGACCTTGCTTGGCTCATTTTATTACTCTTCGCTTTCAATATCCTAAAAATTTCAAGGCGGGTATTGATTTTTGCGGCGGGGCGTGCTATAATGGATGCACAAAGGGCGGCGAGAGCTCGCGCCCGTATGATAAGGAGGGCAGTACCATGAAGCACAGGATCATCACCGTCAGCCGTGAATTCGGCAGCGGCGGACGCACGATCGCCAAGGAAGTGGCGGAAAAGCTCCGCATCCCCTGTTACGATCAGGAACTCATCGAAAAAGTGGCGGAAGAGAGCGGCTTTGCGAAGGAATATATCGCCGAACACGGCGAACATACGGGCAACTGGCTCACCAATGCCTTTGCCGCGGCGGCGTCTTACTACGGGCCCATCGGCAGGGACTTCGTGTGGATGGCGCAGCGCAAGGTCATTTTAGAGCTCGCCGAAAAGCATCCCTGCGTCATCGTCGGGCGGTGCGCGGACTTCATCCTGCGTGACAGGGCAGACCTTCTCAAAGTGTTCATCCATGCCGATCCCGCCTTCCGTGCCGACCGCATCGTGCGCGTCTACGGCGAGCGGGAAGATTCGCCCGAAAAGCGCATCCGCGACAAGGATAAGCGCCGCATGGCATACTACCGTTACTATACCGACATCGACTGGGGCGTCGCCAAAAATTACGACATCTGCCTCGACAGCGGCACGATCGGCATCGACCGCTGCGCTGACATCATCTTCTCGCTCTTCTGAGCCGCAGCAAAAAACCTTCCGCTTGGGGCGGAAAGGGAGCGGCGGGCGCGCGAATTTTCCCGCGCGTCCGTCTTTTGCGGCGTTTTCGCCGTACTTTCATGAAAACCCCGCGCAATTTGCGTGCTTTTTCGGCGCGGGTATGATATACTATTAAAAATCGGAGCGCCGTGCGGCGCAAAGGGGATACTATGCAGCCGAAATACAAACGGATCCTGTTGAAGCTCTCGGGCGAAGCGCTTGCGGGCGATCAGAAGTTCGGCCTCAACGAAGAGGTCATCTCGCGCGTCGTCGATCAGCTCGTCAAAGTGCACGATATGGGCGTGGAGATCGCGCTCGTCATCGGCGGGGGCAACTTCTGGCGGGGCAGGCAGGGCACCAATATGGACCGCGCCACCGCCGACCAGATGGGCATGCTCGCGACCGTCATCAACTCGCTCGCCATGATGGACGCCATCGAACAGAGGGGCGTTCCCACGCGCGTGCAGACGGCGCTCAACATGATCTCCGTCGCAGAGCCCTACGTCCTTCGCAAGGCGCTGCATCACTTCGAAAAGGGGCGCATCGTCATCATGGCGTGCGGCACGGGCAACCCGTATTGCTCGACGGACACCGCCGCCGCGCAGCGCGCCTGCGAGATAAGAGCGGACGTTTTGCTCATGGCAAAGAATGTGGACGGCATCTACGACAGCGACCCCGCGCTCAACCCGGACGCCAAGAAATACGACAGGCTCACCTTCGGCGATATCGTGAACAAAGGCCTCAAAGCGATGGACGCGACGGCTGCGACCATGTGCATGGAAAACGACATCCCCGTGCTCGCCTTTGCGCTCGGCGAGGAAGATTCCATCCTCCGCGCCGTCTGCGGCGAAAGCCTGGGCACGCTCATCAGCAACGAATAACCTTTTAAGGAGACGATCATGGAAAACGAAAAATTGGAAGAGATCTTTTTGGTGCTCGAGGATAAGCTCGACAAAGTCGTGAACGTCCTCAAAGACGAGTACGGCACCATCCGCGCGGGCCGCGCCAACCCCCACATCTTGGACAGGCTTCAGGTGGAGGCATACGGCGGCATGAGCCCCCTCAATCAGCTGGGCAACATCTCCGTCGCGGACGCGAGATGTCTTGTCATCAGCCCCTGGGATAAGTCGCTTTTAAAGTCCATCGAGAAGGCGATCCTCGCCTCCAACATCGGGCTCAATCCCACCAACGACGGCAACGTCATCCGCCTTGTCTTCCCCGAACTCACCGAGGAGAGAAGAAAGGACCTTGTAAAGCAGGTGCGCCGTATGGGCGAGGACGCGAAGGTCGCCGCCCGCAACGTGCGCCGCGAAGCGATGGAAGGTATCAAGAAGATGAAGAACGGCAAGGAGATCTCCGAAGACGAGGCATCCAACGCCGAACTGGACGTCGAAAAGAACATCGCAAAGTGCATGGAAGAGCTCGATAAGGCAGTCTCTGCCAAGGAAAAAGAGCTCATGACCATCTGATGGGGGAGATCCCCCGCCACGTCGCCGTCATCATGGACGGCAACGGGCGCTGGGCGCAGAAGCGCCTCCTTCCCCGCAGCGCGGGTCATGCCGCGGGTATGAAGCGCATGATCGCGCTCTCCGAATACCTCTTCCGCCGCGGGGTGGAAGTGGTGACGCTTTACGCGCTCTCGCAGGAAAATTTGTCGCGTTCCGAAGAGGAGCTTTCCGCCCTCTTTGCGCTTTTCCGCCAATATTTCGCGGGCAACGTCGACCGCCTTCAAGAGAGCGGCATCCGCCTCGGCGTCATCGGGGACGTGACCCTGCTCCCCGAAGACATCCGAACGCTCATCGAGAGCGGGAAGGAGAGAACGAAGGAGGGGAGGCGCGGCACGCTGGTGCTTGCGATCGCCTACGGCGCGCGGCAGGATATCGTGCGCGCCGCGAACAGCGCCCTGAAAGCGGGCAAGGAGCTCACGGAAGAAAGCTTTTCCGCGCTCCTTTCGACGGGGGCGTATCCGCCGCCCGATCTTCTCGTCCGCACGGGCGGAGAAAAGCGCCTTTCCAACTTTCTGCTGTTTGAATCGGCTTACGCCGAACTGTATTTTTCCGATAAGATGTTCCCCGCCTTTACCGATGAAGACATGGCGCGCGCGCTCGAAGATTACGCCTCGCGCGACCGCCGCTTCGGCAGGGTCAGGGCGGAGAAGGACTGAGTTTGCCATGAAAAGACTCCTCACGGGCATCGTCTATATCCTCATCCTCCTGGGCGCGTTCCTGCTCAGGAGGTATGTGCATCTTCTCTTTTTCGACGCGCTCGTGCTGCTCTTTTCCGTGCTCGGCACTTGGGAGATGCTGCGCGCCTTCGGGGACCGCATCGACAGGGCGCAGAAGACGCTCGTGCTTATTTTTTCTTCGGGCATCATCGTCTGCTATGCGGCGGCGGATACCGTCTACCGCTGTTTGCAGGAGACGCGCCCCGAGATCGTCAACTATTCCCCGCTCATCACCTTCGTCGTCTTTATGGCGGGGCTCGCGCTCCTCTTTGGGCTGCTCGTCTTCCGCCACGAGAAGACTTCGCTCGAGTCTTTGGGCTGTTCGCTCATCTGCTATCTCTATCCCTCCGTCTTTCTGCTCGTGCTCACGGGCTGCAACCATATGCCCGACTATTCGGAGATCGGCATTCTGTTCGTCTTTGTCATCTGCCCGTTTGCAGACAGTCTGGCGTACGTCTTCGGGCGGCTGTTCGGGCGTTGGCTTCCCAAAAAGCTCGCGCCGACGGTGAGCCCCAACAAGACGCTCATCGGGGGCTTCGGCGGGCTCGTCGGCGGGGCGCTCGGCGCGGTGTGCATCTTCTTCGTCTATTACGGCTTGTTGGAGCCGTGCGATCTCAACACGGAGTGGCTCAACCTCGTCTTCTTCATCGCGCTCGGCGTGCTCACGGCGGCGTTCACGGAGTTCGGCGACCTTGTGGAGAGCGCCGTCAAGCGCAAGCTCGAGATCAAGGATATGGGAAGGCTGCTCCCGGGGCACGGCGGCATCCTCGACCGCATCGATTCCACCCTCTACGCGGGGCTCATCGTCTGCTTCGTGCTCACGATGCGCATCCTCGCCGTGGGCTGAGAATAGAGAAGGTGCGGACGGCATAGAATAGGGGAGGACGGGCGCTCTCCCTGAAAATCGGTATGGAGGCGGCCATGAAGATCGCATTGATCGGCTGCAGCGGCAGCATCGGCAGGCAAGTTGCCGAAGTCGTGCGGGAGCACCCCGCACATTTTTGTTTTTCCGCGCTCATCGGCGGGCGGGACAAAGCGGCGCTCTCGGCGCTTTGCAATGAGTTCCGCCCCGCCTTTGCGGGGCTTGCGGAGGGGGGAGAGGTCTCTCTTCCCGAAGGCACCCGCCTTCTGCGCGGAGAAGAAATTTTGGAGCACGCCTTCGACGGCGCGGACGTCGCCCTCATCGCGGCGGGCGGCTTTGCGGGGCTTTCCTACACCCTGCGGGCGGCACGGCTCGGCTTAAAGATCGCCCTTGCCAACAAGGAATCGCTCGTCTGCGGCGGCGAGCTCGTCCTAAACGCCGTCAATAAGAGCGGGAGCAGCCTCGTTCCCGTGGACAGCGAGCATTCGGCGCTCTTTCAGGCGCTCTCCTTCCGCCGCGACACGCCCTTTTCTAAGCTCATCTTGACGGCGAGCGGCGGACCCTTCTTCAAGCTCGGGGAAGAGGAATTGAAGAGAGTGAAGGCGCAGGACGCGCTCCGTCACCCGACATGGAAGATGGGACCCAAGATCACCATCGACAGCGCGACGCTCCTCAACAAGGGGTACGAAGTCATCGAGGCAAAGTGGCTGTACGGCGCGCCCTTCGAACGCATCGAGGCGGTCGTGCATCCCGAGAGCATCGTGCACTCCCTCGTCTCTTTCCGGGACGGCGCGATGATGGCGCAGCTCGGGTATCCCGATATGAAGCTGCCCATCCAGCTCGCGCTCACCTATCCCGAGCGGCTGCCCTGCGTGAGGGAGCTCGATCTCGCCTCCCTCGGCGCGCTGCATTTCTATTCGCTTCCGAAGGAGAAATTCCCCTGCTATTCGCTCGCGCTTGCGGCGGGGAAGGCGGGCGGCATCGCGCCCACCGTGCTCAACGCGGCGGCGGAAGTCGCCGTCCATGCCTTCTTGCAGGATGCGATCGCATTCCCGCGCATCGCCGAAATCATCGAGGCGGCGCTCTCGGCGTTTGCGCGCGAGGACGTCACGTCCTTCGAACAACTCGCTTCTGTCGACGCCCGTGCAAGGAGCTTTGCCCGTAACGTTATCTATGACTGAACTTCTCGCTTTCAATTGGGGCACGGTGGGTTCCGTGCTCCTCGCCATCCTCATTTTGCTTGCGATGATCACGGTGCACGAATTCGGGCACTACATCGTCGGCAAGCTTTTGAATTTCCGCATCAACGAATTTTCCGTCGGCTTCGGCCCCGCGCTCTTCAAACATAAAAACAAGAAGACGGGGGAGCTCTTCTCCGTGCGCCTCATCCCGCTGGGCGGTTACTGCGCCTTCGACGGCGAGGACGGCATCGCGGCGGAGGAGGGAAATGCCGCAGCGCCCGAAGAGGCGTTCGAGGAGTTCCGTGCGCCGCAAACGGCTGCTTTCGAAGAGGAGATGAAAGGCGGGCTTTCCGAGGCGGAGCGGCTCATCCAAGCCTCCTCGACGACGCTGCAGCCCAAGGGGGAGCCCTTCACCAAACGACCGCCGTGGGCGCGCATCCTCGTGCTCGTCGCGGGGGCGTTCATGAACTACATTTTTGCGGTCGTCCTCATCCTCATCGAGTTCTTCGCCTGCGGACAGACGCTCATCGCCGTCTACGAAGTCGCTCCCGCCGAAGGGGAGTACGCCGCCTATTCGCTCGCCGATCAGGACATCATTTTAGAGGCGGACGGCAGGGACGTGTATCTCACGACCGACCTTCTTGCGGCGCTCCACGGCAAGAAACAGGGCTATCTCGTGCCCTTCACCGTCTCCCGCGTCGTCGAGTGGGAGGAGGGCGCCGCAAAGCGGCGGGAGAAGACGCAAGTCACCGTCATGCTGCGCGCGGACGTTCGGGATGCGTCGAGCGCCGATACTGACCTTCTATGGCGCGCGCTCGGCGCGGCGCAGGACGAAGAGGGCAGCTTTTTGATGGCGAACGCCGCCGCCAGGTTCGGATTTTTCGAAACCGTCGGCCGTTCCTTCGTCTATTCCTTCAAGATCGCAGGCTCCATCTTCCGCGTCCTCGGCGAACTGTTGACGGGCAGGCTGGGGCTCGACGCCTTCGGCGGTCCGGTGACGACCATCTCCATGACGGCGCAGCTCGCTTCGATGGGGCTCAGATATTTTTTGGAGATCGCGGGCTATATCGGCGTCAACCTCGCCGTCTTCAACCTCTTGCCCATCCCCGCGCTCGACGGGAGCAAGGTGGTGTTCACCGCCATCGAATGGGTGCGCGGCAAGCCCATCTCCCGCAAGGTCGAGGCGGTCATCCACACCGTGGGCTTTTTGCTGATCTTAGGCTTTGCCCTGCTCGTGGATATTCTGCAATTTGTATAAAATGAGGCGCGCCCGCGAAAGATCCGCGGGCGCGCTGCTGCAATATCGGGAGTGTTGTGTTATGCCTGAGGGGGAACTGCCTGTTCCTCCGCCGCGGGCTGAGCAGCAGGCTTTGCGTTGTTGAAGCGCTTCACCTGCCTGACGAACGCTCTGGAACTGAACAGGATGGCTGCCGCCACGATGGCGATGGCGATATCGGGCAGCACATAGCCCGCCTGGTAGGTGAGGCTGTAAAGCCACACGGGCTGACCTTCGGGCGCCCACATGCCGAAGGCGAACATGCCCGAAAGGAAGTGCATCACGAAGCGCGAAAGCCCCGCGACGGCGCCGCCGAGCGCGATCTGCACCTGGGGAACTTTATCGAGCGCTTTGACCTTTGCAAAGCAGCCCGCAAGCCCGATGCACATGAAGGCGAGGGGATAGTCGAGGAGGAACTGCGCGGGGTGCAGGATGTAGGGATCCTGGAACGCCTGCAGAATGCCGTAGATGAACCCTGCGAACACGCCCTTCCTGGTGCCGAACATATAGGAGTAGATCATGAGGGGCACGAGGGAAGCGATGGTGATGGAGCCGCCCTGGGGCATCTTGACGATGCGAAGATAGGAGAGGGCAAAGCTCATGGCGATGCAGACGGCGGCATACGAGATGGCTTTGGTATCGAAGCCCTTCTTATCGCCCTTCCCCGTGAGGAAGGCCGCGGCGAGCACGGCGACGATGGCGACGGCTGCCGAAATGTAGAGGGCGACGGACTCGACTTCGTCGTTGGTGGTGCCGTTCATATCGGCGGCTTCGCCTGACTCATAGTAGATGCCCATGCAGACGAGGGAAGCGACGAGCGCCCCCGCGATGAGCACGCCCGAGATCGCATACGTCACGGCGCAGCGCTTGATAAAGAGCAGCACCGCGCTCACGGCGATCGCTCCGATGAGGGAGACGAGGGGCGCAAACAGGGTGAGGGTGATGCCGTCTTCAAGGAAGGTGAAGGTGAGCAGCGTGATGCCCACGGCGCACGCATAGACGACGAAGAAGATGAGGCTCGCTTTGAGGAAGGGCGTCCTTTTTTCGCCGCGGATGAGGAGCACGCAGGCGAGGAAGGCAAGCGCCAAGGCGATGGTCGCCCAGAAGCAGACGCCGCGCGCGATGTTCATGGGCGAATCGAAGAGGATGGGGTACCACTCTGCTTCATCCGCCAAAAGGGAGTTGAGTAACATAAAAAACCTCCATAATTTTTTTGAGTTACCCGCCTCGGCGGACTG
>CALWCE010000008.1 GCA_944376295.1 uncultured Clostridia bacterium
CTCCGGGAGCATACCGCCGTTTGTTGTCAGCAGCCCGTTTCACGGTCTGCGTGTAGTTCCTTGTAAACTGACCTAAGACAATATGTAAATATCAAAACTCCCAGTCAGGTAAATTTAGTCGTTGAAACAACAAGTAGCGCATATATCATTCCTGCTACCCAGCAAACAGGTCACCCCGTCCTGAATGCTGATTCGAAAACAAATGTACCTACTATCATCACTTATCCTTCCTTTAATGATACTAGTAATCCGCTTAGAAAAGATGAAAACGGAAGGGTATTTTATTATGCTTGGAATTGGCAGTCTGAGGGTCAGTATAATCTCCCCGAGACCATTCGTTATTATCTTTTTGAAGATGGTATCAAGGCGTTTGTTGCTAATCAGGGTCAGCATCCAACCGATTCGGATGGTGCAGCTCTCCCCGAAAAAATCGCACAGATTCCAACCATCGAAGAGGGAGAGGGGAAAGACTCTTTCGAATATGATGGCACTCAGAAAGAGCCTGCGCTCGTTGACGACAATGTAGGCTACACGCTTTCTAATCAATTAGATGGTAAAGCTCCTGGTATTTATAAAATATATCAAGACAGTGAGCGACAATAACTTTGTCAACGTGCTCTATCATAAGATCCCCGCGCTCATCCGCAGCGTGCAGATCGTCACCATCGCGGTGCTCCTTTCCATGCTCCTGCGTTTTATCATGCACAAGGGCTTTGCTCACAGCAACCGCGCGATCACCATCGTCAAGCTCCTCGAAAGCTTCGTGCGCTGGCTCATTGCCATCGTCGCTATCATGATGGTGCTGCATGCGTGGGGCGTGGATACGGCAACGCTCCTTGCCTCCGCAGGTATTCTGACGCTCGTCGTCGGCCTCGGCGCGGAGAGCCTTATCGCGGACATCATCGCGGGCATCTTCATGGTGTTCGAAGGAGAGTTCCAGGTGGGGGACATCGTCGTCATCAACGATTGGCGCGGCACGGTGCAGGAGATCGGCATCCGCACGACCAAGATCGTCGATGCGGGCGGCAACATCAACATCGTTAATAACAGTGAGATCACAACGGTCATCAACCAGACGCAGGAAATTTCTCAGGCGTCCGTGACGGTGGGCATCGAGTACGGCGAATCGCTTCCCCGCGTCGAGATCGTCATCCGCGACAATCTCGATACGATCAAGGAGCACATCCCCGCCATCATCGACGGACCCTTCTATAAGGGGGTCACCGCACTCGGGGCGTCGAGCGTCGATCTTCTGTTTGTTGCAAAGTGCCGCGAGGAGGACATCTTCCAGGTCCAGCGCGACATGAACCGCGAACTCAAACTTCTCTTCGATGCCAACGACATCGGCATTCCCTTCCCGCAGATCGTCGTCAACGAGCCTACGACCTTCAACACGAAGACCACCAAGCGCATGGAAACGGGCGCGCGCGACTTTATCGAAGAGCAGAAGGAACAGTCTAAGGGGCTGGAAGAAGAAAATCATTGACGGAGATCGATCGAAATGAGTCTTCCTAAAAAATGTATCGCCGAATTTATCGGCACCATGATCCTTGTCATCTTCGGCTGCGGCGTTGCAGTCGCAACGGGGTGCGAAGGCAACGACGGCGTTGTCGCAACGGCGCTTGCGTTCGGGCTCGTCATCGTGGCGATGGCGTACTCTATCGGTAATGTCTCGGGTTGCCACATCAACCCCGCCGTGAGCCTTGCGATGCTCCTCAATAAGAAGATGACGGGCAAGGAATTTGTAGGCTATGTCGTCTCTCAGGTGCTCGGCGCCATCGCGGGCGCTGCCATCGTGGGGCTTTTATTCGGGAGCTTCAAAAACCTCGGCGGAAACGCGGTGCAGGCAGCCGTCACCGCGCAGTATGGCGACGTTGCTTCCCTTGCCATCGGTCTCATCGCGGAGATCGTCTTAACGTTTGGTTTCGTGCTCGCCATCCTCGGCGTCACGTCGAAGACGGACAACAAGACGGTCACGGGCATCGTCATCGGCCTTACGCTGACGCTCGTCCACCTTCTCGGCATCCGTCTCACGGGTACTTCCGTCAACCCTGCCCGCTCGCTCGGCCCTGCGCTTTTGCAGATGATCGGCGGCGATTTCACGGCGATCTCCCAGATCTGGATCTTCATCGTCGGCCCGCTTGCGGGCGCAGCGCTTGCGGCGCTTGTCTATCGCTTCCTCGATAAGGGCGAAAGCGGCTCCGAACAGAGCGAATGATCCTTCCTCCTTATCTTGAGAAGGCGTCCCGAACGGGGCGCCTTCATTGGTTCTAAAAGAGGTTTGGCAGCGAGACGAGATAGGTCGAAGGGAGCGTCTCGCACAGCCTTGCAACGATCTCGAGTTTAGAAAGGGCGAGCTCCCTTTCATTTTCCCTCAGGCAGCGGATGCTCTCCGAAAGGTAGTCGTCGATACGGGATATATCGTTGTGGGGGATCCAGATATGCAGCTCATCCCGCCTTGTTTCCCATGAGGCGTACACGGCTTCCCCGTCTTCTTCGTTTGCAACGCCCTCTTCCGCCTTTTGGATGAGCGCTGCAACTTCCTCTCCGAAGGCGGAAAACTGCCGCTTCAGATAGATGCCTTCAAAGACCGCCGCGCCGACGAGCAGCATCCCCGCAAAGAGGATGCTCAGAAGCGATTTTACCACGTCCTGCCTCCCGGGTATTCGACCTGCATCGTCTGGTATTTCTTTCCGTTTTCCTGCAAATAGAGCTTCCCCGTGCCGTCTGCGGTAAGCACGAGGACGTCTTTCTCTTTCACGCCTTTGTTGTGCAGAATGCCGCGGAAGAACTCCGCGGAAAGCCCCGAAAACTGTAAATTTTTCTCGTCGAACTTGCCCGAAGAGAGGATGACGAGGGGGAGCGAAGTCTGCTTTTCCTCATAGTCCTTCTTCGGGAGCGCGGAGAAGGTGCCGTTGGATTCGTAGAGGGCGTAATCGATGCTGTCGAGGGAAAAGTAGCCCGCCGTGCGGAGCGATTCGATGAGGTCGCTCACATCGAGGCGGTTGCGCTTCAATTCATAGGCATCGATGCCGTTCTTGTTGACGACGACGCCCGGTTTTCCCGAAAGCAGCGCCTTGAAGGGCTTGCCTTTGAGGTCGATGAGGGTGACGAGCTCATGCAGAACAAAGATAGTGACGACGGAGACGATGCCGTAGAGGAGGGGGACGGACGCATCTGCCATGGGGATGCAGGCAAGCTCGGAAATGAGCAGGGTGATGACGAGTTCGAAGGGCTGCATCTCCCCGATCTGGCGCTTGCCCATCAGCCGCATGATGATGAGAAGGACCAGAAAGACGATGACCGTCCTTACCATGATGAGTGCCATATGCAAAGTTTGTTTCCCTCGCCCGAAAATATGCCGAATTCGCTTGCCGCCCGCCTTCAAAGGTGGTATAATAGCGTCGAAGAGTAGCCAAGGTGCGTTAAGTGCTGCGAAACGGGACGTTGTTCGCAGACGAAAGAGGCAAAAATCTCAGCATTGCCTCTGCGGTGCCGCGGCGCGTCCGCTCGATCTGCGCTTTCAAATGTGAAGCGCCCTTTTTGCGGACCTCCTCAATGGGAGGTTTTTTTGTATGTCCGAAGCAGTCAAACAAGCCGCAACAAATTCCGCGGCAGCAGGGGAGGGGAAGGAAAGAAAAGCTCCTCTCTGGAAGAGGCTCCTCTTTTCCGATGTGCTCCTCTTCCGTCCGATCTCGCACAAGCTCGCCTATATCGGCGTGATGGCGGCGCTCTGTATCGCCGTCAACACCTTCGAGATCAAGTTTGCCGATACGCAGTTCAGTTTCAGCCTGTTCACGGCGCTCCTTGCAGGCGTTACGCTCGGCGCATTGCCGGGTGCCGTCGCCGTATTCGTGGGCGATCTCTTTGGGTATCTTCTCAACAGCGCGGGGATGTATTACTATTGGTGGGTGGCGCTTTCTCTGATGCTCATGTCTATCATCGCAGGGCTCGTGATGCGCATCCCCATGCGGTTCAAGGGGAGCCTCTTTGTAAAACTTGCCATTGTCACCGCTCTTACCTTTTCGCTCTGCACCGTGCTCGTCAATTCGCTCGGCATGTACTATATCGGCAACAAGATTTTTTTATCGCAAAGCCTCATCGACGCCGTCAACGAGCGGTTCGGCGGCGTCTGGTCGTTCGGGAACTACGTCTTCGTGCGCCTCTTTGTGCTGGGACAGATCTACAACAGCATCCTGAATTACATCCTTGCCTTTCTCGCGATCCCGCTCCTCAATGCGGTGAAGCCGTTAAAGCTCGGCCTCGAATGACGAAACTTTGGTGAAAGCCGACCCACGCGGTTGACTTTTTTGCGCCGCAGATGCTATAATGTTGTCAATATCTTAAAACCTCATTTTTAGGAGGCCTTCTTGCAAACTTTGCTTCTTGCGAAAGACGGACCGCTCTTCGGCATCAACGAGCGCGGCATCATCCTCTTCGGGTTCGAAATTTACTTTTATGCCATCTGCATCGTTGCGGGCATGCTGCTTGCGGCGTATCTTTCCTCTCTCCTCATGCGGAGGAGGAACATCAACCCCGAGCTCATTTTAACGCTGTTTATCGTCTGCATTCCCTCGGCGCTCGTCTGCGCGCGCCTTTACTACTGCATCACGGACGGTATGCACATTTCACAGTGGTTCGAGTGGGACAGCATCCGAAGCGGAGGCTTGAGCATCCTCGGCGGCGTCATGGGCGGCGTCCTCGCGGGGCTTATCGTCTGCCTTATCAAGAAGATCGACTTTCTGCGCGTTGCCGACTGCGTTGTCCTCAACATCCTCGTCGCGCAGGCGATGGGGCGCTGGGGCAACTTCTTCAACAAGGAAGTGTACGGCGCAGAAGTCACCGACCCTGCCTTTCAGTGGTTCCCGTTCGCGGTGCCTGTGAGCCCTTCGGGCGGCATCTACGGCGTCGGATCCTTCTCCGATCCGGGCTCGGAGTGGCACTACGCCTTCTTCTTCTACGAGAGCTGCATCAACCTCATCGGCTGGGCGCTTCTGTTTTATGCGGCGTGGAAGTGGGATAAAAAGCCCAACGGTCTCTTCGTCTGCGCATACTTTTTCTGGTACGGCCTCGTGCGTTCCGTCATGGAACCGCTGCGCGATCCCGCCTATATCTTGAATGGAGGGGGCATCCGCTGGTCGTTCGTGACCTCGCTCATCCTCATGGTGCTGGGGCTCATCGGCGCGGGCGTTCTTCTTTATCTCAATTACCGGAAAGAGGGCGCGCTCGTCGGCAGCAAGACGGGCGATCCCTGCGGCATCACGGCGTATATCAAGGCGTATAAGGACGATATTCCCTACTACGATAAGATAAATATGCTGGGCGCGAACTATCCGCCTGCCCCTCTGAAGGAGAAGAATAAAAAAGAAGAAGACGTATATCTCGATCCCGCTGCCCACGATCTCCCGCTGACAGATGATCGGGAGCAGGACGACAACGACGGCGGACCCGATGACAGCAGCGACGGCGGCTCCGACGACGGCGGCGACATGGGCGATCTTGATGTGCCCGGAGGGGAATGACATGAGAAATTTAACGCTTTTGACCGATCTTTATCAGATCACGATGGGGCAGGGCTATTTCAACGAGGGCAGGCACGAAGAGATGGCGGCGTTCGACATCTTCTTCCGCCCCAACAAGCTCATCACCTATTCGGTCGCGGCAGGCATGGAGCAGGCTTGCGACTGGCTCATGAGCCTTCACTTCAACGAGGACGACATCGCCTATCTGCGCTCGCTGAATATCTTTACGGAAGACTACCTTGAATATCTCTCGGGGCTTCGCTTCACGGGCGACATGATCGCCGTCAAGGAAGGGGAGATCGTCTTCCCGTATGAGCCCATCCTCACCATCAAGGCGCCCATGATCGAAGCGCAGCTCGCAGAGACCGCGCTTTTGACGTTCGTCAATCATCAGACGCTCATCGCGAGCAAGTCCGCTAAAATTTGCGCGGCTGCGGGCGGTGGCGTGATGGAGTTCGGCCTTCGCCGCGCGCAGGGGCCGGATGCAGGCATCTTCGGCGCGCGTGCCGCCATCATCGGCGGATGCGTGGGCACTTCCAACGTCTATGCGGGCAAAGCCTTCGATGTTCCCGTCTCGGGCACGATGGCGCACAGCTGGGTGATGAACTTCCCCTCCGAGCTCGAAGCTTTCCGCGCCTATGCCAAGAGTTTCCCGACGGGGTGCTTGCTCCTCGTCGACACCTACGATACCTTAAAGAGCGGCGTTCCCAACGCCATTCAGGTCTTCAAGGAACTGCGCGCTTCGGGGCATGAGCCCGTCGGCATCCGCCTCGATTCGGGCGATCTTGCCTATCTTTCCAAAGAGGCAAGGAAGATGCTCGACAAAGCGGGCTTTGAAAATGCCATCATTTGCGCTTCGGGTGATCTCGACGAGTATTCCATCCGCTCTTTGAAGGAGCAGGGCGCGCGCATCGATTCGTGGGGCGTCGGAACAAAGCTCATCACGAGCGCCGATATGCCCGCGCTCGGGGGCGTGTATAAGCTCGCCGCCGTCTTCGAAAACGGCGAGGAGATCCCCAAGATCAAGCTTTCCGATACCTCGGAAAAGGTCACCAACCCCGGCATGAAGGACGTCTACCGCATTTACGACAACGCTTCGGGCAAGGCGATCGCCGACTATATCGTGCGCGCGGGGGAACAAGTGGATACGAATAAGCCGCTCGAACTTTTCCACCCCGTCGAAACGTGGAAGCGTATGACGGTCGAAAACTTCTCCGTCCGCAACATCCGCGAAACGTGGATCAAAGAGGGCGAGCGCCTCATCTATTCCAAGCCCCTCAAAGAGATCAACGCCTATTTCCATTCGGAGTATGCGCGCTTCTGGGAGGAGTACACCCGCCTCGATATGCCGCATATCTATAAAGTCGACTTATCGCCCGCGCTGCATTCCTTGAAGACGGAAATGATGCACCGCTACGGCAAGGGAGTCTGAAATGTTCAAAATGTTTTCCGCAAAGGAAGTGCGCACGCTCGTTCAGCGCCTCAAAGAGGAGTATGACGGCGTCTTAAAGCGCCAGCGTGAAGTTACCGAAGAGATCCGTGAGGACAACCGCCGTCTCCGTGCCCGCCTCTCCGTTCTCGAGGGGCAGCGCGGGGAGGTCTCCGAAGCGCTCATGCGTGCCGTTGCGGAAGGGGAGCGTATCAAAAAGGAGGGGAGCGAACAGGCGGATAACGACCGCAAAGAGCTTCGGCTGCTTGCGGAGAAATGCCGTATCCTGTGCGATCGGCTCAATGCCAAATATCCCGACGAAGAGGACGTTTCCGATTTTCAGGCGTTCACCCATTCCCTTCTCGTCTATCTCGGCGAGGAAGAGCAGGACGAGCCCGAATTCGACATGGAAGAAGTGCTCAACCCCAAATATCCGCTCGATCTTTCGAAGCTGTGCAGAGAGCTCGGCCTCATGGAAGAAGACGCCTGAGGCGGATCTTCTACGCAATACTTTGCCCTGCTTTCCGCTGTCACCAGCCCATCAATCTCATATGAAGCAAAAACTCATTGTTTTTTTCAAAAAAAGGGAGACGATCGTCGCCCTCATCTCGCTCGTCGTGTTCGGCGTTTTGCTCTGGGTCGACCTTTCGACAAAGGCGTGGGCGGAGAGCACGAACGTCCGTCAAAACGCTTTCTTTTTGGGGATCGTGCGCTTTTACTTCACCAAGAATACGGGCATGGCGTTCAGCTGGTTCGACGATAACGAGGCGGCAATGACCGTCGTCACCATCTTCACGGTCGTGCTCATCGTCGCACTCGCGGCGCTCTTTTTCACCGTCTTCAAGCGCAATACGCCCGCGCGCATCACGCTTGCCGTCATCGAGGCGGGTGCGATCGGCAACCTCATCGACCGACTTGCTCTGGGGTACGTCCGTGACATGGTCGACGTCTCGCCGCTCGGCTTCGGCGTGTGCAACTTTGCAGACTTTTTCATCACCTTTGGCGGGGTCGCGCTCCTTGTCGTCATCGCCTTCATCGGCAAGGACGCGCTCTTCCCGCTCACCAAAAAATGGCGCGATGAGGCAAAAGCCGAAGAGGAAAGGAAAGAAGCGTTGAAAGCCGCGGCGGAAAGTCCTTCCGAAGCGCCTTCTGCGCAAGACCCCGAAACGCCCTCTTCCGAAGAGGGGAACAACGAGCCAAAACACGATGAATAGGCAGCAGTATGTCGCGGAGGAGAGCCTCCGCGTCGACGTGTTTTTGAGCGAAAAGTCGGGCCTTACCCGAAGCGCCGTCAAAAAGCTCGCGGAAGAGGGACATGTGCTCGTTGCGGGCAAACCCGTCAAGGCGGGCGCGCTTTTAAAAGCGGGGGAGGAGGTCACGATCGAGATCCCCGACCCAAGGCCCATCAACGCCCGTCCCGAAGATATCCCGCTCGATATCGTCTATGAAGATGAGGATATCGCCGTCATCAATAAACCGCAGGGCATGACGGTGCACGCGGGCAGCGGCAACTACGAAGGTACCCTTGTCAACGCGCTCTTGTTTCGGCTCGATTCTTTGAGCGGAATCAACGGCGAACTGCGCCCCGGCATCGTCCACCGCATCGATAAAGATACTTCGGGGCTGCTTGTCGTCGCCAAAAACGACAGGGCGCATCTTTCTTTGAGCAAGCAGATCGCCGAAAAGTCCTGCCGCCGCGAGTATCTTGCGCTCCTCGAAGGCGTCCTGAAAGAAGACAGCGGCAAGGTGGTGACCATGATCGGGCGCGACCCAAAAGATCGCCTCAAAATGGCGGTGCTTCCCGAAGGAAAAGGGCGGCGTGCCGAAACAGATTGGGAAGTGGTGGAACGCTTCGCCCACAACACGCTCGTTCATTTTATTCTGCATACGGGGCGCACCCATCAGATCAGGGTGCACGCAAAATACATGGGGCATCCCGTCGTCGGCGATCCCGTCTACGGCTACAAAAAGCAGCGGTTCGAGCTACGCGGGCAGCTTCTCCACGCCTTTCGCTTGACGCTCACCCATCCACGGACGGGCGAAGTGATGACATTCACCGCCCCGCTACCCGACTATTTTCAACGCATCCTTACCATCGTGAGAGGTGACAAATGAAGAACATCATCGACTCGGAGACGCTCTCCCGCACCATCCGCAGGCTCTCCGCAGAGGCGGTCGAGCTCGAAAAAGGCACGGAGAACGTCGTCCTCATCGGCATCCGTACGCGCGGCGTCATCCTCGCCCGCCGCATGCAGGCGGAGATCGAAAAGCTCGAAGGGGTCAGGCTTCCCCTCGGCATCCTCGATATCGCCCTTTATCGCGACGATCTTCTCTCGGGAAGCTGCGACGCCGTCTTTAAGGGTAGCGAGATCGATTTCGACGTCGAGGGCAAGAAGGTCATCCTCTGCGACGACGTCCTCTACACGGGCCGCACCGTGCGCGCCGCGCTCGCGGCGCTCTCCGCGCTCGGGCGTGCCGAGAGCGTGCGCCTGTTCTGCCTTGTCGACAGGGGGCACCGGGAACTTCCCTTCCGCGCGGACGGCGTGGGAAAGAACGTGCCCACCAGCAGCAAGGAGCGCGTCATCGTCCGCTTCAAAGAAACGGACGGCGAGGACGGCGCGTACATCACGACGTAATTTTACACTCAACACCCCTTAAAAGGAGGGATTTATGCAGCATCTCATCGCCATTGTCGGCAGGCCGAACGTCGGCAAGAGCACATTCTTCAATAAAGTCATCGGGCGCAAGCTCTCCATCACCGAGAACCGCCCGGGGGTCACGCGCGACCGCATCTACGCCTCGGCAGAGTGGCGCGGCAAGCCCTTTACGCTCGTCGATACGGGCGGCATCGAATTAAAGAGCGAAGACGTCATGTGGAAGCAGATCGCCTCTCAGGCGAAGCTCGCCGTCGAGACTGCCGACGTCATACTCTTCTTCGTGGACGGCAGGGAGGGGCTGACGAGCTCCGATCACGACGTTGCGGACTATCTCCGCCGCAGCCGCAAGCCCGTCGTCCTCGTCGTCAACAAGCTCGACGAATATTCGCAGGATAAACTCTTTGAATTTTACTCGCTCGGTCTCGGGGAGCCCTTCGGCATCTCCGCCGAGCATTCGCGCGGCATCGGCGACGTTCTGGACGAAGCCGTCTCTTCCTTCGAAGAAGGGGAGGAAGAGAAGAGCGACGCCCTCCGCATCGCCGTCGTCGGCAAGCCCAATGCGGGCAAGAGTTCGCTCGTCAACCGCATCTTGGGCGAGGAGCGCACCATCGTCACCGACATCGCGGGCACGACGCGCGACGCCATCGATACCCCCTTCGAGCGGGACGGCGAAAAGTACGTCATCATCGATACGGCGGGCATCCGCCGCAAGCGTTCCGTCGAGGACAACGTCGAATATTATTCCGTTCTCCGCGCCTTTGACGCCGTGAGAAGGGCGGATGTTGCCGTGCTCGTCGTGGACGCCGTGGAAGGTCTCACCGAGCAGGACGTCCGTATCATCGGCATGGTGCACGAGGAGGGCAAACCTTCCGTCATCGTCATGAACAAGTGGGATCTCGTCGAAAAGGATACCCACACCATCGAGACGTTTGAAAGTAAACTCAAAGAAGATCTCAAATTCATGGACTACTTCAAGTCCGTCTACATTTCGGCGAAGACGGGCCAGCGCGCGGAAAAGGTCTTGAAACTTGCCCGCGAAGCGTACGACCATGCGCATTTCCGCATCCCGACGGGGGCGCTCAACGACCTTTTGATGGACGCCATGCGCATCTCCGAACCGCCTTCCTATCAGGGCAGGAGATTAAAGCTTTACTATGCGTCTGAGGTCTCCGTCGCGCCGCCGCTCTTCGTGCTCATGGTCAACGACGAGACGCTCCTGCACTTTTCCTATGCGCGGTATCTCGAAAACGTCATCCGTCAGGCGTACGATTTTTCGGGTACGCCCATCCGCATCCAGGTGCGCAACAAGAAGGACGACTGAGGAGCTTGTATGCAGGAGCTGACCTTTTCTCAAAATTGGTATTGGTTTGTGCTGATGGCGCTCGTGTGCTATTTTATAGGGTGCGTCAACTTTGCCATGATCATCGCGCGCACCAAGCACAAGGACGCGCACAAGATCGGCAGCGGCAACCCGGGTACCATGAACATGAGTCGCGAATTCGGCCTCAAAGTAGGGCTCGTCAATTTCCTTCTGGATGTTGCAAAGGGCGGCGTTCCCGCACTTGTGAGCTATTTCATCTTCCGCGGTTACGTCTTTGCGGGCACCGACGTCATCGTCTCCGACTTCACGCGCTATTTCTGCGGCGTCTTTGTCATCATCGGGCACATCTGGCCCGTCACCATGCGCTTCCGCGGCGGAAAGGGCATCGCCTCGACGCTCGGGCTCTTCTGGTTCACGCTCGGCTGCGAACGGGGTTGGTTTGCGGCGGTCGCCTTCTTGTGGCTCGTCTGCGTCCTTCTCTTCATTGCCGTGACGGAGTGGGGCTCCATGGGCTCTCTCCTCGGCGTCACGGGCTTTTCTCTTTGGCAGGGCGTCATCTTCTTCCTGCGCTATGAGGCAGAGCTTCAAAACGGTTGGGTCATCCTCATCTTCATGCTGCTGCTCCTTCTCAACTTCCTCACCTGGTTTGCGCACCGCAAAAACCTCGTGCGCCTGTTTGCGGGCGAAGAGCACAGGACTTCCGTCAAGAAGCTCTCCAAGGGCAAACGCGGCATGCAGAATATGTAACTTTTCCCCGCCGCGGCGGGGTTCTGCTTTTGCCGCCGAGGACGGCGTTTCCAAGTATTTCATAAACTTTCACGGCATTTTCATTGTATTCATGCCGTGTGTTTGCTATAATATAGGCAGATCGGACGCCGCCGATGGGTTTTGTGCGCCCGCAATTTACGAGGGATATGAAAGCGATCGAATTCGAAAACGTCAGCTTTTCTTATGAAGAGGGCGGGGCGTTTGCGATCAAAAACTTAAATTTTTCCGTGGAGGAAGGGGAGTTTGTCGCCATTTTGGGTCACAACGGCAGCGGCAAAAGTACGCTTGCTCGCCTCACGAACGGGCTTTTGGAAGCGGACGGCGGCACCATCCGCGTCTTCGGCGAACAGCTGACGGACAAAAACCTCTTCGAGATCAGAAAGCAGGTCGGCATCGTCTTCCAGAACCCCGACAATCAGACGGTCGCTTCCATCGTGGAGGACGACATCGCATTCGGCGCCGAGAACATCGCCCTTCCGCGCGAGGAGATCGGCAGCCGCATCGGCTTTGCCTTAAAGGCGGTCGGCATGGAGGAATTCCGCCATGCGACGGTCTCCCGTCTTTCGGGCGGGCAGAAGCAGCGCATCGCGATCGCAGGGGTGCTTGCCGTCCTGCCCAAAGTGCTCATCCTCGACGAGTCGACGGCGATGCTCGATCCGAAGGGGCGGCGCGAGATCATCGACGTCGTCACCCGCCTCAACCGCGATGAGGGCATCACCGTGCTTCTCATCACGCACTTTATGGAAGAAGCGCTGCGTGCGACGCGCGCCATCGTCATGAACCGCGGCGAGATCGTCATGCAGGGCACACCCGACGACATCTTCGAGCGCCACGAAGAGCTTCTGACCTATAACCTCACGCTGCCCCTCATCGGGCGCATCTGCAAGGAACTGCGCACGGGCGGGATGCCCGTTCGGGACACCTTGGACGCAAGCTCACTTGCAAAGGAGATCGCCGCATGCGTATCCGGGCAGAGCATCTGAGCTACACCTATAACCCCGGCTCGCCCTTTTCCTCGGCGGCTTTGAAGGACGTTTCCCTCTCCGTGGAAGAAGGGGAGTTCTTCGGCATCATCGGGCATACGGGCAGCGGGAAGAGCACCTTCGTGCAGCACCTCAACGCGCTTCTTCGCGTTCCGACCTCTTTGAAGAAGTACAAAAAGAAGCGTAAAGACCCGCCTTCCGATACCGTTCTTCGGGTGGGGGAGTTCGACCTTACCGACAAGAAGACGGACTTCAACGCCCTTCGCAGCAAAGTCGGCATGGTGATGCAGTATCCCGAATACCAGCTCTTTGCCGAGACCGTCTTTGAAGACGTCGCCTTCGGCTATAAGAACTTCGCCCCCGAAAAGCCGACGAAGGAACAGGTGGAAAGCGCCGTCCGCGACGCGCTCACCATCGTCGGGCTCAACTACGACGAAGTCAGGGAGATGTCTCCCTTCGATCTTTCGGGCGGGCAGAAGCGGCGCGTCGCCATTGCGGGCGTCATCGTCACAAAGCCCGAAATTCTTGTCTTGGACGAGCCCGCGGCAGGTCTCGACCCGTTGGGCAAACAGGAAGTCATGGAGCTTCTGCACCGCCTGCACGCCTCGTGGTGCAAGACCATCATCATCGTCTCGCACGATATGGACGAGATCGCCGAAAACTGCACGCGCGTCGCCGTCTTTTCGGACGGGGAAGTCAAGTACGTCCTGCCCCCCAAAGAACTCTTCCTGCATGCGGAAGAACTGCTCGCTCTCGGGCTCGACGTGCCGCTCACCGCGAAGATCTGTCTCGCGCTCAAGGAGTACGGCATTCGGCTTGAATGTGATTTCACGACGGAAGACTTCCTGAAAAAAGCCCTTGCCCTTCAAGGGAAAGGGGGCAGCGTATGATGAAAGACGTCGCCTTCGGGCAATATTATCCGACGAAGTCTTACGTCCACAACTTGGACCCCCGCCTCAAGATCGTCTTCCTCATCGCCTACATCGTGGCGATCTTCCTCGCGAAGAATTTTTACGGGCTCGCCTGCTGCTTGCTGATTTTGGCGTGTGCCATCGGATTCTCCCGTGTGCCCGTTCTCCGCGTCTTCAAAGCGATCAAGGGCATCCTCTTTCTCATTGTCTTCACGACGCTCCTCAACCTCCTCTTTTACAACGGAGAGACGGTGTATGCGGAGTGGTGGATCTTCACGATCACGAAAGAGGGCATCCTGTTCAGCGTATTCCTTGTCATCCGCCTCGTGCTGCTCATCACCTGCTCGTCGCTTCTCACTTATACGACGACGCCCGTGGCGCTCACGGACGGCATCGAGAGCCTTTTATTCCCGCTCACGTTCATCCGTTTCCCCGTGCGCGAACTCGCCCAGATCATGAGCATCGCCCTCCGCTATATCCCCATCCTCATGGACGAAACCGAACGCATCATGAATGCGCAGAAGGCGAGGGGGGCAAACTTTGAATCGGGAGGGCTCGTACGCCGCGTCAAAGCGGTCATCCCCGTGCTCATCCCGCTGCTGCTCTCCTCCTTCCGTCGGGCGGAGGAGCTTGGCGACGCGATGGAAGCCCGCTGCTACACGGGCGGCAGAAAGCGCACCAAATATAAAAAGCTGCGCTTTACCTGGCGCGATCTCCTTGCATTCCTTTTAGGAGCCGCGCTCATCACGGGCGTGGTGCTCCTCAACGTCTATCTCGGAGCGACGATATGAAGGCGCTGCTCTTAGTCAGTTACGACGGCACGGCGTTTTCGGGCTGGCAGCGTCAGCCGAACGCCCGTACGGTACAGGAAGAGATGGAAGAGGCAGCCTATCGCGCCTTTTCCCGCCGCGTTGCTTTGACGGCAAGCGGCAGGACGGACGCAGGCGTCCACGCTTTGGGGCAGGTCGTCGAAGGAGACTTCCCCGAAGGCATCCCGCCCGAAAAACTCAGGGAATGCCTCAACGTTTTTCTCCCGCCCGACGTCAAGGTGATACGAAGTTGCAAGGCGCCCGAAGCGTTCGACGTCACGCGGCAGGCAAAGCGCAAGACGTACTGCTACAACGCCTATTTTGCAGAGAGCGAACTTCCGCTCTATGCCCGCTATGCGGCGCGGCTCAAAAGGCAGCCCGATATCGCCCTGATGCGGGAAGCTGCAAAACTGTTGGAAGGGGAGCATGATTTTTCCGCCTTCCGCGCGTCGGGCTATACGTCCAAGACGAGCATACGGACGCTCTATTCTGTCAACATTGAAAAAACCGCCATCCCGTCGGGCACGCTCTATTCGGTGCGGGTCACGGGGAACGGGTTTTTATACAACATGGTGCGCATCCTCGCAGGCGAGCTGTTCGCGGTCGGCTGCGGCAAGCAGGAGGGGATCACGCGCGCCTTTGAAACAGGGGAGCGAAGCGCGCTCTCGGTGACGATGCCCCCGCACGGGCTCGTTCTTGAAAGCGCCGACTACGGCATTGCCGAACTGCTTCCATAGGGAGGAACGATGGAATTTTTTGATCTGTTTAATGTCCCCATGTTCTTCATGGACTATATCATCAACCTCATCATCAAACCCGACATTCAGAACATTTACGATTATTGCAATGTCGCCTTGAGCTGCTATCTGTTTGCCGCGCTGGTAACTTTGGGCGTCTATCTCATCCTGCTCGTGTTCGGCGGCATTGGACTCAATAAACTTGCCAAAAAGCAGGGGCTCAAACATCGCTGGATGGCGTTTTTGCCCTTCTTCAACACCTATTATGCGGGCAAACTTGCGGGCGAAACGCAGTTTTTCGGGCAGAAGATGAAGCGCGTCGGGCTGTATGCGATGATCTCGGAGATCTTATACGTCGCTCTGCAGCTGTTTGTTTTTGCTGCCGTCATCATTTCTTTTTTCCCTGAGTACCTCACGTTAGTAGTTGAAAATGGGGAACTGAAAGGCGAGCCCAACGATAGTATGCCCGCTTGGGTCCAGCCTGCCATCACTTACGGCAGCCTCGTTGCCTATCTTCTTTGGTTCTTCGTCATCGTCTTCTTCTGCGTCCTGTACGTCTCCTTCTTCCGCAAGTACTATGCGCGCGGGCCCATCCTGTTGGCATTCCTTTCGGCGGTGCTCCCGTTCCGCGGCTTCACCATCTTCGCGGTGCGCAACAACGCCCCCGTCGATTATAACGACTATATCCGCCGCCGCACGCAGGCGTATATGCGAGGGAACGGTTATAACCAGCCTCCCTACGGTCCTTACGGCCCCGGGAACAGCGGTTACGGCTCGGGCGGTCCGCAGAACGGCCCCGATCCCTTCGAAGGCTTCGGCGGTCCTTCGGGCGGGAATTACGGCGCTTCGGGCGGCAGTTCATCGGGCTCTTCGTCCTCGCCTTCGTCTGACGACGATCCCTTCTCCGAGTTCGGCGACGACAATAAGTAAAAATCAGCGGCTTCCCGTGTATTCGGGAGGCTGTTTTTTTGTAAAATCATTTTACTTTTTACATGCGACCTGCTATAATCATAATCGCAGATTATAGAAAAGCGCGCAGAACCAACCTTTACGCGCTGCTTTCATAGGTGATAGTTATGGAACTCATTTCTGCCATAGCAACGGCACAAGGTGCGGGCGGCGTCTCCATCATCCGCGTGAGCGGGGAAGGGGCTCTCTCGCTCGCCCGGAATATGTTTTCCCGCAAAGAGGAGTTTGAACCATACCGCATGTACCCCGGGAAGATCGACTGCGGCACGTTCTCCGATTTCGGCATGTGCGTCTGTTTCCGTGCGCCGCATTCCTTCACGGGAGAGGACGTCGTTGAATTTCACTGCCACGGCGGCATCGAGATCCCGCGCGCCGTCTACCGCCGCACGCTGGAGCTCGGCGCCCGTCCTGCAGAGGCGGGGGAGTTCACCCGCCGCGCCTTTTTGAACGGCAAGCTTTCGCTCTCCGCGGCGGAAGGCCTCGGCGAGATGATCGGCGCGCGCTCGGAAGCACAGGCGAAGGCGGGCTATCTTCTGTATGGCGAAAAACTGACGAAAGAGGCAAAGCGCCTTCAGGATATATTGAAAGAATGCCTTGCCCGCGTCGATGCCGACGTCGACTATCCCGAAGAGGACCTTTCCGCTGTCTCGGGCGAGGAGATCGCAGCGCGTCTCAGCGAGATCGAAACCGCGCTCTCGGCGCTGTTGAAGCAGTACCGCGCGGGCAAACGCATCCGCGACGGCGTCAACGTCGCCCTCTGCGGCAAGCCTAATGCGGGCAAGAGTTCGCTTCTCAATGCGCTCTTGGGCTACGACCGCGCCATCGTCTCTTCGGAGGCGGGCACAACGCGCGACGCCGTGGAAGGCACGCTCGAACTGCACGGCGTTTTGTTCCTTCTCACCGATACGGCAGGGCTTCGCGAAGGGGCGGGGGAGGTCGAGCAAGAGGGCATCCGCCGCGCGCACGCCGCCATGGAGCGCGCCGACGTCATCGTCTGGGTGCGCGAGGACGAAGAGCTTCCGCCCGAGCTTCCCGAAGGCGCAGAGCTCATCATCGTGGGCAGCAAGAGCGATGTCCGCCGCGAAATAGACTGCGACATCAACGTCTCTTCGGTCACGGGCGAGGGCATCCAAGAACTCAAACAGCTCATTTTTGAGCGCGGCTTCGGGAAGCAGAACGATAACGTCTATCTCATGGAAGAACGGCATTACCGCGCGGTGGAAGATGCCAAAGAGGCGGCGTCAGCAGCCCGCTCCGCCATTTTGGAGGGGCTTCCCGCCGAACTGTATGCCGAGGACCTCAAACGCGCCTACGAGGCGCTGGGGCTTTTGAGCGGCGAGACGGCGACCGAGGAGATCATCAGCGAGATCTTCTCCAAATTCTGTGTGGGCAAGTGAGCGAGGAGCATTCCGCACGCCCCATAAGGAGTGAATATGGTCAATTTAGAACTTTACCGCGTCTTTTACACGGTCGCAAAGTGCGGGAGCCTCACAAAGGCGGCGCAGGAGCTGTATATTTCCCAGCCCGCCGTCTCGCAGGCGATCCGGCAACTCGAAAACCAGCTCGGCACGACTCTTTTTAACCGTGTGCATAAGGGCATGGAGCTCACGAAGCAAGGGGGCGAGCTCGTGTTTGAAGACGTTTCGCGCGCCCTTCAGCTTTTGGACGGCGTCGAAAGCCGCCTTTCCGAGCTCAAAAAGAGCGCCAAAGGCACCCTTCGCATCGGCGCTTCCGAGACGATCTTTCAATATATCCTTGCCGATAAGCTCGTCAGATATCACGCGCTCTATCCCGACGTCAAATTCGAACTTTTGTCCGATGTTTCGCCCATCACCATCGAACAGCTCAAAACAGACCGCTGCGACGTCGGCTTTCTCAATTTCCCCATTCCCGAAGACGATGGCATCGTCGTCCGGCAGACCATTACCCTCCTCAACGACGTCTTCATCGGCGGGAAGGGGTTTGAGCGCTTTCGTGGCCGTCAGGTGCCCTTATGGGAGCTGCAAAAGGAGCCGCTTCTTCTCATGGAGCCGCACACCGTTGCAAGGAGCGCCGTCGATCACTTCTGCACGAGCCTC
Source organism: uncultured Clostridia bacterium (assembly GCA_944376295.1). GTDB lineage: Bacteria > Bacillota > Clostridia > Christensenellales > Borkfalkiaceae > Gallimonas. The sequence continues at coordinate 18,185 of CALWCE010000008.1, forward strand.
GGCATCCGCTTCCGCCCCGCGATCGAGGTCGACAGCTGGGGGTTCATGAAAAAACTCGTCGCAGAGGGGATGGGCATCGGCTGCATCCCGCGTGAGTATATGCAGCCCGAAGCGGGAGATGGGAGCATCTTCGAGATCGAAGTTTCGCCCACCATGCCCTCGCGGTCGGTGGGGGTGGCGCTCCCCAAAAATACGAGCATTTCCTACGCCCTCCGCGCCTTCTTGGAACTCTTTCGCGAGGGGTAAGGAAGACTGCGCATATAAAAATCAACTAATATAAATGGGCCGCCCGCCGCGCTTACAAAGCGCGGCGGGCGGTCTGAGCATCACGATTCAAACTTTTCTTTTTCTTCGAGGAAGATTCGTTTTACCGTCTCATAGCAGAGCTTGGGTCTTCGGTATTCGTCGACGACGCCCTTGTTGTTCATCGTGCGCGGCCTTCCGCCCCACCATTCCTCGCTGATGCGGATATCGGAAAACTGCCAGATATACACGCCCGAACAGTCGGGGTGCGAGAGTACTCCTGTGAGTTGTTCAAAAAGTGCTTTTTGCTGATACTCCTCGCTCCATATGGATGCGTAGGGGGTGCGGTAGCCGTAGATGCCGCCTGCGCCGATCTCCGTCACAAGGAAGGGCTTTCCTCTGCCTTCCGTCTCCTCCTGCACCCAAGTGTAGAGGTCGTTCAAATATGCATCGACGGGCGTATCGTGGTACCATTTGGGGTAAATGTTGTAAGAAACGACGTCGGGGAGCCCGAAACAGAGATCGGTCTTGAATTTGCAGCTTGCAAAGGAGCAGGGGCGCGTCCTATCGAGTGCGCGGATGAGGGCAAACTGCTTTTCATAGCATTGCTTCCCGAACCCGCTGTCGCTTGCGCACTCATTCAGGATGCCCCAGATATAGATAGAGGGATGGTTGTAGTGCGAAAGCACCATCTCCCGCGTCACCTGTTCCGCCTGCGGCTCGAAGTTGGGGTTTTGCATCTGTTCAAGGCTCAGGCCCCGCGCGTGGTTTTCGTCCCACACGAGGATGCCCAGCTCGTCGCAAAGGTCTAAAAACAATTCGTCGTTGGGGTAGTGCGCCGTGCGCAACGAGTTGGCGCCGAGGTCTTTGAGAAGGAGCACATCATGCATCATCGCCTCGTAGGGGAGGGCGCAGCCGAAGTGGGGGTGGTCTTCATTGCGGCAAAGCCCGCGGATGCGGAGCGACTGACCGTTGAGTAAAATATGGTTACCCTCAATTTTAATTTCACGGAACCCGAAGCGATCGAACAAATCGTCGGCTTCATCCCCGCCGACATTCAGAACAGCTTTCACGGTGTAGAGCTTGGGCGTTTCGGGCGACCAGGCTTGCACATTTTCAAAAGTGAGTTCGGCGCGAAGAATGCTTTCGCCCTTGGGAAGGTTCTCGGGCGGCAAGACGCACTCCTTCCCCGCGATCGAAATGCGGAGCGAGACGGGTCTTTCCTCTGATAAATTACAGACGGCGGCATCGACAAAGGCGCGCCACATTTTTCCGTCAAAGCAAGGCGTCACATGAACACGCTCCAAATAAATATCCGCCACTTCTTCGACGGCAACGGGCCGCGTCACGCCGCCGTAAGACATGTAGTCGTTGGGAACATGCAGCGCGCTTTTATCCGAAAAACGGTTGTCCGCCACGATGGCAAGCGTATGTTCGCCGCCTTTCAGCCCTTGCACGACCGCCGAAAAGGGGGTGTAGGCGTTGTAATGTTCGGCGATGAGCATATCGTCCACATACACTTTGGCGGTATGGCTCACGCCCTTGCATTCGATGCGGACGTTCCCGCCCGCCGTAAACGTCGTCTCATACCGCCCTTTGCCGCGGTAGACCCCGAACCCGGGGTAAGTTTCCCACGCGCTCGGCGTGTGGACGGGAAAGCTTTCTCCCGCTTTATCGCCCGAGAGCGCAGTGAACGTCCAAAGCCGCCCGGTGAGTTCTTCCTGTTTTCGGATGCAATGCGTCTTGAATGTGCGGATCATATTGTCACCCTGTTGATGTAGATCAGAATGGTCATCACCGTCACCGACGTAAGCGCCGCGATGGTGCCAAAAAGTTTTGTTTTCGTCAGCGGTTCTCTCTTGATGAGCGCCGCAATAAAGAGGATAAACAGCTGCATGGGCTGCACGAGCGAATAGAGGAGCAGATTCTGCTGCGCCGCGATCGCCTCCGTCCAGAGCCCCGCCGCATTGGGAAGACGGGTCAATGCGCCCAATACAAGTCGCTTCTTTTTGAAAAACGTCCGAAAGCGGACAAAGGGGAGCTGTAAAAGCGCCACACCGATCATCACAAGAAGAAGGGTAGAGATGCGCGAAGCTTCGCTCGTGAGACCGAGCTCGTTGATGGCAAGCCCGTACAAAAACTTCGAAGCGATATAGCCGAGGCTCAGCAGGAGATAAAAGATACCTTTGCTCTTTTTATCCCCTTCCTCGTGCCGATGGGAGAATGCGATCATCCCGACGCCGAGAAGCAGCACGGCGGCGCAGGGGATAAAGCTCCAAAAGAAGCTCTACATCCCGCGTCCTAAGTCCACAAGATAGGAGACGATAACGTTGAGGCAAAGCCATGCTTTGAGTTCATAGGCAGAGACCGTCTTGAGCAAAGAAGCGCTCGTATAGAATTCGCCGATCTTGCAGGCGATGAGAAGAAGCAGGATGATAACGGAGCGCCAAGAAAAGGCGAAGTCCCAGCCGAGAAAGGGGAGAAGAAGGGCAAGAAAGAATGCTGTCGCAAAAGAGACGAGAAAGGAAAATTCCTTCGCGCTGCATTCGAGCCTTTGCGAGATATATTTATCCCCCAGAGAGGAGGCGGCATAGAAGACGACCGTAAGCAGAGAAAACAGCATAAACGCTCCTTTTGAATGTCTCCATGATACCCCATTGACAAACAAAAAGCAATGGTGTATGATAAGAGAAAATTGATATATCCTCAGACGGGGGAACTTATGAACATCATCCGCATGGGGGAAGCGGTGCACGGGGACGACTTCCAAGTGCTGCGCGAACACGGCTATCCGCATTATCTCCTTCTCATCACCAAGACGCCCGCCCTCTTTGAGTACGAGGGGGAATGGCGGGAAGCCCCCGCAGGTTGCGCGCTCCTCTTCCGCCCGGGGCAGAGGCACAGCTATAAGGCGCTCGGGGAAACTTATTCCGACTTTTGGGCGCACATCCAAAGCAATTCGCCGCTCTTGTATGAAGGCTTTCCCTTCGGCAGGCCGATCCCGCTCGCCGCCCCCGAACGTTTTACTGCGCTCTTTTCCGTCATGCTCGGGGAATTCTTCTCCGCCCGCCGCACGCGGGAGAGCGTGTTATCTTCGCTCTGTTCGGCGCTTGTCGAGATGCTCTCTTCCGAAGTCGAGCTCAAAGGCACGCTCTTTTATTCCTTCCTCTCTTTGCGTGAAGACATCTTCCGCGCACCCGAGCGCGAATGGACGGCAGAGAGCGCGGCGGCGCGCCTCAACCTCAGCAAAGGGTACTTCCATACGCTCTACAAACAGTATTTCGGTACGACCTTTTTATCGGACGTCATCATCTCTCGCGTGCAGGCGGCGGAAGATCTGCTCTCTTCCTCGCAAGAGAGCGTTTCCCGCATCGCAGAGCGCTGCGGGTATCTCAACGAGGAGCACTTCATCCGCCAATTCACCCGATTTACGGGCACGACGCCGCACCGCTTCCGTTTGAAACAAAAATCGCAAGGCGCAGGAAAGAGTTCGGAAAGCGTGCGTGAATTGTGAACGCCGTATGAATTTTTCGACGTTTTTTGAGTAACTTGTGCGCAGCCAAGGCAAATGCTTGCCTCTTTTGAGCCCCTTTGATATAATAAGGGGGTAATCATCAGGGAGAAATGTATGAAAGGAATCATTCTTGCGGGCGGCAGCGGCACGCGGCTCTACCCCCTCACCAAGGTGACGAGCAAACAGCTTTTGCCCGTCTACGATAAACCCATGATCTACTACCCGCTCTCCACGCTCATGCTGGCGGGCATCCGCGACATCCTCATCATCTCCACGCCCGAGGATACGCCGCGCTTTGAAGCGCTCTTCGGAGACGGTAGCAAATTCGGGCTCTCTCTTTCCTATGCCGTCCAGCCCGAGCCCAAGGGGCTTGCGCAGGCTTTCCTCATCGGGGAAGAGTTTATCGGCAAAGACGACGTCTGCATGGTACTTGGCGACAATATCTTTTACGGCAACGGGCTCAAAAAGAGCCTTTCCCGCGCGGTCTCCAACCTTCAAGAAGGGAAGGCGACCGTCTTCGGATATTACGTTCCCGATCCCGAGCGCTTCGGCGTCGTCGAATTTGACGGTGAGGGTAAGGCAGTTTCCATCGAAGAAAAGCCCGTACTCCCGAAGAGCAACTATGCCGTCGTCGGGCTCTACTTCTATCCGAACAGCGTCGTCTCCGTTGCAAAGAACATCTTGCCTTCGGCGCGCGGCGAGCTCGAGATCACGTCCGTCAATCAGGAATATCTGGCGCGCGGCGAGCTCGACGTCATCACCTTCGGCCGCGGCTTTACCTGGCTGGATACGGGGACGCACGAATCGCTTGCAGACGCGACCGCCTTTGTGCGCATGATCGAACAGCACCAGGGGCTTAAGATCAGCTGCATCGAAGAGATCGCCTTCAAGAACGGGTGGATGACGCGCGAACAGCTGCTCTCTCAGGCTGAACTCATGAAGAACAACGAATACGGCAGGCACCTAAAACAAGTCGCCGAAGGAAAGATATTATACTAACGAGGGCAAGATGGACGTTTCCGTCATCATGATCAACTACAATACCTTTTCGCTCACGAAAGATGCGCTCGACAGCATCTTCCGCGAGACGAAGGGCATCGACTATGAGGTCATTCTCATCGACAATGCATCTCCCGACGGCTCGGGCGATCGGCTTTCCGCGCTCTACGGGAACAAGATCGTCTATTTGCAGTCGGGCGGGAATTTGGGCACATCCAAGGCGTTCAACATTGCTTTAAAGCATGCGGCGGGCAAGTACGTCCTTTGGCTGAACACCGATATTCTCCTGAAAGAAAATTTCATCAAGAAGCTCTTTGACTATATGGAGAGCGACCCTAACTGCGGCATCTGCGGCGGGAATCTTCTCGATTATCAGGGAAAGCCGATGAATTCCTGCCGCATGGAGTTTGAATCGATCAAGAGCATCAAACGCGACCACAGTATCCTTTTCAATCTCTTCAAAAAACTCGCGTTTCGTCGAGACGACTATAACTACTCTTCCTGCCCCAAAAGGGTCGCATGGGTGTGCGGGGCCGATATGATGGTACGAAGAGAGGTTTTCGAACAGCTCGGAGGTTTCGATGAAGTGATCTTCATGTATGCCGAAGAAGAGGAGTTTCAATACCGCATGACACAGCTTACCGACTACACCGTCATGTCCGTTCCTTGGGCGCATATGTATCATCTGGAAGGCGGGAGCGTCAAGAAGAAAAAAAGGGGATATAACGACGCATGGGAGAGACTCATGCTCCTCGGACTGCCTCGATATTTCTATAAATGGCATGGCGAAAAGACCGTCCGTCAATACTTAAAAGTTCGCATCAAAGGACTAAAAAAGCTGCGATTCTTAGAACTTTTGACACTGAAAAAAGATCGAGCCGAGCGGCATAAGCAAATGATCGCGCTCTACCGGGAATACCTTGCAAACTTTTCCGCCTATCTTGAACAGCTCAAGGGCGAAGACGACCAACTCAAAGGAGAACGCATATGACCATCCTCGTCACGGGCGGCGCCGGGTTCATCGGCAGCAACTTCATCTTCCACATGTTGAAAAAGTATCCCGGCTACCGCATCGTCTGCCTCGATAAGCTCACATATGCCGGCAATCTTTCGACGCTTTCTTCCGTCTTAGAAGAGCCCAACTTCCGCTTTGTCAGGCTCGATATCTGCGACAGAGAGGGCGTCTTCCGTCTCTTTGAGGAGGAACGGCCCGATATCGTCGTCAATTTCGCGGCGGAAAGCCATGTCGACCGCTCCATCGAAGATCCCGGCATCTTTTTACAGACCAACATCCTCGGCACGGCAACGCTCATGGACGCCTGCCGCAAATTCGGCGTCCGCCGCTATCATCAGGTCTCGACGGATGAGGTGTACGGCGACCTGCCCCTCGAAAGGCCCGACCTCTTCTTTACAGAGACGACACCTCTGCACACTTCGAGCCCTTATTCCGCTTCCAAGGCGAGCGCCGATCTTCTTGTCCTTGCCTATCACAGGACGTACTCTCTTCCCGTCACCATCTCCCGCTGTTCCAACAACTACGGGCCGTATCATTTCCCCGAAAAGCTCATCCCGCTCATGATCATCAACGCGCTCGAGGAAAAGCCGCTCCCCGTGTACGGCACGGGAGAGAACGTGCGCGACTGGCTGTATGTCGAAGATCACTGCAAGGCGATCGATCTCATCATCCATAAGGGAAGAGAAGGGGAAGTGTATAACGTCGGCGGCCACAACGAGAGAAAAAATATCGACATCGTTCGCCTCATCTGCAAGGCGCTCGGGAAGAGCGAGAGCCTCATCACCTATGTTGCAGACCGCAAGGGGCACGATATGCGTTATGCCATCGACCCGACCAAGATCCACAATGAGCTCGGCTGGCTGCCCGAAACGAAGTTTGAAGACGGAATCCAAAAGACCATCCGGTGGTATCTCGACAACAAGCCCTGGTGGCAGGAGATCGTTTCGGGCGACTATCGGAATTACTATCAAAGAATGTACGGGGAACGCAAATGAAAGTCCTTGTTACGGGTTCTAAGGGTCAGCTCGGCTATGACGTCATCAAAGAGCTTCGCTCTCGCAGACATGAAGCGTTAGGGTTCGATCTTCCCGAGCTCGACATAACGGATGAATCCGCCGTGCAGGCTGTTTTCGATCGCGTCAAGCCCGATGCCGTCATCCATTGCGCCGCATGGACGGCGGTCGACGCTGCCGAAGAGAGCGGGAATATTGCGAAAGTTTTTGCCGTCAACGAAGGCGGTACGCGCAATATCGCAGCCGCGTGCAAAAGAACGGGCGCGAAACTTCTCTATCTTTCCACCGATTATGTGTTCGACGGGCAGGGGAGCGCTCCTTGGCGCGCCGATGAGACCCGCTTTGCCCCTCTCAACGAATACGGAAAGAGCAAACTTGCGGGCGAGAATGCCGTCAGGGAATTGCTCCAAACCTATTTCATCGTGCGCATTGCGTGGGTGTTCGGCAAGAACGGGAATAATTTCGTCAAGACTATGCTCCGTCTTTCCGAGATGCACGATACCCTTCGCGTCGTCTGCGATCAGGTGGGAACGCCCACCTATACTCCCGATCTTGCCCGTCTTCTTGTCGATATGATCGAAACGAACAAGTACGGGGTCTATCATACGACCAACGAAGGCGGGTATATAAGCTGGTACGACTTTGCCTCCGCCATCATGCAGGAGGCGGGAAAAAACACCAAGGTCATACCCGTCACAACGGCGGAATACGGTCTTTCCAAGGCTGCCCGTCCCTTTAATTCCCGTCTCGACAAGAGCAAACTCAAAGAAAACGGCTTTGAGCCGCTTCCCGATTGGCGGGATGCATTAAAACGCTATCTCAAGGAGATCGGCTATGCAAATTAACGTAGAAAAAAACGTCGGGGGCATCGAGGGTCTTTGCATCATCACGCCCGCCGTCCACGGGGATGCGCGCGGTTATTTCATGGAAACATACAGCGCGCGCGATATGAAAGAAGCGCGTCTTGACATCACCTTTGTGCAGGACAATCAATCCATGAGCACCAAGGGGGTGCTGCGCGGGCTGCACTTTCAGAAGAACTTCCCGCAGACAAAACTCGTCCGCGTCATCCGCGGCACGGTGTTCGACGTCGCAGTCGATTTAAGGAAGGGGAGCGCTACCTATGGGAAATGGTTCGGCGTCGAGCTTTCCGAAGAGAACAAGAAGCAGTTCCTTATCCCCAAGGGCTTTGCGCACGGCTTCCTTGTGCGTTCCGATGTCGCCGAATTCTGCTATAAATGCGACGATTTCTATCACCCCAACGACGAAGGCGGCATCGCCTGGAACGATCCCGCGATCGGCATCGATTGGGGCGTGGAAGGGAGCTACCGGGGTACCGCTTCCGCCGAGGGATATACCCTTTCCGACGGCACTGCGCTCATCCTCTCGGAAAAAGATGAGAAGTGGGGCGTGCTTTAACGGCGATCCAACGCTTCCTTCTTACAATATAAATTTCGCGCCGCAAGGCGCTTTCTATCTCTATGGCAAAACAGATCACAGCCAAAAAACTTGCAAAGAACATGATCGTGTCCGTTGCGGCGCAGGCGGTCTCGCTTCTCGTATCCTTTGTAATGACCCTCATCGTTCCGCGCTATGTGAGCGAGTACACCTACTCCTATTGGCAGATGTATATGCTCTACATTGCTTACGTCGGGGTGCTGCACTTCGGGCTTTTGGACGGCATTGTCCTGCGTTACGGCGCTTACGATTATAACGAGCTCGACCGTTCGCGCATCCGCTCGCAGTTCATGATGCTGCTCTTCATGCTCTCCTGCTTTGCGGTGCTCCTCGGTGTCACGTCGATCTTTGTGTTCGAGGGCGAACGGCGCTTTGTCTTCCTGCTCGTCGCCGTCGGTATCGTCACGAAAAATCTGGCAACTTACAACTCGTATATTTTCCAGATCACCAACCGCATCGAGCGCTATGCCGCTGTTACGATCGTGCAGCGCGGTTTCTTCGGGCTCATCTCGGTGGCGCTTCTTTTGGGGAAGGTAAATTACTTCGTCTGGTACTGCGTTGCCGATATTGCGGGCGATCTTCTCGGATTTGCGCTTGGGGTTCTTTTTAACCGCGCCCAGGTGTATTTCGGCAGAGGCATCCCGCGCAGAGAGTTTTTTGAGGAGACCAAAGCCAACCTTTCTGCCGGCATCTTGCTCATGCTTGCGAATTGGTCGTCCGTGCTCCTCATCGGCAGCGCGCGGATGATCACCGAATGGCGTTGGGGGGAGCTCGTCTTCGGGAAGGTCTCCTTTGCGTTCTCGCTCACTAATGTCTTTTTGACGTTTGTCACAGCGGTCAGCGTCGTCCTGTTCCCGTCTTTGAAGCGGCTCGATCGGGAAAAACTTCCCGAAATGTACGGCAATATCCGAAAAGCTATCTCGCTTTTCATGTGTTTCGCGCTCGTGATGTTCTTCCCGGGCAGCTATATCGTGGAAAAATGGATCCCTGCCTATGCGGTCAGTTTGCAGTATCTTGCCATCCTCGTACCCATCGTCGTCTTTTCGTCCAAGGTGAACCTGCTCACCAACAATTATCTCAAAGTTTACAGAAAGGAAAAGTCGATGCTCCTTGTTAACCTTGTTTCGGTCGCGTTGGGCGCAGGGCTCTTCCTTGCTTCCGCATATCTGTTTGACGATCTCAATGTTTTGCTCTACTCGGTCGTCGTCGCCATCGTCTTCAATTCCGTGCTCTCGGAGATCGTCGTTATGAAGCTCATCGGAAAAAGGTTTTACTTTTCTATCTTCCTGGAAGTCGCAATGGCGGCGGGCTTTATTGCGATCGCCGTTCTCCTGCCGCTTTGGTGGGGGATGCTCGCCTACTTTTTACTCTTTCTCGTTTACTGCGCGCTTCATTACAAGACGATCGCCGCGCTCTTCCGAAAGTTTATGGCGCGCCGCACGGCATAAGCTCCCAATTGTTTGTTTTTGCCCCTCAAACGGGGCTTTTTTTGTGCCGATTTGATTGACAGGACGAATGTTCTCGTGTATAATGAACAAGTTGTTGAAAAATCAACAATGGAGAGAGTCATGCAGCAAGATGTCTTCGAGCAATTTTCCCTGCTCATCCTCAAAATGAGTAAGATCGTGCAGAAGATCAAGGCGCTTGAAATGGTGCCGTTCGATCTCAAAGCCGTGCATGTCATGATCTTATATCTGCTTCGCATGCACCGCGAAGGGCTCTCCGTCAGCGAGCTCTGCCGTCAGACGATGGACGATAAGGCGGCTGTCTCCCGTGCGGTCGCCGTGCTTCGGGAGCGGGGCTATGTCGAGCCGGAGGATACCCGCCTTTCCCCCGTGCGGCTCACGAAAGAGGGGGAAGAGCTCGCCGCTTACATCTCGGGGCGCGCCGCCTGCGCCGTGAGCGAAGGAGGCGTGGGCTTGAGCGATGAAGAACGCGCCCGCTTCTTTCTGGTGATGGAGACCATCTGCAACAATCTCGAAAAATATCAGAAGAAGCTGCAGAAAGAGAGCAGCATTCGGGAGGAACTATGATCAGATTATTGGTAGACTCCGCCTGCGACCTCGAAGCCGAGGAAGCCAAGGCGCGCGGCATTGCTCTTTTGCCGCTCTATATCCGTTTCGGCGACGAAGAGTTTCAGGACGGCGTCACGCTTTCCCACCGCGCATTTTTCGAAAAACTCATCGAAACGGACGAAATCCCCAAGACGAGCCAGATCAGCGAATACCGCTTTACGGAGGCGTTCGAAGACCTCACAAAGGACGGCAGCGAAGTGATTGCCGTCGTCCTTTCATCCAAGCTTTCGGGTACCTGCCAAAGCGCCGTAAAGGCCGCAAAGAAGTTCGAAGGCAAGGTCTTTGTTGTCGACAGCATGAACGCCTGCCTCGGGGAGCGTATCCTTGTCGAATATGCGGCGCGTCTTATCGAAGAGGGCAAGCTCTCCGCGCGGGAGATCGCAGCGGAACTTGAAAACAAAAAGGGGAAGATCAAACTTCTCGCGCTCCTCGATACTTTGAAATATCTTCGCAAAGGCGGTCGCATTTCCTCCGTCACGGCGATCGCGGGCGAAATGCTCTCCATCAAACCCGTCATCACGGTTTCGGACGGCGAGCCCAAGCTCATCGGCAAGGCGATGGGCTCCAAGAAGGGCAATAACCTTCTCAACCGTCTTGTGGAGGAGTGCGGCGGCATCGATTTTTCCATGCCCTATACGCTCGCCTATTCTGGGCTTTCCGAAGAGTATCTTTTAAAATACCTGCACGACAGCGAACATCTGTGGAAGGAACATACCGAACATATCCCGTACTATCTCATCGGGAGCACGATCGGCACGCACATCGGCCCGAACGCCATCGCTGTCGCCTTCTTCTCAAAATAAGGCGCGCATAAAAAAACGCCGAAGGGGTATATTAAGGGAGCGGATCATCCGCTCCCTTTGGAATATTTGCGCTGCTTTGCAGTGACTCCCGCGTGGATACATAAGGAGGTGGGTATGCTGCAAAAAGTCAATATCTGCGGGGTGGATACGGCGGGGCTCCCAAAACTTTCGGCGGAGGAAAACGACCGCCTGATGAGGGCGCTGAAAAACGGGGACGAGCGGGCGAGGGAACAGTTCATCGTCGGCAATATGCGGCTCGTCCTTTCCCTCGTCAAGCGCTTTTGGGCAAAGAACGCCAATGCCGACGACGTATTTCAGGCGGGCTGTGTGGGGCTCATCAAGGCGATCGATCACTTCGATCTCAAATTCAACGTCAAATTTTCGACGTATGCCGTTCCGATGATCTTGGGAGAGATCAAGCGGTACCTTCGTGACGGGAATTCCCTTCGCGTGTCGCGCTCCATCCGCGATACCGCATATCGCATCCTGAAAGCCAGAGAAAAGATCGAAGCAAAAGACGAGGAAGCGACTATTGCGCGGATCGCAGAGGAGCTTTCCCTGAAAGAGCGCGAAGTCGTCTATGCGCTGGACGCGATCTCCGATCCCGTCTCGCTGTACGATCCGATCTATAACAAGTCGGGTGATGCCATCGAATTATTGGATCAGATCTGCGACGAAAAACAAAGCGATGAAGTGTGGACGGAACATGTTGCGCTTCGCGAGGCGCTTGACCGCCTGAATGAGAGGGAGCGCAAGATACTGATGTTAAGGTACTTTGAGGGGAAAACGCAGACGGAGATCTCACGGGAAGTGGGGATCTCTCAGGCGCAGGTATCGCGTCTTGAAAAGAATGCGATCGGATGTATCCGAAAGGAGATATCTTAAAATATCTGTCAAGTTCTGCCGAAAATAAGCATACACTGATAGCGTGGATACGAGCTTTCAGGAACTCAGACAAAAGCAGGTCGTCAATATTTGCGACGGGAAGCAGCTCGGTAAAGTCTCGGACGTCGTCTTTACCTATCCCGAAGGTCGAGTCAAGGGCATCGTCGCTCCGGGCGGAAGGGGGTTCCGCTGGGGGAAACAAGATGTGTATATCGACCTCAAATGCGTTACGAAAATAGGCGTTGACGTCGTTCTGGTCGAGCTGAAAAGCACGCCGCGCATCGAGCGGAAAAAGGGTATCTTGTCGCGGGGAGAGAGCTATCCGCCTCCCTCCAACTGCCCGCAGCCGCGCCGCGATTATTCCGATTATGAGTAATATCAAGCGATTTTTACCGTTTTGCATAGTACTATGCCAGACATAATTTCTAAAGATCAGCAAAAATATTGCCCGCAGTAAGTCCTGCGGGCTGATTTTTTATTTATTTGCGGGGTAACAATCGCAGGCTCTTCCGTCGGGGAGAAATCCCGTGTCGGAACACTTCAGGCACGCGTAACGAGGTTGAAGGTCGCTCTCGGACAGGGAAAGACGGGACAGTGCGGCGGCTCTTTTCTGTCGCAACGCTTCAAGCTGTTCTTTGATCGTTCCGGCGCGATCGGGAGCAAATACTTCGGCTTTGGCAAGTTCGATCTCACCGCGTTTGACGGCGGCATCCGTCTGAGCAAACTCACGATCGTTTTCGGCGAGCTTTCGGTTGCGTTCCGCCCGCTCCTGCGCTTTTTGGCGAAGCACTGCATAATAATGTTCCCGCTCTCCGCGCAGATCTGCCGCCATTTGAGCTTCGCTCTTGAATTCCCGTTTTGCCGCGGGCGACGTGCGTGTCTGTTCGGGAATGGATCGGACGTCCTTCACGCCTTCGCGTTTCCATTCCGAGAGCAGTTTGTTCATATACGGCAGGGGAGCGGACGCCCCCGTGCTCCTTTTGGCGGCTTCCATGATCACATCATCGGGAAGCTCCCAGCTCTTCCAGGCGGCGATCATATCGAGCGATGCGACCGTCTTTTTGAGCACTCCGCACACCGACTGCAGCGACTGAAGGAGTTTGAGCTGTCTTTCCCGCGCCGAAAGATAGTCTTCGGCGCTGTTTTCATCTACGAGCCCTTGCTCATACATCGAGGAGACGATCCCGTCCATCCCCTGAAAATCATATCCGAGTTTGAAGCAGAATGCGGCGATCTTCACAAGGCTTTCCGCCTCAAAGCCGCGCTCCAGCCATTTGTCTGCATATTCTTCGATATAGGCGCGCGGATTTTGCACTCTGACGCCCAACTTTTTGGCGACCTGAAAGACGAGATCCGCCTTCTGTGTGCGCTGTTCAAGGTATTCCTTTGCCGCAGGCTTTGTGGTGATCTCCTTCTCCAGCAATTCCGAAACGAGCGCATCCAATGTCGCCATAGAGCCTTTTTTGAGATAGGATGCGCACAGTTTCGCAACATCGCTTCCGAGACCTGCCTGCTTCCATCTGATAAGATAGGCAAGGTCGCTTTCCTGCACTTTTCTGTATATGCCGAGAAGGGAGTAGATCGCCGAAAGTTCTTCCGTACCTTCGTTGTAGTCGGAAAATTCGCGCTCCACCTGTTCAAACGTATATTTGTGTTCCTGGCACAATTTCTTTGCTTTGTTGAGGATGTGCTGGCTTGAGAGCTTTTCGCCGTCTTTTTTTGCACAGTATTCGGCAACGAGCAGGAACGCCTCCTGTTCCATCGGATAGTTTTCGAGAAATTCCAGGATGCGCTGATGCTCGTAGGGCTTAAAGTCCTTCCCCGTCTTTTGGAGCAGTTTTAAAAGCTCCCGGTTGAACCCCGAATATTTTTCCGCCCGAACCGTTTTCGGCCTTCCCGCAGAGTGGTTCACGGGAAGGAACTCCACGAACAGAGGATCTTTGGAAAGGATATGAACAAGATCGCACTCCTCCCAATACCCGAAGATGTCCAGAAGACGGGAATACTCGATCCTGAGAAGTTTCGACATTGCCCGCGCATCGAATTCATCCTTGCAGCTGCACAGATACAGGCCGTATAGATAGGCGCGGACCGCATCTCCGTCTGCCTGCGGAAGATACTTCGTGATGAACTGATTCTCGACGGAAGTGAACATATTTGCGGTGAATTCCTTGGAAAAGGCGGTGAATGACATACAAAATCTCCGAACTTTCGGTTATCCGCTTGCTTTTTGATGCCGACGGTTGTATAATAGTATATCATATCTTGTCTGCAAAAGCAAGACGTTTTTGCAGGACACAAGGACGCATCCCAAGAGTGAATATTCTCCATACATCGGATTGGCATATCGGCAAGCGGCTCATGGACAGAGAGCGCCTGCCCGAACAGATCGAAGCGCTTCATGAGCTCACCCGCATCTGCGAAGAGAAGGACGTTTCCGTCGTTCTCGTGGCGGGGGACGTCTTCGACACCTATCTTCCTTCTGCCGAGGCCGAGGAGACCTTTTTTCATGCCGTCAAGGAACTTGCGGGAAAGACGCGCGCCGTCGTCGTCATCCCCGGCAATCATGACGACGGCGTTCGCCTTGCCGCCGCCGCGCCCATCGCCGAAGAGCACGGCGTGTATCTGTTCGGCAGCCTCGGCGGGCATTTCTCGCTCGGCGGGGACCGTCCCGTCAAAGCCGTTGCGTCCGGCGAAAATCATCTCATCCTGGAAGATCGGAAGGGAGAAAAGCTCTATATCAACGCGCTTCCTTATCCCAACGAAGCCCGTCTCAAAGAAGAAAAGACGGAGGAGAGCTATGCGCAGAAGATCGCGCGTTGGATCTCTTGCGGGGAAGCGGCTTTCCCCGGCGGGATGCCGCATATCCTTCTTTCCCATCTCTTCGTCCTCGGCGGAAAGACGAGCGAGAGCGAACGCGATATCGATCTCGGCGGCGCACGCGCCGTATCGCTTTCTCTCTTCGAACGATTTGATTATGTCGCGCTCGGTCATCTTCATAAGCCGCAGAGGATGAAAAACATATGTTACAGCGGCTCGCTCCTTGCATATTCTTTTGATGAAGCGGGAACGCAGAAATCCGTTGCGATCCTCGAAACGCAAGGGGAGACCGTCCGTTCAAAGGAACTTGTTCCCATCCGTTCGGGCAAGCCGCTCGTGCGGCTCGAATGTACGGGCGCCGATCAGGCGGAATCGCTGCTTGCCCGCTATCCCGGGGCTTTCATCGAGCTTACCCTGCACTTGAAAACGCCGCTCACCTCGGAAGAGACGCGCAGGCTCAGGGCTGCAAACGAAGGGCTTGTTTCTCTGATCGCCAGAGTGGAAGGCTCGAAAGCCGTCGCTTTTCAGAGCCGCTCCAAACTTTCCGCCGAAGAGTTGTTTACGCAGTATTATAAGTCGATCTATGATGCAGATCCCGAAGACGAACTCAAACGCGCTTTTTTAGAGCTGTTGGAGGAGGAAGCATGAGACCGATCGCACTTGATTTTTGCGGCATCAATTCCTTTTCCGAGCCCGCTCATATCGACTTTTCCAAACTTCTCGAATACGGGATCTTCGGCATCTTCGGCGATACGGGATCGGGAAAGAGCACCATTTTGGACTGTATCGGCTTTGCGCTCTACGGCAGCGTCGCGCGTTCCCGCTCCGGCAGCATCGGCGACGTGATCAATTTTGCGCTCGACAGGGCTTACGTCCATTTTGAATTCGAGATCTCGTATGAAGGCAGCCGCCGCATCTTCCGCGTCGAACGCGAACTCAGGCGCAAAAACGCGGCGCAGAGCGTCAAAGTTTACGAAAGAAAGGACAACATGCTCCTTGCCGCAGCTGACGGCGTCAGGGAAAGCAATGCGCTCCTGGAACGCATCGTCGGGCTGGAACAGCGTGATTTCGAAAAATGCATCGCGCTCCCGCAGGGAGAGTTTTCTCAGTTCGTCCGTTCGACCCGTGCGGACCGGCTCAAACTCGTTTCCCGCCTCTTCGATCTTGAAACATACGGCGACAGGCTCGTCAAACGCGCGAATGCCCGCTATGCCGCCGCCGAAGGAGAGAGAAAGCTTTCTCTTGCGCGTCTTGAACCCTACGCCGAGATCGGCGAAGAGAGCGTTGCCGCAATAAAAGCGCGCCTCGCGCTGCTCGAGGAGCGGGAGAAGTCTTGCTCCTCCCGGTTGGAGGAGGCGCGCGAACGCGAAAAACACATCTCCTCGCTTTATGAAAAAGCCAAAGAGCTGGCTTCCGTCCGCGTCAAGGAAGAACAGCTCCGGGCGCTTCGTCCGCAAATGACCGTTCTCGAAGAAGAGATCGGTCGCATCGAGCGGGCTTCTTCTGCCGTTTCCGCCGAGGCGGACAGAACACGGTCTGTTCAGGACGTTTTATCGGCGGAACGAGCCCTGCATGCGGCAGAGTCACGTCTTACAGCCGCCAATGAAAGTTCGGATCGGCTCTCCCGTTGGGATGAAAAGGCAGCCGATGAAGAGCTTGCCGTTCTGACGGAGCGCCTCGTGCTTGCAGAGCAGGAGGAGAAGCGGCAGCGCCGCCGCGCAGAGCTCGAAAAGGTCCTTGCCTCCGCCCGCGCGGAATATGCGGAAGAGATCAAACTGTTTCAAGGATTCTCTTATGAATCGGAGCGCACCGAACTTGAAAAGAGACAGAAGGCGCTCGGTACGGGAAATTACCTGTCATTCCTGGAAGAACAAGGCAAAAGAGCGCTGCTGAAACAGGAGTACTCGGCTTTTTCCGTTGAACTTCGCGGCGTATATGAAAGACATCCCGAGACGGAAGAACTGCTCCCGCTCATCGAAAAATATACCGAACTTGCGAAGGAAGGGGAGGAGCTTTCCATGCTCCGCGAGCAATTTGCCGCCCGCGAAAAAGAGAGGGAAGAACTTTCCGCACGCCTGATCGCGCTCGAGAAGAAGGCGGGGGCATACCGCGCTCACCTGGAACGGCTCTCTCATCTGCAGGAGACGGGAGTCAGGGCGAAGGAAGAGCTTACTTCTCTTTCGCCCGTATCCGAAGACGGTGTTCGTGCGCAAGATCTTATGCGGATCGTTTCGGAAAAGAAGCGGAAGCGCTCGGAAATGCTCACCGAAAGGGAGAAAGCGGGCAGGGAGCTCAGCGCCTCGGAAGCTGCGCTCGGCGCGGCGCGAGATAAGCTTGCGGCAGCGAAAACTGCCCTTGCCCATGCGGAGGAGCGCCTTGAAAAACTGCTTTCCGAATCGGGCATCCCATCTGCTTCCGACGCGGAAGCGCTCATCGTGAAATACGGCGACGGAAAAGCCGCCCGTGAAAAGCTCGAAAAGTTCAAATCGGAAGATGCTGCCGTCGGCTCCCGCATCCTCGAACTTTCGGGAGAGGATCTTTCGGAAGGCACGGAGGAGTCTCTTCGCGTTGCGCGGGAAACGTCCGCATGGTTACAGGGCGAATATACCGAGACCGCAAAAAGCGCCGCTCTTGCAAGAGACGAGCTCAAGCGCGGCGAAGACGCGCTCGTAAAAAAGCGCATGCTGGAAGAAGAAGCCAAAAAAGCAGTCAATGCCGCAGAGCTCGCGGAACGGCTCAAAAAGCTGCTCGAAGGAAATAAATTTATGGATTTCGTGGCGGAGGAGCATCTCCAGAACGTTGCGGAAAACGCAAGCGGGCGGCTGCTTTCTCTGACGGACGGCAGATATTTCCTTCGGTATGAAGGGGGCGCAGGCGGGTTTGCCGTCGGAGATAATCTGAACGGCGGACAGACGCGCGGCGTCTATACGCTCTCGGGCGGCGAGACCTTCCTCGTCTCGCTCTCGCTCGCGCTTTCTCTCTCGCAGGAGATCTGCCTGCGGTCCCTCCGTCCCATCGAATTCTTCTTCCTCGACGAAGGGTTCGGTACTTTGGACGAGCATCTCGTCGATACCGTGATGGACAGTCTTGAACGCCTCAAAGGCGAGCATTTCTCCATCGGTATCATCTCTCACGTCGAGGAACTGAAACACCGCATCGAAAAAAAGCTGATCGTCAACAAGGCGACCGAGACGCATGGTTCACAGATCATAGCGGAGTGAGGTATTTGAATTGGCAAATACGATCTTAACACCCATCACACTTTGGAAGGACTTTGACGACGGGCTTCCCTTCAATGAAGAATTTCTCTCCGAGAAAGGACGCGAGGGAGCCGTCATGCGCGATGTCTATTTCCTCGGACGGCAGACCGAGTACGGCAGAGTCAAGATCTACGGGAAATATTATACCCCGAACGGTCTTGAGACCTTCCCCGCCGTCCTTATCCTGTTCGAGGCGGGACTGCCCTGCGACGAGAAACTCGTCATGCATTTCCTCAAAAAGGGATACGGTGTGCTCGGCATCGATTACAGCGGCGAGCTCGGAGAGGGCCGTCATACGATCTATCCGCGCGATATCGACTATGCGAATCTCGCACGCGTCGGCAGACGCATGGAATTTGTCGACGACACCGCGCGCGAGACGAGCTGGTATGAGTGGGCGGCGGTCGCCCGATATGCCGCCCGCTGGCTGAAAGAGCGCCCCGAAGTCACGGCGGTCGGCGCCGTTGGCTTAAGGACGGGAGGCGAGATCTTATGGAAGACGGTGCCTTACGCGCCCGTCGACTGCTTTATCTCCATCGGGGCGGCGGGATGGCTCGCCTACCGGGACATCGAGAAATTCTCGAACGGCGGGAACGGCATCTTTTCGGAAGAGCGCCATCGTTTTATCGCCGGGATCGATTCCCAGAGCTATGCGCCTTATGCCAAATGTCCCGTGATGATGCTTTGTGCCATCAACGACAAGAAGTGCAACTACGACCGCGTCTACGATACCTTCCAGCAGATCAATCCCGAAGTGGAAAAAGCCATCCTCTATTCTGCGCACGGGAACGGGCTGATCGGCAGGCGCTCTTTCGTCAACATTGACTTGTTCCTCGATAAATTTCTTAAAAAGCACTCCGTCTTTTTGAGCCGGCCCGTGAGCTTTTCCGTTCAGAACGACGGGGGCGAATTCAAAGTGCGCGCCTCGTACGATCCCATGGGCGAAGTTGCGGAATGCGGTATCTTCTTTACGGAAAACACCGCTACCTTCAAAGCGAGAGATTGGACAAGACGTCTCGGCGATGCAAAGAACCTCGGAAAGGACAATACCTATGTGTTCCCGCTCGATGTCTATGAGCGAAGCGAACGTGCGCTCGTCTACACGTTTGTCCGTTATTCCAACGGCTTTTCCGTCACCTCCAAGATCCAGGAGATCGACCTCGGCGAGCACCACAAGGGCTGCATGAGGAGCCGCATCTTCTATACGAGCGATAAAGGCACCATCGGCTTTGCGGCTTTCCGCAGGCGCGCAGGCAGCATCGCAGACTGTTTTTCGGATGCGGAGTATATCGATCTCGAAACGCTTCCCGGCTTTGGCGGGATCAAGGGCGTGACGACGCGCACCGGGATCATCACCTACCGCGTGAGCGAACCGCGCTTCGAACCGTCGGAAGGGGCTTCGTTCCGCTTTGACGCATGGTCGGAAAAAGACGCACATTTAAAAGTCACGTTTTATTCCGACGTCGAAGAGGAAACGGGATATTCCGAGACCTTCTTTATCGAGGGCGGCGGGAAATGGAAGAGCTTCCTCTCCGATGCCGTCGACTTCAAATCAGAAAAAGGAGCGCCGCTTTCCTCCTTCCTCGGAACGGTCTCCGTTGTATTCCAGGGGGAAGGCGACGTTCTGATCAATAATTTGTTATGGCTCTGATGTTTTCTCTGGGCGATATCGTGGAGACGCGTAAGCCTCATCCCTGCGGGGGAAGGAAATGGGAGATCGTCCGTACGGGCGCCGACTACAAGATCCGCTGCCTCACCTGCGGGAGGCTCGTCATGCTCACGCCGGACGATCTGAAAAAACGGGTGAAGCGCGTGCTCCCGAAGGAGGAATGAATGGCAAAACGTCCGGAATTTTTGGGCGAGCGGGAACGCCGTGAAAACCGCGTTTTTTCTATCATCCTTGCGGTGGGTGCCCTGCTGCTCGTTCTCGTTTTTGCAGCCGATCTTTATATCACAAACAACTTTCTGCTCGTCATCGTGGACGGCGGATCGATGAAAAATACGCTCGATGAAGGCGACGCGCTCTATATCGACGTTCACGATATGCCCGAACGCGGCGACATCGTCGTTTTGGACGTGACGGACTATCCCGAATACCCTCACGACGGGGACGGAGTTCACTATATCATCAAACGCGTCATCGCCCTCGGAGGGGACGAAGTGTATGCGGAGGACGGCATCGTCTATTTGAAAAAGGCGGGCGAAAAAGAATTTTCCGCTCTCGAAGAGCCGTATGCACGGGGCGAGACGGAGAACTTTTTGCTCGTCAGGGTGCAAGAGGGGGAAGTCTTCTTTCTTGGAGACAACCGCACGGTGAGCCTGGATTCGCACACGAACGGCTGCCTTTTCCTTTCCGACGTCGTGGGCGTCGTCACAAGCTTTTCGCTTGCACATAAAGACTTTATTGCGGGCTGGGTGCACTTCTGGCACCCCGGGCTCGCCTGAATGCGATACGAAGAATACGGAGGGAAATACTATGAACATTCAGATCACGGCAGACAGCACCTGCGATCTCGGCGAAAGCGTTTTGAAACGCAATATCGGCATCGCGCCGCTGTGCGTCATTTTGGGGGATACGACCTATCACGACGGCGTCGATATCACCCCGCAGGATATTTTCGCTTACGTCGAAAAGACGGGGGAACTTCCCAAGACCTCGACGCCCAGCATCGCGGACTATGAAGATTTCTTCAGAAGCTACGTCGATGAGGGGAAGACGGTCATCCACTATAATATCTCCGTCAAAGCGTCGTCCGCGCACCGCTATGCCGTCGAAGCCGCCAAAGCTTTCCCGGGGAAAGTTTCCGTCGTCGACTCGATGGGGCTATCGACGGGTCAGGGGCTCGTCGTCATGAAGGCGTGCGATCTGCGCGACGAAGGCAGAAGCGCCGAAGAGATCGTCGAAGAAACAAAGCGCATCGCGCCCCAAGTCAACACGTCCTTCGTGCCCGACAGGCTCGACTACCTCTATAAGGGTGGCCGCTGCTCGCGCATGACGATGTACGGCGCCAACCTTCTCAAGATCCATCCCATGATCGAGATGAAGGAAGGACAGCTCGTCGCCGACAAAAAGCTTCGGGGCAGCATGGAAAAGTGCATCGCAAGCTATATCGACGATCTTGCCAAAATGTATCCTAACTACGATAAAACGCGCTGCTTCATCACGCACAGCTATGCCGATGAGAGCGTCATCGAAGTTGCCCGCAAAAAGGTGAAGGAACTCTTTACTTTCGACGAAGTGTTGGAGACGGTCGCAGGTTCCGTCATCACGGGTCACTGCGGCAGAAACACTCTGGGCGTACTGTTTATCACGGAGTAAACCAAACGACATGATCAAATTATACAACGACGCCGACTATCTTGCGGCGGCAAAGCAAAAGAGAAAGCTTTTCCTCATCTTTTGGATCGTAACGGCATTTGTCGCAGCCGGGTTCATTGCCTGCGTCATCTGCTATCTTCGGCTGCCTTATCACGACGAGCGCGGCAATCTCATCGTTGCTATCACAAGCGTGCTCATGGCGCTCTATCTCATCTTCTGTTTTCCGTACTGCGATATTTGCCTCAAGCGTGTGAGACGATACTGTAAAATGCTCGCCTTTATCTCGGACGGACTCAAAGAAAGCGCCGTACTTCCCTTCGAGGATATCGAGAACTGGACGACGCGCGACGGCGTAGACGTCAACGTCGCCGTGTTCGGCGTCAGGAATATCAAACGCGACGAAGTGATGCACCGTCATATCTATATCGACGGCGAAAAGGAATTCCCGCCCTTTCAGGCAGGGGATATGGTGCGGCTCGTTACGCAGGGGAATTTACTCATCGAGTATGAGATCCTGCCTCGTCCCGAACGGACGCAGGCGCAGCCGCCCGAGGAACGGGCTTTCACCGATACACAAGAAACCATTCAATAAGGAGTAACGATATATGCGTGCAGTTGTCACGGTCACGGGAACGGATCGCCGCGGCATCATCGCCAAGGTGAGCGGCTTTCTCTATGAGCACAACATCAACATCGAAGACATCTCTCAGACCATTTTGGGCGAACAGTTCGCCATGATCATGATGGTCGACACCTCGGAGTCGAAGGAAAACTTTGTTTCGCTCGCCTCTCAGCTCGAAGCGCTGGGCAAAGAGATCGGCATGAGCGTCCGCATCCAGCATGAGGATATCTTCAACGCCATGCACAACATCTGAGGAGAGACCATGTTCAGCAAATTCGACGTCATTGAAACCATCGACATGGTCGAAAAGGAGCACCTCGATATCCGCACGGTAACGATGGGCATTTCTCTTCTTTCCTGCATCCGCGGGAGCGCCGAAGAGACGGCTCAGGCCGTTTACGACCGCGTCATGAAGAAGGCGGAACACCTCGTTCCGACCGCCGAAGAGCTCTCCCTCGAATACGGCATCCCCATCGTCAACAAGCGCGTCTCGGTGACGCCCGTCTCGCTCATCACGGCGGCGTTCCCCGAACAAAGCGCGCTTGTGGGAAAGGCACTCGACAAAGCCGCCAAAGAGCTCGGCATCGACTTTTTGGGCGGATATTCCGCGCTCGTGCAGAAGGGCACGGCGGACTATGAAGAAGTCTTCTTGAAGAGCATCCCCGAAGTGCTTGCGACGACGGAACGGCTCTGCTCATCCGTCAACGTCGGCTCGTCGCGCTCGGGCATCAACATGGACGCCGTCCGCACGATGGGGCAGATCTTCCTCGATACCGCTTTTCTCACCAAGGACAACGATTCGTTGGGCTGTGCAAAGCTCGTCGTCTTCTGCAACGCAGTGGAGGACAACCCCTTCATGGCGGGCGCCTTTCACGGCACGGGAGAGGCGGATACCGTCATCAACGTGGGCATTTCCGGTCCCGGCGTCGTCCAGCACGCGTTGAAGTTCGTGCCCGATGCCGACCTCACGGATGCAGCGGAGACCATCAAACGCACCGCATTCAAGATCACGCGCGCAGGCCAGCTCATCGCAAGGGAGGCTTCTAAACGCCTCGGAGCGCGGTTCGGCATCGTCGATCTCTCGCTTGCGCCCACCCCTGCAAGGGGAGATTCCGTCGCGCATATCCTCGAAGAGATCGGGCTGGAAGTCGTCGGCGGGCACGGCACGACGGCGGCGCTCGCCATGCTCAACGATGCCGTCAAGAAGGGCGGCGTCATGGCGTCCTCGCGCGTGGGCGGGCTCTCGGGCGCGTTCATCCCCGTCTCCGAAGACATCGGCATGATCGAATCGGCACAGGCGGGCAAAATTTCGCTCGACAAGCTGGAAGCAATGACCTGCGTCTGCTCGGTCGGGCTCGATATGATCGCCATCCCCGGCGATACGCCCGCTTCGACCATCTCGGCGATCATTGCGGACGAAGCCGCGATCGGTATGATCAACAACAAGACGACGGCGGTGCGCGTTATCCCCGCCTACGGCAAGAAGGTAGGGGATGAAGTGAGCTTCGGCGGGCTTTTGGGGCGCGCTCCCGTCATGCCCGTGCATACGGGTTCGGCGGAAAAGTTCATCTCGCGCGGCGGGCTCATTCCCGCGCCCATCCACAGTTTCAAGAACTAAATAACAAAGCATTGATTTTGAGATCGTCTTCGGAGGAATTTTATGAAAAGAACGGAAGTAGAACAAAAATACAAGTGGGCGGTGGAAGACGTCTTCCCGTCCGATGAGGCATGGGAGGTCGCCTTCGACGCGCTTGCTCCCAAGATCGGCTTTGCAAAATACCGCGGCACCCTCAACACCGCAGAAAACCTCGTTTCTTATTTCAAAGAGGAAGAAGCGCTCGCGATCGAAGTGATGCGCGTCTATCTCTACGCCTTTCTGAAGCACGACGAGGACGTCGGCAACACCAAATATATGGGTTATATGGGCAAGATGATGGGGCTCATGACCAAGTATTCGATGGAAACTTCCTTCGTGACGCCCGAACTCACCGCGCTCCCCGAAGAGACGCTCAAAGCCTTCGCCGCAGACGAACGCCTCCAAGACTACGACTATATGCTCACTCGCATCCTTGCCGAGAAGAAGTATATCCTCTCCGAAGCGGAAGAGCGCATCCTCGCGCAGACGGCGGAGCCCATGTCCGTTGCCAACGACGTGTTCGGCATGCTCGACAACGCCGAGCTCAACGCGCCCGAGATCGAATACGATGGCAAAATGCAGACGATCACGAACGGGCTGTATTCCATGATCATGAGCGGGAAGGACCGTGCAAAGCGCGAAGAAGCGTTCAGGCTCTTCTATTCCGCTTACGGAAAAATTTTGGGAACGCTCGCTACGACCTATTACGGCAGCATCAAGAAGGACATCTTCTATAAAAACGTCCGCGGGTACGATAGCTGCCTTCAGAAGTCGCTCATGGGCGAGGACGTCGACGAGAGCGTCTACCGCAACCTCATCAAGGCGGTCAACGACGCAACGCCGCTCATGCACCGCTACATGCATGTCCGTAAACGCGTTTTAGGCTACGACGAGATGCACATGTACGACATCTATCCTTCCCTCGTCGAAGACGCCGAACTGCGCCTTTCCTATGAGGAGGCGTTCGAGCTCGTCTTGAAGGGGCTTGCTCCTCTCGGCGAGGAGTATATCTCCCTCCTCAAAAAGGGCCGCGACGAGCATTGGATCGACGTCTGCGAGACGGAAGGCAAGCGCAGCGGCGCCTATTCCATCGGCGTCTACGGCTGCCATCCCTATGTTCTCTTGAATTATCAGCCCACGACGCACAACGTCTTCACGATCGCGCACGAGATGGGCCACGCGCTCCACAGCTATTTCTCCAACAGCCGCCAGCCCTATGCAAAATCGGACTACACGCTCTTCGTCGCCGAAGTTGCAAGCACCGTCAACGAAGTGCTGCTTTTGAAATACCTTCTCAAGACGACGGAAGACAAGGCATTAAAGAAATATCTTCTCAATTACTTCATGGATATGATCCGCACGACGCTCTTCCGTCAGACGCAGTTCGCGGAGTTCGAAGAGAAGGCGCACGAGATGGCGGAAGCGGGCGAACCGCTCAATAAAGACAATCTCTCCGCGCTCTACGACGGGCTCAACAAGAAGTACTACGGCGACGCCGTCACATACGACAAGGAGATCGCCACCGAATGGGCACGCATCCCGCACTTCTATCGTGCGTTCTACGTCTACAAGTACGCGACGGGCATCACGGCGGCGATCTGCATCGCCAACAAGATCTTGTCGGAGGGCGCTCCCGCCATCGAGAAGTACTTCAGCTTCCTTTCGGGCGGCGGCAGCACCGATCCCGTCTCCCTTCTGAAGGGCGCGGGCGCAGACCTTACCAAGGAAGAGACCTTCCTTGCCGCCATGAAGGAGTTCGAGGATACCCTCAACGCCTTCGAGGCGATGATCTGACGGCGGGCACATTATGGCGATCAATCAGATGCCGCACAATCTCGACGCGGAAGCCGCGCTCCTCGGCTGCATCCTCATCGACGAGGAGATCCAGTCAGAGCTTTTGGAGCAGCTCCGCGAAGAGGATTTCTATCAGGAGTCGCACCGCGAAATTTTGAACGCGATGCGCGCCGTCTATGGCGGCCGCGTGCCCGTCGACGTCGTCACGCTGACCGACAGGCTGGACCGCGACGGCAAACTCGAACGTGCGGGCGGGCTCCAATACATCACAGAGCTTGCCCAGATCACTCCCTCCGCCGCAAACTATAAGCAATACCTCACCATCGTGCGCCGCGATGCCGTCAACCGCGCGCTCATCCGCGCCGCGAAGCACATCATCGAGAACAGCATGAAGGGGGAGGAGGAGCGCGACGCCATTTCTTTTGCAGAAAAGGCGGTCTACGATATCTCCAAACGGGAAGACAACAACGCCCTCATGGGCATGGAAGACGGCGAGACCATCCAGGAAGTCTTGGGCAAGTTCGAAAACATCCAGTCCGACCCCAACGCCTTCCGCGGCGTCGAGACGGGCTTTAAGCACTTCGACCGCATCACGAACGGCCTGCAAAAGTCCGACCTCATCGTGCTCGCCGCCCGTCCCGGCATGGGCAAGACGTCGCTTTCCATGAATATCGTCGAAAACGCCTGCCTGCACAAGAACGGCGTCGCGGCGGTCTTTTCGCTCGAAATGCCGCGCGTCCAGATCGTGCAGCGTCTCATGTGCGCCTACGCGAACGTGAGCATGGAGAAGGCGCTCTCGGGCAAATTGCAGCAGTCCGATTGGAAGAAGCTCATGCTCGCCTCCGATAAGATGCAGAAGAGCAAGATCTTCATCGACGACTCTTCCCGCGTCACGCCGGCGGAGATCCTCTCCAAATGCCGCCGCCTGAAGAGCAGCGAAGGCAGGCTCGATCTCATCATGATCGACTATATCCAGCTCATGGGCGGTGAGGCAAAGAACAACGAAAACCGTCAGCTGGAGGTCGCATCTATCACGCGCGAACTCAAGATCATGGCAAAGGAGCTCGACGTCCCCGTCATCGCGCTCTCGCAGCTGAAGCGTATCCAGACCAAGGAACCGCAGCTTTCCGACCTGCGTGACTCGGGCGCCATCGAGCAGGATGCCGATATCGTCCTCTTCATCAGCCGCCCCGACGTCACGGCGACCGCCGAAGAACTTGCAAAGAACGAGGTCGTCAAGGGGGCGGCGGAACTCATCATCGCCAAGCACAGAAACGGCTCGACGGGCAGGGTGCAGCTCCGCTTCATCGGTGAATGCACCAAGTTCGTCGACGTGGACGCACAGGGCGCGCCCGACGAAGAGCCGCAGTACTCACGTCCCGCGCCGCAGGACTTCCCCGACGAAGAACCGCCCTCAGGCCCCGACGGCGCGCCGCCCGAGGAAGGGGAGCTTCCCTTCGATTAAACCATGACCACCCAAATTTTAGGTGTGAGCGAAGCGTCGCTCCGCCTTGCAAAACAACTGATCTCGGAAGGGGAAGTCGTCGCCTTTCATACGGAAACGGTGTACGGGCTCGGCGCAGACGCAAGGAGCGATCAAGCCGTCCGCCATATCTTCGAACTCAAAGGCAGGCCGCAGAACAACCCGCTCATCGCGCACGTTCATAAGGACTTTGATATTTCTTCGCTTGTCGACGATATCCCCGCGTATGCGAAAAAGCTCGCCAAAGCCTTTCTCCCCGGCCCGCTCACGATGGTCTATCCTTCGACGGACAAGGTGAGCCCGCTCGTCTCGTGCGGCCTTCAGACGCTCGCCGTCCGCGTGCCCTCATCGCCCACGGCGCAGGCGTTCCTTCGCGCCGTCGATGTTCCCATCGCCGCGCCCAGCGCCAATGTCTCCAAGCACATCTCGCCCGTCACCGCGCAGCACGTCTTTGAAGACTTCGAAGGGCGCATCCCGCTCATCCTGGACGGGGGCAGATGCGAAGGCGGCATCGAAAGCACCGTCCTCGACTGCACGGGCGAAATGCCACAGATCTTGCGTGCAGGGCTCGTGACGCAGGAGATGATCGCCTCCGTTGCGGGCAGCTGCGGCGTGTATGTGCCCAAAAAAGGCGAACAGCCCAAGAGCCCCGGCATGGCGTATAAGCACTATGCTCCCAAGTGCCGCACGGCGTTCTTTGCTCCCGAAGAGCTTGAAAAAGCCAAGGCGCTCTATTTGGAAGAAGAGCAAGAGGGCGGCATTCCCTGTTTCTTCTGCGAGGATGCGCTTGCACGCCTCCTTCCCGGCTGCCGCATGCTGAACTTGGGGAGCTCGGGCGAAGAAATGGCAAACCGCCTTTACGAACTTCTCCACCGCGGGGAGGAGGAGGCGACGCTCCTCATCGGCATCTGCCCCAAAGAGAGGGGCGGCGTCTTCGAAGGGGTGCTCAACCGCCTCACGCGCGCCTTCGGCGGATAACGACCGCGTTTTTCGACAAAAGCAACACCAAGGAGGGGACGTATGCCCACGCAAAAGGTACTCTTTGTCTGTACGGGCAACACCTGCCGCTCGCCCATGGCGGAGGCGGCGCTTCGGCGTGAACTCAAGCGCAGGAAACTTTCGGGCATTTCCGTGCGCTCGGCGGGCCTGCATGCCGAAGAGGGGAGCGTCTTAAGCCCCAACAGCGCACAGGCGCTGAAAGAGGCGAAGATCTCCGTCTTGAAGTCCTTCCGTCCCAAACAGCTCACCGAAAAGATGGTGAAAGAGTCTCTTCTTGTCGTCTGCATGACGGAACGCCACCGCGAAACACTTTCCCGTTATCCCAACGTGACGAGCTTTTTTGAACTCTGCGGCAGAGAGATCCCCGATCCGTACGGGCTCGATATCGACGCTTACCGCGTCACGCTCAGGCGCATCCGCGAGTGCATCCCGCGCGTCATCGAAGTCATCGAACAGCTTTCGCCCCCCGCAGCGAATGCCGCGGCGGCAAAAACAAATAACAACGTTCCCGCAAAGGGAACGCAAGGAGGAATATTATGAAGATCGCAGTTTGCTGTGACCACGGCGGCCTTGCCCTCAAACAGGCGGTGGTCAAATACCTCAACGAAAAGGGGTACGAAGTCGTCAATTTCGGAACGGATACCTTCGATTCGTGCGACTATCCCGACTTTGCCTTGAAGGCGGCGGAAGCCGTCGCTTCGGGCGAATGCGAAAAGGGCGTCTTTGTCTGCACGACGGGCATCGGCATCTCCATCGCCGCCAACAAAGTGCCCGGCATCCGCTGCGCGCTCTGCTCGGAACCGCTCTCCGCAAAGATGACCCGCCTTCACAACGACGCCAACATCCTGGCGCTCGGCGGCGGCATGGTGGGCGTCAATTTAGGGCTCGACATCGTGGAGACCTTTCTTACAACACCCTTCTCGGGGGAGGCAAAACATCAGCGCCGCATCGATAAGATCACGGCGATCGAACAAAAGTACTGCAAGTAACACCCATTCCAAAAAAAAGGAGGGCCGCACATGACGCAGGCGCTCAAAGATAAGATCATCGAATCGCTCACTTCCATCCTGCCCATCGCACTCATTATCATCGTGCTTTCCATGACGTTCACGCCCCTGAACTCGGGGACGTTCGTCCTCTTCATGGTGGGAGTGGTGCTTCTCATCCTGGGACTTGGCTGCTTTACGCTGGGGGCGGATATGTCCATGCTCGTCATCGGCGAAAAGATCGGTTCCGCCATGACGCATTCGCGCAAGATCTGGCTCATCGCGCTTCTCTCGTTCGTCATCGGTATCATCGTGACGATCGCAGAGCCCGATCTGCAGATCCTTGCAGAGCAAGTCCCCGCTGTTGCAGAGAAAGTACCGCAGCTCGGCAACTATCTTCTCATCGGCACGGTCGCGGTGGGGGTGGGCATCTTCCTCACGATCGCGATGCTCCGTATCGTGCTCAGGATCAGGCTCTCCGTGCTCCTCATCATCTTTTATGTCGCGGCGTTCATCCTGAGCATCTTCGTTGCGGAAGATTTCTGGGCGGTCTCCTTCGACTCGGGCGGCGTGACGACGGGGCCGATGACCGTGCCCTTCATCATGTCGCTGGGCGTCGGCGTTGCCTCGATCCGAAGCGACAAGAGCGGGCAGGACGACTCCTTCGGTCTCGTTGCGCTCTCAAGCGTCGGGCCCATCGTTGCAGTCCTCGTGCTCGGCGTCGTCTTCGATATCTCGGGCGTCGAATACGAAGTTACATCGCCCGCCGTTGCCGATAGCACGCGCGACGTCCTTTTCCTGTATCTCCACGGGTTTGCAGACTACGCGCTCGAAGTCGCGATCGCGCTTTCGCCCATCCTCGCCTTCTTCCTTCTCTTTCAGCTTGTCTCGCGCTCTTTCCACAAAAAGCAGATCATCCGTATCTTCATGGGTTTTCTCTATACCTTTGTGGGGCTCGTGCTCTTTCTGACGGGCGCGAACGTCGGCTTCATGCCCGTCGGCAGCGAGATCGGGCGGACGCTCGCCTCCCTTTGGGGGGGCTGGCTGCTCATCCCCGTCGGCATGATCATCGGTTACTTCGTCGTCGCGGCAGAGCCCGCTGTGCACGTCCTCAACAAGCAGGTGGAACGTGTTTCTGCGGGCGCCATCAGTTCGTCTGCAATGAAGAAGGGGCTGTGCATCGGCGTGTGCTGCGCCATCGGGCTCGCCATGCTGCGCATCCTGCTCGACGTGAACATCATGTACTTCCTCATCCCGGGATATGTCATCGCATTGGGGCTCACCTTCTTCACGCCTCCCATGTTCACGGGTATCGCTTTCGACTCGGGCGGCGTCGCAAGCGGCGCGATGGTCTCCTCCTTCGTGCTGCCGATGGCGATCGGCGCGTGCAGTACCATTTGGGGATCGGGTTCTATTATGAAGCTCGCCTTCGGGTGCGTCTCCTTCGTGGCGCTCGCACCGCTCATTTCCATCCAGATCCTCGGCATCGTCTATAAGAGCAAGACGCACAAGATCAAGCGCAACTTCCTCTCCGTGGAAGATAAGATCGTCGAATACGAGGTGTTCTGATGGCTGAAAAACGTAACGAACGCAAAAATCCCGCAGTGGCTGCGGCGGGCGCCGTCGAAAAGCTCGTCAAAGGCGTCGGTAGCGTCATCGGCGTCACCCCCAAGACGGCGGAAAAGCAAAAACTACCTAACCGCACCAAGGTGCTCGTGAGCATCGTCAATCACGACGACGAAAAGCGCCTCAAAGAAATTTTGGACGAAACCTCCGTCGCCCTCAGCTTCATGTTCGCAGGCACGGGCACGGCGCGTTCCGCCGTCCTCGACTATCTCGGTATCGGCGGCACGGAGAAGTCGGTCATCCTCTCCCTCATCCCCGAAAGCGATGAGGAGAACATCATGCGGGAGCTGAGAGCACGCATGTCGCTCTATCTCGTGGGGCGGGGCATCTCATTCACCATTCCCTTAAGCGCCGTTTCGCAGATCGTCTCGAACGGGCTCGAAAGCGCGGCAGCGGAAAAGACTATCGACGGGAGCAAGATCATGAAGGACGAACAACGGCAATACGACCTTATCATCGCGGCTGTCGCCGCAAACTATGTCGACGACGCCATGGAAGCGGCGCGCTCTGCGGGGGCGGCGGGCGGCACCATCGTGCGCGGGCGCTCGGCAAACAACGAGAAAGCCGAACAGTTCATCGGCATTTCCCTCATGCACGAGCAGGAACTGCTCTTCATCCTTTCAACGCGCGAAAGAAAACTCGCCATCATGCAGGCGCTTTCCGAAAAAGTCGGCTTAAAGTCGGAGGCGGGCGGCGTCATCTTCTCCGTTCCCGTCGATAGGACGGCGGGCATCGCGGTCGCCGCCGAAGCGCAGGAAGCCAAAGAGGGGCAGGCATGAGCCGTCTCATCCTGATCGGCGGCGGGGAACTCAAAGAGCGGCAGACGCTTCCGATCGATCAGTATATCGCCTCCGAGGCCAAGAAGATCGCAGGCGAGCGGCGCGCCGTGGGGCTCTTTCTTCCGACCGCCTCTCATGACTGCATGCCCTATTACAATACCTTCCACAAGGTCTATACGGGGCTGTTCGATATCAAGACGGACGTCGTCCTGACGGTGAACCGCGAAGTCGACCTCGAAAAGATGAAGGGAAAGTTCGAAAAGGCGGATTTTCTCTACATCGGCGGGGGCGATACCGTCTACATGCTCAAGCAGTGTAAAGAGAGCGGACTTCTGCCGCTCATCCAAAAGGCATTCGAAGAGGGGAAGCTCATCGCAGGGCTTTCGGCGGGTGCCATCTGCTGGTTCGAAGAGATGTATTCCGATTCCGTCGTCGAAGGGGAGTATCACATTTTCCCGGGACTTGGCTGGATAAACGGCAAAATTTCTCCGCATTACGACGAAAGAACGCTTGACTTTGACGATATCGTGCTGTATAATAGGTGGTGCGCTTGGGGGTTGGAGAACAACGCCGCCCTCGAGATGCACAACGGGGAACCCGTGAAAAGTATATCCGCGGGCGGAAAGATCTTTCGTTTGGATGCTTCCTCGGGCGAACTCAAAAAGACAGTCTTCTGACTGTCCTCATATGCGGACGTGGCGAAATTGGCAGACGCGCAGGTTTCAGGTTCCTGTGGGAGACCATGGGGGTTCAAGTCCCTTCGTCCGCACCAAAAATGGGCTATAATTGGGCTTAAACGCTTAATTTTAGCCCATTTTTTGCGTTTCACGGCACGTTTCACAGGGACAAAAAGGGAACTTTGGGGGCAAAATTGGGGGCAATTTTACCTTGTCTCTGCGTAAAAATATAAGTTATTGGTCCAACGGAAGGGCATATTTGATTTTGTTCGCCTCTTGGATCAGGTAAGCATCAGATAGATCCGTGTAAGCATCGGCCAGCACGCCCGATGAATGACCGACCATTTCATCCCTCGCTGCATCAGAAACACCGCATTCTCGGCACCTCGTATAAAAGGTCGTCCGTAAATCATACAAGGTATGAGTAGGCATGAGCCTACGAAGGTGCTTATACAACGTCTCCATGTGGCACCAATGGAATTCTTTCATATCGCCGATATACGGAGCAAGCATAGGATTGATCGGAATGCGCTTATACTCTTCACGACCGTTCTTTCTCTTTGAGTTTTTCGCAATGAGCATATTTCCCTCACGTCGAAGTGTTGCGTATTCGTTTGGTCTCAACCCGGTATATAACGCTATGAGCAACAAAATTCGATAGGGCGTCGAAGAAGAAATCAGCTTCACTTCCTCAATCTTGGTAAGCGCTTTTCCGTGCTCGTGTTTGTGCTTTTGATGAAAAACAACAGCTAACGGGTTCTTCGTTATTAAGCCGTGCGCTATGGCTCCCTTAAAAGTGTAATTCATGAGCGAAAACACTTCATCTGCCGTCTTTCCTAATCCTCGTGAACGCAGATCGTCAATCATCGACTGACAGTCAGAAGGTGTGATCGCCTTC
This sequence comes from uncultured Clostridia bacterium, assembly GCA_944376295.1. GTDB lineage: Bacteria > Bacillota > Clostridia > Christensenellales > Borkfalkiaceae > Gallimonas. The sequence continues at coordinate 51,089 of CALWCE010000008.1, forward strand.
AAAGCCATTCCTCCAATGACAGGGAAGATATGATTGCGGCATCGGCTCATATCGTGATAATAGGTAAGCTCGGTAACCTTTCTCTTGCGAAAAGTCTCGAAATAATATAAGCAAAACTCTTTATAAGTGGTAGGGATTTTAGTCTGCTTAACTCCATCTCCGGACTCGATACGCCTTAGCGCTGCTATGAAGCGTTCTTTCGCGCGTTCGATCGTTGTTCCGCTGGCAGAGATGTTTAATCCATTCGCACGATAGCGCAACTCAAAATTGACTGAGCCGCCGCGCTTACGCTTGCGACAATGGACGGGTAGTCCATCAACGCGAAATAGTTTTCTGAATCTTTGTGGCATTTTTGAAATCTCCTTACTGGTAAATCCCAAAAACACTTCCTGTTTCGCTTCAGTTCCGCTCACTTTTTGATCAAGTGAGAGCGTGCTCTCCAACCCCGATGTATGGCCTTCATCGGGCGTCTGAGACGCGGCAACTTGTTTCCATAGTTCTTCTTGTGAGATCATCTCCTTTGCCTCTGAACCCTCAGAGGCGCTTTTTTTTGCCCAAAATCAGGACGAAGTACGGAAAAAGATGCTTTCCACCGTTCTGTCGCGACGCCGATCTTGGTGTATTCCGCGAAGATCCTCTGTATGAGTTCCTCGAGGAAGGCTTGATATTTTTCTTCTGTGTACCGCATGATGGTCCACCTCCATAAAAGATTGTATGAAGATGATACGACACCACAAGAAGAATTTCAATACCTAAGCGCGTTTTGCGGCGTCCGCGGCGCTTTTTACCATACCAAGGATGAGATCCTGCGATGTTGCGGTTAATCGAGGAAGCTGATTTTTCTCAATAGCTATTTTCGTTGGAAAATTTTATGGCATTTTTACTTGACATTATGGGATATATCACATATAATATAAATGAAGATAAGATAACGGCTGAGGAATAGACGTATGCAATTTATGGTTGCTTTTTATGAGAAGTCAGATGGAACAAAGCCCGCTGCGGAGTTTCTGCAGAGTTTAGATAACAAAATGAGAGCAAAGATGTTACGAACGATTGGGCTGCTTCAAGAGTTTGGGGGTGATTTAAGAGAGCCATTTTCAAAGCCACTTGGAGACGGTATTTTTGAATTAAGAGCACAAGTGGGTAATAATATATCAAGGGTATTATATTTTTTCATCGTTGGGAAACGGATAATTCTGACTAACGGATTTATAAAAAAGACGCAGAAAACTCCGGAAAGAGAAATAGCCTTAGCTAAGAAATATCGTAATGACTATCTAAATGATAAGGAGGTGTGATATGGATAAATTTGATAAGCTGGTTAAATTTGATGACTTTATGAAGGAACAACTCAAGGATCCTGGGTTCAAGGAGGAATACGACGCTCTTGAGCCTGAGTTTGCTGTCATGCAAGCTATTTTGCGAGCACGGGTGCAAGCCGGATTGACACAAAAGCAATTAGCTGACATGACTGGGATTTCTCAAGCTGATATTAGTAGATTAGAACGTGGAACGGCAAATCCATCGATTAAAACGCTTCAAAGAGTGGCTACTGCTCTTGGGAGAAAGGTACAGATCGAATTTGTGTAAAAAACAATGTGAATAAACGGCCTCGTTATGAACGATCATAGCGGGGTCTTTTTTTATGCCGTCAAGCGCGTTTTGCGGCGTCCGCGGCACTTTTGACCATGCCAAGAATGAGATCCTGCGACGACTCTGGCAGCTCTCGGAAGCAGCGGATGAGCTGCTGTTCTTTGGACGAACTCTCTAACTCTTTTGATGTAGAAAAGTTAAACTCGGTTTTGCGACCAAGAAGATAATCCGTAGAGACATGGAAATAATCGGCAATCTGAATTAGTTTTTTCGCAGGGGGAATACGATCCGTGCTTTCCCACATCCCAATACTTCCCGTGCTTACATTAAGCTCTTTTGCTAAGGCGGCTTGTGATAAACCCATTCTTTCGCGCTGTTCTTTTAATCTCAAAGAAAAACTCATATTTCACCTCGAATAGATTTTATCACAATCAATGAGCTAAAAATTTTTTTGCGAGAAACCCTCACTTTTTGTGATATAGCTATTGACAAATACTCACTCTCTGTGATATAATGCTCACGAAGAGTGATGATTACCTTGTAATCATCGTTCCAACAAGGCATGAAAAAAGCTCTCCCGGAAGGGGAGAGCGTAGGGGAGAGGCCACAAAAAGAAGAGCAGCCGATATGCGATCAGTTTTTTTGTTCGCCTTTTAAGACGGAATCGATCAATCTGCGGATCGTTATCTGAGAAACGGGCGAGAGCTGCCTGAACTTCAAGACAAGTTCCTCTTCGTCGTGTGTAGTATGAAACCGAGGCTTCTGTTCCACAACGTTTCCAAACTCATTTGTACGGCCAAGAAGATAGTCTGACGATACCTCAAAATAATCAGCAAGACGGCGGATCGTACTTGCAGTTGCCTCATTACGACCGAGCTCGATTTTAGCAATCGTTGACTGACTGACGCCGGTACGATCGGCAAGCTGCATTTGACTGATTTGATGTTCACAACGTAACTCATATAAAATTCTACTCATTCTGTCCATGCAATAATTTTACCATAAAATTATTCGCAGGGTACTTGACAAGTGCAAGAAGAATCGCTATACTAATCTCGAATATTATATATGTACTTGTTCCGTATGTTCCAACAAGTATAAAAGGCATAGAGAAAGCCCTCCGTGTGGGAGAGCAAGGAAAAAGAGGGGTTATTTAGATTGGTTTTCTTTTATGACGTACTGTCCCGATTGATAGATTTTGGCTCCCGTTTCATCCTCAAGCCCGAGAAGGTAATCGGCAGAGACCCCGAAACGATTACAGACATAAAATAGTTGCTCATAATTAAGCTGATACTTACCACGTTCAAAACGATTGTAAGCGGGCTGAATTATTCCAAGTTCAGAAGCTATCTCTTTTTGGGTCATACCGCTTGCTATACGAGCTTCTTTCAGACGAGATGAAAATTGCGTAATCGAGAACATAGATAAATTATAGCAGAAAATGTTATTTTTCTCTTGACATATAACTCTTTATGTTATATAATCGAGGCGTATAACAGATAGTGTTATATACTGACTTGGATATTTTTTTACCCGTCAAATATTACATTGTAATTTTTGATAAAAAGGAGGCTCTGAAGTTGTTTTGTGATCGTTTGAAAACAGCTCGGATCAATGCCAAAATGTCGCAGCGAGAAGTTGCGAAAAAAATCGGCATCTCGCAGACGTCGTACTCGTTTCTCGAAAGCGGCTTGAGAGAACCGTCAATGCTGTATCTTCGGCGCATCGCAGCGCTGCTCAACGTCTCGATCGATTGGCTCTGTGACAATCACCCGGACGAGGAAGAGTTTGTGCTCACTGGCAATAAAAAGTAATCGTACGGACAGAGTTGTCCGTACGGAAGGAGGGAAACCATGAAGAAGATAACGGTAAAGAGTGTGTTTGTAACGACAGGGCGTGTGCTTTGGTGGATCCTCGTTCACGCATTCTGCGGAGGGCTTTGGCTCATCGGTGCGATCTTAACGCTCATCGGCACTATTTTGGTCCCGTGGGTTTGGTGATGTGCGGACAGTGTACGGACAGCCAAGAGATGAAAGTCAAAGATTGCAGAATGTGTCCTTATCATGAGCGGCGCGTATGGCATACCTATTATCGCCCGAGAAACTATCATGCGATCGGAATGACGCACGCATACGCTTATTGTACGCTTCATCAGAAACGCATCTTGAAGGTGCGAAATTGTAACGAAAACAGGGAGTGATATTTATGGAAAAGACCACAAGAACGACAAGAGCGGAAAAGAAGGAACAAGCCCTCGCGTGCCTGAAAGGGCTGCAAGTGGCAAAGCCTTACATCGAGGACTTCGAGCAAAACGACAAAGTGTATGTGTTTGAAAACCTCTACGGCTATCCCGCGCCCGGGAACGAGGATGTATTTATCAAGCTGAAGGAGATCGAAAAGAAGTATAAATGCCTCGTCTATGCCGTCATCCATAGCGAGATGTACTTCGGCGACTGCTATAATTTCCTGCTTGTGCCGGACGATCCCGAAGATTGGGAATGGCTGCTTCGGTCGAGCGGAGCGCTGCATAGCATTCTTGCATACGTTTGGAACCGCAGTTATGAGGCAAACAGCGAGATGGGAACGATCTCCTGTCTCTCGATGGCGGGCGGGCTCACAAGGGCTGCATGATCCGCCCCCCGTACGGACATTGTCCGTACAATACGCCGAAACCTCCGATGGGGTGCTGCCTGTTCAAGTCGGGCTTTCGGTTCACTCCCTATCTTGCGGTAGGCTTTGCTTGCCGCAAGTGCGGATCATTTTCTCATCTTCCTCATATCTGCGCGGGGATCCCCCGAATCTCCGCGCATCCTGCCGAAGCCATCATGGATGCGATCTGTTCAAGTCAGATCTTCGGCCATTCATATTCTCTCACCCAAAGTCCTGTGCGGATATTATCCGCACACCACGCCGAAACCACCGATGGGGTGCTGCCTGTTCAGGTCAGGCTTTCGACATCTCCTTACTTACCCTTTTGTGGCCGAACCCCGCAAAGGGCTCGACGATCTGAAGTATGGCCATGAGAATGTCAGACCGTCGATGAAAGTATCTCCTGTGCTCTGCGGCAGGGTCACCTTCTGCAGAGTAAGCCTATCCTTCCCCCTAATTATATGTACGGACACTGTCCGTACAACATGCCGGAACCAACGGAATGCAGCCCGGTCGGGTCGGGCTTTCGGCACAACTCATCAGCCTGATGAGACATAGGGAGTGTGTTATGAAGGCGATTTGGAAAAGTTTTTTGGCGTGCGTAATGGGTATCGTAGTCGCATCGGGTTGCGCGGCAACAGTCAGAGCATCGATCACCGCGAATGCTGCAGAACAAGATGATACCGTAGCTTCGGTCATAGGGACATATTGGGAGATTCCTGATTTCTGCCCGGAATGCGGGGTAGAGAACAGTCAATCAAATTTGACTTGGACGTATTTTGAGGACAAAGATGGCTGCACTTATACTTACCGCCATGCGGTCCGCAGCGGGAACTATTGTACCGGTAAAGTGACGATCCATAACGGGAAAGAGTTTTACGTTGAAGCAACGTGTACCGAAAACGGAGCGCAGGGAGTATATTGTGCTGACTGCGGAGCCGTTGGCGAAGTGACAGAAATTCCTGCGATCGGACACAACTGGAGTGATTTGATCGACACGCGGTCGAGTTGCGCTGAAGCCGGACAGAGATCTCGCATTTGCCTGACGTGCGGAGCTGCAGAAATCGAGAATGTGAAGGCAGGGACGCATACATTCGGAGAGACGGTCACTATAACAGCGGCAACGTGTACGGAAGATGGTGAAGGAGAAACATTTTGCATCTACTGCGGTCAAAAAGAAACTTTTACGATCGAAGCGGTAGGGCATCATGAAATCTCAATTCCCGGAGTGGAACCGACTTGTACTGAGACCGGTTTGACAGAAGGCGTTCGTTGCGCAATTTGTGGTATCGATCTCGTTGAGCAAGAAATAGTGCCAGCACTTGGGCATGACTATAACATGGCTTTCCACGTCTATCCTGACGAAACGATGCCCGGTGAAGAGATCTATCAATGCGCGCATTGCGGAGACGTATATGGAAGGGCGATCGCCCCCGAAGTGCAGGAAGAAAACAATGAACTTTGGATCCCGATCGTCATGATCGCTGAAGGCGCCGTTATCTTATTTGGTGTTGTAACGGGCATTGTGCTTGTGTGTGTCAAAAAGAGGGGGGCAAACAAATGCAATGGTGGGGAATCATCCTGATCGTCTTTGGGGTGTTGATGTTTATTACAATAGCCTTATGCGTCTATTGCGCGCTCGTCCTCGCCTCGCGCGAGGATGAGCAAATGGAAAAGTACTATCGCCATATTTCGGATGCCGGAAAAGCGAAAGAGGACGACGGTAATAACGGATCGGGCGCATAACGAATTACAGCAGTATCTTATACTCAAAAGTGATTACGTTGTAATTTGAACAGTTCAGAAGGAAAGAGACAATGAGAGATATTATATTTCGAGGAAAACGGATAGACAACGGCGAGTGGATCGAAGGAAGCCTTGTTGTAGCTGCTGATCGTTATTATATCTACGTGTTGATTGGAAACGAACTCGCTGAGTTTGAAGTTGACCCGAAAACTGTTGGGGAATACACCGGATTAAAAGACAAAAACGGTATAAAAATTTTCGAGGGCGACGTTGTCAGATCTATTCGATGTGCCGTTGTAAAATGGCATTGGGTCCTCGGCGGTTTTGTTCTTTATCGTCCCCCCGAAAACTTGTTCAGCAGCAATCTTCATTGGATGTTGTTTGATGTGGGACTTGCGCCTTACGAAGTCGTAGGAAACGAGTTCGACAGCCCTGAACTACTCGATAAAATCACGAAATAATCAAGGGTATAGCAAAAGGGCCATAGAATCAAAACGTCCGTACAAATGTACGGACAAAAGAAAAAGGGAGTGACAAAATGAAAATCATATCGTTGGTAAATCAGAAGGGCGGCGTAGCCAAGACGACGACCGCAATGGCATTGGCAGACGGGTTCGCCCGCCGCGGGAAGAAAGTACTGCTCGTTGACTTTGACCCTCAGGGGCATCTTACGACGTCGTACGGGCTTGAAGATGAAAATCCCGACTACCCCGAAGCGCTGCGGCTGCTCGGCCTCGATAAGGGCATCGAAGTGAAAGAAACCGTGCTTTCGCACAATCTCTCCATCATCACATCTGACATCGGCCTCGAAGAGGCGAATACGCGCCTTGCGCCGAAGTATGGAAGAGAACGCTTTCTCGACCGGGCGCTCAGGAAGTACCGTGACCTTTATGATTACATCATCATAGACAGCAACCCGTCGCTGTCCATCACGACGATCAACGTCATCGTGGCAAGCGACTACATCCTGATCCCGTTCAAGCCGGAGTTCAACTCGTTCAAGGGCATTGACCTGCTGCTCGACAGCGTGACAGAGATCCAACGGGACAAGCCGGAGATCGGCGTGCTCGGTTATGTGGTGACGATGGCGGATCCTCGTCGCAGGAGCACGCGAGAGGCCGTTGAATACGTCCGCAGCATCGCCGAAGAGCGCGGCGGAAGAGTGTTCCACTCGGAGATCCGCGTCGGCGTTGCGGCAGCCGATGCGCCCTCTTACGGCAAGAGCATTTTGGAATACGCACCCAACTCGGGCGTCGCAGCAGACTATGAACATCTCTGCGATGAGATCTTAAAGACTTTGGAAATGGAGGCATAAGATGGCACTCGGAAATTTCAGAGCGAGAGCAAACAGCACGCAGAGAACGACGCGGGCATTGATCACGTCGAGCGTCATCCCTGTGGAGTCCACAAAAAAGACTATGAAAGTAGACCTCCGTGTCAATGAGGATCTGTGGCGGACATTCGTTGAAGATTGTCAACGAAAAGGCGTCTCGGCGTCATCCGAGCTGCGCCGCTTTATGGAAGAGCAAGTCCGCGAAACTGAAGAACCTTGATACACACGTTCGTGTCCGTACAATTGTACGGACACGAATTTTAATATACGGCAAAAAAGGGGGCGAGGATGGACTACTTACAGCTTGATTTGTTCGGGGGTGAGGTCCCCGTGGAAGAGATGGTGCAGCACGGAAAGAAATATCAGACGATGCAGGACGTCAATGGCACGCTTGAGGGGAAGAGCTGCTTTCATTGCGCGCATTGTGTCGAATATCCGTCCAAGTCTGGAAAACGAATCAGACACAAGTGCGATATTTGGACGTGTTCGCCGGATGCGACGGTGCGTAAGAAAACACCGGCTTGCGGGAAATACGCCGCACGCTTTGACTAACTTCATACGATACCCCGCTCTTTAAGAGAACCAGGGGGTGGTCAAAATGACCATCCCCCCCCCTGGAGGGGGCGGACAAAATGACCGCCCCATATATTGAAATTTATACGATAAAGACGAGGCTGTACGGACATTTGTACGGACATTAAGGAGAAAAGATGAACAGAAACGATAATTATCATACAGGTTTTGGATAAATATTTAACAATATTAAGCACAATATCACCGATCCTATCGCAGATGCGTCTCTCACCCATCTTTTGAGAGCCCGTCAAGGCAGCAGGAGGGGTGGACAAAATGACCACCCCCCCTTCTGGAGGGGACGGACAAAATGACCGCCCCATATATTGAAAAATATGCGATAGATGCCAAGATGTACGGACACTTGTACGGACAGCTTGTAGTAATTTGAACAAACAAAGGGGACATGGAAAATGATAAAGAACGAGAACTATTATACTATCTTCGGCTGGATGCTGAAGGAACTTAATCTAAACGGCATCGATCTTGTCGTTTACGCGATCATCTATTCCTTTTCGCAAGACGGGGAAAGCGAATTTAAGGGCAGTCTTGCTTACATAGCAGAATTCACGGGGGCATCTGAGAGGACAATACGTCGAAGCCTTCGTCATCTTGAGGATATGGGCTATATCGAGATGAGTGAGCGCAATCAGAGCGCGGGGATCGCAAATAGTTATCGTTCCATCGTTGACCTTAACCGCCTATCGGAGATCGGCAAACAAAATGACCGTCCTCTCCCCGAGGAACAAAGGGGGGCGGACAAAATGACCGCCCCGGGCGGACAAAATGTCCGGGGGGACGGACAAAATGACCGCCCTATTATAAATATAAATAGAAATACAAGTTATAGAGAAAGAAAGAAAGAAAGTATAAAAAAAGAAGCATCATCCAAGTTCGAGAAAATGAGCGATGAGGAGCTTTTAGATTGGGGGCAGAATCCAATCGATCTTTTCGATCCTCAGCAAGAAGCTGAGTTTTATGCTTGGAACGATGAGTGCCAAAGGCGGAAAGCTGACGCAAAGCAATGGGACGGGAAGATCATCAAAACGCAGACAAATTTTGAACGGCTTGAAAGCCACGAAGAAGTTATGGAACGTATGGGCGTTGACCCGCTGCTCAAAGATGCGTTTCGAGAGCTGCTGCGAAACAGCTATGCAAACGGACATTTGGTCGTAAACGCACAGCTTGAGGATATGATCATCCGCTTGGATGAGCGGTTTGATAGAGACGAAGAAAGCAAGATCAAAACGGTAAAAAAGGCAGCGGCCGGCGGTTGGTACGATATCAACGAATGGTTGACGCCGTTGAAGGTATAACGAGGAACATTATGGATTGGAAGAACTTTGAAGTTAAATTCCCCGAAGCACCCGACGTGGGAGAAACAGTACGCTACCGCCGCTATCAGGCGATCGCAAAAGAGTACCCGAACGCATTTATCATCGACCGAATGGGCGATTTTTACGAGATTCTCGGCGATTGCGCCGTGGAGGCTGCGAATGCGATCGGTCTCACACTTACCTCTCGCAGCATGGGGACGGAAGGGCGCGTGCCTATGGTAGGCTTCCCTTATCACGTCGCGCCGCAGTACATAGACAAGCTCGTGCAGTTTCGCGCCGTCGTGCTCGCTCCGGACGGAGAAGAAAAACAGTTCTTCCCTGCCGCAAATAGAGCGGCGCAGGAACGCTCGGCGGACGTTATATCCATTTCCGATGCGGCTTCAGAACCTAATCCGTTTGACGATCCCGTCTCGTTTTCGCCCGAAGAGACCGAAAATCAAGGGCAATCCACAGAAAAGCATGAGCCCGGCATTCAGGAGAGACGTCGTAGAAAAAAGCCGCAGCTCTCCCTGTTTGACCTTGCCGAAGCCGAAGAGAAGTCGGAGAAAGAGCAACTCATCGAGCGCGTTCTGCAAAGAGGAACGGCATTTGAGGATGGGAAGTTCCGCATTTACGACGAGTACCGTAAAAACCCTACGTCAAAAGCCTTCGCAGACTATTTGAAAAGCGAATATGGCTCGGGCGGTCAGAGCATTGACGATACGTTTTTCATTACCGAATCGCGCGGCATTAAGATCTTAGTCCCCGGCGTATTTGGGAGAGACGATAAGATCTTCCTTTCGTGGAAAGAAGTTGCAAATCGGATCGGAGATCTCATCGATGAGGAGAAGTATCTCGGCGAAGAAGAGATAAAGGAGTACCGCGAGAAGCAAGAGGCGAAACGGAAAGCAGAGGAAGAAAAGTCGAAGCGGCTTTCGTCTCTTATCGGGCGCGTCATCAACGGCGCGATCGAGGTTAGAAAGCAGCGTATCATGGCGGCATATTCCGGTGACAAAAATTCGGCCGACTTTGCGGCAGTCGTCTGCGATGAGTACGGTTACAGCATCGAGACCGGAGACGGCTATTTCGCGCAGTATATCACCTCGCAAGGGGTACGTCTGCACGAGCTTGATGAGAACGGCAGGATCGTGTTTGAGGCAAATCTGACTTGGAATGCCTTTGCAAGCCTGATCGGAGATATGATCGACCGCGGTGCGTATGAGCTGCAAAGCCACGAAACAAAAGAGCAGCAGAACGTGAACGACCATGCTGAGATCATTGACAGAATGGTGCAGCTCGGCACGCGAAACACGGAAAGCGGAAAGTACGCATACTACTACGGTACATTTGGGAAGGACGAGGAGTATGTCCGCGCACATTGCAATGAGATCAAAGAGGCCATGCTTGCGCGGGGGGAAATCAAAGCGGTCGAAAGCGACGAATGGTATATCCATGCAGAGTTTTACGAGGAATTCTGCGAAAAGCTGAACGGCGTGGAACAGCAAGTAAAACGCATCGTTGAGAGCATCGTCTCCGAGGGAACTCAGGCAACGTTGGATACCGTTTGGCTCGTGGAATATGCCGATCTCGGCGAGGATGAGGCGTTTGTTCGGGAACACATAGACCTTGTGCGGGAAGAGCTCCTAAGCCGCGAAGAAGTCGCGGACGTAGAGATCGACGAGCGCGGGATCGATACGACGTTTTTCTATGCTTTTTGCCCGAACTATGAGCTTCAGGAGGGCGATGAGGGGTACGAGGAGCAAGTAGAACAGCAGGACGGGGAAAACCTTTCGACCACTGCGACTGAGGAAGAGGCGAGCGGGAACGGACCAAAGGCAAGGTACCGCAATAACATCGCCGCCATCCGGCTCGTGAACTTCTTGGACTCTCACAATATGACGGCGACCGAGGAACAAAGGGCAACGCTCTCCCGTTATGTCGGATGGGGCGGGCTGCCTCAGGCGTTTGATGCGCACAACGCCGCATGGGCAAAGGAGTACGAAGAACTCAAGGGACTTTTGTCTGCCGAGGACTACGAACAGGCAAAGGCGAGCACGCTTTCCGCCTTCTATACGCCGCAGGAAGTCATTGCGGGAATGTATGACATTTTGCAGCGTTTCGGCGTGCATGGCGGGAACCGTATTTTGGAACCCGCAATGGGAACGGGGAATTTCTTTGCCTATATGCCCGCCTCGATCGCAGAAGGCGCACAGCGGTATGGCGTAGAGCTTGACCGCGTGACGGGCAGGATCGCCGCGAAGTTATATCCCAATATCAATGTGCAGATCAAGGGCTTCGAGGATACGTCTTTCCCCGACGGGATGTTTGACGTCGTGGTGGGCAACGTGCCGTTCGGCGGCTTTGGCGTATTTGACAGCGCCTATAACCGCTATAACTTCCGCATCCACGATTATTTCCTCGCCAAATCCATTGATAAGGTGCGGGCGGGCGGGATCGTCGCCGTCATCACCTCGAAGGGCACGATGGACAAGCAGAACGAAAGCGCCCGGCGATACGTCGCGGAGCGGGCGGAACTTCTCGGCGCAATCAGGCTGCCCAACAACGCCTTCAAGTCAACAGCCGGAACGGAAGCCGTTGCAGATATTCTCTTCTTCCGCAAGCGGGAAGAAAAGTTGCAAGATCTTTCGGGCGAACGCTGGATCGGCCTTGCCGAAAATGCAGACGGGATGCGGCTCAACGCCTACTTTGTGGAGCATCCCGAGATGGTCCTCGGAACGCTCGCATTTGAGACCGGCCTCTACGGCGGGATGGACATCACCGTCAAGCCCGACGGGCGGGAGCTCGGCGCTGCGATCGCAGAGGCGGCGCAGAATTTGCCGCGAGAGATCTTCACGGCTCGCGAACGGACGGAAGAGCCGTCTGAAGCAGAAAACATCGAAACAGATTACAACATCAAGGAAGGGTGCTTTACCGTCATCCGCGGCAAGGTCTATCAGCGCATCGGCGACGCGATGGAAGAAAGAACGCCCTCGAAGCCGAAAGACGCGGTCGAACGAATTACCGCCATGATCGCCTTGAAGGATGAACTCCATCATATCCTCGATCTGCAAGCGCAAGGCTGTTCTGACGAGGTGCTTGCCGCCATGCAGGTAAGCCTGAATGCCCGCTATGACGCCTTTGTCAAAGCATACGGTGCGCTCAACACGCAGACCAACGTGCGGCTGTTCCGCGACGATGCCGAGAGCGCCTTCCTTTTCGCTTCGGAAAACGTGGAAGGGGAGAGCTATACGAAGGCCGATATTTTCTCGAAGCGCACGGTGCGTCCGTACATTGTCCCGACAGAGACCAAAGACTGCTACGAGGCAATGCAGATCTCGAAGAACGAGCGCGGCAGAGTGGACATTGCTTACATCGAAGAGCTTACAGGCAAGGACTATGATACCGTTCTATCCGAGCTGGAAAGCGCCGTTTTCCGCGATCCCGCAAAAATAGCGGAAGGGGACAAATACTCCGGATTCGTGACCGCGAGCGAATATCTTGCAGGCGACGTCGTCACGAAACTTGCAGCAGCAAGCGAAAAAGCCTTAGAAGACCCGAGTTTCAAGCGTAATGTTGAAGCGTTGCAAGCGGTGCAGCCCGAGCGCATCAGCGCAAGCGACATTGCAGTGCGGCTCGGCGCGCCGTGGATCGATAAAAAGTATTACGAACAATTCTTCTGCGAGCTCGTCGAAGTCCCGTTCTATCTCCGCGACGGGGTGGAGATCTTCTACAACGCATTTGACAGCTCATGGCGTTTGGATCAGTGGGGGAGCGTAAAGGGCAAAACGAACTATCGGCAGAAGAATGTATATGGAACGGAACGCGCACCCGCTGCCCGCCTGTTTGAGGATGCTCTCAATCTGCGGGCAACAACGATCTACGATACCATCAAAGAGGACGGACATGAGAGGCGTGTCCTCAATCAGGCAGAGACGCTTGCCGCCCGTGATAAGCAGAATCAGATCAAAGAAGCGTTTGCAGATTGGATCTTCGCGGATCCCGAACGCCGCGAGGACTTGGAGACAACGTACAATCTCCGTTTCAACCGGCTGCGCTTACCGAGCTACGACGGAAGCTATTTGCGTTTTCCCGGGAAAAACCCCGAGATCGAACTTCGGCCGCATCAAAGAAGCGCTGTGGAACGCATTGTGTCAAGCGACGGCAGCGTGCTGCTTCATCACGTCGTCGGCAGCGGCAAAACCTTTACGGCCATCTCCGCCATCATGAAAATGCGGCAGCTCGGTATCTGTCAGAAAGCAATGGTCGCGGTGCCGAATCATCTCGTCGAGCAATGGGCGGGGGATTGGCGCAGACTGTATCCTGCTGCGAAGATCCTTGTTGCCACAAAAGAAGATTTAGCGAAAGACAACCGCAAGCGGTTTGTCTCGAAGGTCGCGCTCGGCGATTGGGACGGCATCCTGATCGCGCAGTCGTCCTTTGCTAAGATCCCCATATCCCCCGAACGGCAGATCCGCAAGATGCGGGAAGAGATAGGGAACATCGAAGCCTGTATCGAGCAGACATGGGAAGAGAAAGGGCAGCCCGACGGAGCCGTCAAAAACCTCCAACGCATCAAGAAGAACAAGGAAAAGCAGCTCAAAGAGCTGATGAGCGCGGAGAAGAAAGACAACGTGCTTCTCTTCGAAGAGCTCGGCATTGACTATCTTTTAGTGGACGAGGCGCACTATTACAAAAATCTCTTTTTGTTCACAAAAATGAACAACGTCTCGGGAATTTCCTCGGCTGCAAGCCAGCGGGCAACGGACCTGAAGCTAAAGTGCGAATATCTGCAAGAGCTTCATGGCAGCGATCGCGGCGTTGTGTTCCTGACCGGTACGCCTGTATCCAACAGCATGACCGAAATGTACACGATGCAGACGTACTTGCAGCCGACCACTCTCAAAGAGCTCGGGATGCCGTTCTTTGACAACTGGGCGGCAAACTTCGGCGAAACGGTCACGTCAATGGAACTTGCACCGAGCGGGCAGGGGTACCGCGCAAAGACGCGCTTTGCAAAGTTTACGAACCTGCCTGAGCTCATGACGCTTTACCGCTCCTTTGCCGACGTTCAGACCGCCGACATGGTCAAATTGGACGTTCCCACCGCCGAGCATATCGTCGTTAATCTTACTCCGTCCGAAACGGTCATCGCCTTTGCCGAGGAGATCGCAGCTCGTGCCGAGCGCATCAATAGCGGCGGCGTCGATCCGCACATCGATAATATGCTGCGCATTACCTCGGACGGCAAAAAGCTCGCTCTCGATCCCCGCCTCTATGCGGAAAACGGGCAGGACGAAGCGGGGAACAAGCTCAATGAATGCGCAAAGCGTGTCTTTGAGATATGGGCGGATACCACCGACATTCAAGGCACGCAGATCATCTTCTGCGACCTCTCGACGCCCAAAAAGAAGTACGAGGACTATGCGCCGGGAACGGATTTTGATGTCTACAACGAGCTGAAATACAAACTTGTGCAGCGCGGGATCCCGAAAGATGAGATCGCTTACATCCACGATCCGAAGAATGAAAAAGAAAAGCAAGCCCTCTTTGACGAGCTGAACGAGGGGACGGTTCGCGTCATCATCGGCAGCACGGAAAAATGCGGCGCAGGAGCAAACCTGCAAAAGAAGCTCGTGGCGCTTCATCACCTTGACACGCCGTACCGCCCCGCAGACATGGAACAGCGGGAGGGCCGCATCGTCCGTCAGGGCAACGAGAATGAGGACGTGAAGATCTTCACCTATGTGACGCAGCGCACGTTTGATAGCTATTCTTATCAGATCCTCGAAAATAAGCAGCGCTTTATATCTCAGATCACGCGCGGCGATCTGTATGTTCGGGAGGCGGAAGACATCGATGAGACGACGCTCTCCTACGCCGAGATCAAGGCAATTACCGCCGCTAATCCCAAGATCAAACGCAAGATGGAAGTGGATGCGGAAGTCTCCCGACTGCGGCTGCTCGAAGGGCGTTACAAGAAACGTCTCTTTGAGTTGCAGGATGAGATCAGAAAAGGCTATCCCGAACGCATCCAACGGCAAGAGCTGTTGGTGGAACGCGCGCAAAAAGACCTCGAAACGCTGAAAGCGCATCCCCGTGAGGATGATAAGTTTGAGATCACCGTAAAAGGCAAGAGATACACGGCGCGCAAAGAGGGCGGGCAGGCTCTCACGGAAGCGATCTTTACCCCGATCCCCGACGTCTCCATCGCTGCTTATCGTGGCTTCCAAATTGCCGCCAAACCTCTCAACGTCTTAAAGCTGGAGCGAGAGTGCGTGATCAAAGGCGCGGGCGAATACATAACAGATCTTGCCGACAGTCCGTCAGGCAACCTCATGAGGCTCGATAATTTCTTCGCCGACTTCCCGGACCGCGTTCGGCGTCTCGAAATGCGGCTTGAACAGATGCAAAACGACTTTGAGATCGCCAAAGAAGAGGTAAAAAAGCCGTTTGAGCATACGGAGCGGCTAAAAGAGCTGCTCTCCGAACAGGCGCAGCTCAACGCGGAACTCGATCTCAACCATCATGAGGAAGTCATTGTAGACGACGAAACAGGCGAGGCTGTAGAAGCCGTAGAAGAAGATAAATCCGTAGAGACCACAAAAGAAGAAAATGATACCCTCGATGAACCCGTTGGGACAGAGCGCAGCACTGGAACGACGATCCCGCAGGAAATCGAGGATGCCATTGAAAACGAGGTGCAAGAGGAAATGCCCGTAACCAAAGAAAGAGATATTTTGCTGCCCGACAGAGTACAGCTCGAAGATTTCGCCGATACGGAAGTGCATATAACAAAAGATGCGTTGCCGATCAGGAACGAGATCGCACGGTTGCTCATTCGCTTAGGGCTGAGTGTTTATATCCCTCAACCAAGCGGCGAAATGGCAAGAGCGCTTGGTATGAGCGAATTTGACGATCCCAAAGTAATGTTTGCCGTGATGAAAGACGAATGGGAAGCGTTCGTTACTTCAAAGAAAGGGAAAAATTACATGGACGCCCGTCTCTACGTTCTTTTTAGCGGTGTTTCCGAATTTCTTTACGACACAAGCAGAGCAAACGACAATGACGACTTTGAAGAATCTGTTTTAGAAGAGTTAAAGGAAGAAAATCAGAGAAGTGTGCGAGAACTCTTTGGTCATGGAGCGGAAAAGCCAAACGGGAACGAAGCAGGGTTATATCCTTATGCGGTCAGGATCCTTGACGAGCAAACGAATTATCTCATTTCCAAACTACCCGAAGGACAGAGGGTTTGGAAAAAAGATGCTTTACGACAAAAAATCGTCAGCGAACTTCCTGATATCCCTTTGACCGAAATGCTCAAGCGATATGCCGAGCATCAAGATGTTACGGAGTACCTTGAGCTGGGGTTGAGCGAGCTTCGTTGGCTCAACGGCCGAAAAGACGATTTTTCGTGGGATGACATGACAGATCTTTACGGAGACCTGAAATTCCATTTTGAACGTAGCGCATTCGACGAAAGCAAGGGTGGGGCGGACTATGACTATTGGTACGATACTTACTTTTACGACGACGTCCTATATCCTGTTTTGCGAGAACGCATAAGCGAAGAGGCAGAGCGAGAAGAGCAAGAAAGCGATATGGATTTCTTAGGGATACCATCGTTGGACGTTGCCCTTAAAGTCCTTGCAGTGCAAGAAGATACGCCATTCGGAGACGGGCGAACATCGAGGACGGGAGTGTTGTTTCTCGAGAACACAGAGTATGATGGCGATTTTGATGGCGAATGGTACGTTGTTACGACGTCGCCAAAAATTAGCGAAAATATCGTGCTCCATGTGGGCGATCAGATCGATCTTGAATCGTTGTTTCCCGAAAGTTTAATACATCCGAAAATTGCATTGATTAGTGCCGCAGATTTTCAAGCCTTCCACGACCGCAAAGAAGCCAAAGAATACTTTGAAAGCCGTGCAAAAGCGCAGAGGGGAGAGAGTACGGAACAAAGTAACGACGCGGTAGAGGCTGAATCCGCTTCGGCACAGACAACGGTAAACAGACCACATGACCCGTTCACACAACTGACGGAAGAGGAGACCTCTGCCTTTGAGGCATATAAGGGCCGAGATTGGGAGTACGAGCCTGAGATGTCACTTTGGGGCGAGGTACAGCATTGCTATACGATCGCGCCCGGCATCTACGACGTCAGCACCGCAGGGCATGGCGGCGTGATGATTGATTGGCAGCTTGCAGCCTATATCCTGTCTCCTGCAGCGCGGAAGGAAGCAGAGAGTTTCGGGCAATATCTTTGTTTTGAAGAGGACGTCGCCGCGTGCATTGCCTTCCGCGAGATGATCGATAAAGGCATTCTTACAAAAGAAAACCCGTTCTTCGATGCCTATTCTGCCGACGCTGACGCTATCCCTGAGCTTGAGGGAACGACCCGTTACAGGGATCTTACCGAGGAACAAAAAGAGCGGTTTTTTGAGAAGTGGAGAGCGCTGCTTAATGCGCCCATAGAGGAATACTGCAAGGAATATCAAGCCGCATACCTCAAAGCGCAAGAGGGCCGCGTACAACCAAAAACAGAACCGGTAACCACAGAAAAAGAGGAGGAAACCATGCCGAAAACCAATGAACAGGCCGTGAGTTATCGTGACGTCCCGATCTATCTGCAGACGGGAGACTATGCGCGGGAACACAATGAGCGTGAGATGCTGCGCGCCTCTCGCCAAGCCGATGAGGCTTGTAGAGACGCGATCGATAACGCGATCCGAGAACACTATGACGGATCGCATCTTGACAGCAGCTTTCTGCCGCAGATCATCGAAGATTTCGGCGTAGAGCGCGTGAAATATATCCTCGCGACAACGCTGCGTGAGCACACATACGATCAAAGATACAGCCGCGTAAATCAGGAGTGGGCCGCAGGGATCGAGATCTCTGAAAGCGAACAGACAAGGTTAAATTGCTTACTCACGTCGCATCCCGTTGTGATCAACGGCGTTGTGAACAACGTAAGGCAGAACGCAAAGGATGCCGAGGAAGAGGCGGAGCAGATGACAGCAGAGGAAGCGCCCGCAGCTCAGGTTGACTTTGAAGCAGAGGTCAGCCGAAGCGTGCAACAAGAGTTTGCAGAGTTTAAGGCAGACCTTCTTACCCGCTCACCCGAGGCGATCTTTACAGAAAGCTTCCATATCACAGCTATGGGCGAACTGGAATCGACGATCGTAGAAAGCTACTTAGAGCCGCAGCATTACAGGGCCCTGTACGAGGAACGAGGGCATATCCTCAGTAGCCTTTACGATGACTTCATCAAACATGATTGGGCGAGCGTCAACAGCTATGCCGAAACGGCAGAGTTTATCGATGACTACTGTAAGCGCCATCATGAATCCATCATGGAAGCAGCAGAAGAACAAGAACGGCAGGAACAAGACCGGCAGCCTCTGCCCGCAGACCCCATTGACCTTATCGTTGTGGACACCGAAACGACGGGCCTTTATGCGTCCGCAGACGAGCTTTTGCAGGTCTCCATCATCGACGGTGACGGCAACACACTTTATAACGGCTATTTCAAGCCCGAGCATACGGAGAGTTGGCCGAAAGCGGAAGAAGTCAACCATATTTCCCCTGAAATGGTCGCCAACGCGCCGAGCATTCAATCGGAAATAGCGGCGATCGGGAACATCCTGAGCCGCGCTAAGACGATCGTCGGTTACAACACCGGATACGATCTCCGCTTCTTACGAGCGGCAGGATGGAAGCGACCCGAAGGGCAGAAGATCGTTGACGTCATGCAAGACTTTGCCCCCATCTATGGCGTATGGAGCGAGGAGATAGGGGACTACAGATGGCAGAAGCTTTCGACGTGTGCGGCATGGTACGGCTATGAATGGACCGAGCGCGGCGCGCACAACAGCCTCGAGGACTGCCTTGCAACGCTGCATTGCTACAAGGAAATGGAGAAAGAAAAAGCCGAGCCGCCGGCATATTTGAATGGGTATCATGAATCGATCTATGGCCTTATCTACAATTGGAAGGGGCTGAAAGAGGAGAACTATGTTTATACCCGTTCGCAGCTCAACAAATTTGACGAAAACTTCGACGCGAAGGCAGATCGCTACGACGGCGCGATCGCTGCCAACAAGACCTATATGGTCATCCGTTTGGAGGGCGCGACAGAAGAGGAGACAGAGCAGATCGTCCGAGACTTTTTGACCGGAAAGTACAACGAGGAGGATCTCGGCAGCGAGGCGGAACCTGTAGAGGGATGGTATTGGGAGACGGTCACGGAGGACTTCTTCACTGGCGAAAAGAATCAGACCGCTGAGGCACTTATCAATTATTTTGGCCTTCGGGAAGAGCAGCTCCGAATGCAGGAGCCTGCCCGGAAACAGGAACAAGTGAAATATGAAACACGGACAGCCCGCGGCTATCCCGTTCTTAAGATCGAAAAAGACGGTAACGACCGGAATATTGCGATCGTACATCGTCAGACTGACACGCTCAACGATTACATCGTTGCGATCGGTTACGACGTTGAGGACGGCAGATGGGCGCAAGGGCGCTACGATTTCCCGTCCGCCGAGGCGGCGCAGGAGTACATCGATGAAACGTATGGGAAAAAGCAACTTGCCGCCCAAGAAGATAAGCCTGAGACGGTAAAGCAGGAAGCCATTGCCGCAGACACGGCTCAAACGGAAAAGGCAGAAGAAACCACAAAAGAAAAAAAGAAGATCATCATTGAACTTGTCGGCGTTCACAAGCTCGGTGAATACCCGAAGAGCATTTTGTTCAGAATGCCCGATGACTCGGAGTTTGCAGGGTATTCGTTCTATCTTCCCAAAGGCGCGGTCAAAGAAGAGGACGGAAAGATCTATGCAACGTTGTGGCCCGAATTTACTGCGAAATTGCAAAATAGAGAGAAACAGACGAAAGATCTCCCTGTAACCGATTTCGCCGCCGTATTCGCCCCCAAGACAGCAGCGGAAGATACGCCCAAAACTTCTGCGTATGAATACATCATGCTGCCGAGAGAGGCGCTCATGAAGCAATACGACACGGTCACGATGATCAAAATGCCGATCACGGGAGAATATGCAAACAGCATCTTCTATTTCCCCAACAAGCTCATAAAGCCCGGAAAGGACGACCGGACCGTGCGCCTCTCCGTGCCGCAGGATTTTGTCGTCAAGCTGCAAAAACGGGAAGAGAAGAGCACTCTGACGCGCGAACAGTTTGTCGCCGCCATGCAGGACGTCACCGCCGATGACTTCCACAAACGCTATGAGCGGCCGAGCGAAGCGGCGTGGAAAGCTCTGAAACAGAACCTTATCGACAATGTGCCGGAAGAGATGAAGCAGCAGCCGAAGTGGGTAGCCGTCGTCACCGTAGTAGAGGACGGGAAAGAACATCTCGGGAAAAGGCTCATCGATTGCCATAACGGCTCGTGGGCAGTGAGCTCGGATCCCAATACTTGGACAGACTTTGAGACCGCGCTTGCTTATGCCGAAACGCACGGCGCAGACACGATCGCATTCGCCCTGACGGGAGAAGATAATATCGCGTGCATCGACGTTGATAGCTGCGTTGGCGAGGACGGGAAATATTCCGCCAAAGCCATTGAGACGTACTGCAAAGCAGATAACACCTACTGCGAGCGGTCTATCAGCGGCAAGGGGCTGCATTTCTTCGGCAAGACGACGATGCAGGACGATCTCAAATCCTTCTCGACGGACGGCAAGTTGGAGTTCTATCGTAACGGGCATTTTATCTCGATGACGGGCGACATTGAAACAGGCTGCAAGGAGATCAAGAGCTTCGACACGCCTGAAATGACGGCGTATATCCGTGAGAACTTTGAACGACGCATCGAATGGAAAGGGACTTGTCAACGGCAAGCGGGGCTTTCTTACAGCTCTGACCGCGAAGTGCTCGAAAAGGCGTTTGCGTCCAAGAACGGAGACACGATCAAGCGGCTCTATAACGGCGAAGATCTCTATCATGACCACAGCCGCAGCGACATGGCGCTCATGAGCCACCTCGCTTACTGGACCAACGGAGATATCGATCAGATGCTTCAGATCTTCGCGACATCAGGGCTTTATCGACCCAACAAAGCGCCCGCATACTTCGAGACGACCGCCATGAAATGCCTGCAAAACCGAATGGGAGCACAAAGCGCGCCGGCTTCCATTCAAGGGAAGATACCACAAAAAGGAAATTACAGCGAAAAGTAATGTACGGACATGGCTGTACGGACGAACATTGTACGGACAAACGATGCACGGACAAAACCCTCATCACAAAAAAAGAGAGACGCGGCTTTTGCCGCGTCTCGGGAGGGGAGTTCATTTCCAAGAAATCTCCGGGTGACGATCGTTTAATACGCAATCGCGGAGATAAAGGTTGATCAGAGTTTGATACGGAATCCCAATACTTTCCGATTGCTTTTTGAAGAACTCAACTACAGAGTCGTCCAAATTGATAGTCACCTGCTTCTTGAGTGCTTTTGCATAAGGATTTTTCCTCGGATTCAGGGCCTTAATATCGTATTCTTCTCGCATGATATTACCTCCATTCTTAAAATTGTTCATCGTAAACACTTCGCTCTAACTTGGTCGCTTTTCTTGCAGAAATGATCCTGATTGTTTCGTCAGTACCACGATAACAATGACTTACGATGCATACTCGTGTTTTACGATCCAAGCCGATGAGCAAAAACCGTTCTTCACTTTCTGAGTGATCCGGGTCATCAAACAAGATCGCATGCTCATCTTCAAATACAGCTTGCGCTTCTTCAAAAGAGATGCCGTGCTTTCTTTGATTGATTTGGTTTTTGTTCTCATCCCACTCAAAGTTCATCTACAACCCCTCCTTGTGCTTATATTATAATTACTAAATAATTATTTGTCAAGCAAAAACGAAAAAAAGTATAAAAAATATTGTCGAAAGGAGAACCCAATATGAAACAAGAAGAAAAAGATGAAACGACCCGAGAAGAAGTCGTGATCCCTGCGGGCTATACGCCTGAAGAGTATCTCGATGTGGGACAGGAATGCCCCGACGAAGAACCCGAAAAAGTAGTGGAGGTAACACTGAAATATGGCGAATGAGGCCACAAAAGAAAAAACATACGAAAAGCTCTCCAAGTCCGAGCAGATGGTCATAGACATTGTGCTCGGAAACCTCGAAAAAGGCTCAGGCATCTGGAGCCCGGGGTGGGTATCGACGGGTCTGCCGAGAAACGCCATCACAGGAAAAGGATACCGCGGGTCCAACAACATCCGGCTCTTTATGATCGGCATGGAGCGCGGCTATAAGGACAATCGGTGGCTCACTTTCCGGCAGATGACGGAAAAGGGATGGTCGTTCAAACAGGACGAAGAAGGCAATTCGCTCGCCAAAAACAAAGGCGTCGGGATCGACTACTATGAGCTTCGCGACCGCGAAACCAGGCGTCCGTTTGACCGAAGCGTACTCGACGGCATGGCGGAGGACGAGAAACGAGAGTACATGGACGAGAACGTCTATGCCCTGAAGCGGAGCTATACGGTGTTCAATGCGGACCTTGTAGAGGGGATCCCTGCCAACGAAGAAACCCTTCCCGGAGTCACGGAGAACATCGAAAGGGTAGACAATTTTCTCGACGCATGGAGTGAAAAAGAGGCCCAAATCGTCTATGGCGGAGATGAGGCATACTATTCCCCCAAGTTGGATGAGATCCATCTCCCCGAGCAGAAAGCCTTCCGCTCGACGGCAGAATTTTACTCTACAGCGCTGCATGAACTCAGCCATTCTACGGGTCACGAGAAGCGTCTGAACCGTCAGATCACGAACTCGTTCGCATCCGATGAGTACGCAAAAGAGGAACTCAGAGCGGAGATCGGCTCGTTGTTCTTGGAGCAGGAGTTCGGTGTTCCGACCGATCCCGAGCACCTCAGAAACAGCAGCGCCTATGTAGAAAATTGGTATGGTGCGATCAAGAACGACCCTTCGATTTTCTTCTCGGCTGTCACGGATGCCTCTAAAATTTCCGCCTATGTGATGGGCAAAGAAAAAGAATTTTCCCTCGAAAAAGAAGCCACAAAAGAAAAAAATGAAGCAGTATCAGGCCCCCTTTCTTTTGTGGATTCCGCTTCAAGTTCGTCCGCCGACGAGGCTCAAAAAGAGGGCGAAACAGAGGCGACGAGAGGGGGGATGCAAGGGGGAGCGCACCCCCTTGCAAGTGTCCCTTCAAATAGCGTTCGGGAGAACGCGCAGGGGGTTCAAGGGGGAGGATTCCCCCTTGCGCAGGACGAGAAAATTGAGCCGTATGCAATCGTCAAAGATGAGGACGACGCGGGCGAAACCGTCTACAGGCTGAAGATGATCGCGCCCTACGGACAAACGAGATCGCAATTCGGCGACTATGGATTTCGCAGTCCCGAGGCCCTGATGAAAGAGTTTTCGATCATGCAACTGAAGCCTTTTTGGCGAGGGACGAAATTTAAGGAAGTATCAATTTCCGAGCTCGCCGAGATGAGCCGCGAGCGTGCAGATCAGTACTACGCGAAACAGGAACGCAGGAACGAAGATCGGAAGATCGGCTATATGCTGCCTTCCCAATATGCGGCGAAAGTCGAAAACGAATGGCGGCCGGATATGAAGGGAAGAGGCATTGAGAGCCTTGTCCCGTCAGACAGAGAACTTGTCTCGAAGGCCGAAACGGGAACAGAGGGCAGCGTCTTTCAGGCGCTCTTCCGGGGCGACAGAGTGACGGGAGAATGGGCTGCCGACGTCAATTCCATCATGCGACGTCTTGCCCTTTATACTGATGACGCGGAGCAGATCGGCAGAGTGTTCCGGGCGAGCGGTCAGTTCCGCGAGGGGATGCTCGAAACGGAGATCAAACAGCTCGCCACCTCTGCGATTGATACCGTCAAGAAGATCCTCCCGAAGGTCATACAGACGGGAGATGAAATCAAACATCATGGAAGTCGTCAAAATTCGGCTACAAAGTAATGAATTTTGCTTTGAAAAGAACGATTTCCGAAATGGTCCCAAAAATGCGGCACTTTGCCGATTTTTGGGGGCAGGATAAGGCAGTGGGACCAAACCCACCGCGAGGCCTCGTGACAAGCGCTCGGCAGGACAAGCGGGAAACCCGCTTTCCTTAGGAGAAACCACAAAAACGAATTGAAACATAATGAGTAGTGACATTCAAAAAAAGGTGAGGATATGGGATGCGGACGCGGCAGAAAAGCTCGATCGTATCCAAGCGCTGCCTCAATACAAGAGCTTTAACAAGGTGATCAATGACGTCGTAGACCGTGGTCTCCCGATCCTTTACAAGGAACTTTTCGGCGGGGAAGAGGAGTCCGAAGAAGAGTGGGAACCGCCCGCCTTTCCCGAGGAACCGACACAGCAGCCGCCGATGTGTCCCGACAGGGAGTTTTGTTGGACGGCCACGTTGCTTCTTAAAGAGATCAACCTGAACGAGCTTCTGAACAAACAAATGCTCTCGGGGATCTTCCGCTTCCTCGCCCTGATCGCCGAAGGAACGACGGGAGAGGAGTTTGCTAAATTGCTTACGGCGGGCAAGCTCGGGCTCACGCCTGATTGCCTCTCCAAGCAAGAGGCTGAAGGACTGAAAGCGATCTCCAAGTTGGGAGAGAAGAGTAAGAATGATCAGTAATCAGCCCATCGTATTTAATCTGCAATACACGCCATACCGGCCGCCGAGGAATGCAACGAAAGAGCAACGCGCGCGTCATGCGCACGACCGTGCATTCTATGATATGACGGCCGAAGGGCAGACGATCCTCGACTACATGACGAGAGAGGACAAGGCAGCGGATGCAGAGGACGCAGATGAAAAGGTCCCTCGTGCGCCACCTGAAAACAGCGCGCCTGTTCCGTCCGAAAAGCGGTACCCGACCATCCTCGAATACCTGCAAAAATCGACGCGGGTCTTTAACGGGAAGGGCATGATCTCGCAGGAAGAGCTTGCATATATGAAGCAGCGGGCCGCGCAAAACAAAGGAAATATTTGGCACGGCTACATATCCTTCAACAAGCAAGAATCGCACAAGATCGACACGCCCGAGAAGTGCATCGCTTTTATCAAAAACACGTTCGGCACGTTCTTCAAAGCGGCGCACCTCAATGAGGACAATATTGACCTCATGTGCTCGCTCCATATCGATCGACCGCATCACCTTCATATCCACTATTCCTTTTGGGAGAAGGCACCGAAGTACCGATCCCGAGACGGAAAGGGCTTTGAGTACCGACGGCGCGGAGAACTTGATAAAGCAGCCATCGACAATATGTTTGTAAAAGCCGGTATATGGGTGAGCGAGCAAAAAGAAGATCTCTATCTCACCCGCAACGATGCGATCAAGGAACTCAAGCGCACACTTTCCTATGCCAGGCTGCGACGGGAACGCAAGGACATCTGCGAAGATCTTCTCGGTCTTGCCCGCGACCTCCCGCCGACAGGTCGGCTCGCGTACGGCAGCAAAGATATGGAACCTTTCCGCGAGCGGATCGACGCGATCACGGAGAAACTGTTCGGGAGCGATCCTAAGGCGCGTGGGGCAGACCTTGACTTCCAAACAGAGCTTGCTCGCAGGAGAGCTGTCATCAAGAACATCTGTAATCAGCCCTATCTCTTCTCCAACCGCAACAACGAGCCCGAAACGGTAGAGCGTCTTGCACAAAGATACCACTACACCATCGACGACAAAAACATTCATATCGTCGAGGACATCGAAGCGGACTATAAGCGACGGTTGGGGAACGCCGTACTGCGAGCAGCGATAGGCATCAAGCCCGAACTCTTGGAACGGAACATCGGCCATGAGCGGGCAAGCGACAGCGGCTTGAAAAAGCTCATCCATACCTCGGAGAAACGTACAGGGAAAATCGCTAAGCAGTTTTTGCGCGATTTTAAGTCAATGGTAAGTACCAATGCAGAGCGAGCGCGCAACCGCTTACGGGAGATCGAAGAAGAACTCAGACGGCAGCGCGGAGAAGAAACGTCGGGCGAAAGCGCCCGGGAGGAGGCATACCGAATTTGAAAAAACAGAAACAGGAAATTTACCACGAGAAGAAAAAGCGGTCATGGAAAAAGACAGTCGTCTTTTGGATCGCAGCATTCTTCGTCATCGACGTCATCGTCTGCGTGCTTTTCTCCGTTGTCGGGAAAGCATCGCTCGGCGCGGTGCTGCACAACAAGAACTTTTGGCTTGCCATCTTTGCGGTGGACTGTCTCGTCCTTGCGGGATACCTCATGCTCTACAAGATCGACGCGCAAAACGTCGCGCTGAAGGGGAACGACCTCGAGGACAGCTCATGGATGACGCAGAAGGAAATGAAAAAGCTCAGAGAGTTTTCCGTTTCCCTTCTCCCTGAGCTGAAGGACAAAGAGGACGCTCTTGTGATCGGCGCGGTGACGCGGGATGACGGAAAGCTCGAGGTCACGACGACAGAGCAAATGCACGCCCTTATCGTTGGTACGACGGGTACCGGTAAGACGACGGGCTGCGTGGATCAGAACATCGAGCTCCTCTCCATGACCAAGACCAAGCCGAGCATGATCATCACCGACCCGAAGGGCGAGCTCACGGAAAACCACATGAAGCAGCTCGTCGAGCGCGGATACAAAGTCTCCGTGCTCAACTTCCGGCGACCGTATTCATCACAGCGATGGAACCCCATGCAGGTGCTCACGCGCCGCATCCATCTCATCAAGGAGATCAACCACAACCTCGAGAATAAAGGCGACGGCAAGTACCGCAGCGAAGGGGTGGAGTACAACACCATCAAAGAAGCGCGGATCGTGCGCGTGCAAGAGCTATGGGATGAGATCTACGACAACGCAAAGGACCTTGTTTATACGCTCTGCCCCGTGCAGAATGCGCAGCAGCCGAACTGGGAACAGGGCGCGCGCAATCTCATCTTTGCGCTCGTGCTTGCAATGTGCGAGGACTGCGCCGCCGGGAAGATCGATGAAAAGCAGATGCAGCTTTTTAACGTCTATCACAACGTCACGAAGTACTGTTCCGAGGACACGACCGTGCTCAAGAATTACCTTCTCAACGGCAGGAGCGAATTTTCTAAGGTCCGCGGCCTCGCGAATACGGTGCTCATCACTTCCGACCGCACGCTCACGTCATACCTATCCGAGGTCAACAGCTATATGCAGCAGCTCTCGGACGACGGCGTCATGAGTATGCTTTCGGACAATGAGTTGGACGTCGGCCAGATGGACGAAGAACCGAATGCCGTATTTGTCATCTTTTCAGACGAGCGCGTTACCCGACACCGCTTCACGACGCTGTTTATCACGCAAGCGTATAAGGAGCTCGTAGACAAAGCCGATATGAACGCAAGGAAGAAGGAAGCGGAGAAGATGATCTTAAAGCGCCGCTGTCACTTCATCCTCGATGAGTTTGGGAACCTGCCGAAGTTCGAGGGCATGACGAACATGGTCACCGTCGCCCGCTCGCGCGGCATCCGCTTTCTCTTCATCCTGCAATCGTTCACGCAGCTCAACGCCGTTTACGGGAACGAGGTGGCAGGGATCATCCGCGACAACTGCAACGTCAAAATGTTCATCGGCACCGACGATCCCGAAACACGCAAGGCGTTCTCTGAACTTTGCGGTCAACGAAAGACGAAACAGTTTTCCGTGAATACGAACGTTGAGACGCCGGCGTCATCTTCCACGGGTGCGACGCTGCAGCCCCTCATTTCGGTGGGGGAACTCGAGCTCCTGAACGGCGAGGAGAAGGGGAACGCGATCGTCTCCGTAAGAGGGTATCGTCCGATATGGTCTCACTTTACACCGTCGTACAAGCTCAAAGACGTGTACTTCCCGTTGGGGCGCAGCGACAGCGACAACCGTCCGCCGCGGCGTTATCAGAAGGAAGCGATCGTCTTTGATATTGGAGTAAAAGCAAAAGAGGAGGTGGAAAAGAAGTTAGGGGAGGAACTGAACGAACATGATCGTGCGGATGCTCGCCGCGCTGCAGAACAGCGCAAACGCCGTACCGACCCATACGACAAGAAATGGGAAAGCCTGAACGGTGAAGCGATGCGTCGGATCAAAAATGTTTGCGAAATGCTTTCGGAAGAAGATGCCGCAGACATACTGAATGCAGAGTTTGACAACAAGGCAATGCTGCTTTATGCGCTGACGGAACATTATTCCGACAGCGTCGCAGCCAACATCCGGCTTACCGCCGAGTATCTCGAAAACGAGGCGATGCCGCAGATGAAAGAGTTGGAGCGTCAGGCCGCAAGATGGCCGAGAGCATCCATGACCTTAGCACAACAAGCCGCACCGGCAATCTAAATTTATGGAGGATAAAGAAATGTTTCAATTTGCACTTTTGGCCGATTCCGACCTCAACCAGCCCTTGGGCGAGTTCGCGGACAAGATGAGCGAGCTCATCGACAGCTTTTGGTGGCTGTTCCTGACGCTCGCCGCCGTGCTCATCGTCGCATGGGGCGCGTATGTCGGGATCAAGTACGTCATTGCGCAGCGCAATGAACAGAAGGTGGAGGCAAGAGATCTCATCAAGCAACTGCTCATCGGCATTCTTATCATCGTGGCGATCACCGTCGGCGGACCGCTTATCGTCAAGGGGCTTTCCGCTTGGATGGGGACGCCTATCGAGGACGAGGACGGCGCAAAGGCTCAGGTGGAATACCGAGTACAGCAGCTCGCGCTTGATGAAATGGTACAGATCGCGGGGGAGGACGGCACCGTCTTTACCGTGATCGAACCTGATTTCTGAATTTGGAGGCAACTATGAAAACAAGATCAAAGTACATACTGCTCCTCTTTGTGAGCATCATCGTCCTGCTTCTCGGCGGCATTTTCCTTGCAGCTCAGCAAGAGAAGGAAGGCCCGATCACCGCAGAGGCGGCAAGCGTATATTGGAGCACACCAACTGCTTGTCCAGGTTGTGGAACTATACCAGATAACACGGCTTCGGCATTAAGAATAGAACACGTTTCCGGATGTACATACTCATATAGACATATGGGTCATTCGTCCACGCCTTTTTGTCAAGGCACGATAACGATACACAATTCCGAAACAGGCAGTCAAGCCCCAACTTGTATTAACGGAGGATGGGAATACTTCCAACGATGTAGAGATTGCGGGGAGTATGCAACGAGACAAGGCTATATAAATCCTTTGGGACATGACTATGCAGTCTGGGTTACAACAATTCCCGCGACATGCACCACAGACGGAAAAGAAGAAGCGAAATGCAGCCGCGGTTGTGCATCCACTATGACAAGAAAAATCGCTGCGACCGGCCATACTTGGGATAACGGGACAGTAACCCTAAGCGCTACTTGTCAACGTACAGGTACGCGCAAATATGAGTGTACTGCTTGCGGCGAAACCAAAACGGAAACGATCGCAAAGCGGAACCATAATTATAATATTTACTTATCGCGCGTGGAACCGACGTGTACCGCTTCGGGAAGGACGGCCGGATATGAATGTCAATGGTGTTATGCAAATACCTGTTCAACAATTCCTGCACTCGGCCATGATCTCGAATACCATGACGGTCAGCCCGCAACGTGTACCGAGATCGGATGGAACGACTATGAAACGTGTTCCCGCTGCGACTACACGACGTATCGAGAGATTGCCGCTACGGGCCATACGCCGGGCGCAGCCGCAACGTGTACGACACCACAGACGTGTACTGAATGCGGCGCGATACTGGTAGAGGCTCTCGGCCACAAAACGGTATCGCACCTCGGCCAAGATCCTACTTGTACGGCGGAAGGCTGGAAGCCATACGAAACGTGCGAAAACTGCGATTATACGACGTATGAAATCATTCCGGCGCTCGGTCATAGCTTTACGAGCTACGTCTCAAACAACGACGCAACGTGTACCGATGACGGAACGGAGACTGCGAAGTGCGACCGTTGCGAAGTCACCGACACGAGGACGGATGAAGGCTCTGCGCTCGGCCATGACTGGGCCGAAGAGTGGACGACGGACGGTACCGCGCATTGGCACGAATGCAGCCGCTGCGACGAGATCAACGACAAGGCAAACCATAGCGGCGGCACCGCGACGTGCATTGCTCTTGCAAAGTGCGAGATCTGCGGCGCTAAGTATGGCGACCTTGCAGAGCACGTCTATGTGGAGAATGCAGAGGAACAGTATCTCGTCTCTGCGGCAACGTGTACCGCAAAGGCAACCTACTATAAGAGCTGCTCTGTCTGCGGCGAAGCCGGAAAAGAGATCTTTGAGTATGGTGAGCCTCTTGGCCATGAGTATGGTGAGCCCGAATGGACGTGGGAAGGTTATACGTCTGCAACGGCAACATTTACTTGTACCCGCGGCTGCGGTGACAAGCAAACTATAACAGCATCCGGCAGCTCGATCACGAACGTCGTAACGACGCCTGCGGAATGCGAAACGGAAGGGCTGAGGACCTACACCGCTAAGGTCATGTTTGGCGGCGAGGAATACGTCACGACTACGACGGAAACGATCGAAGCGCTCGGCCATGACTGGGCCGAAGAGTGGACAACGGACGGCACCGCGCATTGGCATGAATGCAGCCGCTGCGACGCGATCAACGACAAGGCAAACCACAGCGGCGGCACCGCGACGTGCACAAACCCCGCTGAATGCGAAGTTTGCGGCGCTGCATACGGTGACGCGCTTGGCCATACCGAAAGTGAGGCTGTCCGCGAGAACGAAGTGCCTGCAAGCTGTACCGCGGCCGGCTCGTATGATGAGGTCATTTACTGCTCCGTTTGTGGCGAGGAATTGAGCCGCGAGGAGAAAGTCATTGACGCGCTCGGCCATGATCTTGAGCATCACGAAGCAAAACCTGCGACGTGTACCGAGATCGGTTGGGATGCCTACGATACCTGTAGCCGCTGTGACTACACGACGTATATAGAAATTGAAGCGCTTGGCCATACCGAAGGTGAAGCCGTTCGCGAGAACGAAGTACCTGCAAGCTGCACCGCGGCCGGTTCGTATGATGAGGTCGTTTACTGCTCCGTCTGCGGCGAAGAATTGAGCCGCGAGGAAAAGGTCATTGACGCGCTCGGTCATAGCTTCACGAGCTATATTTCGGACAACAATGCAACGTGTACCGAGGATGGAACGGAGACTGCGAAGTGTGATCGCTGCGAAGTCACCGATACGAGAACGGACGAGGGCTCTGCGCTCGGTCACGACTGGGCCGAAGAGTGGACGACGGACGGTACCGCGCATTGGCACGAATGCGGCCGCTGCGATGAGATCAACGACAAAGCCAACCACAGCGGCGGCGAGGCAACTTGTACTAACCCCGCAGAATGCGAAGTTTGCGGCGTTGAGTACGGTTCTGCGCTTGGCCATACCGAAAGTGAGGCTGTCCGCGAAAACGAAGTACCTGCAAGCTGCACCGCGGCCGGTTCGTATGATGAGGTCGTTTACTGCTCCGTCTGCGGCGAAGAATTGAGCCGCGAGGAAAAGGTCATTGACGCGCTCGGTCATAGCTTCACGAGCTATATTTCGGACAACAATGCAACGTGTACCGAGGATGGAACGGAGACTGCGAAGTGTGATCGCTGCGAAGTCACCGATACGAGAACGGACGAGGGCTCTGCGCTCGGTCACGACTGGGCCGAAGAGTGGACGACGGACGGTACCGCGCATTGGCACGAATGCGGCCGCTGCGACGAGATCAACGATAAGGCCAGCCATAGCGGCGGCACCGCGACGTGCACCAACCCCGCAGAATGCGAAGTTTGCGGTGCTGAGTACGGCGAAGCCCTCGGTCATGACCTCGAGCATCACGAAGCAAAACCTGCAACGTGTACCGAGATCGGCTGGGAAGCGTATGACACCTGCACTCGCTGCGATTACACAACTTATGTAGAGATCCCCGCAAAGGGTCATACCTTTGGGCCGGACGCTACCTGCACAGAGGATCAAGTTTGTTTGGAATGCGGCGAAGTGATCTCCGCGGCTACGGGACATATCCCCGGACCTGATGCTACTTGTACGGAAAATCAGACCTGTTCCGTTTGCGGTGAAATCTTAACTCCGGCCCTCGGTCATAGCTTCACGAGCTATATCTCGGACAACAATGCAACGTGTACCGAGGATGGAACGGAGACCGCGAAGTGCGACCGCTGCGAAGTCACCGATACGAGAACGGATGAAGGTTCTGCACTCGGCCATGATCTTGAACATCACGAAGCCAAACCTGCGACGTGTACCGAGATCGGTTGGAATGCCTACGACACCTGCACCCGCTGTGACTACACAACGTATGTGGAGATCGAAGCGCTCGGCCATAACTGGGCCGAAGAGTGGACGACGGACGGCACCGCGCATTGGCACGAATGCAGCCGCTGCGATGAGATCAACGACAAAGCCAACCACAGCGGCGGCGAGGCAACTTGTACTAACCCCGCAGAATGCGAAGTTTGCGGCGTTGAGTACGGTTCTGCGCTTGGCCATACCGAAAGTGAGGCTGTCCGCGAAAACGAAGTACCTGCAAGCTGCACCGCGGCCGGTTCGTATGATGAGGTCGTTTACTGCTCCGTCTGCGGCGAAGAATTGAGCCGCGAGGAAAAGGTCATTGACGCGCTCGGTCATAGCTTCACGAGCTATATTTCGGACAACAATGCAACGTGTACCGAGGATGGAACGGAGACTGCGAAGTGTGATCGCTGCGAAGTCACCGATACGAGAACGGACGAGGGCTCTGCGCTCGGCCATAACTGGGCCGAAGAGTGGACGACGGACGGCACCGCGCATTGGCACAAGTGCTCGCGCTGCGACGAGATCAACGACAAGGCAAACCATAGCGGCGGCACCGCGACGTGCATTGCTCTTGCAAAGTGTGAGATCTGCGGTGTTGAGTACGGCGATTTTGCGGAGCACGTCTATGTGGAGAATGCGGAGGAACAGTATCTCGTTTCTGCGGCAACGTGTACCGCAAAGGCAACCTACTATAAGAGCTGCTCTGTCTGCGGCGAAGCCGGAGAAGAGATCTTTGAGTATGGCGAGCCTCTTGGCCATGAGTATGGTGAGCCCGAATGGACGTGGGAAGGTTATACGTCTGCAACGGCAACATTTACTTGTACCCGCGGCTGCGGTGACAAGCAAACTATAACAGCATCCGGCAGCTCGATCACGAACGTCGTAACGACGCCTGCGGAATGCGAAACGGAAGGGCTGAGGACCTACACCGCTAAGGTCATGTTTGGCGGCGAGGAATACGTCACGACTACGACGGAAACGATCGAAGCGCTCGGCCATGATCTTGAGCATCACGAAGCACAACCTGCAACGTGTATCGAGATCGGTTGGAATGCCTACGACACCTGCACCCGTTGCGACTACACGACGTATGTAGAAATTGAAGCGCTCGGCCATACCGAGGGCGAGGCTGTTCGCGAGAACGAAGTACCTGCAAGCTGCACCGCGGCCGGCTCGTATGATGAGGTCGTTTACTGCTCCGTTTGTGGCGAGGAATTGAGCCGCGAGGAGAAAGTCATTGACGCGCTCGGCCATGATCTTGAGCATCACGAAGCAAAACCTGCGACGTGTACCGAGATCGGTTGGGATGCCTACGATACCTGTAGCCGCTGTGACTACACGACGTATATAGAAATTGAAGCGCTTGGCCATACCGAAGGTGAAGCCGTTCGCGAGAACGAAGTACCTGCAAGCTGCACCGCGGCCGGTTCGTATGATGAGGTCGTTTACTGCTCCGTCTGCGGCGAAGAATTGAGCCGCGAGGAGAAGGTCGTTGAGGCCCTCGGCCACGACCTCGTAAAACATGAAGGACAAGCGGCGACCTGTACGCAGAACGGCTGGAACGATTATGAGACCTGCACTCGTTGCGACTACACGACGTATCGCGAAATCGCTGCAACTGGCCATACGCCGGGCGCAGCCGCAACCTGTACCTCTGCTCAGAGATGTACAGTTTGCGGTACGACATTAGTTCCTGCGCGCGGTCACCATTTTGTGGATGGGTATTGTTCGGTTTGCGGCGCGATCGACGGTACCGCCCTTGATAACGACAAGGACGATGCAAAGACCGATCTTGACGACATTGCTCAGGATGCAAAGGACGAGATCGACGGCTCCGATCTCCCTGACGACGTCAAAGAAGATCTCAAAGACAAGGTCGATGAGATCATCAACGGGGCGAAGGACGAGGTCGAAGGTTCTACTGACTTTGACGACATTGATCAGGCGGTTGAAAACACGAAGGATGAGATCGAAGATGCTATCCTTGACGCGGAAAAGGACGATGCAAAGTCTGATCTCGACGAGATCGCGCAAGGCGCAAAGGACGAGGTCGATGGCTCTGATCTCCCTGACGATGTGAAGGATGACCTCAAAGACAAGATCGATGAGATCGTCAATGACGCAAAGACCGAGATCGACGGAGAGACCTCGAAGGAAGAAGTCGATCAGACGGTCGAGGATGCGCAACAGGAGATTGAGGATGCGATCCTCAACGCGGAAAAGGACGATGCAAAGTCTGACCTCGACAAGATCGCTCAAAGCGCGAAGGACGAGATCGACGCTTCCGATCTTCCCGACGATGTCAAGGACGAGCTGAAGGACAAAGTCGATGCTGCCATCGAGGATGCTAAGGAGGCGATCGACAACGCCACAAGCAAAGAAGAGATAGAGAACATTGTCAACGATACCCGGGAGGATATTGATGATCTTCTGAAGGGCAGCTTGGACAATGAGCTCGCCGAAAAGAAAGATGCGGCAATCTCTGATCTTACTGAGATTGCTCAGGACGCAAAGGACGGGATCGACGGCTCCGACATCTCGGACGAGGAGAAGGATGAGTTGAAGGGCAAAGTCGATGAGATCGTCAATGACGCAAAGGACGAGATCGAAGGCGCTGTGACGCCTGAAGAGATCGATGAGATCTTGGCCGAAGCTGAGAACGAAATCGCTGCGGTAACAGAAGATCTCAAGGCCGGACAGCTCAACACAAGCACGCTTTGGCCGTGGATCATCGTTGCGATTGTAATTTCTGCGGCACTTTCGACACTCTTCGCTTGGAGACACGTCAAAAAGGTACAGGGAAAAGGTGAGGCGGTAGGCGCTAAGTCTGTCGTGACGATCGCAGTTGCCACCATCCTTATTTTTGTTGTGGTCATCGGGATCACACTTCTGATCTTTGCGATGGTCTAAGATGCAACGGAAGGGGGGACGGGCTTCCGTCCCCCTGAATTTTTGGAGGGTATATGGTACTCATCGAACAACTTTGCATGCAGCTATTTTTGTGGCTGCTGGCGCTCATTGACGGCTTAATGAATATCTTTGCCGCCATCTCAGGCGTGGATGACGTGATATTCAACGGCTCGAACGTCAACATCTTAGAGACGTTTTTGATGGGCAATTCTACCGTTGCGACCGTGTTTTGGTGTATCTTCTTGCTTGCTATCGGACTTGGCGTGATCTTCGCCATTATTGCCATCATCAAAAACATGATCGCAAACAACAAAAATATCACATCCATCCTCGGTAAATTTGCGCTGTTCCTTGTGGGGACACTTGCGCTGTTTGCCATTATCTATGTCGGTATTTTGATCGCAAACGCCGTCTTAAAGCTTCTTGCGGAGATCTTCGAGTATGATCAGGGCGGAGGTCTCGCCAACGCTCTGTTCGACGCATGTGTCGGAAACAACTATGCCAATCAAAAGAAAAGTGACATAAAGTGGACGCTTGAAACTTTGCTTGCCAACGAAGGGAAGACGTCTATTACGCAAGTAAGCGTCGATGCGATCCTCGGTGGTCACCGCGACTGGGCGATCTTCGCGAGCAACGACAGTTGGAAAAATAACGGGTATATCAGACCCGCTGATTTTCAGTACCTTCTTGCTCTGATCGGCGCGGGGATCGTATTGTTTGAGCTGCTTATCGTCTCGGCCCATCTCGCGAAACGTCTATTTGAGCTTGTATTTCTCTATGTCACTATGCCGGCGTCTGTATCCACGCTGCCGATGGACGACGGGGCGCGCTTCAAAAATTGGCGCGAGAGTTTCGTCACGAAAGTGATTATCGTTTATGGCGCGGTGATCGGTGTAAATATCTTTGTAATCTGCATCGGCTCGTTCTCGCGCATGAGCTTGCAAAATGTAGGGTGGTTCGAGAACGCGATCTTTTACATTGTCATGATCATCGGCGGTGCAATGATGCTCTCGAGCTCCGTCGAGCTCTTTGGGAAGGTATTTGGTAACGGAGAGGACGTCAGTCAATCCCGTCGCCTCTTTGGCGGGCTCGGGCATTTAGCGGGCCATGCGGCGATCGCAATGGGTGGTGGCGTCATGAAAGCCCTCGGCGGTGGTGCGAAATGGGGCGCAAATAAGGCATACGGCAGTTATCACAATACGCACGGAGGCGCGAAGGCAAGCGCTAAGCATGATATTGCAACGGCACGGTACAAGGAGCAATTACAGGCTAAAGCCGCCGCGAAATCAGGTAACAGCGGCAACACCGACGCCGGTTCCGCTGTGACCCCGGTGGCTGCGGGCGGCGCGGCCGGACGAGACGGACGTGACGGGAAAGACGGGGCGCGCGGAGAACGCGGTGAAAGAGGATTTGCAGGGAAAGACGGATCTGCTGCGTCGCAGCCGACGCAGACGTCGTCAACTAACAAAGGAGGCAAGCAATCATGAGAATGATACCGAAAAAAGTCAATATCAAAAACACGGTTTGGAAGTGCTATTCTTTCCCCGACATTTTAGTCGCGCTCGGGATCCTGCTTATCATCTTTTTTGCGATCTCGGCTGAGAATTGGGCTTTTGCCATCATCATGCTCATCGTGGCAGTCGTACTCTTCATGCCGACACAAGACGGGATCTTCTATACATATCTCTTTTCACTGATAAAATTTGCGACGGGCCGAAAAAAGTTTGTACGGACAGGTGTACGGACAACAGCAATAGCTCAAAAAACTGTTGCAAGATTGGAAGCCGAAAAGCAACCAAAGGATGGCTCGGGAAATGTAAAGATCAAATTTCAGCAGGTACTTTTCAAGTCAAAACCACAAGAAAAAACTGTACGGACAGAACGTATGGACAACTCGTACGGACGGAATGTACGGACAAATGATGTACGGACATTGCCGGCAGCCCCCGCAAAGGGAACGATCGAGAACCTGCTCGGGATCCGTGATTTGCGCCCGAACGGCACGCTTGTCTATCAGGGCGGCTATTTCGGGAAGGTCTTGAAGCTCGGACAAAAAAACTACTATATCGAGGATGAAGACTCACAGAATGCGGACGTTGAGTGTTTTGCGAACGCGCTAAAAATGCTTGAGGGCGCCCAATGCGCGGATCTCGTCAAGCTCGATCGGCCGCTCAATTTCGACGGCTTCTCAAAGGCATATTTTGACCGTTTATCCGCACTTGAGCACGGCGATCACTCGCCCGCCGACGAAGTGCGCATCAAGATCATGACGGAGCGCGTAGAAACGATTGACAGCCTGAACAATGTCGAAAAAGAGTATGCCTCACAGTTTTATCTCGTTGTCTACGATCGCAACGAAGCGGACCTCGAACGACTGACGCTCAACGTACACATGGAGATCGCTCGCAGCGGTATCAGCGTGCGGGAGCTCAACGCAAGAGAAGCAGCGGTATTTTACAAGTACAGTTTCTCGCGCAACTTCGATGAGCGCGACGTGCAGAACGCGAAGGACTCGGAGCTGCTTTCGTGGGCGATACCCAAAGAGGTCACCTTCTCGGGCAATCACTACATGGTAGATGGGGTAGAGGCTTCTGTCTTTGCGATCGCAGACTATCCCTTATATGTCACCAACGCATGGGGAGCACGTCTGTTTAATATCCCGAATACAAAAATCGTCATGCACATCGCCGCGGAGGAAAAGAACCGCGCGATCCGCCGCATCGACCATGTGATCGGAGAAATGCAGACCAAACGTCTGACTTCCGATCGGGCCAGCGAGGCAAACTCCGCGGACTCCCACCAAGAGACGATGGAAGTGCTGCTCACCGCCTTGCAGCAGGGCAATGAGAACCTCTTGAATGTCACTCTGACCGTGACCGCCTACAAGTATCTCGACGACGCAAATTACAGGCGCAGCGTGCGTCGTGACGTCTTGGTAAACAACTTCAAGCTTTCAACGCTCTACGGCTTACAGCAAGACGGTTTTGTCGCGGCGGGGCTTACGCCCGTATGTACGCTAAAGAGCTATACGACGGGCATCAACAGTACGTCGCTCGCGGCGGTGTTCCCCTTTGTCCGTACAGTTTGTATGGACGACGGCGGGATCCTGCTCGGCACGAGCTATGACAGCGGCTATCCGTTCATCTTAAACATTTGGAAACGCGATGCGCTGCATCAAAACAGCAACGGCATGGTCATAGGTCTTCCGGGCAGCGGGAAGAGCTATTTCTTAAAGACGCTGCTTCTTAATGAGTGGTCCAATGGCACTAAGGTCATCGTTTTGGATCCCGAGGCCGAATATCTCGGGATCACGCGCAATGCTTGCGGAAACGTCATCGACGTCGGGAGCGCGCAAGAGGGGAGGATCAACCCGTTCCATGTCTATCAGATCTTGTCTGAGGACGGGTCGCCCGCCGCAACCAACGTGACGTTCTCTACACACCTGAAAACGCTCGAATCGTTCTTTCGCATCGTGCTCGGAGATGTCAGCTCGGACGTCCTCGAACTCGTCAATAATCTCGCCCTCGAAGCCTATGCACGGCGCGGGATCAATGAGACGACCGACTGCACGCAGCTTCCGCCCGAGGCGTTCCCCGTCTTTGCCGATCTCTTGGAGATTCTCAAGGGACGGGACGTCACCGCGATGGACGAATATACGAGACGAGAAAAGCATATTGCTGAACTCTATCTCGAAAAGTTTGTCACGGGCCGCTATTCCGATCTGTGGAACGCGCCCTCAACGCTGCGCGCAGACGCCGATATGATCGATTTCAACTTTCAATCGCTCTTTGCAAACAAAAACAACGTCGTCGCGAATGCGCAGATGCTGCTCGTATTCCGTTGGATCGAACAAGCCGTCATCAATGCACGGGAGCGCAACCGCAGCGGCGATGCGATCCATACGCTCATCGTCTGCGACGAGGCCCATCTCTTCATCGATTCTAAATTCCCGATCGCGCTCGACTTCTTCTACTCGATGAATAAACGTATCC
Source organism: uncultured Clostridia bacterium (assembly GCA_944376295.1). Classification (GTDB taxonomy): domain Bacteria; phylum Bacillota; class Clostridia; order Christensenellales; family Borkfalkiaceae; genus Gallimonas. Next base: position 90,464 of record CALWCE010000008.1, read on the forward strand.
GAAAATACGGCGGCTGCTTTATCCCAGCCACGCAAAATATTGCCGACTGGAACGCCAACGAAGAGCTGCGCAGCAAGTCGTCGGCCATCATCAAGAACAGTCAATATACGTTTATCTTCAAGCTCTCGTCCCCCGACATGGCCGACGTCCTCGACCTCTATCGGGCGGGAGAGAGCTTCAATGACGACGAGCGCGCCATGATCATGCGCGCAGAAACGGGACAGGCGTTCTTTGTTGGTTCGACCGAGTTCCGTGCGGGTGTGGAGATCATTGCGTCTCCGGACGTTGAAGGCCTTTTTGACGAGGAAGGGGGGATCGTCGCATGAAAGTCCGAGTTTGGCTTATGATCGCGCTTTTATCGCTTGTGTGCGCGTTTTGCGGTACTTTGATGGCTTCTGATCCGATCTTCGCCGATGCTGCCGAGGAGGGAACACCATGCTCCCATGCCTGGGACAGCGGCAGCACAGAGAAAGCCCCCGATTGCACGCATTCCGGCAGCAAAGTCCTCACTTGCATCCTTTGCGGCGAGAAAATAACCGAGCCTATTCAACCGCTTGGGCACAATTACGAAACAGCCGTCATCAAGGAAGCGACTTGCACGGAGACGGGAAAAATAAATTACTACTGTTTGCGTTGTGAAGCAACGTATGAGGAAGTTATTCCGGCAACGGAACATAACTACTTCAAGATCGAGATCGATGGCGATGCAGAGTATTGTCATGACTGGAAATATGAATGTCAGGACTGCGGTGCCATTTACTATGAGTCCACAGAAACAGAAGAAAGAACAACGCATGACCTCTCAAACGCAACGTCAACGATCAGCCAGGCTCCCACCTGCACGGCATCGGGGATCAGGACGGGGACGTGCGCCTTGTGCGGTGAAGAGGGGAGCATGGAGATTCCCGCCCTCGACCACGATTGGGTCGTGGTCGATCAAAACTTCGATGAAGCAAGCAATACGACGACGGTTCGATATGAGTGCTCCCGCTGCACTTCTACTAAGTCGGAACAGGTCAAAGCAGAAACAGATGGGGGAGGGATCGGCGTGTCCGTCGATCTGAGCGAGATCCTCAACCGCGTGGCGGAATATTATCAGGAATCGATATACGGTCCGTATCAAAGTCTGCTGCTCATGCTGTTTGGGATCTTCGCTGCAATTTGGGGCATCCCCGTAGGGGTCTCCTATATCATAGCCCGAAAGCAAGACGATAAGGAGAAGGCGAAGAAAATGCTCGTAAACTTCGTGGTCGGAATTGTTGTGAGTTTTTGCCTTCTTGTGGCGGCACCGTTCCTCGTGAATGTGTTCATGCAGGTCATTTTAAGTTTGACGTAAGAAGGTTTTGCAACGCAATAGGCCTGTTCGGGCAAACCGGACAGGCCTTCAATTTAAAAGAAAAGATAGAACGATTGCAATAAAGCGGGAATAAATTTTACAAGTTGTGTTGACAATCGTCTACGAATAGTGTATAATATAGGCAGGAGGTAAAACGATGAACTTTTATACTGTCAGAGACTTGAGAACAACGCCTAAAAGTATATGGGATAATCTTTCCGCAGATGGTGAAGTCGTCATCACAAACAACGGAAAACCTACTGCAATTATGATCGATATTTCAGACGGTAGCTTTGAGGAAACTTTAAGGGCTGTACGACAAGCGAAAGCGACGATCGCATTTAACTCGATGAGAACAAAGGCCGCATCGAAAGGCTTTATGAGTGAGAACGATATAGAAGCCGAAATTGAAGCCGCTCGTCAGGGAGAGTAAAATGCTTGTTGTGATCGATACAAATGTTTTGGTATCCGCACTTTGGTCGAAAAACGGCGCGCCTGCAAAGATAATCAGCTTGGTCTTACAAGGCAAACTGATCCCGTGTTATGATTATCGCATTTTATCTGAATATAGAACTGTCCTCGCTCGTCCTAAATTCGGTTTTACAGATGGCGAGATCAACGCCTTGCTTGACTGGATCGAGATATATGGAAGATCGATTCTCGCAGAACCACTTGAAGATATTTTCATCGATGAGTCAGATAAAAAGTTCTTCGAAGTAGCAAAATACAGCAACGCCATATTGGTCACAGGAAATCTGAAACACTTTCCGAACGATGCCCAAGTCATGTCGGTATCCGACTTTCTTGTGAAATATCATGGCATTGTGTAGCAGATTAAAAAAAGAGGAATATCACAATGGAAAGAATCATGAAGAAAATCGCCGCCGTTTTTGCCCTTGTGTTGCTAATTGTCTCGCTCTGCTTTGTTCCGCTCGGAGCAATATGCGCAAACGCAGAGGAGGAATGTCCGCACAAAAGAAAGGAAAAGGTTGATTGGGTACTCCCGACCTGCACAGAAGGGGGCTATGACGAGTTTTTTTGCCTCGACTGCGGAGAGACTTTTCGAGTAACATACCCAGCAAAAGAGCATAAATATTATGAGTATTCATATATGTACACAAAAGATGGAGAGCTTCTCCTTACAAGATGGGCCTGTGCTTATTGCGGACAAATGTACACAGAATATGTGGATAATTATCAAGAACTTATTCAAGCCGATCAAAAAAGTGAGACTCTTCCCGGTTGGGCGATCGCTCTGATCGTTATCGCAGCCATCCTTGCCGTCGGCGGCGTCGCGACCGGGATCGCGCTCTACTGGAAGGAAATCAAGCAAAACGACTAAGCATCGCAGCCGTCCCATGTACGGCCATCTGTACGGACACTTAAAGCCATCGCCTTCAAGCGGTGGCTTTCTATTTTTTTAGGTCTCACCTAACTAATTTTGGGGTCAAAAGATAGAAAAAATATTTCGAGACAAAGCAGAGAGTACGATCCATGTAGAAATATATATAAATATGGTAGATTGAGCGTCTATTGTGATATTTAGCTTGCCGAATATTTATAATTAGCTATATAGGACTACAATAGACTATCGTTTTGAATTATAAGTAAACGAAAATGCACGATTTCGAGGGACTATTATAGAAATAGGTTTATTTAGCGGTCGAATTTTGAGCGATACAGGAAATATTTATGGGGGCATATAGGGGGCAAAAATTGAAAAATGGGCGTGAAACACTGTTTTTAGGCCAAATTCTGACCTTCAAGCGGCATTTTATTACCCTCTCTTTGGCTTCAAGTCCCTTCGTCCGCACCACACAAACAGAGAGCCGACGTTATGTCGGCTCTTTGTTTGCGTTATCCCGTCTTACGAAGGGACTTGAGGGTGGAGGCGTTTGCGCGAGCAAACGGTTTGCGCGCGATAACCTTAACGAACAACAACGCATGGCGCAAACTGAACAGCCCGGTGGGCTGTTCACCAGGGCGCGCCGCTAAAGGCGCAAGTCCCTTCGTCCGCACCACACAAACAGAGAGCCGACGTTATGTCGGCTCTTTGTTTGCGTTATCCCGTCTTACGAAGGGACTTGAGGGTGGAGGCGTTTGCGCGAGCAAACGGTTTGCGCGCGATAACCTTAACGAACAACAACGCATGGCGCAAACTGAACAGCCCGGTGGGCTGTTCACCAGGGCGCGCCGCTAAAGGCGCAAGTCCCTTCGTCCGCACCACGTCGCCGCAAGGCGCGTTTCGAAACAGCTTGAGAAATCTCAAGCTGTTTCCTTTTTCGCCTGCGTCTCCTTTTCCCACAAAACTCGCTGCGCGACTTTTGCGGGAGCCCTGTTTGTTTGCGTTATCCCGCTTTACGAAGGGACTTCAACCCTGCGATTTTTTTGCTTGAAAACCGATAAAATATCGTTGACAGAACAGAATAACAGTGTTATAGTAACACTGTTATCAAACAATACGGGACGCAGCATGAAAGTAAAGGACGAAAGCATCAACGTAAAACTTTTGGAATGCGCCAAAGCGGAGTTCATGGAAAAGGGCTTTGCGGACGCTTCCATGCGCACGATTGCGGAGCGCGCGGGCGTTACGACGGGGATGCTTTACAGCCGCTTTGCGGACAAGGACGAAATGTTTCGCTCCATTGTGGGCGAGGGGGCTGAAAAACTGTACGCCTATTTTTCGGAGGTGCAGGAAAATTTTGCCGCCTTACCCGCGGTGCAGCAGAAAGGGGAGATGCACTCTTACACGTCGGGCAAGATGTGCGTGATGATGGACATCATATACGACTACTTTGACAGTTTCAAACTCATTGTTCTCAAAAGTGCGGGTTCAAGTTACGAACACTACATCGACCGCATGATCGATTATGAAACGGAGAGCACCGAACGCTTCATGCGCGTGCTGCGCGAAAGCGGCGCGCCCGTCAGGACGGTCCGCCGGGACATCAATCATATGCTTGCGAGCGCGCTGTTTAACGGCGTGTTCGAGGTGGTCGCGCACGGCTTTCCAAAAGAGGACGCAATGGAATATGTGGACGCCGTCTGCGAGTTCTTTTATGCAGGCTGGGATAAGCTGATGGGGCTGTCATAATATTAGGTAAAAAGAAACAGGGGCTTTAAGCCCCGTTCTTTCGGACATAAAGTTCGCATATACGAACTAAAATGGAAGTGCGAATAAAAGCCATATTTTTTGATATAGAGTTCGCTATAACGAACTTAATATACAGGAGGTATTTATGCAAAGTAAGGCAAAAGGGAAGGGGAACCTTTCCGTTTTGATGGACTATGCCGGGCGGCGAAGGGTGCTCACCTATCTTTCGTGGGTGCTTTCCGCCGTCAG
>CALWCE010000009.1 GCA_944376295.1 uncultured Clostridia bacterium
CGGAGAGGAAGTCTACCATCTTCCCCTTTCCTTCGTCGCCCCAGTTGATCCCGCAAATGGATGTCAGCATTTGTTTTTCCCTCCAAAGCCCGCATTGCACATAGTCGGGCATTATCAAAATACATTCTATTATACAATGGGGAGGGAAGTACTGTCAAGCGATAGGACGGAGTTTTTCCTCTCATTCAAAGAAATGCGGGGCTTTTGGGGCGCGCTCCGTGCCATGCTGTTGTGATTTACCAAATTGTTGCAAATTTTTTACAAATAGAGGTTGACATTTCGGCTGTATGCGCGTAAAATAGAGAGAAAAATATCGGGAGGAAGAAGAGATGTATTGCATGGACTGCGGAGAAAAACTCACGCTGCGGTTCCTGGAGAACGAAGGCCTCGTGCCTTACTGTCCCAAGTGCGAAAAATTCAAGTTCCCCTTCTTTCCCGTTGCGGTGTCTATGACCGTCGTCAACCGCTCGGAGGACAAGATCCTTCTGGCGCGCCATGTGGGCGATGAGGATTATAAGCTGTTTGCGGGTTATATCAGGAAGGGCGAAAACGCCGAAAAGGCGCTGGTGCGCGAACTGCGCGAGGAGACCCGCCTCAATGCCGTCAAGTGGCGCTATCATGCGTCGCGCTATCATGAGCAGAAAGATCTTCTGATGCTCAACTATATCGTGACGGCGGACGAAAATGCGGAGACCGTCCTCAACGAGGAACTCACCGAGGTGAAGTGGTGTACGCCCGAAGAGGCAAAGGAACTCATCCGCAAGAATTCGACGGCGGAGCATTTCCTCTTGGGTGCCTTTTCCGAACTGCATCCGAAAAAGAAGTAAACAAAAACGGGACGGTTTGAGCGAAATTTCGACAGGGAAATTACCGCAATAAAACAGTATAGCACAATGAAAAAATATAGCGCACGATACCTTGCAGACAAGGCAGTGCGCTTCTTTATTTTGCTTTTCGGCTAGAGATCCTAAAGTTACGAAAAGAAAAACGGTAATGTAACGAGGAGCATATATGACGATAAAAGAAATCAAATTTTCGGAACGTATCGCAGTTCAGTTGATTGCACTTTCAAAAGAATGGGAACAAGACAACTCCTGTTATGGTTATCGCAGAAACAGTTCGGATGATCTCAAAGAGAAACGGATCTTTGTTGCAACGGACGAAGATTTGATTTGCGGATATTTGTTCGGTCATATCACATCGGCCGAGAAAGACGCCTCGATTTATAAAGCGGGAACCCAGTATTTTGAAATTGATGAGTTGTACGTTAAACCGCAATATCGAAATTGCGGGATCGGGAAAAGGCTGTTTCGGCACGCAGAAAAGGCTGTTTCGCCCGATGTTGACATGATCATGCTTACCGCAGCCACCAAAAATTACCAAGCGATCTTGCATTTCTATCTTGATGAGCTCGGTATGGATTTTTGGAGTGCACGTCTCCTCAAAAAGATAAGTTAAATTTTGATCCGCCAAGAAATAAAACGAGCAAAGAATTTTACGATTTTTTGCTCGTTTTGATCATTTTGGGAATTGCGTTTCGGGTCGTCCCGGTTTTGTATGTTATGCTCTTGTCTGTCCGTTGCCGCGGATGACGAACTTGTAGGAAGTCAGCTCGCGGAGCCCCATCGGACCGCGGGCGTGCAGCTTTTGTGTGGAGATGCCCATCTCCGCGCCGAACCCGAATTCGAACCCGTCCGAAAAGCGCGTCGAGGCGTTCTTGTAGACGCAGGCGGAGTCGATCTCGCGCAAAAAGCGCTCTCCCGCCGCATCGTCTTCGGTGACGATCGCTTCGCTGTGGCTCGTGGAGTGTTCGTTGATGAAGGGGATGGCCTCATCGATGCCCGAAACGATCTTGACGGACATCTTGAGGGCGTTGTACTCCGTATAGAAGTCCTCCTCCGTTGCGGGAGCAATGCGGCCGTCGAGCGCGCACGCCTCTGCATCCCCTACCAGCTCTACCTGTTTTTCAATGAGGGCGTCGCAGATCTCCTTCATGTGAGCTTCGGCAAAGCTGCGGTCGATAACAAGGCTCTCCGCCGCGTTGCAGACGCTCGTGCGCTGCGTCTTGGCGTTGATGAGGATGGGGATCGCCTTGTCGATGTCCGCCGATCGTTCCAGATAGATATGGCAGTTTCCCGTGCCCGTTTCGATGACGGGGACGGTCGCGTTTTCGAGGGCACTGTCGATGAGCGTCTTGCTCCCCCGCGGGATGAGCACGTCGATGAGCCCCTTCTGCCGCATGAATTCGCGCGCGCCTTCCCGCGTTTTGTCGGTGATGAGCTGGATGAAGGAAGGATCGAAGCCGCCCGCTTTCAGCGCCTCTTTGATCGATGTCACGATGGCGATGTTGGAGCGCAGGGCGTCCTTGCTGCCGCGAAGGACGACGGCGTTGCCGCTCTTGATGCAGAGCCCGATGGCGTCCGCCGTGACGTTGGGGCGGGATTCATAGACGATCCCGATGACCCCGAACGGGACGCGGACGCGCTCGATCGTGATGCCGGACGCCGCCGTGTGCCGCTCAATGACCTCCCCCACGGGGCAAGGCAGCGCGATGAGCTTTTTCAGCCCCTCCGCGATGCCCGCGATGCGCTGTTCGTTGAGCATGAGGCGGTCCTGAAACTGCGCTCCGCGCGTGCAGGTGATAACGTCCTCATGATTTTCGGCGATGATCTTTGCGCTGTCTCGGATGAGGGCGTCCGCCGCGAGCGTGAGCATTTTGTTCTTTTCTTCTTCCGTCGAATAGGCGATGGTGTGCGCCCCCTCTTTGGCGAGGCGGCATACTTCGGGAATGGTCATACATTTTCCTCCTTGCAAGCCGTGCGGCAAACCGCACGAAAATAAGCGCAAAAGCGGAGAGCTCCCGCCCTCCGCCTTACATTATTCCTCTTCTTCCTCTTCGGGAAGCTCTACATTGTGATAGACGGTCTGCACGTCGTCGTTTTCGTCGAGCTTGTCGAGCATCTTCATGAAGGTCTCGAGCTTGTCTTCGGGCAGGGTGATCTTGTTCTGAGGGATCATGGTGATCTCCGCCTGAAGGAAGGTGAGCCCCTTCTCTTCGAGATACTTTCTCGCTTCGGAGAAGCCTGCGGGCGTTGTGTAGATCTCATAGGCGTCGTCTTCGGTGACGACATCTTCCGCGCCTGCGTCGAGGGCATATTCCGTCACGGTGTCCTCGTCGAGATCGGGCGTGCGTTCGACGACGATGACGCCCTTGTTGTCGAACATATAGGAGACGCTGCCCGTCGTGCCGAGGGAGCCGCCGTGTTTGCTCATGATGGCGCGTACGTCGCCCGCGGTGCGGTTGTTGTTGTCGGTAAGCGTCGTGATGATGACGGCAGCGCCGCCCACGCCGTAACCTTCGTAGGTGAGCTCCTTGTAGTCACGGTCGCCGAAGTCGCCCGCAGCACGCTTGATGGAGCGCTCGATGTTGTCGTTGGGCATATTCGCCGCTTTTGCCTTGGCGATGACGTCGGCAAGCTTGGAGTTGGTGGAAGGATTGGGGTTGCCTTTTGCTGCGACTGCAAGTTCTCTGCCGATCTTGGTGAAGAGCTTGCCGCGCGCGGCATCCGCCTTCCCCTTCTTCGCCTGGATATTGTGCCATTTGCTGTGTCCTGACATAAATTAAAAACCTCGTTTCTGCGTTAGATAAACAAATTTCTTTTGAGTTCGTACATGAGGATGCCCGCCGAGACTGCGGCGTTCAGGCTCTCCGTCCTTTCGCCCATCGGGATGCGTACCATATGCGCCGCCCTTGCGCGGACGGGCTCGGAAAGACCGTTCCCCTCGCTTCCGATGCAGAGAACGAACTTTTCGGGCGGCGTGAAGGAAAAGATGTTTTCCCCGTCCATGTCCGCCGCGATGAACGGAACGTTTCCGAGCACGGAGAGCACCTCTTCCCGCGTCCCATGCATGAGCTCTGTAAAGAAGACGCCGCTCATGCTCGCGCGCACGCTTTTCGGGGAGAAGGGATCGGCACAGCCGATGAGATAGAGTTCATGATACCCTGCCGCGTTCGCAGTCCGTATGATGGCGCCGACGTTGGCGGGGTCTTGCAGCCCGTCCAAAACAAGGCAGCTCCCCTTCGGCGGGCGCAGCGAAGTATGAGGAAGTTCTGCTTCCGCCAATACGGGCTGCGGCGTCTTTTCTTCGGAGATGCTCGAAAAGGCATCGCTGCCGAGGACGAGATCGGGAGCAAGTTCCCCCCGATAGTCCTCCCTTGCGACGATGCGCCTCAAGCGGATGCCGCTTAAAAGGCATTCCTTCACCATCTTTTCCCCTTCGACAAGGAAACTGCCCGCCTCTTTGCGCGCTTTCTTTTCGCGGAGGGCGCGGAGTTCCTTGACCTGCGGGTTGCTTTTGGACAGGATGACCATAGTACGATCCAAGAAGAATAGGAAAAAAGCCTTTTTGAAAAAAGGCTTTTTCGGTGCGTTAGATTGCGGCCTTTGCCTTCTCGCAAAGTTCGCTGAATGCCTTGGCATCCGTGACTGCGAGATCTGCAAGCACCTTGCGGTTGAGGTCGATCCCTGCGACCTTCAGACCGTGCATGAGGCGGGAGTAGGAGAGCCCGTTCATGCGAGCGCCTGCGTTGATGCGCGCGATCCAAAGCGAACGCATATCGCGCTTTTTCAGCCTTCTGCCGACGTATGCATAGTTGAGCGACTTCATCACCGCTTCGCGGGCGATGCGGTAGTTCTTGCTCTTATTGCCCCAATAGCCCTTGGCGAGCTTTAAGATCTTTCTGCGCTTCTTGACAGCGTTGACACCTCTTTTAATACGCATTGTGTTTCAGCCTCCTCTTAGTCCTTGTAGGGGATCATCTTCTTGACCGTGTTCTCCTGCGTTGCGGAGACGAGCGTCGTCTGACGAAGATTTCTCTTTCTCTTTCTGTTCTTGGTTTCCGCCTTGTGGTTCTTACCGCCGTGAGGTCTGTTGACCTTCCCGGTGCCGGTGAGCCAGAAGCGCTTCTTGCTACCGCTGTGCGATTTCTGTTTCGGCATATGTTTGTCCTCCAATGAGTTTTTCGAATTTATTCTGCCGCGGCGAATTTGCCGCGCGGCTTTTTTAAGATTTTTTCGGCGCCAGGATCATGATGATGTTGCGCCCTTCCATGTTGATGGGCTTTTCGATGACGGCGATCTCTTTGAGGCCTTCGAAGAAGTTGTTCATCACGTCTCTTCCGAGGTTGGCGTGTGCCATCTGCCGTCCGCGCAGACGGATGGAGACCTTGACTTTGTTGCCTTCGCCGAGGAACTTCGTTGCCTGCTTCGCCTTGACGTTGAGGTCGCCCACGTCGATGGTCATGGAGAGCTGCACTTCCTTGATCTCGACGACCTTCTGATTGCGGCGGTTCTCCTTCTCCTTTTTGGCCTGTTCGAACTTGAACTTGCCGTAGTCCATGATCTTGCATACGGGAGGGACGGCGTTCGGGGAGATCTTGACAAGGTCGAGATCGGCCTCCTCTGCAAGCCGCATCGCTTCTCTCGGCGACATGACGCCGAGCATTTCGCCCGTTTCGGAGATCACGCGGATCTCGCGGTCACGGATCTCTCCGTTCATCTGGTTCTGCGTTTTGATAGTTCCACCTCTCACAAAAATTAAAACGGATCGCGCATGAGCGTGACCCGTTGTTTGCCGCACTATCCCTTTTTCAAGCGCAATGATACTGCTTGGAGTTTGGGAAAATATCGACCCGCACAAGCCGTCTGCCGTGCGGAGAGAAGGGTTCGCCTCTGCTTGACGCTAGAATGATACCACAACTCTTCTCTCTTTGTCAAATGTTTTTACAAGGTTTTTTTGAAGTTTTTTTCTTCCCTTTTGCTTTCTTGCGGCGGAAGAAAACGGCTTGTTTCGATGATTTTCGAAAATACAACTGCCTTTTCATCCTTCCTATTTCGAAGAAAATCGAATCAAACGGGCTTTACCGCAAAGCCGCGGCTTTTCAGCCAGTCGACGGAGAGAGAAAACCATTTCCCCACGGGCGCGAGCTGCGTATCGTATTCCGTCTGATCGTTCGTCTCGGGGGAGATGAGGCTCAGCCCGTGCGGGCCGTGTTCGAAGATGTGCATGGCAAACGGAACGCCTGCCTTGCGGTATGCCGCAGCCAAAAGGAGGGAGTTTTCCACGGGAACGCAGTCGTCCTCCTGCGTATGCCAAAGAAAGGCAGGAGCCGCTTTCTTGGAAACGCGGTTTTCGAGGGAAAGGCGCTGCAACAGTTCTTCGCGTCCTCCCGTGATGACGTCGCGCGTGCCGCCGTGCGTCCGCTCCCCCATCGTGATGACGGGGTAAGAGAGAACGACGGCGTCGGGGCGCGCATCCTTCACTCTGTCGCCCAAAACCGAGACGATCTCGGGCTCTTCCCAGAGCATGGAAAGCATCCCCGCAAGGTGTCCGCCCGCAGAGAAGCCGATCGCGGCGAGATGCGCGGGGTCGAGCCCGTATTTTGCGGCGTTCTCCCGAAGATAGATCATTGCCATCACGGCTTCGAGGAGAGGGACGGGAAAGAGCGTCTGCACGGAGTAGTCGAGCGTGAACGCGCAGTAGCCCTCCCTCAGATAGGCAAGGGCAACGGGCTCCTTTTCCCGCCCCGAGCGGAACCAATAGCCGCCGCCGGGGATGACGAGCATCCCGGGGCGCAGCTTTGCTTTGATCTCGGGCACGAGAGGATCGGGAACATAGGCGGTGAGGTACCCTTCCGCCCGTTCCCCCCGTTCTTTGCCGAAATATCGATAAAGATCGACTTTTTCGTAAATCATGGGAAGCCTCCTTTACGCCTTTTTCAGGACAAGGACGCGGTGCGGCGCGACTTTGACGGTACCCGCCATCTTTTCTCCCGTCAGAAGGTCGGTATAAGTGCCGTCCAACGTGAGCGAGCCCTCTTTGTGTTCGGTTTCCAGAGCGATGATGCCGTTCTCTTCGCCCGAACGCTCGACGAGGACGAGATTTTCGCTCGCCTCGGCGACGGGGGAAACGCCCGCAAGTTTTCTGAGCGCTTCTTTGGAAGGCACGCTGCCGAGCAGGATGACTCGTCCCTCCCCTATCTTGCGTTCGGTGATGACGGCTAGCCCGTCAAATTCGTCGCCAGCGTAGGAAGCGAGCGTTTTGCAATCTCTTGCTTCGAAGGCGTCGTAGCACATGGAGACGGGGCAGTCCGTTCCGTCTTCGAAGCGCGCCTTGAAGACGTCGTTTGCAACGGGCTTCTGATACTTCACATACACGCCCGCGAGCTCTTCGACAAAGGAATAGGGCGCATTGACATACTTACAGGTGTTTTCGTCGTAGATGTCGCTCATCGGGCCGACGATCCAGGTGCCGCCCGCCTTCACCCACTCGACGATGCGCTCTTTGAGACCGTTTTCGTCCACCGTCGCAAGGAAGGGCGAGAGGATGACATCGTAGCCATTGAGAGAATGCTGCGTGTCGATGAGGTCGATGTTGGTATCGCGGAAGGCGGCGTGGAAGTTCTGCACGAGCGTGCGGCGGTAGTCGAAGCCTTCGAGCATGGGCGCGGATGCGAAGTGACCGACCGCCGTCGAAGAATAGTGCATGGCGATCTTGGATACGACTTTGCTCTTTTTTAAGAAGTCTGCGCACTTTACAAAGTCATCTGCGGCATGCTTGACCTCTTCCGTCACGCGGTATGCTCTCCCCGGGGTGGAATAGAGCGCGCCGTGTCCGAGTTCCTGCCCCTGCGGGTGGGCGCGGAAGAGCCAGTATTCGTTCATCTCGCCGCCGAGCGCGATGGGCATCCAGGTATTGACATAGCAGTTGCCTTCGGGGCGGTAGCCGAAGAAAGCGACGTTGCCGCCGTTCCAGCCGACCTGCGTCTCCGTCACCCAGAAGGGACGGGGCAGGATGGGCCGCAAAAAGTCGAAGGAGAATTTGGTGTCGGGCAGTAACTTTGCAGGCTCATAATGGTTATATTGGATGACGTCGAGCTTTTTGTTCATTTCATAGTAGCTCAGAAGGTTGGTGACCATCATGTCCGTGCCGACGGGCGCCTTTGTATATCGATGGAGGACATCCGCCTGCTCTTCGACGTAGGAGACGATCTGCTTGCAATGGAAGCGGCGCCATTCCGTCTCGAGCGACGGGTGCTTCCACTGATCGAAGCGGGGCGGATCGACGTCGTCGAAACTATCGTAGTTGAGCGACCAACGGTACATCCCCCACGCCTTGTTGAGATTATCGGGCGTGCCGTATTTTTCTTTCAGGTAGGTGCGGAAGGCGTTCTTACAGAGCGGGCAGTAGCAGCCTGCGCCGTAAGGGTAGATCTCATTGTCGATCTGCCAGCCGATGACGCCGGGATGCGAGCCGAACTCCTTTGCGAGCTGTTCGGTGATGATGCGGTTTTTCTCGCGCATGACGGGCGAGGTCTTGCAGGGGTGGCAGCGCGAGGAGATCTCCGCGCGGCGGTCGTAGGAATCGACGATGATGGTCTCGGGATATTTCTTGAAGAGCCAGCGCGGCGGCGTGCAGGAGGGCGTGCAGAGGATGCTGTCGATGCCCGCCGCATACAGCTTGTCGACGACTTCATGCAGCCAGGAGAAGTCGAATTCCCCCTCCTTGGGCTCCATCCTGCTCCAGGCGAATTCGCCGATGCGCGCGACGTTGACGCCCGCAGCATGCATGCGCTCGATGTCCTTGTCCACCTCGCTCAAATCCCACAGTTCGGGGTAGTACGCGGCTCCCACATAAACCTTGTCCATAAGATGCTCCTTGTGTAAAGTTGTTGCTTTGCGTATTATATCATTTGCCCTGCCGTCTGTCAAGGAACGGAAGCAAAAAAGCTCCCCGGAAAAGGGAGCTTCTTCTTACATGATGTTGTTGACCGTGCGGGGGAAGAGGATGACGTCGCGGATGTTCTCCATGCCCGTCACATACATGACGAAACGGTCGAACCCGAGCCCGAACCCGCTGTGCGGCACGCTGCCGAAGAGGCGCAGGTCGAGGTACTGCTTGTAGGCGGAGATGTCCATGTTTCTTGCCTTCATCGCGGCAAGCAGTTTGTCGTAGTCCGCTTCTCTTTCGCTGCAGCCGATGATCTCGCCGATGCCGGGGACGAGAAGGTCGGTCGCCGCCACCGTCTTACCGTCGGGGTTCTGCTTCATATAGAAGGACTTGATCTCCTTGGGGTAGTTGGTGACGAACACGGGGCGCTTGAAGACGACTTCGGTGAGGTATTTTTCGTGTTCGGTCTGAAGGTCGCAGCCCCAGTCGACGGGGTATTGGAACTTGACGTCCGCCTTTTGAAGAATGGAGACGGCATCCGTGTAATCGCAGACGACGAAATCGCTCGATGCGACGTGTTCGAGTTTGTCTTTGAGCCCCTTTTCGACAAAGCTGTCGAAGAAAGCGATCTCATCGGGGCATTCGTCCAGCACGGCGCGGATGAGATATTTGACCATATCTTCCGCGATCTCGATGATGTCGGGCAGTTCCGCAAAGGCGACTTCGGGTTCGATGTGCCAGAACTCCGCGACGTGCCTTGTCGTGTTGGAGTTCTCCGCGCGGAAGGAGGGCCCGAAGGTGTAGATCTTGCTGAACGCCATCGCGGCAACTTCGCCTTCGAGCTGCCCCGAAACGGAGAGCCCCGCCTTGACGCCGAAGAAGTCGTTCTTGTAATAGTCCTGCTCGCTCTCATACTTGGCGTTGTAGGGCTGGGTGGTGACGCGGAACATCTCCCCCGCGCCCTCGCAGTCGCTCGACGTGATGATGGGCGTATGGACGTAGTAATAGCGGTGCTCGTGGAAGTAGCGGTGCACTGCCTGCGCCGCGACGGAACGCACGCGGAACACGGCGTTGAAGGTGTTGGTGCGCAGCCTCAGGTGCGGGATGCCGCGCAAGAATTCCAGCGTCGTGCGCTTCTTCTGGATGGGATATTCGGGCGGGCATTTGCCGAGGAGCGCAACTTCCTTCGCGTTGAGCTCATGCCCCTCCCCCTTGAACGCCTTGACGACTTCGCCCTTCACCGAGACGGAAGCGCCGAGCTTGGTGCATTCGGGATCGACCTTCAGGGCATTCTTGTCGATGACGACCTGCAGGCGGGGAAAGCTCGTGCCGTCGGCAAGTTCCAAGAAGGCGACGGCGGCGGAATCGCGGAAGGTGCGTACCCAGCCGCAGACGGTCACTTCCTGCCCCAACAGTTCGGGGCGTTTCAATACGTCATAAATATCGGTGTGTTTCATACGATCTCACTCCTGCCCGTCGGGCATTCTCACTCTTTAATAGGCGCGCGCGAACACGATGGTGTGCGCCGACTTCTTCCCGCAGGCAACGCAGGTCTTTGCGGTATCTTCTTTCGCATAGACGCGCGCGGTCGCCTGGGCAAACTCTTTGACTTTATCCTCGCACTCGCGGCAGCCGCACCAGCCGGCGCGCACGAAATTGCCGCGGTTGACGCCGTTCAGAAGCTCGTCGAGCGTCACTGCGTCGACGATGCGCTGTTCCATGCGCTTCTTGGCGGCGGCATACATATTTTCCGCGATCTCGTGAAGCAGCGCCCTGACGCCCTCTTCCGCGTTTTCGAGGGGAAGTTCGCCCTTTTCGAGGGTATCCCTGCGGCAGACGGTCATCTTGCCCGCTTCGATGTCGCGCGGGCCGAGCTCGATGCGCACGGGCACGCCCTTCATCTCCCACTCGTTGAACTTCCAGCCGGGAGAGTTGTCGGTATCGTCCAGAACGACGCGGACGCCCGCCTTTTGGAGGCGCTCTTTGAGCGCGGTGCAGGCTTCGAGGACGCCCTCCTTCTTTGACGCGATGGGCACGATGACTGCCTGCACGGGTGCGACGACGGGCGGCATCACGAGGCCGCGCTGATCGCCGTGCGTCATGATGAGCGCGCCGATGAGGCGGGTGGAAACGCCCCAGCTCGTCGTAAAGGCGTACTTCTGCACGCCGTCCTTATCGAGGAATTTGATCTCGAACGCCTTGGAGAAATTCTGCCCGAGATAATGCGAAGTGCCCGCCTGAAGGCTCTTGCCGTCGTGCATCATCGCCTCCATGCCGAAGGTGGCGACGGCGCCCGCGAACTTTTCCTTCTCCGTCTTTCTACCCGTCAGAACGGGCATTGAAAGGCAGGTCTTTGCGAACTCTTCATAGACGGAGAGCATCTTCATCGTCTCCTCCATCGCCTCCTCTTCGGTGGCGTGGACGGTGTGGCCCTCCTGCCAGAGGAACTCGCTCGTGCGAAGGAAGGGACGGGTGGTCTTCTCCCAGCGCATGACGTTCGCCCACTGGTTCATGAGGACGGGAAGATCGCGGTAAGACTGGATCCACTTGCCGTACATCGTGCCGATGATGGTCTCCGAAGTCGGGCGGATGCAGAGCGGCTCTGCAAGCTTTTCCCCGCCCGCGTGCGTGACGACGGCGACTTCGGGCGCAAATCCTTCGACGTGCTCCGCCTCCTTCGTCATGAAGGACATGGGGATGAGGAGCGGGAAGTAAGCGTTTTCATGCCCCGTCTCCTTGAAGCGCTTGTCGAGCTCCTTTTGGATATTTTCCCAGATGGCGTACCCGTACGGGCGGATGACCATCGTGCCTTTGACGGGGCCGTAGTCAACGAGCTTGGTCTTTAAGACGACGTCCGAATACCACTGGGGGAAGTCCGACTCGATGTCGGCGATCTGCGATACGAATTGCTGTTCCTTTGCCATAAAATGCTCCTAAAAATACTACCGAAGACCGCAAAGAAAGGCAGAAGAGACGTTCCTCTCTTCCCCTCTCCGGCGACCGTGATCTATATTGTGTTAGAATTCGTTGCGTTCGCTCTTGGAGATATAGCCGAGCGCGAATGCGTTGGGGCCGACGTGCGAACCGATGACGGGCCCCATGATGGAGACGTGCGGCTCGATGCCGAGCTTATCGCGGACATATTGGGCAAGTTCTTCCGCGCAGGGAGAATTGTCGGTATGCACGATGAAGACGTATTGATATTCGGGGTCGGGTCCCTCTTTGTCGATCTTCGCCTTGATATAGGAGATCGCCTTCTTGGTGCCGCGCACTTTGTCGAGCACGAAGAGCTTGCCTTCCTTATCGAACGAGATGATGGGCTTGATGGAGAGCACGCCCCCCACCGCCGCCGCAACGGCAGACAGCCTTCCGCCGCGCTTTAAGTAGTTGAGATCGTCCGCCACGATGAAGTGCTGGATATGCTCCCTCAGCGAATTGACGTGTTCGTACGCCTCTTTCGCCGTCTTGCCCGCGTTGCGGTCCTGAAGGGCGATGCGCACGAGCGCGCCCTGCCCCACCGTCGCCGTCAGAGGATCGACGACATACACTTCGAACTTGGGATACTCCTTCCTGACTTCGGCGGCGGCTTTTGCGGCGACCGTCTTGGTCGGGGAAAGCCCGCTCGAGATCGTGAAGTGCACAACATCTTCCGCGCCCTCTTTGGCGAGCTTCAAAAAGTGCTCGTAGTGCGATTCATAGTTGAGCATGGAAGTGCGCGAAAATGCCCCTGCCCGAAGCTCGTTGTAAAAATCGACGTACTCTTGATAATTGGTGAAGTTGTCGAGATGATCTTCCATCTTGCCGTCCTTTTCCACCGTGAAGGTCAAAGAGACGAACTTGATGTCGTTCCCGACGATAAAGTCGTGATAAAGGTCACAGGTCGAATCGGTCGACAGTGTGAATTTGTATGCCATGTTACTCTCCGCTCTCCCGACGGGAAACCCTGCATTGCGCGAATTTTCGCAAGCTCTGCCCGTATCGATAGGTCGATTATACCATATTTCGTGGCAAGAGGCAAGAATATTTGGAAAAATTGTGGGAATGCACCCGACTTTTTTGCAAAAAGGTCTTGAAAAACACGCCGTCACAAGGTATAATACTTCTGATAAGGCGCGCATTCCCAAATCTGCGCGCGAAAGAAGGGGGACTATGACAAGAGAACAACTGTTTCAACTCAAGAACGGGACCGACGTGCGCGGGACTGCGATCGCGGGCGTCAAGGACGATCCCGTCACACTGACGGACGAAGCCGTCACTCTCATCGCGAAGGCGTTCTACGTCTGGGCGGCGAAGAAGTCGGGAAAGGCGCAGCCCGTCATTGCCGTCGGGCATGATTCCCGCCTTTCGGCGGGTCACATCTCGGCGCTCGTTGCGGATGCCGTGAATGCCTGCGGCGGGGACGTCCTCCTCACGGGGCTTTCTTCGACGCCGTCCATGTTCATGCTGCTGCAGGACGGATTCGGCGCGGACGCTTCGGTGATGATCACGGCGAGCCATCTGCCCTATCAGAAGAACGGGCTCAAATTCTTTGTCAAAGAAGGCGGCCTCGAAAGCAGCGACCTTTCCGAAGTTTTGGAGATCGCGGCAAAGGGAGAATTCCCTGCGGGCGGCGGCAAACAGGAAAAGCGGAGCTATCTTCCCAAGTACGCGAACGACCTGGTGGAAAAGGTGCGCGCGGCGACGGGCATGGAGAAGCCCCTTGCGGGAAAGCGCATCCTCGTGGACGCGGGCAACGGCGCGGGCGGATTTTATGCCGACCTCGTCTTGAAGCCTTTGGGGGCGGACACGACGGGCTCGCAGTTTCTGGAACCCGACGGGAGCTTCCCCAACCACATCCCCAATCCCGAGAACGAGACGGCGATGCAGTCCGTCTGCGCGGCGGTCAAAGAGAATCATGCCGATTTCGGCATCATCTTCGATACCGACGTCGACCGTGCGGGGGCAGTCTCTTCGGACGGCGAGGAGATCAACCGCAACCGCCTCATCGCGCTCATTTCCGCGATCTTGCTCGAAGAGCACCCGGGCTCCTATATCGTCACCGATTCCGTGACGAGCGACGGGCTCGCGTCCTTCATTGCGGCGCACGGCGGCGTGCACCACCGCTTCAAGCGCGGGTATAAGAACGTCATCAACGAGAGCAAGCGCCTCAACGCGGAGGGCAAGTATTCCCCTCTCGCCATCGAGACGAGCGGTCATGCTGCCTTGAAGGAAAACTACTTCCTCGACGACGGCGCCTATCTCGTGACGCGGCTCCTCATCGCCCTCGCAAAGTGCGCGAAGGAAGGGAAAGACCTCATGGCGCTCATTGCCGACCTGCCCGAGCCTCGGGAAGCGGCCGAGATCAGGCTGAAATTCGTGCCCGGGTGCGACTTCAAGACGCTCGGCGCAGGGCTCTTGAAGGATCTTCAGGAGTACGTCGGGAAAACGCCCTATCTTTCTCCCGCGCCCAATAACTTCGAAGGCGTGCGCATCAACTTCGACGGGGAGCACGGCGACGGCTGGGCGCTCGTCCGCATGAGCCTGCACGAACCCATCCTCCCCATCAATGTGGAAAGCAACCGCACGGGCGGCAATCAGATCATTGCAAAGGAACTGTATGCCTTCCTTTCGGGCTACGAAAGCTTTCTTCTCACGGAAAATCTCGAAAACTATATCAAATAAGGAGTAACTATCATGGATCAGCTCACCATCAACGCCATCCGCATCCTTTCGGCGGAGGCCATCCAAAAGGCAAATTCGGGTCATCCCGGGCTTCCGCTCGGCTCTGCGCCCATCGCCTATACCCTCTTCCAGAATTTTCTGAAGTTCAACAACAAGGATCCCAAGTGGGACGATCGTGACCGCTTCGTGCTCTCTGCGGGCCACGGTTCCATGCTCGACTATTCCCTCCTCTATCTCTACGGCTACGGGCTCACCAAGGAAGACATCATGAACTTCCGTCAGCTCGGTTCCAAGACGCCCGGCCACCCCGAGTACGGCCACACCGTCGGCATCGAGACGACGACGGGCCCTCTCGGCCAGGGCATCGCGAATGCCGTCGGTATGGCAGTTGCGGAGGCGCACCTTGCCGCCGTCTTCAACCGCGAGGGCTTCCCCGTCGTCGATCACTACACCTATGCGCTTTGCGGCGACGGCTGCCTCGAAGAGGGCATCTCCTATGAAGCTTGCTCGTTTGCGGGCACGCACGAGCTCGGAAAACTTATCCTTTTCTATGACGACAACGACATCACCATCGAGGGCGATACCGACATCACCTTCAAGGAAGACGTCGGCATGCGCTTTGCGGCGCAGAACTGGCAGGTGCTGCACGTCGATCTCGTCTCTCATCCCGACGACGTCGCTCTCATCGCAAAGGCGATCGAGGAGGCGAAGGCGGAAAAGAGCAAGCCTTCCATCATCATCTGCAAGACCAAGATCGGCTACGGCACCCCGCTTGAGGGCAGCCACAAGTGCCACGGCGCTCCTCTCGGCGTCGAGAATTTGCAAAAGACCAAGGAAAAGCTCGGCTGGCCCTGCACGGAGGCGTTCGACGTTCCCGCCGAAGTCTTTGCCCACACCGCAGAAGCAGGTAAGCGCGGCGCGGAGAAGGAAGAGGCGTGGAAGGCAATGTTTGCCGAATACGAAAAGGCATATCCCGAGCTTGCCAAGGCATACAAAGCGGCAATGAGCGGCGAGATGGTCGATCTCACCAAGGTCGAAGACCTCTTCAAGTGGGAGAAACCGATGGCGACCCGCCAGACTTCCTCCGTCGTCCTCAACAAGATCGCGGCGCTCGTGCCAGAACTTATCGGCGGTTCTGCGGACCTCGCTCCCTCCAACCTCTCCGATATGAAGAATACGGATACCGTCACCTACGGCGATTTTGCTCCCGGCCACTATGAGGGCAGGAACATGCACTTCGGCATCCGCGAACACGCGATGGCTGCCATCACCAACGGCATGCAGCTGCACGGCGGTCTCCGCGCTTATTGTGCGACCTTCTTCATCTTCTCCGATTACTGCAAACACGCCATCCGCCTTTCGGCGCTCATGAACATCCCCGTCGTCTACATCCTGACGCACGACTCCATCGGCGTCGGCGAAGACGGCCCGACGCATGAGCCCGTCGAACAGCTCATCGCGCTCCGCTCCATCCCCAACATGAAGGTGTATCGTCCCGCAGACGGCAAGGAGACGGCGGCGGCGTGGATCTCCGCGCTCACGGGCACCGCGCCCACCGCGCTCGTACTCACCCGTCAGAACCTGCCTCAGTACGAAAACAGCGGTCTTGCGGCATTGAAGGGCGCATACGTCCTCGACGACTGTGACGGCACGCCCGATGTTCTGCTGCTTGCCACGGGCTCGGAAGTCGAGCTTTGCGTCAAGGCAAAGGCACAGCTTGCGGAAGAGGGCGTCAAGGCGCGCGTCGTCTCCATGCCCTGCTTCGAAGAATTCGAGAAGCAGTCCGACGAGTATAAGGAGAGCGTCATCCCCTCCGCAGTCAAGGCGCGCGTGTGCGTGGAAGCGGGTTCCCCTTACAGCTGGTATAAGTATGCGGGCGACAAGGGTGAGATCGTTGCCATGAGCACGTTCGGCGCGAGCGGCCCTGCGCCCCTGCTCTTCAAACAGTTCGGCTTCACGGTCGAAAACGTCGTCGAAAAGGCAAAGAAGAGCCTTGCAAAGTAAAAAACGAATTAGGCGCGGCGCTTCGCCGCGCCTTATTTTATCTTGGAGGACATCATGGAACTCAAAGACATCGAACAATTGTATCTGCATCGTCAGAGCTGCCGCGCTTTCGATCCGGACAGACCCGTTTCGGATGAGCTTTTAACGGAGATCTGCCGCCTTGCGCTGCTCGCGCCTTCTGCCTGCAACAGCCAGCCGTGGAAGCTCCTCGCCGTCACGGGAGAGAAGACGAAAGAGCTTGCGGCGGGCGTGCAGGATCTCGGCATGAACAAATTCGCATCGGACGCCCCCGCGTTCGTCGTCGTGCTCGAAGGCACGGGCAACCTTTCGGCGACGGTCGGGAGCCGCTTCAAGAACACCGACTTTCTGCACAACGACATCGGCATCATGACGGCGCATCTCGTGCTCGCCGCCGACGCGGCGGGGCTTTCGACCTGCATCCTCGGTTGGCGCAGCGAAAAGAAGCTGCGCGAAATTTTAGGACTGCCCGAAAAAGTGCGCATCCCCCATATCGTTGCCGTCGGCTATGCGGCGGAAGGATATGAGATCCGCAAAAAGAAGCGAAAACCCCTCGAAGATACTTTTTCTCTTATTCGTTGACGGAAAGAAGACCTTAAAAAACGCACTCTACTCTCAGTAGAGTGCGTTTTTTATGCAATAGAACGAACAAAGAAAGACATAGAGCCGCCCTTCAAAGAAATAGGTTGAATTTTGCATGCAAGAAGGATAAACTAAAGATGTCAGCGGGCAGGTGCGTGCAGGCGCGCCTCCCGAAAAAGCAAAGATCATGGAGGGTCATATGGCTTCGTTTGAGATCATCGTTGATTCTGCAGCAAACATCCCCGCCGCGCTTCGCAAGGAACACAACATTTCCGTCATCCCCTATCACTATCTCGTCGACGGCGAGGAACGGCTCTGTTTCGATGAGAACGTCCCCTTTGAGGAGACCGCAAAGCAGCTCTATGACGATATGCGCGCCGGCGCCGACGTCAAGACGTCCCTTCTTTCCGAGGAACATATCAAAGATGCGATCGTTCCCGTGCTGGAAGCGGGGAAAGACGTCTTCCTTCTCCTCATCTCTTCGGGCGTGAGCGGCACCTATCAGCAGGCAGTCAGAGCCGCCGAGGAACTGAAAGGGCGCTATCCCGAGCGCAAGATCGAAGTCGTCGACAGCAAGAATGCTTCCATGGGCGAAGGCACGATCGCGCTTCGCGTCGCTTCGCTCCGCGACATGGGCGAAAGCCTCGAAGCCTGTGCCGAGTGGGCGCGCGTCAATGCCTATAAGGTGAACAGCTATCTCACGGTGGGCGATCTCAAATATCTCAAGCGCACGGGGCGCATCTCGACGACGCTTGCGATCGCAGGAACGCTGCTCAACATCAAGCCCGTGCTCCGCGCGGACGGCAGCACCAATGCCAAGATCGTCTTCGAAGGTCGCGAACACGGCAGAAAGAAGGCGCTCATGGCGCTTGCACGCAAATACAGCGAACGCGTGGACGACGTTTCCGCGCCCGTCTTCATCACGCATGCCGACTGCGAAGATGACGCCAAAGCGCTTGCCGAAATGCTGCGCGACATGGGCGCTTCCAATATCGTCATCGAGTATTACGACCTCTGCACGGGTTCACATGTCGGTCCCGGCACCGTTGCCCTCTTCTTTACGGGCAAAGACAGGCGCCGCGATACCGATGCATTCGAAGCAGCTCCCGCAGGTGCGCCCGTCCCCTCTTCCAGCCGATAATTTGCTCCTTTTGAAGGGCTGTCCGTTTCGGATGGCCCTTTTTCCGTGCTTTCCCGCAAGACGGGAGTCCATTCCCGCCCGACGGGAGCAAATAGGAAGCGCGGAGCCTTGACTTTGCCCTCTTCCTCTTGTAAAATGAAGAAAAAACGCGAGGTCGGTCTATGAATGAATTTGGAAATTATCTATACGGTTTGCGCCGCGGCGCGGGCATGACGCAGCAGGAGCTTGCGGAGAAGGTGGGCGTGACCAACCGCACGATCTCCAAATGGGAAACGGGCGAGACCTTCCCCGAGACGGCACAGCTCATCCCGCTTGCAAATATCTTTCATGTGACGGTGGATGAACTCCTGCGCGGTACGGGCAGGACGGACAATCGGGAAGAGAGCGCGGGCGCCTCTATGGAAACGCAAGGCTCGGAGGAGACAACGGAAGATACGCACCACCCCTCCCCCATTCCCTCCCCTGCGATGGCGGCGCTCATCGCGGGCGGCATCGGCGTCATTCTGCTCGGCACTGCGGCGCTGACGCTTTTGTTTTGTCTGTGGGAATCCCCTTATGTTTCCGCCGTTGCGTTGGGTGCCCTCTTTGCAGGCCTTTTGGCAGGCGTTCCCCTTCTCATTTACGGCGGCGTGACGACGCAGTTTGTGCCGCGGTTGAAAAATGAAAGCGACAGCCGTGCGTTTGCGCGTTTCCGCTGCACCGTCATAGCGGGGATCGCGGTATTTTTGCTGGGCGCGGCGCTCTTTACGGAGGGCTGGATCGTGCGCAGCTATGCGGAAGTACTGTTTGTCGTCTTTCTCGCGGTTGGCTGTATTGCAGCGGCGCTCGGGTGCGTGCCGCTCATCTACGGTGGCATCGGCTGGGAGCGCCATTTACAGGCGAATCCCTATCTGAAAGACGCGGAAGCGGAGGATGCGGCGGAAACAAAGAGCGAGCGGCTTGCGGGGAAGATCTCCTCTGCCATCATGATCTGCGCGACGCTCGCCTATCTTTTGATGGGCATTTTAGGAGACTTGTGGCATCCGGGGTGGATCGTCTTCCCCGCTGCGGCGCTCGTATGTGGGATCGTGAGCATCTTTTTGGAACGAAAGTGAACTTCAAGTTTTGCCTGCGGGGCGGCAAAAGAGTGCCGCCTCGCGGGCTTCTTTCTTGCGTCTTCCGCTCTCTTGCTTTCGTCTTCCGCATGAAAACTTGCCTCTTTTTTCCAAAATCAGTTGACAAATCGGCCGTCCTGCGCTATACTATTTATTGAACATTTGAAAACACGTTCAAATATACTGCTGCGTTTTCGGCGCAAACGGGAGGCGGAACATGGATGAGAGAGAACTCTTTTCGGCGGAGTCTGTCAGGCGGCAGCTGCCCGACGACGATACCCTCTATGAGCTTGCAAGCCTCTTTAAGATGTTCGGCGACCCGACGCGCGCGAAGATCTTGAGCTGCCTGCAGCTTCGCGATATGTATGTGGGCGAACTTGCCGAAACGCTGAAAATGACCGATTCCGCCGTCTCCCATCAGCTGCGCGTGCTGCGCGGGGCAAAACTCGTGAAGGGCGTGAAGGAAGGCAAGGAAGTGCGCTATTCCCTTGACGACGATCATGTGACCAAGATCATGGAATACGGTCTCACCCATGTAAATGAAGGCAAATGATCTGCCTATTTTTTGGCTTTTCGTAAAACGTAAAAAGCGCTCCCTCCTGTTGTTTGGAGAGAGCGCTTGATTTTATTCGAGATATTTTTTGAGGGCTTCCGCGCGGTCGGTGCACTCCCAGGGGAAAGCCTCTCTGCCGAAGTGCCCGTAAGCAGAGGTTTCCGCGTAGATGGGCTTGCGCAGACCGAGCGTTTCGATGATCGCGGCGGGGCGGAGATCGAATTCTTTTTTGACGATCTCGGCAAGCGTCTCGTCATCCACTTTGCCCGTGCCGAAGGTATCGACGAACACCGAAACGGGGCGGGCAACGCCGATCGCATAGGCAACTTGCAGCTCCATCTCATCGGCAAGCCCCGAGGCGACCACATTCTTACAGATGTAGCGCGCCATATATGTTGCGCTGCGGTCCACCTTCGTGGGGTCTTTGCCCGAGAACGCTCCGCCGCCATGCGGGCATCTGCCGCCATAGGTATCGACGACGATCTTCCTGCCCGTGAGGCCCGAGTCCCCTTCCGGTCCGCCGATCTCGAATCTGCCCGTGGGGTTGATGAGATACTTCGTGTTTTCGTCGAGGAAGTGTCCGGGGATGACCGCGCCGATGACATATTGCTTCATGTCCGCCGCGATGCGCTCCTGCGAGACTTCGGCGTCGTGCTGGGTGGAGAGTACCACCGTATCCACGCGGACGGGCGTCTTGCCGTCGTATTCCACGGTGACCTGCGTCTTGCCGTCCGGGCGGAGATAGGAGAGCGTGCCGTCCTTCCGAAGCCCTGTAAGCTTCTTTGCAAGCTTGTGCGCAAGCATGATGGGAAGCGGCATCAGTTCCTCCGTCTCGCGGCAGGCATAGCCGAACATCATGCCCTGATCGCCCGCGCCGAGGCGGTCGGCTGCCTCTCCCCCCGTCTTGTCTTCAAGAGACGAATCGACGCCGAGCGCAATGTCGGGCGACTGCCCGTGGATAAGTTCGATGATATTGCACTTGTCGAAGGCGAAATCGCCCGTCGTGTAGCCGATCTCGCGGATAACTTTGCGGGCAACGGCAGAATAGTCCACTCTCGCCCTGCTCGTGACTTCGCCCGTGATAAAGAGCGTATTGTAGGCGGCGCAGCATTCCACGGCCGCGCGCGTTTCGCTGTCTCCTGTGATGAGTTCATCCAAAATGGTGTCGGCAATGCGGTCGCACACCTTATCGGGATGCCCTTCCGTCACGCTTTCGCTGGAAAAAAATCTTCTCATGCTTTCGTAATTCCTTCCGTTCGTTTTACGCATCGATTATAATCGCGAAATTGTCAAAAGTCAACTAATTGTGTTTGCGTTTGCAAAGGAAGTTGATTTTTCAAAAGCAAGATGTTATAATCGCCCTATGGAATGCAGGCTTTGCCCCGTTCAATGCGGGGCGGACAGAGAAAAGACGTTCGGCCGCTGCGGCGTGAAGGGGCTCACCGTGGCGAAGTACTATCTTCATCCCTTCGAAGAGCCGCCCATCTCCCACAAGAACGGGAGCGGGACGGTCTTTTTCGGCGGCTGTTCCCTGCGCTGCGTCTTTTGCCAGAATTACGAAGTCTCGCGCGCCAAGCGCGGCAAGAGCGTGACCCCCAAAGAGCTGACCGAGATCTTCCGAGAATTGGAAAAGATGGGCGCCGACAATATCAACCTCGTGACGCCCGACCACGTCTCCGATCTCATTGCGGAAGCGCTCTCCCTCTACCGGCCTTCCGTGCCCGTTGTCTACAATTCGAGCGGCTATGCCCTCGTTCCAGTGCTCGAGCGCATCGACCCTTTGATCGACGTGTATCTGCCCGATCTCAAATTCTGCTCCCCCGCTCTTTCCGAGCGCTATACGGGGAGAAAGGACTATTTCGAGCGGGCAGGCGAGGCGGTCGCCTTTATGGCAAAAAAGCCCGTCTCTTATGATGAAACGGGAAAAATGCTTTCGGGCTGTATCGTCCGCCATCTGGTGCTCCCCATGTGCACCTCGGACTCTTTGAAGGTACTTGACTTTTTGAAGGGCGTGCTTCCCGGGGAAGTGCCCCTCTCCCTCATGCGGCAATATACGCCGATGGGCGAGATCGAGGGTTTCCCCGAACTTGCCCGCCCCGTCACCGCGCGCGAATATCGCCGCGTGCTCGACTATGCGGAAGCGCTCGGCTTTGAGACCATCTTCACGCAGGAAAAAGAGAGCGCTAAGAAGGCGTTCATCCCTTCATGGGACTTCTGACGGCGGCAAGTTTGGCGCCGTTCATCCGCCGCGAAGCAGCCGCGCTTTGAGGACAAAAATGCGCCTGACCCATTTGGCGCACGCTCTCGGCGAAGCACCTTTGAGCGCTTCCTCCGCCTCCCGTACGGCGGCAAGCAATTTTGCTTCTTTCATCTTATCAGCATCTCTCACACGGAGAAAAGTATGCTTATCTCTTTTGAACATGTCTCCTTTGCCTATCGCGACGTCCCCATCTTGCAGGATGTCTCGTTTGCGCTGCATGAAAACGAGAGCGTCGGCTTTATCGGCGGCAACGGCGAAGGCAAGACCACTCTGTTAAAGCTGCTTCTTAACGAACTCACGCCCGATGAGGGCAACGTCTTCCGCAAGAACGGCCTTAAGATCGGCTATCTTCCTCAGAACGGCGGGCTGGAATCGGAAGGCACCGTCTTTTCTGCGATGAGCGAAGTGTTTGAGGAGGATCGCCGTCTCATCTCCCGCCTCGAACAGGCGCAGGCTGCTTTTTCCCGCGCCGATGAGAAGGAGCGCATTTCGCTTGCCTCCGAGCTTGAAAGCCTGCAGCGCCGCATCGACGCGCGCGACAGCTATCATGTTGAAGTGCGCATCCGCACCGTCCTCAACGGCATGGGATTTGAGGAGATGTACGATCAAGTCGTCTCCACGATGTCGGGCGGGGAAAAGACGCGCTTAAAACTTTGCCGTCTGCTTTTGGAGGAGCCCGAACTTCTCATTCTCGACGAGCCGACCAACCACCTCGACATCAAGACGCTCTTCTGGCTCGAGGATTATCTCACGTCCTATCGCGGAGCGATGCTCATCGTCTCCCACGACCGTTACTTTCTCGACCGCCTCACTGCGCGCACGCTGGAGCTCGAGCGCGGAAAGGTGCTCTCTTTCAAGGGCAATTACAGCAAGTATAAAGTGCTGAAGGAAGAGCTCCTGAAACAACAATGGCGCGAATATGAAAAGCAGCAGGAAGAGATCGCCAAGCTTCAGGACTATATCGACCGCAACCTCGTGCGCGCCACCACGGCAAAGAGCGCGCTTTCGCGCGTCAATCAATTGGAGCGCATGGAAAAGCTGGAGAAGCCCGTGCCTCCCCCCAAGCCGCCGCGCTTTGTCTTCGAATACGACACGCAGCCCTATGAGCGCGTCGTGGAAGCGCATCATTTCGATCTGCGCATCGACGGAAAGCTGCTCATCCAAGACGCAGACTTCACCCTTCTGCGCGGGGAAAAATGCGCGCTCACAGGCGAAAACGGTACGGGCAAGACGACGCTTTTGAAGTATCTTCTTCATGAGAGCGACAGCGTGCAGCACGCCAAATTCGTGCGCATCGGCTACTACGATCAGGAGAACGCCGATCTTGATCCCGAGGACCGCGTGCTCGACGCCTTCTGGGGCAAGAACAGTCTTATGACGCAGACGGACGCGCGCAAGCTGCTCGCGCAGGCGGGCATCGAGGCGGAGGATGTGGGTAAAAAGGTCAAAGAACTTTCGGGCGGGCTTCGCGCGAAGCTGGAACTCGCCCTTCTCGAGAGCCGCCGCGGCAATGTCCTCTTTCTGGATGAGCCGACCAACCATCTCGATCTTCCCGCCCGCGAAGCGCTCGAAGAGGCGCTGAAGCGCTTTGAAGGCACCATCCTCTTTGTTTCCCATGACCGACGCTTCATCGAGGCGATCGCAAACAAGATCGCACTCATCGAGGATAACGCGCTCACTCTTTTCTCGGGAAGTTATCGGGAATTTCTGGACGGACGCAGTACAGAGAAAAAGCCTGCCCCCCTCAAAGAAAAGGCGGAAAAAGAGAAAGCGACCGTGCAGGGATACCGCTCCAAAGAAGACAGAGCGCGCGACGCAAAGCGCAAGCAGCGCACCAAAGAGATCGAAAAGCGCTTCGAAGCGCTGGAGGCGGAAGAAGCTTCCCTCAACGAAGAACTTGCCGCGCGCGCTGCCGATTATACGGCAGTCCAAGAGATCACCGAAAAATTGGAGGCGCTGCGTTCGGAGTCGGATGTGCTCTATGAAGAATACGAAACGCTCATTTAATCAGTGAAATCGGATATATTATGTCACGCATAGTACTATGTAAAATGGTGAAAAATGTAATTTCGGTATAAAATTTAAGGGCTGCGACTATATCGCAGCCCTCTTTCGTTATAAAATTTAGTCTTCCGTTGTTTCCATCGAGGCAAGACCGTAAGTGATCTGAAGAAGCACGGGATCCATCTGCGTGGGCGCAAGCTGAATGAGCTTGGTATCGTCTTCGATGACCGCCATACCCATGCTCCACCCCGCCTGATGGATGCGGGAGTCGTAGGAAACGAGCATCGGCACCTGCTCCCAGGGACCTTCGCCGAGGTTATAGTTGACAAGGAAGTTCCCGGGGTCTCTCAATCCCAGCCAGCCGCTGTCGCGCTTTCCGCTCAAAATAATGGTGCCGTTCGGGCCGCCGTTCTTCGTCCACAGGCAGTATGGCATGCTTCCGACGAACTTCCCCTCCTTTGTTTCGGGACGGGTCCCCCACGAAGCGGGATCGCCGAAGTCCATGCCGTCGTCGCTCATCTTGAAGTGGACGTCGCAGTCGGGCTCGCCGACGATCTCATAGCACATGAAATATTTGCCGTTCGGAAGCTGCGTGACGATCGCCATGCCGGGTCGGTGTACACCGTCGGGAATGGCGACAACGAGCTTCTCCTCTCCCCACGTCTTGCCGCCGTCTTTTGAGCTGATGACGGCGAGCGTCTGATTGAGCCGCCTGTCGGTATGCGGACGCTCGTCCGTAAAGACGATGGTGATATCTCCTTCCTTGTTGAGGTAGATGAAGGGTTCCCAGACGGGACCGAGCTCGTCAAAATTCTGCTCGATGGGAGGACCGCCCACCGCGTAGCTCGAGCGGTATTCCCACGTCCTGCCGTGATCGCGGCTGATATAAAGCTGAAGTTCGGTCGCGTGGAAGTCGAGCGGTACGGAGTTGCCCGAAAAGAGCAGCGTGCCTGCGGGAAGGTCGCCGCACTGCTTGGGAAGCTCAAAGAGGACGGGTTGGAAGCGGATACCCCAGCCGTTTTTGGTGTCTGCCATGTCGGAGCGGTGCGACCACGTTTTGCCGCCGTCCGTGCTCTCATAGATGGGCGAGACGGGCGGTTCTTTGAGCGTGGAGTGATCGAACGTCGCAAGCAGCGTCCCATTTTCTTCCCCCGCATAGTGCAATTCGATGACGCGCGGATAGAGCACGCCGCCGCCGGGATAGACTTCCTCTTTTTTGGGAGCCATCACAACGCCGAAGAACTCTTTGTTGAGTTTTAATGCCATAGTTTTCCCCCTATTGTTTTTAATAAACCTATTATAGCAAACCGTGGAGCGAAAATCAATACCCTTCGGAAAAGTTTTTTTCTTGTTAGCAGTCTTTACGCTTCCTCGGTGTCCAGAAAGAAGATGTTCGGGTCAAATTTCAATAAAAGAGCGATGCGCTCCGCCATGTCGTGTGCCGGCAGAATACTCCCGGAAAGGATGTCTTTCAGATAGTCGGGTCTGACGCCAAGGATGATGCATGCTTGTTCCTGAGTCAGTTTACATTCCTCAAGCCCTTTTTCGATCGCTTCCCCGATCCAATACCGCTTCGCATATTCTGTTCTGTATAGCGCAGGGCGGACGAGCTGAACGCGATCTCCTTCTTGCTTTTCGATCTTTGTTAAGGGCGTAGGAGCCGGATATTCGTCGGTCGGATCGTTCAGCCAAGTCTTGAGGGCATCCCCCGCCATCAGAAATGCCTCCACAAGGTCTTTTCCATAGGTGATGCAGCCGGGAAGATCGGGAAATTCTACGAGATATCCATCTTCCTCCTGATGAAAGACAGCGGGATAAACGATCGGTTTCATGGAGTTTCTCCTGTTCATTGTTTTTTCAGAGAACGGGCGGCGCCCTCTCTATGTGCCAAATAACTGTCGATCGCTTTGGGGAGCGGGTCATCGTGTTTTGATCTTGGACAGCAGAAGTTCGGCGGAACGCACGGGAAGGATCGTTCCTGTCGTTTCCACATCGCTTTTGACGGAGAGGTCGGTCTCGGAAAAGGCGATCGTCTTTCGGAACATCCCGACAAGATGGACCGCTGCGGCTGCGATCAGGCCGATCGAAATCAAAACGGAAATAAAGATCCCGAGAAGAGAGTGATCGAGTATCGCTTCGCCGCGAAAGACTAAGACGAGCAGATAAACTGCCGCTGTAAGCATCAGGACAAGGATGCAGTAAATAAAGATCGCCAGTGCGCCACGGCGGGGATATCGTTTCATGGCAGCATTGTATCATGGGAGCGCCGCCGTGTCAAGCCCCTCCCCGACTTTGCCCGGGAGTTGGTGCCGCATGGCGCCCCTCCCGTCTCTTTTACGGACGAGAACAGATCTGCTTGTAAGGAGAATGCGGCAATCTACGCCACAAAGGAGTTGCAAAAGGACCCCGCAAACGACCGTGACAAAGACGGGCAGGATCCGAAAGAAGCTGCAGATAAGATGTAAAAGAGATCCGCATGGAGGGTGTCGGTAAGGATATTGATCGGCCTCAACGTGCCGATCGCGCGGAAATCAGGCGAAATATCGATGAAAATCAAATTTATCATAAAAGAAAAACCCCACATATTGTGGTTATACTTGCAATACAACTACAATATATGGGGTTTATGGAGCTACTGGCCGGACTTGAACCGGCGACCTGCTGATTACGAATCAGCTGCTCTACCGACTGAGCCACAGTAGCATGCCGCGCTTCACAACGCTTAACTATTATACGAAAAGCGCGCGCAAAAAGCAAGCGTTTTTCGCCGTGAATTTATACTTTTTTTCCGCGCGGCACGAATAGTTTTACATTGCCCCGTTCCGCCGTCACCTCGATGTTCCCTTTCACGCCCTCTTCGCCGTCAAAATCCCAGGTAACGTCCTGCTCCGTCTCGATCAGGATGCGTTTTCCGCTCATCACCGCAATATCTTTTTTCTTCACCCTGCAGCCGAAGAGGAAGAGGGAGGCGAGCGAAAAGTACTTGGTGAGTTTCTGGAAAAGATTTGGCTTTGTCGCCTGACGGATGACGACGACTTCGAGCTTGCCGTCCTTCATGCTCGCATTGCGGTTGATGCGCCAGCCCGCGACCGAACGCCCGTTGAGCACGAACACGAGCACGGCGGAAGTCTGCATTTCTTTCCCGTCGCAGACGATCTTCAAAGGAAAAACGCGGAAATCAAGTTCGTGCAAAATGGCTTCCACAGCATAAGCCGCCGCCCCCATCACGCGTTTCAGTGGCTGGGGCGTATTGTAAGTGGCGCTCGTGAGAGCCCCTGCCGCGACGATATACATGGCGCGCCGCTCCCCCACCCTCATGCAGTCGAGCTTTTCCGCTCTCCCTTCGAGGATGACGCCGAGCGCCCCCTTGACGCTCCTCGGGATGCCGAGCGAGCGCGCGACGTCGTTGACCGTACCCGTCGGCAGATAGCCGAGCGGCGTCCCGCTCCCCTCTGCCGCCTGCAACACGTCGTTGAAGGTGCCGTCTCCGCCCGAAAAAAGGACGGCGTCGTATGCGGAGAGCCCCGCTTTTACGCGTGCGGTCAGCTCTTCGGGGCTTGTCGTCTTTACGGCATCCACCTGCGAATAGACGCTTTTCAGGCGCCTTTTGATGTAGGGCAGCTTTTTCCCGGCTTTGCCGCGTCCGCTCCCTTCGTGATAGAGAAAGAGACACCGCATTTCAGCGTCTCCTGCGCAGGATATCGCCCTCGTGCAGCGCGTAAAGGCAGTCAAAGGAGACGATCTCCTGCACGCGTTTTGCGTCCGCACAGGGGGCGCCCGTGCTGTCCTTCATATGGGTGACGGTGATCTCTTTCCCGAATGCATCCGAAGGAGACAGGATCTCGAGGACGTCGCCTTCATAGAAGCGCGTGCGCATTTCGGCATATAGGCGGCCGCAGCGTCCGGCGCCATCTCCGGAGCCGCTTTCGGAGCCGTTTTCGGGGCTTTCATAGCCCCTGACGACAGCGATAAACTCGCACGTTCCCTTGGTCTGCGAGTTGTCGTAGGAGACCGTCTTACCGTTCTCGCCCAGCATATAGGCGGTCGTGTAGTCGCGGTGGGCGGCGCAGGAGAGCTCCTCCTGCAGCGCTTGAAGATCGCCTCCGTCCAGGATGCGGCGGTACGCATTGACGACGGTCGCCAGGTAATATTCGCTTTTCATGCGCCCCTCGATCTTGAAGGAACACACGCCCGCTTTTTCGAGCTCGCTCAAATGCGCGCTCATGTTGAGGTCCTTGCTGTTGAGAAAGTAAGTCCCCTTTTCGTCCTCCTGCACTTCCGTCCATCCGTCGTTTGTGCACTCCTGCGTCCGTATCTCATAGCGATAGCGGCACGCCTGCACGCATGCCCCGCGGTTGGAGGAGCGGCCGTCGAGATAGTCGGAAAGCAGGCATCTGCCGCTGTAAGAGATGCACATTGCCCCGTGCACGAAGGCTTCGAGCTCGAGGTCGGGGTTTTCTTCATGGATCTTTGCGATCTCTTCTAAGGAGAGTTCGCGCGCAAGCACCACGCGGCTCGCACCGAGCTCCTTCCACATGGCAGCAGACTGACTGTTCGTCGTATTTGCCTGCGTGGAGATATGGATGGGAAGGGAGGGCGCCGCCTCTCTGCACGCGCGGAAGACGCCGAGATCGGAGACGAGCACGGCGTCCGCCCCGATGCGCTCCAATGTGCGGAAGTATCCGGGAAGCTGTGCGAAGTCCGCGTTGCGGGCGAAGATATTGACGGCGACATACACCTTTTTGCCGCGCGCGTGGGCGAAAGCGATGCCCTCCGCAAGCTCTTCGTCGGTGAAATTATCGGCAAAGGTGCGCAGGGAAAAGTTCTTGCCGCCCACATAGACGGCGTCCGCCCCGTAGTAGAATGCAAGTTTTAATTTGTTGAGATTGCCCGCGGGGGCAAGCAGTTCGCATCTTGTCATGTCAGTCCTCCCGATGGGTCGAAATATACTCTTTGACGATCTCGGCGAGCTCGTCGGGCGTCTTTTCGTCCGTGATCAGTTTGAGGCCGCCGAAATCGGCTTTGTAATCGGGCAGATAGGAAAGCGCACGGGTTAAGCCCTCCTGCGTGCGGAGCCCCGCTGCGATGTCCTTTGCAAAGCGCTTCGTAAGCGCCTCTTCCGAGGCGGTCAAGGTCACGAAGAGGCACTTCCCCCGTTCCGTCATCTTGGAAAGAACGGCGTCCCGGATCTCACGTTTGTTCATCACCCAGGAAAAGAGCACAAGATCGACGTCGGGACTTTTCAGATAGCCGTCGAGAAGATAGGCGATATTATGAAGGACGAGCGCTTTACTTTCCTTCGTGACGCGGAAGGGATGCACCCGATAGCACCAATCTCCGTCGAGATAGGCGCAGCGGTCGAACTTTTGCTGCAAAAGGGCCGCGACGGTGCTTTTACCCACGCCCATCGGCCCGTTGAGAAAGACAAGCGGCTTCACGTTTTTTTCACGCTCACGGCGAGGCCTTCGCCGATGGACAGTACCTCCGTTTCAAAATCGGGATCGCTTTTTAAAAGTTCGAGGTATTCCCGGATATGCTCCACGAGCATTTTTCGTTTGTGCGGCACGGGAACGGAACCGTCCACCCAGCCGAAGAGCAGCACGTCGTCCGAAAGCAGCACGCCGCCCTTCTTCAAAAGTCGTTTGCAGTCGGAAAAATAGCGGCGGTACTGCACTTTGGGTCCGTCGAGGAAGATGAGATCGTACTCTCCTTGTAGAAGCGGCAATATCTCCCCCGCATCCCCTTCGCGGAGCACGGCGCGCGCCTCAACGCCGAAGCGGCGGAAATTTTCGCGCGCTTTGCTTGCCCGCTCCGCGTCGCGTTCGATGGCGGTGAGCCGGGCTTTGGGCTCCGTCAAAAGCATCGCGCAGGAAGTGAGCCCTTCCGCCGCCCCGATCTCAAGGATGCGTTCGGGCGCCCTCTCACGCACGGCGGAAAGGAGATAAGAAAACGTTTCGTCGGGCGCGGTGGGATCGCGCCCCTTTTTTGCCTCCTCACGGAGAGCGTATAATTGTTCAAAGAGTTCGTCCATAGCAAGAGACCGCGGCATGCGCGGTCTTTTTTCTTACAGCTCCTGCACGATGGGAAGGATCATGGGAGACTGCTTGGTCTTCTTGAAGAGATGGTTCTTGACGGCGCGCTTCAAAGCCGCCGCAATGTCGGAAGACGCCGTCTGCGCGTTGACGCTGTCAAGCGTCTTTTCGACGATATTTTTAAGCTCCCGCATGGCGTTCTGTTCGTCCTGGAAGACGATGCCGCGGCATTCGACGTCGGGATCGCCCAGAACGACGCCGTTTGAGAGCACGACGGAGACGACCACGAGCCCTTCTTCGGACATCCTGAGGCGGTCTTTGAGCACTTCGCTCTTGCCGTAGTCCTCAAAACCCTCGCCGTCGATGAGCCGCGCGCCCGCAGGGAAGCTCTCCCCCTGGCGCAGGCTATCGTCCGTCACTTCGACGCAGTTGCCGATATCGGGGATAAAGATGCGCGAAGAATTCATGCCGAGCTCTTCCGCAAGCAGGGCGTGCCGCTTTAAGTGGCGGTACTCGCCGTGCACGGGGATGAAGAACTTGGGATCCAAGAGCGTGTGCAGGATCTTGTGCTCTTCCTGGCAGGCGTGACCCGAGACGTGGATCTTTTCGAGGCTCTCATACACGACTTTGGCGCCCTTCTTGTAGAGGTTGTTGATGACGCTGTAGATCATGCGCTCGTTGCCCGGGATGGGACTTGCCGAGATGATGATCGTATCGTTGGAGCCGATGGTCACCTTATTGAATTCGCCCGCCGCCATGCGCGTGAGCGCGCTCATGGGCTCGCCCTGCGAACCCGTAGAGATGATGACGATCTCGCGGTCGAAATAATTCTTGGTCTTTTCGACGTCGACGATGACGCCTTCGGGGATGGTCATCTCCCCGATCTTGAGGGCGGCTTCCACGACGTTGAACATACTGCGCCCCGAGAACGCCACCTTGCGGCGGAACTTGACGGCAATGTCGATGATCTGCTGCAGACGGTGGACGTTGGAAGCAAACGTCGCGATGATGATGCGGCGGTCGGCGTTCTCCGCAAAGAGATGTTCGAGCGTCGTTCCCACCACCTTTTCGCTCATCGTGTAGCCGGGGCGTTCGATGTTGGTCGACTCCCCGAGATAAAGGAGCACGCCCTTCTTGCCGTACTCCGCGATCTCCGCAAGGTCGATGGGCCTGCCCGCAACGGGCGTTAAGTCGATCTTGAAGTCGCCGCTGTGGAAGATGATGCCGTACGGCGTTTCCACGGCGAGCGCCATTGCCCCCGCGATGGAATGATTGACGTTGACGAAGTTGACGGTGAAGCACCCCGCCTTGATGCGGTCGTGGGGCGCGACGGTCTGTTCGACGACGTTATTGAGGCGGTGTTCGCGGAGCTTGTTGTCGACGAGCGCTAATGTCAGCTTGGAGCCGTACACGGGCGTCGAAGGATCGAGCTCCTTCATGAGATAAGGCACGCCGCCGATGTGGTCTTCATGCCCGTGCGTGAGGAAGACGCCGCGGATCTTGTTCTTATTCTGGACGAGATAAGTGATATCGGGGAAGACGAGGTCGATGCCCGGCATCTCTTCGGTCGGGAAGATGATGCCCGCGTCGATGACGATGATGTCGTTCCCGTACTCGATGGCGGTCATGTTCTTGCCGATCTCGCCGACGCCGCCGAAGAAGAGCACTTTGACGGGCTTTTTCTTTCTGCCGCGCTGTCCCTTCTCCTTCTGAGGGGGCTTTTCTTTTGCGTTCTGTTTGGCAGCGGGAACAGCCTGTGCCTTTTCGCCGCGCTTTTTGGGCTGCTGTTTTACGGGCTGTTTTACGGACTGCTCTTTTGCAGGCTGTTTCCCCTCTTCTTTGTTTTCGGGGAGCTTGGTCCCCTTTCCCTTTGCACGGGAGCGGCGTTTGGGCTTGAGCCCCGCCTCTTCCATCGCCTCTTTGCCGAAGAGTTTTGCGTCCTGCTTTTCTTCGCTCTTTGCGGCGGCCCCCGCATTCTTTTTTGCCTGTTCGCGGTTATACGCCTCGATGCCGTTCAAAATGGCAAGTTCGATGGCGCTCCGTCCTTCTTGTTTCTTGTCTTTCTCCAAAAATGGCTCCTTTGCCCTCGGGCACGACAAAGAAGAGAGAAAAGAGTTTTCCTTTCCCTGTTTTGTGCCCGCACGGACGAATTTATCTTGTTTTTTATCTTTTCACGCTCGGCGTGAAGCATTCCGAAGATCGGCGCGCAAAGCGCATACCTTTCTTTATTTTACACGAAAAACGCATAAAAGTAAATATCTTTTCCCCACATTTTACGCGGAATTTGCGATTTTGCCCATATTTTGCGGCATCAGGCAGGAACCCCGAAAAAATGTCGTCAAATGCTTGCCAAACAGGGCGGGAAGGTCTATAATAGAATTTAGTAACTTATACGCGGGAAACGCCTGTTTTATACGGTTTCTGCGAATAATTTTATAATTCAGGGAGGTCATTATGAGAGCTTATAACTTTTCCGCAGGCCCTTCCGCACTGCCCCTCGAAGTGCTTGAGGAAGCGCAGAAGGAGTTTTTGGATTTCGCGGGCACGGGGATGTCCGTCACGGAGATCTCGCACCGCAACAAGAAGTTCGAAGAGATCGTCAACGAAGGGAGCGCGCTTTTGCGCGAACTTCTGAATATCCCCGACGACTATGCGGTCATCTTCGTGCAGGGCGGCGCGAGCCAACAGTTCGCAGCCGTTCCCCTCAACCTCATGCACAAGGGGAAGGCGGACTATGTCGTCACGGGCAATTTCGCGAAGAAAGCTTTCCAGGAAGGCAAAATTTACGGGGACGCCGCATGCGTCGCTTCCTCCGAGGATAAGACGTACACCTATATCCCCGACGTGAAGGCGATCCCCTTCCGCGAAGACACCGACTATGTGCACATCTGCGCAAACAACACCATCTTCGGCACGCGCTATGTGGAGTTCCCCGAAACGAAAGCGCCCCTCGTCGCCGATATGTCTTCCGATATCCTCTCCCGTGAGATCGACGTCAAAAAGTTCGGCGTCATCTATGCGGGCGCACAGAAGAACCTCGCCCCCGCGGGCGTGACGCTCGTCATCGCAAAGCGCGATCTCATCCAAGATCCCCTTCCCATCTGCCCCACCATGCTCAAGTGGAAGGTGCAGGACGAGAACAACAGCCTCTACAACACCCCTCCCTGCTTTTCCATCTATATGGCGACGCTCGTGCTTCGCCGTCTGAAAAAGCTCGGCGGCATCAAAGCCATCAATGAGGTCAACGAATATAAGGCGGGGCTTTTATACGACTTCATCGACAACTCCTCCTTCTATTCCAACCATGTGGAGAAGAAGTACCGCTCCATCATGAACGTGCCCTTCGTTACTCCCGACAAAGACCTCGACGCCGCCTTCATTAAAGGCGCTTCGGAGCACGGGCTCGTCTCGCTCAAGGGTCACAGGCTGGTGGGCGGCATGCGCGCCTCCATCTACAACGCGATGCCCGTCGAAGGCGTCAAGGCGCTCATCGAGTACATGAAGCAGTTTGAGGAGGAAAACAAATGAAGATCTTAAAGCTCAATTCCATCAGCCCCATCGCCGACGAGACCTTCCGCGGCTATGAGTATTCCGACAGCGTCGAAAACCCCGAAGGCATCATCCTTCGCTCCTTCGCGATGCACGACTATCCCCTCGGCGAAGATCTGCTCGCCGTGGCGCGCGCGGGCGCAGGCGTCAACAACATCCCCATCGAGAAATGCACCGAACAGGGCATCGTCGTCTTCAATACGCCCGGCGCCAACGCCAATGCGGTGAAGGAGCTCGTCCTCTGCGAGCTCTTCCTCGGCGGCAGAAAGGTCGTCGACGGCGCCAACTGGGTGCAGTCGCTCAAAGGACAGGAGGGCGTAGGAAAGCTCGTCGAGAAGGGAAAAGGCAAGTTTGCGGGGCAGGAAGTGCTCGGAAAGACTTTGGGCGTCATCGGTCTCGGCGCGATCGGCGCGATGGTCGCCAATGCCGCGATCGACCTCGGCATGTCCGTCATGGGCTACGACCCCTACATCTCCGTCAAGAACGCCTGGCTCATCAATAACCGCGTCAAGTTCACTTCGGAGCTTTCCGCGATCTTTGCAAACTGCGACTACATCACGCTGCACGTTCCCCTCACGCCCGCGACGAAGGGCATGATCGGAAAAGACGCCATCGCTGCCTGCAAGGACGGCGTCGTCATCATCAACAACGCGCGCGGCGATCTCGTCGATTCGGACGCCATGATCGAAGCCGTTGCAAGCGGCAAAGTCTCCCGCTACATCACCGACTTCCCCGATGAGAAGCTTTTGGGCCGCGAGAATATCCTCTGCGTGCCCCACCTCGGCGCCAGCACGCCCGAAGCGGAAGACAACTGCGCCTATATGGCAGCCAAGCAGCTCACCGATTATCTTGAAAACGGCAATATCACCAACAGCGTCAACTATCCCGCCGTTTCCATGCCGAGAACGAGCGTCTCCCGCGTGTGCGTGCATCACAAGAACGTCAAAGAGATCTTGTCCAAGATCCTTGCGATCGTCTCCTCCCAGGGCGTCAATATCGCCCACATGCAGGATCAGAGCCGCGGCGAGTACGCTTATCTCGTCCTCGATCTCGACGATACGTTGAGCCCCGAAGCGGTCGAACTCATCCGCCGCGTTTCGGGCGTCATCCGCGTGAGAGTTTTATAAGAGCAAAAAGCGCCTGATAAAAAACGATCAAACGGCATCGGGCTTTGACCTGATGCCGTTTGTGTGATATAAGCAAAAACAAGCACGGATCTACCCATGCCTGCTTCGGGAAACCGTTCTGTTTGCCGCCGTCCTATGCAGGAAGGCGGTTTTTCACGGTAAGAATTTTGCGCCGACCTCATATGAGCCGCGCCGCTTGCGACAAAAACCGATATTTGGGGATAGCTTCCCCGCCCTTTTGCAAAAGGACGACGTATTCGACATTCTTCTGCGGACGAAGGGGCGCATTGACGATCTTCTGCGGCGGGAGCGACAGCGCCGAAGCCGTATCGTAAAACGCATCTAAGAGCGCCGCATGGCGGGAAACAGGAAGAATGCCGCGCTTTTGAAGCCCCTTCCCCCCGCACTCGAACTGCGGCTTGAAGAGCACGAACGCCTTACCGCCTTCGGGCAAAATATCTCTGACGGCAGGAAGAACGAGCGACAAGGAGATAAAACTGAGATCGGAGACAACGCCGTCCACGGGAAAAGGAAGGTCCTCCTGTTTGAGATACCGCGCGTTGGTGTTGTCCAAAACCGTAACACGGGGGTCTAACGCAAGGGAGGGCGCGAGCAGGCTCTCTCCCACGTCGACGCAGACGACCGCCTTCGCGCCTCGCTGCAGGAGGCAGTCGGTAAAACCGCCCGTGCTGGCGCCGAGATCGCAATATGTTTTCCCCGAGACGTCTACCCCGAACACATCCAACCCTCGGGCGAGCTTATAGCCGCCGTTGGAGACGAACTGCTCCTCGGGGGAAAGAAACTCGAACGCATCCCCTTCGCTCACTTCGGAATCGGGCGAAAGCACCTTTCCGTCCCGAAGGACGAGCCCCTGTTTCAGCGCTTCGGCAGATTTGGTACGGGAGCCGAATCGATCTGAAAAGAACTTATCGGCACGCATACTGCTCCCTCACACAGGCAAGAATGCGTTCTTCGTCGAGCCCGTACTCCCGCATCAGATCGCAGGGCGCCCCGTGCGGGATAAAAGCGTCGGGATAGCCGAACGAAATGACTTTTTTTCCCGAATTTTGGAAAAAGCGGGCAACGGCATCCCCCAGACCGCCGACAAGAACGTTATCCTCGAGTGTGATGACGGTATGCGCTTTCAGCGAGGAAAGCAATCCTTCGTCGAGCGGCTTTACAAAGCGCGCATTGACGAGCGCCAGCTCGAGCCCCTCATTCTGCGCGCGTTTAAGCACGCGGCGGGCAAGATTCAGGCAGCGCTCCCCAGCCGCAAGCAATACTATGTCAGACATAGTACTATGCAAAACCTCAAATTTCCCGATTTCGATGGCGTTTTCAGGCAATTCCGCCCCTTCCGAGCCCTCCCGCGGGTAACGGATGGCAAGCGGACCGTCCATGTGAACGCTCATACGCAGCATGGCGCGGAATTCGGAAATATTCTTGGGAACGGCGACGGTGAGATTGGGGATCGGGGAAAGGTAGGAAAGATCGAAGACCCCTTGGTGCGTCTCCCCGTCCCTTCCCGTCACGCCTGCCCGGTCGATACAGAAGACGACGGGCAGGTTTTGCGCACAGACGTCGTGGACGATCTCGTCATAGGCGCGCTGCAAAAATGTCGAATAGATGGCATAGTACGGGCGCATCCCGGCAGCCGCAAGAGACGCGGAAAGCACGGCGGCATGCTCCTCGCAGATGCCGACGTCGAACGCTCTCTCGGGAAACGCTTCAAAAAACCCGCGAAGGCCGAGACTGTCCGTCATCGCCGCCGTCACGGCGACGATGCAGCTGTCCCTTTCCGCCAAAGCCGTCAGTTCTTCTCCGAGGGCACGGGAATACTCCGCGCCGCCGCCCGCGCCGACGCCGTGCGTCTCGGTGGGAGCGCGCTCCGCAAACGCATGCCCGCACCCCTTGCGCGTATGAACATGAAGGAGAACGCTCCCCTTTTCGAGGGCATGCTTTGCCTGCTCCAAAGAGGCAAGCAATTCGGCCATATCGTGCCCGTTGACGACGCCCATGTAAGTAAGCCCGAAATGCTCGAAAAGCCTTACGTCATCTTCGGGGATGGAGGTTTCCCCATCGTGCCGCGCGGCGTTTTGACTCCCCTCGACGGCACCGGCATCTTGGGCGCCTTCCCGCATCTCTTTGAGAACCGCCGCCATGCTTCCGACCGTCTCGGAAATGGACATCCCGTTATCATTCAGGATGATGAGGATGCGCGTATTCAGAATTTTAAGACTGTTGAGCGCCTCGTAAATGAGCCCGTTGTTGAAGGACCCGTCGCCGACGAGCGCAATGACAGCTCCCCCCTCCCCTTTGAGATCGCGCGCTTTGGCAAAGCCGAGCGCCGCCGAAATGGCGGTGCCCGCATGACCCGTGCCGTAGCAGTCGTATTCGCTCTCGCTGCGCTTGGGGAAGCCTGAAAGCCCGCCCTCCTGCCGAAGCGTCCCGAACGCGCCCGCCCTGCCCGAGAGCAGCTTGTGCGCATAGCACTGATGCCCGACGTCGAAGACGATCTTATCGCGCGGGAAGTCGAAGACGCGGTGCAGCGCCACGGTGAGCTCCACCGCCCCCAGATTGGAAGAAAGATGCCCGCCGCAGCGGGAAACGGTCGCAAGGATCTCCTCCCGCAGCTCCCCGCAAAGTTCCTTCAATTGAGAAAGGGAAGCACTTTTCAGCTCCCCGTTTTCGATCTCTCTCATATTTCAATGATCCCTCTCGCGGACATACGCCACGAGCTCCCAAAAGAAGCTCATATCCGCATCCGCCTTGGAAAGCGCTTCTCCGCATCGATCTGCAAGCGCGTCCGCACGGCGTTCCGCCCCGGAAAGCCCGTAAACACGCACGCAGGTGAGCTTGTGTTCCTGCTCGTCTTTCCCGAGCGTCTTGCCCATCTTATCCCCCTCTCCTTTGACGTCGAGGATATCGTCCGTCATCTGAAAGAGGATGCCGAGCGCGGTGCCAAATTCCTTCATCGGCGCCTCATTCCTTCCCGCAATGGCAGCAGCCATCATGAGGGGCGCGCGGATGAGCTGCGCCGTCTTGTTTTCATAGATAAAGGAAAGTTCCCTCTCGCCTGCATTTTCATCGCGTTCGCAGGCAAGGTCCAGAAACTGCCCCGCGACCATGCCCTCCGCCCCAGCGGCATGCGCCAGAAGTTCGGCGGCGCGGCGGTGCGGCTCATCCTTTGCCGCCGCCACGGAGAGGGTAAACGCTTCGCTCAGCAGCGCGTCTCCCGCCAGGATGGCATTGCCCTCGCCGAACTGCTTATGGCTGGAAGGCTTGCCGCGGCGCAGATCGTCGTTGTCCATCGCGGGAAGATCGTCGTGGATGAGGGAATAAGTATGGATGCACTCGAGCGCCAGAGCAAGCCCGTTTTCCCTCTCCCATTCGCAACCGAATGCGTCGAGCGCCGCAAGAAAGAGGACGGGCCGCAGCCGTTTCCCGCCTGCAAGCAGGGAATAGCGCATGGCATCCGCAAGCCCGCGCGGGCAGGAAAGCCGCGCGCAATACGCTTCGAGCATGCCCTCGAAGGCAGTCAGATAAGTCTTGTATTGGACGGGAAGCGCGCTCATCTTTGCGCCCGCTCCGCCGCGTCACAGGTGTTTTTCAGGAGCATGGCGATGGTCATCGGTCCCACTCCGCCGGGGACGGGAGTGATGGCGAACGCCTTCTCTTTGACGTGTTCAAAGTCGACGTCGCCGCAGAGCTTGCCGTTCTCGTCGCGGTCCATCCCCACATCGATGACGACGGCGCCCTCTTTGACCATATCCGCCGTGATAAATTTCGGCTTGCCGATGGCGGCGACTAAAATATCCGCCCGCCTGCATTCTTCTGAAAGATCTTTCGTCTTGCTGTGGCAGACGGTGACCGTCGCGTCGGCGTTGAGAAGGAGCAGCGCCATGGGCCGCCCCACGATATTGCTTCTCCCCACGACGACGGCGCGCTTGCCCGCGACCGGAATATTGCTGCGGGAGAGCATCTCCATGACGCCGAGCGGCGTGCAGGCAACGGTGCCTTCCTCTTTGAGGGCGAGCCTGCCGATGTTCTCCGCCAAAAATCCGTCCACATCCTTAGCAGGCGGGATGAGAGACAAGAGTTTCTTTTCGTCCAATCCGCGCGGAAGCGGGAGCTGAACGAGGATGCCGTGGACGTTCTCGTCTTCGGCAAGCGCCGAAACGAGCTCTTCCGCCTGGTTTTGCGTCGTCTCTTCGGGAAGGTCGTGACGGAAGGAGCGGATGCCAGCCTCCTCGCACGCCCTGACCTTGTTGCGGACGTACACCTGCGAAGCGGGGTCGTTCCCGATGAGCACAACGGCAAGCCCGATCTTTTTGCCGTATTTTTCTTCATAAGCCTGCGTGCGGAGTTTGAGTTCTGCACGGATCTCTGCCGCAATGGCCTTTCCGTCGATGAGCTTCATTGGTTGATGATCCCTCCCAGCACGCCGTTGACAAAGCTTGCGGAATTTTCCGTGGAATATTTGCGCGCGAGCCCCGCCGCCTCGCTCACCGAGACAACGGCGGGAACGTCATCCACATATTTGATCTCCGCGAGCGCCAGCAAAAGGATCGCTTTGTCCGCCATGTAAATGCGGTATTGCGCAAAGCGCTCGACCTTTTCGTCGAGCACGGCAAGCAATTCTTCCTTATGTTCGTTTACGAGCCCCACCAATTTGTGGGCAAACGCGCGGTCCTCTTCCCCGAGGCCTTCCTTATGATAGACGTTCGCTTCGAACCTGCCGTCGCAGTCGCCGCCGAACTCCCGCGCAAAGACGATCTTAAAAGCCGCCTCTCTCGCCTGGCTTCTCATGGTACTCCTTTCCGAAGAGCCGCCCGTCTGCGCTGCAGACGGGCCGCCCCGCGATCACTTGTTTTCTTGCTGCTCCCGATTTTCTGCCGCGGGAGGAACGGGCGGAGCCGCTTCGGGGAAGACGACGCTCTGGATATGGACGTCGACCTTCGCGATGCGGTATTTCGTCATCGACTCGACCATCTGCTTGACGGTCTGTTGGATGGCGAATGCAAGCTCCGGCACACTGTAACCATAGTGGGCGATGACGGAAATATCCGCAAAGATCCCTTCCTTTTCAAAGTTGACTTTGATGC
The DNA here is from genome assembly GCA_944376295.1 of uncultured Clostridia bacterium. Taxonomy (GTDB): domain Bacteria; phylum Bacillota; class Clostridia; order Christensenellales; family Borkfalkiaceae; genus Gallimonas. The sequence continues at coordinate 39,861 of CALWCE010000009.1, forward strand.
CCTTGCTCTTGGAGGGAACGAGCTCGATCCCTTCCGTTTCCTGCAAACTGAGCGCGATGATGCCGCTCACAATGTCCGTATTATAGGAAATGCGGCCCTTTTGTCCGTTCGGATTATACCTGATGCTTGCCATAATACATTCTCCTTAGAGGTATTATAGCACATCTTTCCCTAAATTTCCACTATCTTTCCGCATTTTTATGGCGATTTTTTCTCAGCTTTCCGCGTAAATGGGCATGATCACGATATTTCCGTTGCGGATGCCCAATTCGTCCTCGATCACAGAGAAGATCTGCGTCACGTTTTCTGCGGAAAGTTCGCCCGAATTGACAAAGATATTGATGTTTTCCGACTCCGCGCCGATCGCCACGGCGGCATCGGAAAAGCCGATGGTCTTGATCATCGTCTCGATGACGAGCTCAGTCTCCATCACCTCCACCATGCGCTGTTTTTCGGCGACGGCTTCCTTGTATTCCTCCGAATCGGAAGCATACGCCGCTATGACGCTGTCAAGCTGCAGAAATTCCTCGTTGCGCGTCGTCAGACGCTCCGTGCGGTAACTCGTGAAATAGTCGTCCTGCGCCGCAGCGTCCGTCGCCGCGTCCGCAGGCGTTCCCGCCAACACGAAGTTGAAGACGGCAGTCACGGCGAGCAGCAAAACAAGCGTGGACATGATCGCGATCTTTTTGGTGTTTGACATTTTCTATACTCCTTCAAAAATATTTCCCTGTCACGAAAGATAGACCTGCACCTTCTCCTTTGCGATATGAAGCGCAGACGAGGCGATATCGAGGATGCGCATCCGGGAAAGGATGCTGTCTTCCCCGCGGTAGACGACGATGCAGGAGACCGGTTTTCCCTCTTCTTCGACGATCATCACGGAAGCGTCCTCGATCCCCTCCACCCGCTCGAGCATGGCGGAGATGCGCGCCTCTGCCTGTGTTTCGTCGTAACCGGAAGGGTAAGGCTCCGAAAAGAACACCCGCCATACGGCACCGAGCAGCAGGAGCCCCGCCGCACCGAAGAGCAGGATGCGCACCGTCCTCTTCCTTAAGAGCAGCCTGAGATCTTTCATGAAAGGACCTCCACGGGACAACCGAACCACTTTTCCAGTGCCTCCCCGATCTGCAGCGATATATCTATATGCGCCTCTTCCCCGGATATTCCAAAGTCCGTGACGCAGACCGTGACTTCTTTTGCCGAATAAGACCCGTCCTGCGCAAGCGTCACACGGCTTTCGGCAAGCACTCCGAACTCCTCTTCGAGCCAGGAGCCGATCGCCCGTTCCGCGTTCGTTTCCGCAAGCTGCGTACAGGAGAGAAGAAAACGATCCTCCTCCGCAGCCGTGTCATTGTTCTGAAAGAAAGCCTCTCCCCGAAAGAGAGAAAGAAGAGGAGACACGAGCATAAGAAGCGTGATAAGCTTAGCCGCACCGCGGATCAAAGGAGCGAGCCTGCCCTCCGGCAGGACGAGAGAGACAACGGCGGACAAGATGACCGCACCCGCAACGGATAAAATATAGGTCTGCATCAGAGCACCCCCGAACCGCAGACAAACAACAGCAGCGTAAGAAAATGAAGAAACCCTATGGCAAGAAGCGAAGCGGTATAATATCCCATATCCCCCGCGAGCCGCGAAAGAAGGGACGGGATCCTGCCGCCGACGGGCTCCGTCGCAGCCGCCGAGATGCGCAGAAAAAGCTGCATCGCCGCAAGGAGCAGGAGCGGCTTTAAAAGCGCGGAGACGAGCAGCAGCACGGAAAAAGAACCGAGCGCGTTCTTGATAAGAAGGCTTCCCGCGATCACAAGATCGACGCTCCCCGACAAGAACCCGCCGACCACGGGAACGGAGCCCGAAACAAGATATTTGACGGTACGGATGGTAATGCCGTCATATCCGCCGGACGCGATTCCCTGCACAGTGAGGAACAATCCGAACAGACCGAACGAAAGCCCGATGAGCCAGCGCAGGATGTTCTTGAACAGATCGCCCAGCTTTTCCGTCTTTACCTCCGGCGACAGATCCCCGACAAAGCTCAAAACGAGAACGGCAACGGAAACGGGCAGGACGACGGAAGAAAACAAATTCAAGATACCGTCACTCAAAAAAACGACTGCGGGACGAAAGACTGCCGCCGACACGGCGCCCCCGCCCGCCGCCATGAGCGTGAGGAGGACGGGATAGACGAGCTCCATCTGCGTCTTCATCGCCTTCACGGAGGAGAACACGGAGGAAAGCACCGAGACGAGACAGGCAAGCACGGACGCCCCGACGGCAAGCAGGGCGATCAAGCCAATTATGTCTGACATAGTACTATGCAAAAACCCACTTTTCGCGGAGTTCAGGATCCCGCATAGAAGACTTGCTGCCAATATAACGGAAAAAGCAGGGAATAGCAGGGTGATCTCCTCCAAAAAAGTGTGTAAAACGGCATTGCCGAGAGAGCTATAATCGAGGGACAGATCGCCGTCAATGAGCCCTTTTAATTTATCTTTTACGGAGATGCCGTGAAATTCCGTTAACGTATCAAGATATTCCTGCAAGTCCTGAAGATCGAGCTCATCCAATAAATCGGATATATTCTGTTGAAGTTCTTCCTCCGCTTCCGATTCGATGTCTTCCGTTCCCGCGGCATAGACGACCACGCTCCCCTTCCCCGTCGCAGCAAAAACGGCGAGCAAGATCAAAATGAACAGCGTAAATTTTTTCATATCAGATGAACCCGATGAGCGCACCCACAAGGGAGAGCACGCTCTCCAAAATGGGGATGGAAAGGACGAGGATGACGATCTTTCCCGCAAAGATGAGTTTGTCCGCAACGGAGTTCTGCCCGAAATCGTTCAGGATACCCGCGCTGAATTCGACGAGATAACCGATGCCGATCATCTTCAGGAGCGACTTGATGAGCGCGGCGTCGATGCCCGTTCCCTCTGCGATGGAGCCAAAAATCGACAGGCTGTCTTTGACGAGGTCGAGGATGAGAAGCAGGAGGATGATACACCCCGCCACCGTGACCGCAAAGGAGAGCTCCGGGCGGGTCGATCTGAGCAGCAGGGCAGTGACGCCCGTCACAAACGCAATGCCGATAAGCTGAAAGAGCTGCATCAACTCACCCCGAAGATCTCTTGGATGGCGGCAAACAGATCGCCGATCATGGTGACGGCAACGGTGAGCACGATGACGAGCCCCACGATGGAGACGACCGTCGCGATGTCGTCGCGGTCTGACTTTTTGAGCACCTGGCAGACGACGGTGATGACGATCCCGATCGCCGCCAGTTTGAAGATCACGGAAATATCCATACCGTTCCCCCGATCAAAGGATGAGCACGACAAACGCAAGCCCTGCAAGCAGCCCGAGTTTGAGATAAAGTTCGCTCCGTACCTTTGCCTCCCGCTCCGCTTCCTCGCGCTTTTGCTCGAGCCGCGCTTTCTGCGAGGTGAAAAACGCCGACTGCGTGCGCGAATCTCCCCTGCCGAGCTGCTGAAAATACCGTTCCGCCTCCGCCTGCTCCTCCTTGGAAAGAAAAGAATATCCGACGGAGACGCTTCTCTTTTCGCAGAACCCCTCGACGGCATTTTGAAATTCTCCGTGATAACAGCCCTCCCGCAAAAATGCGCTCAGCTGCCGCCGTTCATAGCCGAGTTCGGAGAGATACCGCTCGTTGAAGCGGGTAAATTCCGAATAAAACAGCTTTCGCGCCCGGTATTTCCCCGCCGCAAAATATCCGAGCGCCGTACAGAACGCTGCGATGAGTACAGCCAAACCGACTTTAATCCAAAACATTGCCGTCCTCTCCGAGCAGCATCCCGATCTCCCCGATGCCCTTCAATAGGATATAGCGGTCGAACAGTTTGGAAGGAACATCTTCGTAGCGGGTCAGGTGCGCGGACGCAAACACCTTGATGCCGCCTGCCGCCGCCCGCCGCACCGCCTCGTAGTCTTCGGGAAGCAGCTCGTCCGTGACGATGAGATCGGGCCGCATGGCGCGGATGCCTGCGGTAAACGCCGTCAGCTTGTTCGCAAAGCGCATGACGTCGCTCGTCGGCCCCGTCTCGCCCGCCGAAAGCTCCCCTCTTTCGTCGCTCACGAGGACGTTTGCCCCCGTCCTCTCGCTCACAAGGCGGGCAAGGTCGCGCAAGAGCGTCGTTTTGCCCCTGCCGGGCGGCGAGAGCAGGAGAAGCGAACGTAAGCCTCCCGCAAGGCATCGGCGGTAGATCTCTTCGGCGCAGCCTTTGACCGCATGCGGCACGCGGATACAGAGAGAGTCGACGCAGTTCACCGAGAGCACCCTTCCCCCTTCATAAACAAACGTGCCGGCTATGCCGACGCGCTCCCCTTCCGCCGCCGTCACATAACCCTGCCGAAGCTCGTTCTCGACGGCATGCACCGAATACCCGCACGCAGAAAACAGCGTATCGTCCACTTCCTCCTGCGTCGGATGAAGAGCGTTTTGCACGATCTTTACGGGTCCGCACCGCCCCAAAGGCAAATATCTTCCCCCGATGTTGCCGTAGAGCGGCTTCCCCGTGCGTATGCGCAGTTCAAAGAGGTCGTCTTGATCGACGTGCGACACCGCCTCTTTGAGCCGCGGAGAGAGAAATTCCAGCATCGCTCTATTGTATGGAACGCAAAAACCGAATATGAGAAAAGCCGCCCCGCGAAGGGGGCGGCGTTTTTCAAAACTTTGTCGAAAAAGCTCCCCGCATGTGCGGGGAGCTTCTTGGAAGCGAATTACTCGATGACGAAAACGTTGACGGAATTGTTCTTGACGGTCGCCTTCAGGGCGGTGCCTTCGAGCGCGTATTCCGTGACGGTAGGCTCGATGTTGTGCGTCTTGCCCGCCTTCATCTTGATCTCGTTGATGACGGTGGGATCCTCGTGCCAGAGCGTCGTCTGCGTGACCTTGCTCTTGGGTCCGAAGTTGACGAGGTCTGCCTCCATCTCCTCGTCCTGCCCGGAGACGTTGACGACTTTCAAATAGATCTTGCCGTCGTCGCCGACCGTGACGCTGTTGAAGACGCGCTCGTTGACCTTCCAGATGTTCTTGAAGAGGATCTCGTGCCAATGGCCGTCCTTCTGGAGATAGGCGTTGAAGGTCTTATGCGTGTAGATGAGCTTCATCTTGTTGCCTTCGGGGCTGTAGCCGATGAATTTATCCTTGCCCATCATCTCACAGACGGTGCGGATGAAGTCCACGCGCTTATCGAAGGAGACATCGTAACCCTTGTGGTTCTTGCCGTACTGGCAGCAGATGGAGAAGCCTGCGCTGTCCATCGTACCCGCGTCGCGCACATCCTTGACGCCGACGCCCGCGATGAAGCTCTGCTCGCCCGAAAGGCGCTTGAAGTCGATCTCCACTTCGCAGTCGGTGAAATCCTGCGCGTCGTAATAGAAGCCGTTGAAAGCGTCGCTCTCTTCGATGATGAGCTTGCCGTCCTCGATGTGGCCGCCGCGGCAGTTGGGGTAGACCTTCCAGTCGCCCATGCCGTCCTTGAAGTCGTGGAAGTAGACGATGTTGCCCGTCTTGATATCCTTGACCTTGACGGAGGTGACGGCGCTCGCCGTGCGGTGGCCGCCGATGAGAAGGCCGCCCGCGTTGTCTTCATTGACGGGCGCAACGTCGGTGAGCGTGTAGCTGCCCGTGTTGCCCGCGAACATCTGCTGAACATAGTAATTGGGGGTGAGCATGATATCGCGCGCATTGAACCAGATCATGTTGGGCGTCCAGCGGTAGTTGTAGGTGGAGGCAAACAGAGGCGCATAGCACGTCATCTTGACGACGTCGGAATTGCGCTCACAGCCCGTGAGGAAGGCAGCTTCGGAGAGCGCCGAACGCAGGTTGTTGTCGCCGTTGAGGCGGCCTCTGCCGTCTGCCATCGTGTGCATCGCGTACTCGCCCATGAACACCTTGGCGCCGTCGCGGTCGTAGCAGTCATAGCGCTTGGTGTTGTCGATGAACCACTGGTAGGAGTTGTAGACGTGCTCGTCGACGATCATGTCGCGGTACTTCTCGTTGATGACCTTCCAGGAGTCGTTGGAGTCGGAGGGACGGATATCAACGCCCGCCGTCGTCACGACGGTGATGTGGAAGAGATCGAGAAGGTCGGTCTGTCTCCCCTTATACATATACTGGCGCACGCCGATGAGGCACGCCTGGAAGTTATCGAAGTACTCGAAACCCCAGTTCTCGTTGCCGATGCCGATGTATTCGAGCTCGAAGGGTTCGGGATGCCCCATATCGGCACGCACCTTCGCCCAATGAGACTCGTTGGCGTCGGAGGAAGAGACGTCGCCCTTTGCAAAGAAGATGAGATCGGCGACGTTATCGATGACTTCGGTCTGGAACTCGCTCGTGCCGGGCATGATGCGCTGATAGCCCGTCTTGCGCTGCTCGCCCATACGGATCTGGCACAGAAGCCCGCAGTGGAGCACGGGGAGAGGCGCCATCTTCAGGTCTTCGCACAGGCAGAAGTACTCGTAAAAGCCGATGCCGTACGACTGCATGTAGCGCCAGACGTTGGGGATCTGCTTGCGCTGTTCGAGCGGCCCCACCGTGTTTCTCCACTTATACTGATATTGGAAGGCAACGTCGCCCTCGACGACGCAGCCGCCGGGGAAGCGGAGGAAGGAAGGATGGCAGTCCTTCAATACCTCGACAAAGCGGGGCGAGAACTTGCCGTTGCGGTACTTATCGGGATCGCCCCACGTCGCCGCTGGAAGCAGAGAGACGTAGTCGACGCCGATCTTGCCGTTGCCCTCGAAGATGATGCAAAGACGCCCCATCGTGTCCTTTTCGGCAACGACGGAAGTCGAGACTTTGATCCAGTCGCCGTCGGCGCCTTCGGGAATGGCGATCTCGCCGATCGTGGTATGACGGCCGTGCGCGCCCTTGATGAACACCTTCGCGGTGCCCTTGAAGCCGAGGCGCTTGATGAACATGGAGAAGTTATACGTCTCGCCGTTTTTGACGGGCATGCCGTACATATCATAGCCGCCCACCGTATAGTAGCCGGGATTTTCGAGGTGATAGATGCCGCCCACGCTCAAAAGCAAGAAGCTCGGGTTGTTCTGATTCATGCCGCCGACGGTCACGATCTTCTTGGGGCCTGCGCCGTAGATGTCCCAGGCAAAATAGCTCTGCTTGCGCGCTTCGACGGGGCTTTCTGCATTGAAGTCGTCGTAGGTGAAGTACTCGAACTCGAACGAATTGTTGATCACCATCTCGGCATTCATGCCGCCGTCCGCCGACTGGTTGATGTCCTCGAAGAACAGTCCGTAGAGGTGCTTGGAAACGTCAACGCCCCTCTTGTTCGCGTCCAATGTGTAATTGAGCATAAAAGTTACAATATCTCCTTGCGTGTTTCGCGCTGTCTGCGCACGGGTCCGCCGCCCGATTTGCGACACTATTATAACAGGCAAAAATCATTTCGTCAACATTTTGATGAAACATTTTACCTATTTTTAAAAGAAAAATCGGTGAAATTTTTCTTTACACAAGACCTTGCAAAAACTTGCGCCGATCCATGAAAAAGCGCTCTTTTTTGCACAAGAAAACGAGCAAAATCAGAGCGCGTCCATTCAATTTCTTTGCAAGATGGAAGCGATCGCACCCCTTGCGCCGAGAACGGCGTCTCTTCCTTTGAGAGAAAGGCGTGCGAGGGAAAAAAGCTTTTTCTTGAGAAGAGCCCCGACAAACCCGCGCCGGTACTCGGCAAAAAGTGCTCCAAATCTTGTCTCACCGAGGATGCGCTTTGCAAGTTCGTCGTTCTTTCCGCGCACCGCCCCTTCGAGAACTTGCAGATGGAACGCGTAATACCAACGGCCGAGCGCGTCTTCGGGAAGAGAGAACCGCTCTTCGTTGGCGCGCAGAAACCCGTCCAACGTCTTGGCGTCCACGAGAGCACGCGCCTGATTGACGACGGGACGCTCCTCTTTGCGGCGGAAGTAGAGATGGTCGGAAAGGAAATACAGCGACTGCATCTTAGAAAGATAGGGAATGCAGATGCTCGCGTCCGCAAAAGCAGAAATATCCTCCAAAAGCGCAGGCAGGAACGAACAAAAAAACTCCGCACGGAACACCTTTCCACAAAGCGAAAGCGGAAACTCGTGCTGTTTACCTTGTCCGCCGTAGAGATACTCGTCTTTGACGCGCTCGAGCTCTTCGCCGAGGTATTCCCCCTGCGGGATATCGAGCGAGCCGCACGTCTTCCTTGCGGAGCGTTCATAAACTTCCACCCACCCATGCTGGATGAGATCGTAATCTCTGAGGCGAAGCAGGCTCTCCACCGTCTCGAAGAGCGCGGGAGAAACATAGTCATCCGCATCGACGAAGATGATATACTCCCCCGATGCGCGCTCCACGCCGTACTTCCAGGTGCGGAATACCCCCTCGTTGCGCTTTGAGAACACTTTGAGGCGGGGATCTTTATACATCATGAGGATCTCGAGCGAGCGGTCCTCGGAGCCGTCGTCCACCGCGATGACCTCGATATCTTCGAGGGGCGAGGCAAGAATGCTGTCGATACACTGCACGATATAGAGCTCCGTATTGTAGACGGGAATGATGACACTGATCTTTTTTTCAAATTCACGCATGAGAAACCTCCGCAAGGGAATATCTTCCGAGCATCCGCTCTCGTTCCAGCGCTCCCGCAAGAACGCCGAACGCCATCCAATGATACAACCGAAGATACCCCTGATTGATCTGCAGGATCAAGGTAAAGAGGATGAGCGCCACGGCAAAGGCAAGGATGAGGAAGGCGCTCTCCGAGCGTTCACGGCGATAAAGGGCAGCGGCACGCACGAAAAGAGACGCCGTCAGACCGTAAAATGCGAGGAACCCTCCGATCCCGAGCGTCGCCAGCAGTTCAAAAGAAACGTTCGTCGGCACATAGCCCGCCTCCTGCCCGAGATAAAGCCCGTAATTGCCCGGGCCGACCCCGAAGATGGGATTTTCGAGAAAGACCTTCCACGTCTCCTTCCAGCCGTCGATCCTGCCGCCCGACGCCTCGTTGAGGGAAGAGTCGAACAGCCTGCCGAGAAAGACGTCGAACATCGACGCAAAGACGATGCGAAGCACGAGGAAGATCGCCAAAAGGATGACGGGAAAGATGAGCTTCTTAGCCGTAACGCCCCGGGCGAGCCACATACAATAGACGACAACGACCGTAAGGGCAATGCCGATGAACCCGGATGTCGAAGTTGACATCAGAAACATTGCAAGGCACATCAGAAGATCGACGAGATATTCCCTGCGCCCCCTCAGCAAAAACTGCATCAGGGAGAAGGAGAACCACAGCACAAGGTAGGTCGCCAGATAACTCGGCTCATAGAACCAGATCTGAAAGCGATAGATCCCCATGTACTCCCCGTACGAGGGCAAAAAGGAAAATTCGTACCCCGTGACCAGCTTGAGCACAAACTGAAAAAGCAGGATGAAAAACTGCACCCTCATCGTCATACGGAAGATGCGGATGAACATCTCGAACCCGTAGCACTTCACATAGGATGCCAGCGCATAGAAAAGAAACAGGACGTTATAGACGATGGAACAATAAAAAAGGATGCCGCGCATGATACTGACGGCAAAGAGCGTAGAGATCAGCGACAAGAACAAGAACGCGGCGATCCACCCGTTGAACGTGAAACGGTATGCTTTTTTGACGACGAGCAGCAGCGCAAAAATGCACAAAAAGAGCTGATCGACGCGGAAATTCACGCCGATAAGCTCGATCCCCCACCGGTCTGCACCGATGAGCAGCAGGGAGACAAAACAAAAGAGATGGATAAAAAGATCCAAATTCAGGCGCACATCTCCGGGCGAATGCGGTTTTGCGGAGCGGCCGAGCGCCGAACGATCGCCTGTCATGACTTGATGTGCTCCAGAATGGTCTTTGCGCAGCGCGCATAACTGTAGCGGGACAGCACTTCCTCGCGGCAGCTTATCTCAACGGGCGGAAGAGAAAGCGCCCTTTGAAGCCCCTCCTCCCCTTGGAAGAAGACGACGGGAAGACCTTCATACACTTCGCGGAAGACGGGGATATCCGAAACAATGGGCTGCGTGCCGAGGACGAGCGCTTCGAGCGGCGGCAAACCGAACCCTTCATAGACGGAAGGAAGGACAAGGTATTTCGCCCGTGCGATGGCGGGCAGCAGCTCCCCGTCCGAGAGCCTGCCCGTGAATTCCACATTGCGGTAGGCGGACTCGTCAAGGTCGAGCCCCGTTAAAAAGTGCTCCTTTTCGCCGATGATCTTAAGCTTCGTCACCCCCTCGAGGCGGGAAAACGCGGCAAGCAGCGTCTTCAAGCCCTTGTGCGGCTTGACGTTGCCCACATAGACGATCTCATCGGCTTTTTCGGGCACGGCGTGCGTGCGGGCATAGGAAATGACGCTCTCCGAAAGCCCGTTGTAGTTCACGAAACACTTCTTTGCGAGCTTCCCGTAGTAATGCTCGCAGCGTTCTTTGGTAAAGGCGGAGACGCAGGAGATCTCCTTCGCCCGCTTCATGCAGCGCTTCAGGAGCGTCCGCTTGATGAGGCGGTCCAACGTTCCCTTTGTCGTCTCCTTCACGTCGAGGAAAGCAAGATCGTGCATGATCGCATACACGGGCAGGCGGATGCCGAACGGCACGAGGAAGTTGGGGAGAAACACGGCGTCGCAGACGTTGTTGAGCTCCTTCGGGAAGGAAAACAGCCCGCGAACGGAATAAGGGTCGCTGTCGTCTTCAACGATATGCGCCCCTTCGTATGTTTCAAGGCTCCCTCTCTTTCCGATGAGCCAGTATTCATTCTGAGAAAAATCGAGATTTTCGAGGATGCCTTCCGTCACCCTGCCGATGCCCGATCTCCCCAAATATCTGCAATCGATGGCGATCTTCATGAAGATCCGGTGCCTCCTTTCAAATAGCGACGAACAAAACTTTGCACTTGCCCGAGACCCTCGTCGCCCTGCCGTGGATCATCCAGGTGTCTCCCGTTTGGAAGTTCTCCTCGAAATCGCCCGCATACAGCTTTCCGCTGCCGTCGAGGACGAGCGCAAACGTAAGATGCGAGACGGGCAGCAGGATGGTGAGGTCGCCCTCCGCCTCGTACTTTAAGAGCGTACACTTGCCGTTGCGGCCGAACATGCCGTCGATATACTGCTCCATGCTCATCGTATCCCGCCGCTTGAGGTCGGCGATCTCCGTCTTATGGTAGTTGAGCACATCGAGCGCCTTCTTGACATGCAGTTCGCGCGTTTTGCCGTTTTCGTCGACGCGGCCGTAGTCGTACATGCGGTAAGTGACGTTGGACGTCTGCTGCACTTCGCAGATGAGGCAACCGCCGCCGATGGCGTGTACGGTGCCCGCCGGAATATAGTATGCCTCGTTCGGCTTGACTTCCACGCGGTTGAGCACTTCTTCAAGGGTATTCTCTTCGATGCGCCGCCTGACTTCTTCTTTCGACACGTCGCGGGAAAATCCGAGATAGATGAACGCGCCTTCGTCCGCGCCGAGCACGAACCACATTTCGTTCTTGCCGTTGTCGCCCTCGTGCTTCCTCGCGTACTTGTCGCCGGGATGCACCTGGATGGAGAGATTTTCCTTCGCGTCGATGTATTTGATGAGGATGGGCAGCTGGTGATTGCGGGCGGCATAGCGTCCTGCGATGCCCCAGCCGATCCTGTCGAAGTATTCGTTGAGCGTCTTCCCGCGGAAGATGCCGTTTTCGACGATGCTCTTACCCGCGGGGTGGGTGGAAACTTCCCAGCTCTCGGCGATGCGGGGAAGATCCCCCGTGTCTTTATGGAGCTCGTCACGGATCTTCGTCCCGCCCCAGATATATTCCTGATAGACAGATTTTAACTTGATCACAACTTTCCTCTCTGCGTCACGCCTCAAAAAGAGCGGAGGCGCCGCGCACGATCTCTTCGGTATTATTTTCGGCGTCTTCACGGGAAGCTCCCTTCGCGCCGTAGTAGATCTTCAATTTGGGTTCGGTGCCCGAGGGGCGGACGCAGCACCAGCCGCCCTCCTCGAGCTCAAAATAGAGCACGTTGCTCTTGGGAAGCGCGAGCGCGCTCTCCCCCGCCTCGTCGCGGCGGATCCCTGCCGAATAATCACTGACTGCGAGAACGCGGACGTTCCCGAGCCGAGCGGGAGCATGTTCCCGAAGCTGCTGCATGCGCGCCTTCATGCGCTCCGCGCCGTCCGCACCGGGGAAGGCAAGGCTCTTTTGCCCCTCTTCGAAGTACCCGAGACGGGCATAGAGCGCGTCCATCACGTCCGCAAGCGTCATGCCGCGCGTGCGGTAGTAGCAGGCTGCTTCGGCAAGCGCCGCGGCGGCAGAGACGGCATCCTTGTCGCGCGCGTAACTGCCCGTGAGGCATCCGTAGCTCTCCTCAAAGCCGAAGAGATACTCGTATGCCCCCTTGCTCCCGTCGAGCTTTCCGCCGTTAGCCTGTTTTGCAGCCTCGAAGTGGGCGATCTGCTCCCCGATATACTTGAAGCCCGTCAGCGTCTCGATCTCGGTGATTCCGTAATAAGCGGCGAGCGCTCTTGCCATGTCCGTCGAGACGATGGTCGTGACGAGCGCGCCGTCCTGCCGGCGCTGAGGCAGGAGCCCGAGCTCCGCTTTACGCGACAGCAGATATTCCGCAATGAGGATGCCGCTCATGTTGCCCGTGAAGGGGCGGTATTCCCCGCTCTTTTCCTTCACATAGACGCCGAGGCGGTCGGCGTCGGGGTCGGTGGCGAGCACAAGATCGGCGTCCTTCTCCTTCGCAAGCTTGAGCGCGAGCGTGAAGGCGGCGCGGTCTTCGGGATTGGGATATTTGAGCGTCGGAAAATCCCCGTCGGGCGCTTCCTGTTCGGGCACGACGAAGACCTGCTCGAAGCCGAGCTCTTTCAGGACCCTTCTCACGGGCAGGTTGCCCGTGCCGTTCAAGGGGGTGTAGACGATCCTGATGTTCTTCGCTTCCTTTTGAAGCGCTTCGGGGCTCAGAACGAGCGCCTTGACGGCGGCATAGTAGGCGGCGTCCACCTCTTCCCCGATCGGGATGAGGAGCCCGCGCGCCTTCGCTTCCTCTTCGGGGATGCGCCTGACGTCTTCATACGAGACGGCATCGACAAAGGAGATGATGCGCTTGTCGTAGGGCGGCACGATCTGACAGCCGTCCGAAAAATACACTTTATAACCGTTGTATTCGGGCGGGTTGTGGCTCGCCGTGATGACGACGCCCGCCGCTGCCTTCAAATGCCTGACGGCGAAGGAGAGCATGGGCGTGGGGCGCAGGCTCTCGAAGAGATACGCCTTCACGCCGTTGGCGGCGAGGATGCACGCCGTATCATGCGCAAATTCTTCGGAACGGCGGCGGCTGTCGTAAGCAATGACGACGCCCCCGTCCCTTCCCTCGGCGTTGAGGAACGAGGCAAGACCTTGGGTCGCCCTGCCGACGGTATATTCGTTCATGCGGTTGCTGCCCGCACCCAAAACGCCCCTCAGCCCTCCCGTTCCGAAGGCAAGATCGCGATAAAAGCGGTCCTCGATCTCCTTCTCGTCGGTAAGCGCCGAAAGTTCGCGCTTGGTATCTTCGTCAAAGGCGGCGGATGAGAGCCATCTTTCATATTCTTCGCGGTAATGCTTCAAAGCAATTCCTCTTTTCCCTTTGCACGGAGTTCTTCCACGATCTTCTTGACGTCCTGCGCGCGCTCCTTGGAGCACACCAAAAGGACGTCGGGCGTATCGACGATGATGAGGTCGTCCACGCCGACCGTGCAGACGGGCTTGCCGCCCGTATAGATGATGGTGTGGTGGGTATCGACGGGGTACGTCTCCCCCACGGTGACGTTATCGTTTTCGTCCGCGCGGCGCACGGCGCCGAGCATATCGAGACTGCCCACGTCGCTCCAGCCGAGATCGGCGGGCACCACATAGATGCCGTCCGTCTTTTCGAGCACGCCGTAGTCGACGGAGATGGACGGCATTTCGGGATAGACGCTGCTGATGACGTCTTCCTCCCGTTCGGTGCCGACCGCCTCGCCGATGCGAAGGAGCTCTTGATAGAGCTCGGGCAGATATTTTTCCAATTTTTGCAGGATGAGCGACGCTTTCCAGATGAACATGCCGCTGTTCCAGACGAACTCGCCGCTTTTCAGGTACTCCTCGGCGCGGGCGAGGTCGGGTTTTTCCACAAACTGTCTCACGGGTTTGACGGGCGAAGGCACATCCTCATAGCGGATATAGCCGTACCCCGTCGCGGGGAAGGTCGGCTTGATGCCGACGGTGACGATGGCGTCCTTTTCCTCCGCCGTCTTCACGGCGAGCGTGAGCGCCGATAAGAACGCCTCGGTGTTTTTGATATAGCTGTCCGACGGGATGACGGCAAGCACGCCGTCCCCGCAGCGCTTCACGATCTCGATGGCGGCATAGCCGATGCACGCAGCCGTGTTGCGCGCGGCAGGCTCCAACAGGATATGATCTTTCGGGAACTCTTTGTCGAGCACTTCAAGAAGGCACTCCCTTTGAGACTTGCTCGAAACGATGAAGATGCCGTCCTTGCAGACGGGCTTGAGACGGGTGACCGCCTCGTTGATCATCGCATCCTTTCCCGTGAGGTTCAAAAGCTGTTTGGGTCTGTGCTGCCTCGAAAGCGGCCAGAAGCGCGTTCCGCTGCCGCCCGCCATGACGACGCCGTAAACTTTCATACGCCCGCCTCCTCGAAGCCGAGAAGCGCGCGCACGTTGCGGCGGAAGGCTGCTTCCGTAAACAGTTCCTGCTCGCGCTCCCGCGCCGCCTTGCCGTACGCTTCGCGCAAAGCTTCATCTTCTTTGAGTTTCCGGATGGCGGCGGCGTATGCCTCGACATCTCCGTTTTTCACTTCGATACCCGTGACGCCGTTCAAAGAGACGTAATTGACGCCCGACCCTTCGATCGTAAAGGTGACGGAAGGCTTTGCAAAGGACATTGCCTCCGCAAGGGCGATGCCGAACGCCTCGTTCTTGGTGATGGAAGGAAAACAGAAGATATCGCACGCCGCAAGATAGGCTCTGAGCTCGCAGTCGGGAAGGCGGCCGAGGAATTCCACTTTCTTATCGCCCGCCGCAAGTTGCTTCAAAGAGGGAGTCAGTTCCCCTTCCCCGCCGATGCAGACGGCGTACTCGTCGGAAAGCAGCTTGCTCGCGCGGACGAGATATTCCATCCCCTTGTAAGGAACGTGACGGCCGACGGCAAAGAGCAGGCACTTGCCCGCATATCGGCGTTTGAGTTCTTCGGCGCGCTGCTTCTCCTCATCGGATAAGCTCACGCGGCTGTCTGCGGCGCAGTTGGGGATGACGGCGCATTTTTCGCGGAAGGCGGGCAAAAACTCGCTGCCTTCGATGTAGTTGGGACTGGTCGCGACGATCTTGTCCGCCCGCTTCAGAAGACGGAGCGTCTGACCGCGGAAGAGCTTTTTGAGGAGCTTTTGCTTGGTGATATCGAGGTGCCACCACACGATGAGCTTTGCGCGGCTTCTTTTCAGGCACTTCAAAAGATAGTGCGCCCCGAAGGGATTGGGGAAATGGAAGACGACGGTATCGGGCTCGAACGCCTTCATCTCGCGGCGCAGAAGCTTCCCGTAGGAAAAAGAGAGCGACTGCGAGGCGACCTTCAAAAATGTGCCCGCGCGGACGACTTCCACGCCGTCCACGATATCGCGCCTGTCTCCTTTTTGAGAATGAAAGCAAAAGACGCGCTGCCCGGCGTCCTCACGGACAGCCGAAACGCAGTCATATGCGACCTGTTCGATCCCCCCGATGTGCGGAGGATAATAATTGCTGATGTGCAGGATCTTCATAAAAACGGAGTCCTCCCGTTATTGAGCGCCGTCTCCGCGGAGAACGCTGCCGATGGTCTTGAACACGATCTTGATATCCAGCCCGAGGGAGCAGTGATCGACGTAATAGAGTTCGAGCTTCTGCCGTTCGCCGCTCTCGTAAGTGCAGTTGCTCCTGCCGTTCGCCGCCCACCAGCCGATGAGCCCGGGTTTGACGGAAAGCAGCTTTTTGACGTCTTCGCCGTACTTCGCTTCCGCCTCTTCCCGCATGAGGGGGCGGGGACCGACGACGGAGAGATCGCCTTTGAAGATAGACCAAAGCTGCGGGAGCTCGTCGAGGCTCGTCCTGCGCAGGAAATGCCCGACCCCGGTGACACGGGGATCGTTGTCGATCTTATACTCCCTGCGGTACTGTTCGAGCTGCTCGGGCGTGAGCATATCCTCAAGCTTGTCCGCGTTGCGCTTCATGCTGCGGAATTTGGGGATGAAGATATCCTTCCCGTTCTTCCCCACGCGCTTGTGGCGATAGAAGACGGATCCCCCGTCGCTCAGCTTGACAGCCAGCGCCAGAATGAGAAAGAGCCAAGAAAAGAGCAACAGCGCAAGGCCCGACGATAAAATGTCGAACATGCGCTTAAAAAAGAGATAGCACTTGTATTTCGCGCCGCTTTTTACTGCGGCAGGATCTTTCGTGTGATCGTTCATAATCCAAATGATTTGCGAACGCGCGGCTGCGCATTCCTGCGGCATACCCATGCCCTCCCGCGAGGGCGAAAAAAGCCTCATCTCCAAAAGTTCATACACAATTATACACGCGGTACAGCAATAAGTCAAACCTTTGCACGCACTTGTTCGCGGAAGTTTACACACTTTTGTGACCGTTTCATGACAATTTCGTGGAAAGCCGTAAAAGCGCCGCGTCAAAATGCCGCCCCGGCAGCTTTGTCAAGTAAAGCGGCCGCCCGGTGAGGACGGCCGAAAGTAAGACAGATCTGTTAACGGGACCATTCGTCGCCGACATATGCGTCGGTGAGGAAAGTCGAAGCCGTAGAGGGGTTGGCAAGGCTGTCTGCGGACAGATGACGGTCGCCCCCCGCGACCCAGCCCTCCGTCTCTTCAAAGACGGCGCTTTCGAGCGCGCTTCCGCGGAAGGCGCCTATGCCGATGCTCTCGACGGATGCGGGGATCGTGACCTTCTTGAGCGCCGTACAGCCCGAAAAAGCTTCTGCGCCGACGGACTTGAGCGAATCGGGGAGCACGACCTCTTCGAGCGCCGTGCAGTCCTTGAACGCGCCCTTGCCGATCTCGGTGAGCGTCGCGGAGAGCGTCGCCTTTTTGAGCAGCTTGGCATGCTCGAACGCGCCTTCTGCGATCGACTTCACGTCATCGGTGGAGACGAACTCTGCGTTCCCCTTTCCGATCGCATACTGCAGCAGGGTACTGCTGTCCGCGGAATAGAGATCCCCGTTGCGGGAACGATAGGAAGTGTTTTTGTCGTTTACTGCGATCTCCCGAAGGGAGAGGCAGGTGCCGAACACACGCTCGCCGAGCACGTTGACGCTCGCGGGAACGCCGATCTTTTCCAGACCGACCGCATTATAGAACGCACTCTTTTCTACCGTCTGCACGCCGTCGGGGATGACGAACTCCGCCGCCGTCTTGCCGACCGCGTACTGGATGAGCACCGTCCCTTCCTTGTTGTAAAGGTCGCCGTCGATGGTCTGATATGCGGTATTCGTGCGGGGCGTCGTGAGCGAAGCGAGCTTGGAGCATCCTCCGAACGCCTGCGCGTCGATCCACGTCACCGTATCGGGAATGTTGACGGAGGTAAGCGCCGTGCCGAAGAACGCTCTGTCTTCGATCTCGGTGACGCTGTTGGAGATCTGCACATAGGAAAGGTTCACGCAGCCTTCAAAGGCGCTCTCTCCGATGGAGGTGACGCCGCCCGTGAGATAAATGTGCGTGATCGTTTCGTTTTCCGCAAATGCCTGCGCGTCGATGGCGGTGACGGGCAAACCCTGATAGGAATTGGGGATATAGATCACGGCGCCCGTCTCCTTGCCGATGCCCGCAACGGTATAGCCGCCGTCGCCGTTGCGCGTAAACGCCAATTTGTCGCTCGTGCGGGAAGCGCCGCAGACGGTGCAGATCATGCCGCCGTCATCATAGACGTGTCCGTTGGCAGGGATAGAGCGCTCCTCGAAGGTATGGCAGACGGAGCACTCGCGCTCCTGCGTCCCCTGTTCGGTGCAGGTCGGCTCCTTTCCGGGAACGGTCGTCCAATCGCCGAACGAATGCCCGGGCGCCTTCATGACCTCCTCGACCTCTTCCCCGCAGCGCTTACAGGTCTGCTTCTGCTTGCCGTCCTTCATACAAAGCGCCGGATCGACGACCACCCATGCACCGAAATCATGCCCGAGCGCCTCCACCGTGACAGACGAGAGCTCCACTTGTGCCGCCTCGTCCGCAAAGTTCTTGCCGCACTCCGAACACGACCAATATTCGATGCTGCCCGCCTCGGTGCAGGTCGCCGCGACCGCATCGTGGTGCGTAAGGACATGCTCCTCTTTGCAGGCAGAAAAGACGCCGAGCGACAAGAGCGTTGCCGCGGAAAGCGCGAACAAAACTGCAATTTTTTTCTTCATAACGACCTCCTATGTTCCAAAACACAAACCTTTGCCGATACAGTATAGCACAAAACACATGTGATTGCAATCCCCTGTCTCAAAAAAACAGAACAAGCCGAAAAAATGCGACCCGACGCACTTTGCGTCGGGCCATGGGGAAAAGATGAAGGATGAGTGGGTAAAGGTACTTGCCCTTTTCAGGCATAGTTGTTCGCGCGCACGCGCGGCTTATATCAACCGAATCTGCCGTTGACGTAGTCTTCCGTGCGCTTGTCGTCGGGGTTGGTGAAGATCTTTTGGGTATCCCCCATCTCCACCATCTCGCCGAGAAGGAAGTATGCGGTATAGTCGGCGATACGGAACGCCTGCTGCATGTTGTGGGTGACCATGATGACGGTGATCTCGTTTTTGAGCTCCTTGCAAAGCTCCTCGATCTTGCCCGTCGAGATGGGGTCGAGCGCAGACGTCGGCTCGTCCATGAGGAGCACCTGCGGCTCGACGGCGAGCGCGCGGGCGATGCAGAGGCGCTGCTGCTGCCCGCCCGAAAGTCCGAGCGCGGACTTGTTGAGGCGGTCTTTGACCTCGTCCCACATGGCGGCGCCGCGCAGAGACTTTTCGACGATGGCGTCGAGATCCGCCCTCTTCTTGATGCCGAAGGTGCGGGGGCCGTAGGCGATGTTGTCATACACGCTCATCGCAAGCGGGTTGGGGCGCTGGAACACCATGCCCACGTTCTTGCGGAGGCGCGCAAGGTCGACGCCGCGCTGGTAGATGTCGGTATCGCCGATCTTGATCTCGCCCGTGATTTTGCAGCCGTCGACGAGATCGTTCATGCGGTTGAGCGACTTCAGGAGCGTCGACTTGCCGCAGCCCGAAGGCCCGATGAGCGCCGTGAGCTTCTTCTGGGGAAACTCCATATTGATGTTTTTGAGGGCCTGGAAGCTGCCGTAGAAGAGGTCCATCTTATGGACGGAGACGGCGATATCCCCCATCGCGAACTGCGAAAGCCCTCTCTGCTTCTCCGCGCGCACCGGTTCGGCGCTCTCTTCCGCGGGTTTATTTTCCTGTATCTTTTTGCTCTTGAAGATCATTTTGCTTTTCTCCGTTGAAAGAATTTCTGTGAGACTGTAACGAGAATGTTGAGAATGATGACAAGGATCATGAGGATCGCCGCCGTCGCATAGCAAAGTTCCGTATCAAGACCTTCGCTCATGAACTTCCACATCATGACGGCGAAGCTCGAACCTGCCGAATCGTACCCCGTAGGCATATTGACGACCGAGCCCGCGGTGTAGATGAGCGCCGCGCTCTCGCCGACGATACGGCCGATGGAGAGGATGATGGAAGTGACGATGCCCGAGATGGCCTGCGGCAGCACGACAACGAAGATGGTCTTGAGTTTCCCCGCGCCGAGGGCGTAACTTGCCTCTCTCATACTGTCGGGCACTTCGGAAAGGCTCTGCTCGGTGCTTCGGATGATGGTGGGCAGGATGATGAGCGCGAGCGTCAGCGAACCGTTGATGAGGCTGTACCCCATGCCGCAGTAGGTGCCGAAGAAGATGGCGCCGAAGAGGCCGAACACGATGGAGGGAATGCCCGCGAGCGTATCAATGAAGAGACGGATGAGCTTGACGAGCTTGCTGCCGCGCTTTGCATACTCGTTGAGGAAGATGGCGGCGCCGATGCCTAAGGGCAGTGCGACGAGGAGCGCCATCAGGATGAGCATGCCTGTGGAGGCAAAGGCAGGGCTGAGCGTCGGATGCGCGTTGGCGCTCTCACCGAAGAGGAAATCGGCAGTGATATTGGGGATGCCGCGCACAAAGACGAAGACGATGATGAAGGCGAGCATGACCGCCACCAAAATAGCGATGATGTGCGAGAGGATCCAGAGGATATCCTGCACGCTCCCCGTCTTCTTGTAGTTGAGCTGCGCGAGCGTACTGTTCGTCTGCTTGAACTTACGCGAGAAGAACTTGTTGCCCGCGATAGAGTCGTTCTTCTTCACCGCCCAAAGGCAGAGGTTGATGATGAGGATGAAGATGAGAAGGACAAAGCCCGTCGCGATGAGCGCCTCGCGGTGAAGACCCGTCGAATAGCCGAATTCCAGCACGATGTTGGAAGTCAGCGAGCGGATGGGAAGGAAGAACCCCGTGGGATAGTTGACGAGGTTGCCCAGAAGAAGCTGGACCGCCATCGTCTCGCCCACCGCTCTGCCGATGCCGAGGATGAGCGCCGCGATGATGCCGTTCTTGGCTGCGGGCAGGCACACCTTCCACACCGCCTGGTTCTTGGTGCAGCCGAGCGCCAGCGCACCCTCGTAGTAGTGCATGGGTACGTTTTCAAGGCTGTTCTTGACGAGCGAGGTGATCGTGGGCAGGATCATGATGCTGAGAACGAGCGTCGAAAGCAGGAGACCCAGCGAAGAGCCGACGTTGAAGAGATCGTCGAGAACGGGCTTTAAGGCGACGAGGCCGAAATAGCCGAAGATGAGGGACGGGATGCCCGCAAGGAGATTGATGATCTGTTCATAGATCTTCTTCATCCAGATGGGGCAATAATAGACCATATAGACTGCCGTGAAGATGGCGAGGATACCGCCAAGGAGCACGGAAAGAACGGTGAGCACCAGGCTCGAGACGATCATCGGCAGGATGCCGAAGATCTCATGCTTTGCCGACCAGATGCTTCCCGTCAGGAATTTGAAGAACCCGATCTCACGGAAAGCGGGGATGCTCGCCGCCAACAGATAGATGACGATGGCGAAGACCGCAAGAATGGAAAATGCCGCAAGGGCGATGAACACGCCCTTTGCGGTATTTTCTCTCACCGAAGCGAGATTTCCGTTGCGGACCGCCCCTTTAGTTGCAGTTGCAGCGTTCTGTGCCATAGCAAACCTCGGGTCGATCACAGGCTGTCGGAGACGGAGATATAACCCTCATTCTCTGCGATGAGCTGGCCGGCATCGCTCATGATGAAGTCGATGAAGAGCTTGGCAGCCTCGGAGAGATCGTCCTCGCTCTTATAGACGATGTTGAAGGGTCTCGAAAGAGCATAGCTTTCGTTCTTGACGTTCTCGGCCGTTGCCTCGACGCCCTCGAACTTGACCGTCTTCACGGTATCATCGATGGAACCCATGGAGATGTAGCCGATGGTGTTGGTGGTGCCGGCGGTAGAAATGACTTCCTTGACGCCGCCCGTGGACTGCTGGATCGTAACGCAGGCATTGAAAGTGAGAAGATCGCCGAGCTCATCGCCTGCAGCGCTCTTGATGAGGCTGTCGAATGCGTCGCGCGTGCCCGAACCGTCCTCACGGGAGATGGCGTTGGTGATGGCGCCGATCGCCGTACCGTTTGCATAGAGCTGATAGACCTGATCGCTCGTCACATCGTCGAGATCGGCATCGGGGTTGACGACGAGCGCCACACCGTCGATCGCGATCTGCTTGGAGGTAACGCCCTGCTCGATCTCGCTGTCCTTGAGGGCACGGGAAGCCATACCGAAATCGTTCTTGCCGGCGATCGCATCTGCAACGCCCGTACCCGAGTCACTCGTCTGGACGGTGATGTCCACATAGGGGTTGAAGGACTCGTACACGGAAGCGAGCTTCTCCATGAGGGGGGAGACGGAGGAGGAGCCGGAGATGTAGAGTTCTTCAACTTCTCTGCTCGTATCGCCGCCGGGGTTGTTGCCCTGATCGTCGCAGGCAGCGAACATCGCTGCACCCAGACCCATAACTGCCACGCAGGCGAGGCACGTTACTCTCTTCATTGCCTTAGTCATAACTTGATTCTCCTTACAAATTGTTTTCTTTGTTTTGACACGCATATCATAACAGCCCGATGTAATAAATTCCGCCTGTCACCTGTAATAAAGTTGTAAAAAAATCAGAAATTTTCCTTTTTTTCTCACCCGTTCCTCTCTTTTCTCCCCTATTTTGCCGCATTTTTCAAAAAGCAAACAAAAAAGACCGCGCTTTTTTGCGCAGTCTTTGGAAAGTTCTGTATTTTGCCGCCGCCTTCAAAAAGGCTTGGGCGCACTGTTTTTGTAGGTGCAGAAGCGGAGGGTATATCCGTTGTCCTCCACGGGCTCCCCTTCCGCCGCGAGCACAAAGGCTTCCTCTTCGTCCAAATTCGGCACGAAGGTATCCGCCTTCCCGTCCGCCGCCACTTTGGTGACGTAGACTTCGCTGCAATAGGGCAAAAGCGCATTATAGACGCTCTCCCCGCCGATGACGAACACCTCATCCTCGGGATAGGTTTTCAGAAGCGCAAAGAGCTCATCGAGGCTCTTCGCCCCCACCGTGCCTTCTTTTGCCTCTTGGGAAGAGAGGACGATATTCACCCGCCCCTTCAAAGGCTGCCCGCCCGGGAAAGATTCGAGCGTCTTTCTCCCCATGACGACGACTTTGCCCTTCGTCGTCTCGCGGAAGAACTTCATATCTTTGGGCAGGGAAAACAAGAGCCCGTTGTCTTTCCCGATGCCCCATTTCTCGTCGGCGCAGAAGATCGCTCTCATATCGCCACCGGGATCCTGGTCTCGAGCTTGGTATATTCATACCCCTCGAGGCGGAAGCTGTCCACCGTGAAATCGTAAAAGTCCTTGACGGAGGGATCCACCCACAGCTTGGGCGCGGGCTTGGGCTCGTTCTTTAATATCTCCTCCACGATGGGAAGATGGCGGTCGTAAAGGTGCGCGTCGGCGATGACGTGCACGAGCTCGCCTGCCTTCAGCCCGCTCACCTGCGCGAACATGATGAGGAGCACGGCGTACTGCACGACGTTCCAATTGTTGGCAGTGAGCATATCGTTGGAGCGCTGGTTGAGGATGCCGTTGAGCGTATCGCCCGAGACATTGAAGGTCATCGAATACGCGCAAGGGTAGAGGTGCATCTCGTGCAGGTCCTGAAAGTTATACAAGTTGGTGAGGATGCGGCGGGAAGCGGGATTGTGCTTTAAGTCGTAGAGCACCCTGTCGACCTGATCGAACTCCCCTTCCTTGTAGACCGCCTTCTGGGCGAGCTGATAACCGTACGCCTTTCCGATGGAGCCCGTTTCATCCGCCCAGCTGTCCCAGATATGCGAGTTGAGATCGCGGATGTTGTTGCTCTTCTTCTGCCAGATCCATAAAATTTCGTCGATGCACGATTTGAACGCCGTCCTGCGGATGGTGAGGATGGGAAATTCTTCCTGCAAGTTGTAGCGGTTGACGATGCCGAATTTTTTGACGGTATGGGCGGGCGTGCCGTCCTCCCAGCGCGGGCGCACGGGAAGGTTTGTATCCCACACGCCGTTTTGCATGATGTCTTTGCAGTTTTGGATGAAGAGAGTATCTGCCCTGCTCATGCTTCCTCCCTTGCGGCCTTGATGCGCGCCGCCGCCTCCTCTTCGCCTAAGATGTGAAGGATAGTCCAAAGATCGGGGGTGTTCGCGTGCCCCGTGACGGCGATGCGCAGCACTTCCGCAACGTCGGCAACGCTCCCCTTATAGGCGGATGGGTCTGCCTTATACGCCTTCATCTCGGCGGCAAAGCCGTTTTCTGCCGCCACTTCTTTGAGCTTTGCAAACCACACCTGCGCGTCGTCCCCGTGGTCGTAAGAGCTTAAATAGCTGTCGAGCAGCGCCCGCTTATCTTCGGGCGAGACGCGGTAGCTTTCGTGCGTCTCGGGGCGGGCGAAGAAGTACGAGATGACCCCCATCGCCTGGGAAGCCGTTATGAAGTCCTTTCTGCGCTTCTTGCTGCCCGTACCCATGCAGAGGGCGAGCACCTTCTTCATGTAGTCCTCGTCCTTGAAATATGCCTTCTGCGCGTCGGTGCCGTACTCTTCCGCCCACTCTTTGAGGAAGCAAAGCATCTCCTCTTCGGAGAGGCGGGCAAGCTCGTCCGCTGAGATGTCGTTGAGCTTGTCGAGGTCGAACAGCGTACCGCTCTTGCTCATCTTGGAGGCGGAAAAGCGGAAGCTTTCGAGGGGCGCGTCGGGGTTCTTGCGGTACCATTCCTCGAAGTTGGAGTTGAGAAGGGTGAGCATATACACCTTGACGGCGCGGGCAAAATAGCCCTCCTGACGGTAAAATTCGAGGGAGAGTTCGGGGTCCTTGCGCTTGGAGAGCTTTCTCCTCGTCTCGCCGTCCTGCTTCATGAGCGAGCAGTTATGCCCGTAACGGGGGCGGCGGAAGCCCAACACGTCGAAAAGTTCCAGATGGATGGGCAAAGAGGCGAGCCATTCCTCGCCGCGGATGACGAGCGTCGTGCGCATGAAATGATCGTCGATGGCGTGGGCGAAGTGATAGGTCGGGATGCCGTCGCTCTTCAAGATGACGACGTCCTGATCGTTCTCCGTCACCGTGATGTCGCCCTTGATCTCGTCATGGAAAGAGAGCTTGTGCTCGGGATCGCCCATCGACTTGAGCCTGATGACATAGGGCTTACCCTCGTCGAGATTGCGGTAGATTTCTTCCTCGGAGAGGGTGCGGCACTTGGCGTATTCGCCGTAATAGCCCGTGATCTTCTTTTCGGCGACCTGCCTTTCGCGGAGGGCGGAAAGTTCCTCCTCGGTGCAGAAGCAGGGGTACGCCCTGCCGCGGACGATGAGATCTTTGACGAACGCGCGGTAGATATCCGCCCGCTGGCGCTGGTAGTACGGCCCGTACTTGTTTTCGGCACCCTCGATCTCGGCGCCCTCGTCAAAGCGGATATCGAAGTAGCGGAGGGCGTTCTTCACCGCCTCCACGGCGCCTTCGACGCGGCGCTTCTCGTCGGTATCCTCGATGCGCAGATACAGAACGCCGCCGCTCTGATGGGCGATGCGCTCGTTGGCGATGGCGACAAACAGGTTGCCGAGGTGGATGAAGCCCGTGGGCGAAGGGGCAAGGCGGGTGACTTCCGCGCCCTTTTCAAGATCGCGCGGAGGATAGAGCTCCTCATAATAAGAGAGTGCGGGATAGTCCCCGGGGAGCAGGCGCTCCGCAAGTGCTTTTAAGTCCATATTCAAACCTCTTGAAAGATAGTCGTAAAGAAGCCCGACTCGGAGACGGGTTCGCCGCCGACGAGCAGATGGCAGGTATCGCCGATGCGTTCGGCGCGGAAGTACGCCTCGTCCCCCACGCGCTCCTCTGTGGAGAGGATGGTGACGGACGTAGGCGGCAAAATGAGCCCGTGCAGGAGAGCCTCTGCGGGCAGGTTGAGAAGATGCGACAAAAAGATCATGCTCACGCCGAAATGGCAGAAGATGACGACCGTCTTATCGCTGCGTTTTTTCACGCGGTACATCCTGCCGTCGCGCTCATAGCCGTAAGAGTCGATAAGCCCGTCCAACGCGCGCGTGACCCTTTTATAATCTTCGCGGAGGGGCGCCATCTCCTCGCGCTCGATCCACTTGTTTTCGATGAAATTCTCGTCGAACTTCGTCCATTCTGAGGGGAAATAGTCCCACGCGATGCGCTTTCCCCCCTTTCCGTCCGGAACGAGGTAGAAAAACTCCTGCGCCCAATCGAGGACAACGGCGTCCTTCCCCCAATTTTGAAGGGAGGGCTGTGCCGTTGCCCGCGCCCTTCCGAGGGGAGAGGTGTAAACGTCGTCCACCTTCCATGTTTTGGTGCGCCCTGCAAGGAGCGCGG
Source organism: uncultured Clostridia bacterium (assembly GCA_944376295.1). GTDB lineage: Bacteria > Bacillota > Clostridia > Christensenellales > Borkfalkiaceae > Gallimonas. The sequence goes on from CALWCE010000009.1 coordinate 65,896, forward strand.
CTTCCCGCCGCCCCTTTGGCGTGAGCGTGTCGTGTTCGTAGTCGGGATCGCCGTGGCGAATGAGTATGAGCCGCATATCTTCCTCTTTACAGTAACTGCAATGTTTCGGGCGCGATCTCCGCGAGCCCGTTTTCGATGTCGTGCACGAGCGATACGGCGCCCTCCAAAAGCGGCGTCTCCACGCCGAGCCGCCCGCCCTCATCTACGGCGGCGCCCGCTACATAGTCGACATCCGTTCTTCTGCCCGCCTCTAAGTCTTTGAGCATCCCCGAACGGGTGTTTTTGTAAGGCTTCATGGCAAACGGCAGCAGCAGCCCCGCCCACGGCCCCGAAAACACGCGGAATAGATCGTGCCCGTTCAAAGGGAGCTTTTTGCAGCCCGCGGCGCGGGCAACACGAAATACTTCCCGCATGAGCGCAAGCGCAAGCTTTTTGTGCCGCGAGGCAAGTTCGCCGAAGGTGAGGCCCGAGAGGACGGAGAGCGTCGAAAAGGCGGCGTTGACGGCAAGCTTTGCAAAGCGGAGCTCCTGAAGCTCCCCCACCGTCACGCTGCCCGCTCTTTTGAGGAGCGCGGCGATCTCCTGAAGTTTGCTCCCCGCGCCGAACGCGCCGAGGGAAAAGGAGAAGGAGCCGCCCGTCATTTGTATCTCCCCGGGGGCGATGCGCTCCGCTCCCCACGAGAGGGCGCAGCCGTACACCCTGTCCGCCCCGAACACTTCGGAAAGCGCGCGTTCGGGAAGACCGTTCTGCACCGAAACGAGCGCACCGTCCTCTTTCAAATAGGGCAAGAGCCCCTGCGCCGCCTCGCGGTTGCCCCGCCGGCGGATGGCAAGGAAGATGATGTCGTATTTGCCCGCCATCTCTTCGGGGAGCATGGCGGTGACGGGAACGGTCATGGAGACCGAGCCCGAAAGGACCGCCCCGCGCGTGCGCAGCGCCTCCACATGGGCGGCATTGCGCGAGACAAGCTCCACGGGAACGCCCGCCTTGGAAAGCGCCGCGCCGAGGCTCGTTCCCATCGCCCCCGCGCCGAAAATACAGACCCTCACAGTTCGAACCCCGCAGCGGACGCGATCGCTTCCACCGTCTCGTCGATGTTTTTTCCGTCGCAGGAGACGGTGAGGTCGGCATATTTTTCATAGAGGGGCTTCCGCTCTTCGTGCAGCCCCTTGACGTCTTTGACGTTCCCGCGCATGACGACGCCGCGCTTTGCAAGGCTGGGGATGCGCCGCTCCACCTCTTCGGGGCCGAGTTCCAGATAAACGACGGTGCCGATCTCCTTCAGATGCCGCATGGCGCGGTCGGAATAGACGACGCTGCCCCCCGTCGCGATGACGCAGTGCGTCGCCATGATGCCCGCATTGACGCGCTCTTCGATGCCGATAAAGCCGTCAACGCCCTTGTCTTCGATGATCTCGGAAAGTTTTTTGCCCTCTTCGCCCTGGATGATGAGGTCGCAGTCGATGAAGCCGTAGCCGATGCGCTTGGCGAGCAACACGCCCGCCGTGCTCTTACCCGAGGAGGGCATTCCGATGAGTACGAGATTATCCATATTTTCCATTATAATAAAAACCGCCCCGATTGTAAAGCGGAAAACGCTTTTTCCCCATGAGGCGCCAAAAAAAGAAATTACATTTTACGTATTGACATTGCCGCCCGTATGTGGTATAATGCAGTTGACAAAATCAACAAGGAGGCTCCTTCGAAAATGAAAAGAAAAGTCACACTTCTCACCGTCCTTATGCTCACGCTCTCGATGCTGTTCGCCCTCACCGCCTGCAGCAGCTACGGCTCCATCAAAAAGGCATATGAAAATGCGGGCTATACCGAAAGCGAGCTGCTGCAGGAATATCAGGATGCTTTTACTGAAAGACTTGGCGAAGATTATGAAAATTACAAAAGCACCTGCAATGTGCACCTCTTTTATAAAAACCTCTTAGATTTCGCAATTGTTCTTGAGTTTCACTCCACCAAAGACATGGAAGAAGCTTATGAGAACAGCGAAACACTTAAAGGATTTATCGAAGACATCCAAAAAAGCGATCTCGTAAACGGAAATTGCGTTCTTGTTTACGCTTCTCCACTCACCAATGCTTCAAGCACCTTCATCAACGCATAAACCATGCTCCTCCTTCCCTCCCCGCTGCGGGAGGGAATTTTTTTGTGAAATCGGGGAAAGCGTGCGAAAAAAAGTTGTGTTTTCAGGCGCGATATGCTATACTTGCTCGTGACTATGCATCGGAAGGAAATCACCGTATGAATTATCTGAGCTATCTCATCAATCTGCTTGCGCCTGCAAGTTCGGATGCGGCATATGCCGTATACCGCACCGTCAGCGCGGTCTTCATCATCCTCATGTTCGTGGCGGCCCTCGCCGCGATCGTCCTCGTCCTCCTTCAGCCCGGCAACTCGCAGGGCATCGACGCCCTCGGCGGCTCGAGCGAGACCTTCTTCGGCAAGAACAAGGGAAAGTCGACGGAAGAAGTTCTGAAGCGTTGGACGATCATCTGCCTCGTTGTTCTGGCAGTGCTCGCAGTCGTCTTCTTCATCCTGCAGATCGACGCGATCTGGACTGCGTAAAAGACAACTCGAACCAAACGGGGGCGGCTTCGGCTGCCCCGTTTTTCCTATCGGCTCCTTCCGAGGGAGGTCACTTTTGAACGCAAAACAATCTGTCTTACAAAAAATCAAGGACGGCACCTTCGCCCTTCTCACCGATGAGGAGATCGCAAAGCGCTTAAAGCTCGGAAGAAAGGAGAGCTTGGGGCTTCGCGACATTCTGCGCGCCCTCGTCCGCGAAGGAGAGCTCCTTTCGGACAGCCGTTACCGCTACGGCACCGCCGAACAGTTCGGCGCAAAGAAAGGCACGTTCTCGGGCAACGAGCGCGGCTTCGGCTTCGTCATCCCCGAAGACGGCTCGCCCGACCTCTTCATCCCCCGCCGCGCCGTCAAGAACGCCCTCCACGGCGACACGGTACTTTGTATCCCCGTGCGCGGCCGTTCGGACGACGAGGGGGAAATTTTAGCCGTCATTTCACGCGGATACACGGAGCTCGTCGGCACCTTCCGCCGCGAAGGAAAGATCGGCTATCTTCATCCCGACGAACGGAAATACACCCGCGACGTCCTCATCCTTCCGGGCAAGACCAACAACTGCCCGCCGGAGAGCAAAGCGGTCGCCAGAATCGTCTCCTTCCGCCCCGACAATACGCCCGTGGGCGAGATCAAGGAAGTGCTCGGCGAAAAGGGCGACTTCTTTGCGGAAGAGCTCTCCCTCATCCGCGCCCATCATCTCTATGAAAACTTCCCCGAAGACGTCCTCGAAGAAGCCAAAAAGCAGGAGGACCGCTTCTTTGACGAGAAAGACTTAAGAAGCCGCCTCGATCTTCGCGGGGAGCTCATCATCACCATCGACGGCGAGGACACGCGCGACATCGACGACGCCATCTCCGTTTCCGAAAAGGACGGTATCTTCTCTTTGGGCGTGCATATCGCGGACGTGACGCACTATGTGACGAGAAACGGCGTTCTCGATCAAGAGGCGTTCAAGCGCGGGACGAGCGTCTACTTCCCCGACCGCGTGCTGCCCATGCTGCCGCCCGCCCTCTCCAACGGCATCTGCTCCCTCAACGAGGGCGTGGAACGGCTCACCCTCTCCTGCCTCATGCAGGTCGACCGGAGCGGCAAGGTCGTAAAGGGCCGCATCGCCCCCTCCGTCATCCGCTCCCGCCACCGCATGACGTACACCGAAGTCACCAAGCTCTATGAGCGCGACGAGGAGACGGTGAAAAAATACCCCGACCTTGTCGAAATGATCGACACGGCGGTGCGCCTCACAAAAATTCTGAAGGACGCACGCTCCGCAAAGGGCGGCGTCGCAATGGACCTCAAAGAGGCGAAAATATTGTATGTGGACGGCAAGATCGTCATCCCCGAATACGAGCGCACCATCTCGCACGAGCTCATCGAACAGTTCATGGTGCTCGCCAACGAGACGGTCGCCACGCTCATGACGGAAAAGAAGATGCCCTTTGTCTACCGCGTGCACGAGAGCCCTTCCGAAGAAAAGGCAAAGGACTTTGTAAAGTTCCTCTCCGAAGCGGGCGTCAACGCAAAGTTCAACCCCGCGAAGGTCACTCCCTTCGACTATCAGGAGCTTCTGCGCTCTCTCGAAGGGAACGCGCTCTATCCCCTCGTCAACCGCGTGATGCTGCGCTCGATGATGAAGGCGAAGTACTCGGCGGAGAACGTGGGCCACTTCGGGCTCGCCTCCGAATGCTACTGCCACTTCACCTCCCCCATCCGCCGCTATCCCGACCTGTGCATCCACCGCATCATCAAGGAGAGCCTCTCCCGCCCCGAAGAGACCAAGGAAAAATATAAAAACTTTGTCGTCGAGGCGGCGTACCGCTCCTCCGAATGCGAAAAAAACGCGACGGACGCCGAGCGCGACGTCGACGCCCTCTACACCGTCGCCTACATGCAGGACAAGATCGGCGAGACATTCGAGGCGACCGTCTCGGGCGTCACTTCCTTCGGGCTGTTTGCCGAACTCGACAACACCATCGAAGGCTTTCTGCCCGTCGAGACCCTTCCCGACGATTACTATGAGTTTATCGAAGAGCGCTTTCAGCTGCGCGGCACCCGCCAGAGCTTCCGCCTCGGCGAGCGGCTGCTCGTGCAGGTGGCGGGCGTCGACTGGGGCATGCGGAGGACGCAGTTCAGGCTCCTTACGAAACTTGACAAGGCGTGAGGGAAAAGATGAAGATCGTAGCCGTCAACAAATCAGCTTCCTTTGAATACTTCATCGAAGAAAAGTTCGAGGCGGGCATCGTGCTCGAAGGCGCGGAGGTCAAATCGCTGCGCCTCGGCAAAGCCTCGCTTTCGGAAAGTTTCTGCCTCGTCGAGCGCGGCGAAGTGTTCCTCAAGAATATGCACATCGCCCTCTACGACAAGAGCGGCGCCTTCTCGACGCGCGACAGCAGGAAGGATCGGAAGCTCCTTCTGCACCGCACCGAGATCGCCAAGATCGCGGGCAAAGTCAATAAGTCGGGCTATACGCTCGTGCCGCTCAAAGTTTATTTCAAGGACGCGCTCGTCAAAGTCGAGATCGCCCTCTGCCGCGGCAAGCATACCTACGACAAGAAGCGTTCCATCGCCGAGCGCGATCAAAAGCGCGCCGCCGACCGCGAAGCCAAAGAATATATGTCCTAACTTTCGGAAATACCATTGCGAGGTGATACATGATGAGCAATTTACAGCGCGACACCCTCTGCGTCCAGGCGGGCTATACCCCCAAGACGGGCGAGAGCCGCATCCCCCAGATCTGCCAGAGCACGACCTTCTTCTACGGCGACACGCAGCAGATGGCGGACCTTTTCGACCTCAAGGCGGAGGGCTTCTTCTATACCCGCCTTGCAAACCCCACCGTCGAAGCGCTCGAAAAGCGCGTTGCGGCACTCGAAGGGGGCGCATACGGCATCGGCTGCGCTTCGGGCATGTCTGCGATCTTACTGACCGCGATGACGCTCTGCCGCGCAGGCGACAACATCGTCTGTGCGAGCGAAGTGTATGGCGGCACCTTCAACCTCTTCGGCACGACGCTCCCCAAACTCGGCGTCGAATGCAGGATGTTCGACGTCGACGACCCCAAAGAGAAGATCGCTTCCCTCGTCGACGACAAGACGAGATTTATTTACGCGGAGACGGTCGCAAACCCCGTCGTTGCCGTGCTCGACTTTGAAAAGCTCTCCTCGATCGCAAAAGAGAACAAGCTTTTATTCATCGTCGACAACACGCTCGCGACGCCCGTCCTCTGCCGCCCGGGCGAGCTCGGCGCCAACATCGTCATCCACTCCACGAGCAAGTATATCGACGGGCATGCTGCGGCGCTCGGCGGCATGATCGTGGACATCGCCAATTTCGATTACAAGGGCAATGCACGCTATCCCGACTTCAACACGCCCGACGAGAGCTATCACGGCCTCGTGTATGCGGACGAGAAAGTCCCCTTCGGCACCAAGTGCCGCGCGCAGATGATCCGCGATACGGGCGCCATCATGAGCCCGCAGAACGCCTTTCTGACCTATCTCGGCTGCGACACGCTCGCCCTCCGCATGGAGCGCCACTGCTCCAACGCAAAGAAGGTCGCCGCCTTCCTCAACAGCCATCCCAAGATCGAGTGGGTGCGCCATCCCTCTCTGGAGCACGACCGCTATCACGCCCTCGCCGAAAAGTACCTGCCCATGGGCACGGGCGGCATGATGAGCTTCGGCATCAGGGGCGACGCGCACGACTGCGCCCGCTTCATGGAGCACTTGAAGCTCATCACGCAGGAGACGCACGTCGCCGACGTGAGGAGCTGCGTGCTGCACCCCGCTTCGACGACGCACCGCCAGCTCTCGGACGAAGACCTCAAAAAGGCGGGCATCCCCGCGAACCTCGTCCGCCTCTCCGTCGGCATCGAGAACCCCGACGACATCATCGCCGACTTAACGCAGGCGCTCGCCGAGGTCTGAATATGCCCATCGTCATCGACCGCAACATCCCCGCCTATTCGGTATTGCAGGGCGAGCGCATCTTCGTGATGGACAAGGAGCGCGCCACCTCGCAGGACATCCGCCCCATCGAGATCGCCATCCTCAACCTGATGCCCACCAAGAAGGAGACGGAAACGCAGTTCATGCGCCTTCTTTCCAACTCCCCGCTGCAGGTGAACATCACCCTCATCCACACGGAGAGCTACCGCTCCAAGAACACCGAGGCGGAATACCTCGAACGCTTCTATCAGCCCTTCGAGCGCGTGAAAGAGAGACACTTCGACGGCATGATCGTCACGGGCGCGCCCGTCGAGGACATGGAATTCAAGGACGTCGCCTATTGGGACGAGCTTACCAAGCTCTTCGACTTTACGCGCACCAACGTCACCTCCACCATCTTCATCTGCTGGGGGGCGATGGCGGCGCTCAACTACTTCTACGGCATCCCCAAATACCCGCTCCCCCGCAAGCTCTTCGGCGTGTTCACCCACCGCAAAGAGCAGACCGCCGATCCCGATCCCCTCATGCGCGGCATTTCGGACGAGTTCCACGTCTGCCACTCCCGCCACTCCACCGTGCGCGAGAGCGACCTCAAAAAGGAACCCCGCCTCAAAGTGCTCGCTGCATCTCACAGGGCGGGCGCCGCGATCGTCTCCGATTTGGATCATTCCGAAGTGTTCGTCCTCGGGCACATGGAGTACGACCGCGACACGCTGGAAAAGGAATACGAGCGCGACCTCAAAAAGGGGCTGCCCATTGAAAAGCCCTTCAACTACTTCAACGACGCGGGCGGCATCAAGATGAACTGGTCGTCGACCGCCAACCTCTTCTACAACAATTGGCTCAATTTCGTCTACCAGACGACGCCCTATCGCTTCGATTGAGCGAAATATCGTGAACATAATAAAGAATGCGCCGCCCGCGGCTATGCCGCGGGCGGCGCATTCTTTCCGCGTGCCGCACCTCGGCACGCCTCCTTATTCCCCTTTTAGCACAAACGAAAGGACCTCATCGGCGTTTTTAAGCCGTCTGCCCGTCCTTTGCTCTATGAGCATCGCGCACATCCATAGCACGCGCTCCATGTGCGCCGCGTCGACCGCGCACGCTTCGGCAAGTTCGTTTGCCGTAGGCAGCCTCCCCTGCGCCTTCCAAAATTCCATCCCCGCAAGAAGGTATGCATATCCCTTCAGATGCGGTTTGATCCCGAGACGTGAAAGTGTTGCGAAAAGTGCTTCCGTGTCCTGCTCCGTCCGTCCCATCGCTGTTTCATATCCTCCTTTCATATAGATTTTAGAGCAATCAAAATTATAAAATATCCGCTATTGATTGTAAAGTATTTTTTCGAACAACTTGGCGGTTTTCCCTTTTTCCCGATGACGAGTTTTGTCGAATTTTGTCGAAACCTTATTTTTTCCTTCATATTTCCTCTTCGTTCGCCGCGATCATTGCTCATTCGTGCAAAAATGCCGCGCTCCTTGACAAACGCTGTAAAACGGAGTATAATGAGAGCAAGTGAACAAAGGATGGAAGAGAATATGATCGAAATAAGAGAAGTCAAAACGCCCAAAGAACAGCGCGCGTTCGTCAATTTTCCCCTCATGCTCTATAAGGACAATCCCTACTTCGTCCCGCCCCTCTATGCGGACGAGATGAAGCTCTTCAAAAGCAACTATCACTACTACGAGACGTCGGAAGCCGTCTACTTTCTGGCATACCGCAACGGCGAAGTCGTCGGGCGCATCTCGGGCATTTTGCAGCGCGCCGCCAACGAGAAATGGCAGCAAAAGCGCGTCCGCTTCACCCGCTTCGACAGCATCGACGACGAGGAAGTCGCTTCCGCCCTCTTTTCCGCCGTCGAACATTGGGCGAAAGAAAAGGGCATGGAGGAAGTTGTCGGTCCCCTCGGCTTTTCCGATTTCGAGCGCGAAGGTCTGCTCATCGAGGGTTTTGAGGAGCTCTCCACCTTCGAAGAGCAGTACAACTATCCCTACTATCAAAAGCTCATCGAAAATTTAGGATACCAAAAAGACGTCGACTGGGTGGAGCACAAGCTCTATCCACCGAAAGAGCCCGACAAGCGCCTCCCCGAACTGCGCGACAAGATCATGAAGCGCTACAAGGTGCATCTGAGCGAAACGAAGTCGGCAGACGAGTTCATCCGCCTCTATAAAGACGACTTCTTCCGCATCCTCGACGAGACGTATGCGGAGATCTACGGCACCGTGCCCTTCACCGAAAACATGAAAAAGGAGCTCATCAAGAGCTTCCGCCAGATCATCGACATCCGCTATGTCGCCATGATCCTCGACGAGAACGAAAAGCCCGTCTGCTTCGGGCTGTGCTTTCCCTCCATCTCCAAGGCGCTGCAAAAGTCGGGCGGCAGGATGACTCTCCCCACCCTCTTCCGCGTTCTGAAGGCGGTCAGAGAGCCCGAGATCATCGACCTCGCCCTCATCGGCGTGCTGCCTGCCTACCGCGGCGTCAGCCTTGTGATGATCGACGCCATCGGCCGCATGATGACGGAAGGCACCGCAAAATACTGCGAGACCAACTTGAACCTCGAAGAAAATTACAACATCCTCAACCAGTGGAAGCACTTCGACAACGTCCTGCACAAGCGCCGCCGCTGCTTCATCAAGAAGATATAGTCGCCGCACACAAAAAAAGGCGCAGCCAAGCAGGCTGCACCTTTTTTTGTTTCAGAAAAGTCCCTTCAAAGCGGGATAGAGTTTGGTGAAGTGGCGGTACTTTTGTTCGTACGCCGCGGCGATCCCGGGATCGGGCAGCACCGTCTCTTTGACGCGCACGATCGCATCCGCCGCCGCCTGCACGGAGCCATACTCCCCGCAGCCCACCATCGCGAGCATGGCAGCGCCGAAGCCGGGACCCTGCTCGGTCTGCGGCAGATCGACGGGCATATTCATGACGTTCGCCACGATCTTGCGCCAGAGCGGGCTCTTGGCGCCGCCGCCGCACAGCTTGGTGCGGGGAATTTCCACGCCGTTGCGCCCGGCTGCTTCCAGACAGTCGCGGAGCGCGAACGTCACGCCTTCCAGCATCGCAAGCGTCATCTCGCCGCGCGTCGTATCCGCACGCATGCCGATGAACGCCCCGCGCGCCGAGGTATCGTTGTACGGGCTGCGCTCGCCCATGAGATAAGGCAGGAAGAAGACGTCGTTTTTGCCCATCTTTTCTTCGAGCCCCGCCTCTTCCTTCTTGTAATCGTCCGACTGCAGGATGCCGTTCACCCACCAGCTGTTGCAGCTTGCCGCCGACAAGATGCACCCCATGAGATGCCAGCCGCCGTCTGCATGACAGAAGGAGTGCAGGGCGTTCACTTTGTCCTCACGGAAGCTCTTGGAGGAGACAAAGAGGGTGCCGCTCGTGCCGAGGGAGATGTTGCAGCCCCCCTCGCCCACGACGCCCGTCCCCACGGCGGCAGCGGCGTTATCCCCCGCGCCCGCGATGACTTTGACGTCCGGAGAGAGCCCCAGCGCTGCCGCAGTCTCATGTTTCAGCGTGCCGACCGCCTTGAAGCTCTCATAGAGCTTGGGCAGCTGCAAGTTGGTGATGCCGAGCTCGCGGCACATATCCATGCTCCAGCGGCGGTGCTTGACGTCGAAGAAGAGCGTGCCGCTCGCATCCGAGACATCGGTCGCCAACGCGCCCGAAAGGCGGTAGCAAAGATAGTCCTTGGGCAGCATGATCTTCCTGATGCGGGCAAAGTTTTCGCTCTCATGCTTTCTCAGCCAAAGGAGCTTCGGCGCGGTGAAGCCCGCAAACGCGATGTTGCCCGTGTACGCGGAAAGCTTGTCCTTCCCGAATACTTCGTTCAAATACCCGGTCTCCTCCTCCGTCCTGCCGTCGTTCCAGAGGATGGCGGGGCGGATGACTTCGTCCTTTTCATCGAGGATGACGAGCCCGTGCATCTGCCCGCCGAAGGAGATGCCTTTGACCGCCGCCTTGTCCTGCCCTTCGAGCAGCGCTTTGAGCCCGCGAAGGGCGGCATCGTACCAGCCTTCGGGGTTTTGTTCGCTCCAGCCGGGCTGAGGATAGAAGACGGGATAGGTCTGCGTATTTTCTGAAAGAATGGTTCCGTCTGCGGCAACGAGCAGAAGTTTTAAGCCGCTCGTGCCGAGATCGATGCCGATGTAAGTATTCATGCAAGAAACTCCGTTTGTAATTCGAGCATCGCCGCGCGTCCCTTTTCCTTTTGGCGGAGCGCGACGTAAGCGAGGCGAATGTACCCGTATCCGAGCAGATCGGGGGTCGTATTCTTCCCCGCATCCGTCGCGGGATCGCCCGCAAACACGATGCGATGCTTATCGTTCAATTTCATAAAAAGCCCTTTATGCCTCCGCGTCGGGCGGCTGACCGTCGTGGGCGCGCCACTTGCACTCGGTGAGCTGCAGGTCGGTAAAGACCGCTTCAAACGAGGACTCCTCGGGGCTGCACGCGTAAATTCCGAGACTGATCTCCTCGGGAAGGTCGAACATATGCGCAATGCGCATCTGATGAAATATAACGCCGTCCTCGGAATTTTCGATGCAGAAATCGTCCTCCCTGCGGCTGAGGCGGAACCACATCTCCCTGACGGGCGAAATGTCCGTCGAGCTCCAGTCGGAATAGCCGCGGTTGGTGACGACCGCCCCCAAGCGGCAGATACGCCCGTCTTCATACTCGATGGACCCCTTGAGCCAGCTGTCGCTGCCGAGATACAGCGCGACGCCCGCCTGATCGAAGCGGCGGCGGTAGTCGAACTGCGCCTTCACCGTGAAGGAGAAAAACTTCTCACGCGTCTTAAACTGCAGGACGGGCGCACTGTCGTTGCGGAAGTGATAGTACGTCCGCTGCCACAGGTCGGTATGCGGCTCTGTCTCAAACAAGACGCGGCTCTTTGTCACCTGCGCCTTTTGGGGAGGACGCGTCCACTCCATCGTGCGTGCGTCGAACATCGTTACGCCTCGAAAGGGTTTTCGGTCTTATACAGCACGCCTGCGGGCTGATTATACCCGATCTCGGGAACGCCGAAGTACTTGAAGACTTCGAAGAGCGCCTTGCCGAAGTGCCCGAACGCGACTGCGCCGTGGTGCGGGAAGCCGCCCTCGATGAGCACATGGCGGTAGAAGCGCTTCATCTCGCGAATCGCGAAGATACCGATGGAGCCGAAGGAATGGGTGGGAACGGGCAGCACTTCGCCCTCTGCAACGTAAGCGCGCAGCTTGTTGTCTGCCGTCGACTGCAGGCGGAAGAAGGTGATCTTCCCGGGGACGATATCGCCCTCGAGCGTGCCGTTCGTGACTTCCACGGGAAGCGAGCGCGCCATGATCTTCTGGTACTTCATCTCGGGCTTGCAGATCTTCCCTGCGCAGGTGTTGCCGCAGTGGAAGCCCATGAAGGTATCGGTGAGCTTGTAGTCGTACTTGCCCGAAATGCCCTCGTTGTAGAGGTCCTTCGGCACCGTGTTGTTGATGTCAAGGAGGGTCACAGCGTCTTCAGAAACGACCGTGCCGATGAACTCACTGAGCGCGCCGTAGATGTCCACTTCGCAGGAGACGGGGATGCCTCTGCCCGTTAAGCGGCTGTTCACATAGCAAGGGACGAAGCCGAACTGCGTCTGGAAAGCGGGCCAGCACTTGCCTGCGATCGCCACGTACTCGCGGCTGCCTTTATGCGCCTCCACCCAATCGAGGAGGGTGAGCTCATACTGCGCAAGTTTCGCTAAAATTTCGGGCTTCTTGTTGCCTGCGCCGAGCTCCTTCTCCATATCCGCGACGACTTCGGGGATACGGGCATCGTTCGCGTGCTTGTGGAAGGCTTCGAAGAGGTCGAGCTCGCTGTTCTCCTCCACCTCGACGCCCAGATTGTAGAGCTGCTGGATGGGCGCGTTGCAGGCAAGGAAGTTCATGGGGCGAGGCCCGAAGGTGATGAGCTTTAAGCGCTTGACCGCATACACCGCGCGCGCGATGGGCAGGAAGGCGTGGATCATGTCCGCACACTCCTCCGCATCTCCCACAGGGTATTCGGGGATGTACGCCTGCACGCCGCGCAGCTTCAGGTTATACGAAGCATTCAGCATCCCGCAATAGGCGTCGCCGCGGGAATCTGCGAGCGTGGGGATGTTCTCCTCTGCCGCCGCGCAGAACATGACGGGCGCGTTCATCCGCTGTGCATACTCCTTTGCGAGCATGGTCTCGGAAATTTCGGGACCAAAGTTGCCGAGATACACGCAGAGTGCATTGCAGCCCTCTTTTTCAAGATCTGCAAGCGCCTCTCTCATCTGCACTTCGCTCTCGACGATGCACACGGGGCACTCGTAGATATCGCCCTTGCCGTACTTTTTCTCGTACGCTTCAACGAGCGCCTTGCGACGGTTCACGGACAGGCTTTCGGGGAAGCAGTCACGGCTCACCGCCACGATGCCCACTTTCATTTTGGGAATGTTTTGCATAATGGTTTCCTCCTATTGATCTTCAAAAATTGTCTGCGGGAAGCGCTTCGCTCTCACCCGCTCCTCTATTTTACACCATGGAAAAGGCGCGGTCAAGAGGTGCGGGAACATTTCTTTTTTGAAAACATGCTTCCCATATTTTATAACATGATAGCACACCACGGCAAAGCCGTATATCAAATTCTTCCGCTTTTTTGCATGATTTTACCCGTTTCAAGGCATGCTTTCCGCGCTTTTCCCTGCGAGCCGCATGCAGCGATGAAAAGAGAAAATTTCCGAAGACTTTTTGCCGAAACGCGCGCAAAATCAATTGCCTTTTTTGCGGGAATATGATATGATTACAAGGCTTTGCAGAGATGTCTGAGTGGTTTAAGGAGCACGATTGGAAATCGTGTGACGGGGGTGACTCGTCCGGAGGTTCGAATCCTCTTCTCTGCGCCACGGAATGGCCCGCCCTCGGCGGGCTTTTTTCGTGGCGCGGGGAAGAGATTGAGAGATCCGGCATTCCCCGGAGGTTCGCGCGAGTGACGCGCGCACACCGAGCCTGAGAATGCGCTCCATTCTTCCGCGCGGCACGACGCTTTCAAGGCGCAGCCGCCGAACATCCTCTTCTCTGCGCCACGGAATGGCCCGCCCTCGGCGGGCTTTTTTCGTGGCGCGGGGAAGAGATTGAGAGATCC
>CALWCE010000010.1 GCA_944376295.1 uncultured Clostridia bacterium
GTCGTCAAGGTAAACTCCAACGTTTCGCCAGCCATATAGTTGTTCTTAACGCCCGTGATCTTTACCCCTTCGCCCGCAGTGGCAGTTGCATTGAGCGCTACGTCGCATTCGAGGAAGAAGTCGATGACCTCCTCTGCATCCATTGAGGTGCTGTGATCGCCATACACCGTCATATCCTTGACGCCGAACTCATGATCGCCGCTGCGTTGAAGCGCCACAAGGGCGTTGTTGACAACAAGGTCGATGGCGGAGACGGATGCGGCACCATTTGTGCATGTGAAGGATTCCACGAATTCAAACACGTTGCCGTCCAGCGCATACAGGGAATAAGTGCTGCCGTTTTGCAGAATGGCGATCTGCAGCTCACCCGCTTTCAGCGCCTCCAGCTGCGCGCTGCTCAGGGGGTAATGTGTCTCGGGCGTCACTTTGTCGTAGATAATGTTATTGCTGCCCATATCGAGGCACCATACATCATCCTGACGGGCAAGGATGACATCGAATGCAAATTCATTTGTATTGCTGCCCGCTTTCCTGTTGTAGATGCGGAGCCCGAAACGGGTGCCGTTTTCTCTGATATCTTCAAAACCTTCCAGATAGAGCGAGCTGACGATGACAGAGGGCGAAGGCAGGCGGTTGCCGTTATCGCTGCAGCTGTAAAGCGCCCCTTGTAAAAGATGATTTGCGTCCTCGCTGGGTTTGATATCCTTAAAGTTCTTGATGATATCCGCTTTGCCCGTATATTCAGCGGCAAGCGTGATCGTCTGGATCACGATATCGAGGGTGCGGTCGGTTTCCTTCGTCACATAGCGGAAGGTGCCTGCCGTCATTGTAATGCTGCTGCCGTTGACGATCGCTCCGGTTACGGCATGGAACTTGTCTGTCGCGGCGGAGAAGGTCACCGTCTCGCCTGCTTTGTAGTATTCTTTTAGCCCGTAGACGGTTGCCGCCCCGCTCGAGACTTCGGGGATGAGGATGCCGTCCTTCACTTTGATGGTGATCTTGATCTCGAGAGCGGTTGCATCCTCGGGAACTGTCCAGGAATAGACGCCTTCCTTGGCATCGATGCGTTCGCCGTTGATGGTGACTTCGTCGATCTCGTGCAGGTCATCGGCTGCAGCGGCGGTAAATTGCAGCGTTTCTCCGGCTGCATAACTTGCCTTCAGCCCCAATGCTTCGGCATCGTTTGCCTTCAGGTCGACGGCAAGGCCCACTTTGCTGTCGGCAAACATCGCGACGAGCGCTTCATCATCCATGTTTTCATGATAGCCGCTGTACATACAGACGCCGTGCATACCAAACTTGCCGATGCCCTTGGCGGCCGTCGAGTTGTTGACAAGCAGCACAATACTGTCGAAAGTGACCATCGTCGCATCGTCATCGACGTATTCAACAGCAAATTCAAAGATATCGCCGTCCTGCGCATAGACGCGGTGCGAAGCGCCGTCCTTGACGATGAGGATCTTGAGCTGCCCCTTGGCGGCAGCTGCGATCTGCCGCGTGCTGAGCTTGTAGAGCTGCCTGACAGGCAGATTGGTGTTGCGCAGGTCATAGCCTGCATCCAGCCACCAACTGCCGTTTGCGCGTGCAATGACGACGTCGGCGACCGTGAATTCTCCGCCGCCCTCTGCGTTCAGCAGATACATTCTGAGGCCGAAACGGATATTGTTTGCGACCATCTGCGGCAGGTTGGGCGCGTAGAAATTGGCTTCGATGACGGTGGGCGCGAGCAGTTCGGGGTTGAGGAGCAGCGTCCCCTGCACGTCCGACTGCGTCGCTTGCGAGAAGTTGACGCTGAAGTCCCCTTCCCCTTCTGTTTTCTGCGCGAGAGTCTCTGTCTCTACAAAAATGACAAGTTCTTCCGATCCTTCGGGGATCTGATAGGTATAAGTGTTGCCCTCGGCGGAGAGGAGTTCGCCGTTCACTCTTACGCCAACGATCTTGACATAGTTGCTGCCTGTAACGGTGAAGGTCAGTGTTTCGCCTGCGCGGTAGACGTCTCCGAGCCCCTCCACGGTCGCGCCGCCATCTTCGACCTCGGGCAGATACAGCCCGTCGAGAAGTCCGCAGACGACACGGATATCGAGCCCCGCAGCATATTCGGGGATGATATAGGTATAGGCTCCGTCCGTCCCTTGGATCTCTTCTCCGTTGACGGTGACTTGCTTTGTTTCGAGCAAGGGATCGGAGACGGTCACGGTGAAGCTTACGCTATCGCCTACAGAATAGTAATCGTATTCGATCTCGACAGAGGCGTCTTCGGCCGTCACCTGCGGCTTGAAGCGGATGGAACAGTCGACAAGGGAAGCGATCAGTTCGCTCTCCGTCATCTCCGCAGCATAGTTGGCATAGACGCGTGTGCCGCGCATGCCGAATTCTCCTGTGCCCTTTCCGTCGGGATTGTGCACGAGCAGGTCGATCGTGCTGAAGGAGACCATGCTCGCATCATCATCTGTATAGACGGCGGCAAGATCGTATGCCGTACCGTTCTGCGCATACAGGCGGTGCTGAGCCCCTTCTTTGACGACGAGCACCTTAAAGTTTCCTGCCGCAACGGCTGCGATCTGCTCCTCGTTGAGGCGGTATTCATTGCGCTGCCTGCTGCGCAGGTCGTATCCGATGTCGAGATACCAGCTGCCCGCCGTCTTGCCGATGACGACGTCCGCAACGGTAAATGCGCCGCCGCCGTTTTCATTTTTGAGGTAGATGCGGAAACCGAAGCGCACGCCGTCACCGCAATCTGCGATCCCGGGTGCGTAGAAGCTGCTTTCAATGACAGAGGGTGCGACATAGCTCTCGCTATGATCTTTGTTGTCATACAGCTGACCCGCCGTGTTGGAGATCTTCGTCTCCTCGAAGCGCTTGACGAAGTCCTCTTTCCCCGTCAAAATATCAGCGGAGAGGGTATCGGTCATGTCGATGTCCAACACACGATCGGCGGTAAGCTCTCCGTGCAGTTCCGCAAGGACAAAACCGTCTTCTTTGGAAAGTACGGCGGTATATTCCCCTTCGGGGATGTCTGCAAGATAGCTGCCCTTTTCGTCGATGGCACACTCATAGACTGCGCCGCCGCAGTTCACGATCAGGGAAAGGCTTGCAGCCTGTTCTGCCGTGAGTTCCTCTCCGAACAGCGTCAGCTTGCCCGAAAGAGTGTGCGTGACGGCCGGAAGTTCTGCAAATTCTGCGCGCACGGTGAGATCGGAGAGAATGTTTTCGATGCGCAGCATGCTCCTGCCGTTCTCGATATAAACCTCTGCGGTACGGTCTTCGCCGTCCACCGTGATGCTCTTGAGACGGTAGCCGTCCTTTGGTGAGATCGCGATCTCCAACGCCTCATGCTCGAGCACGTTGAAAGTCTTGGCGGTAAGAGAACCGTTCCCGTCCGTCTCTGCCGTGACGGTATAGCAGACGAGACCGTTCTCATCAAATTTCCACCAGCTCTCGGGATCGCTCCAGGAATAACCCGATTTGCTCTCCTCACCGAAGTTGTACCACAACCTGTTCTGCGGATCTTCATAATTATAGGTGCGCAGGAGCACGGTATTCATATTGATATAAGCGAGGTCTTCCCTCTCTGTGCCCAGAAAGGCATACGGGAAGAACGCTTCGATCGTGTAGCCGGTCGATCCGGTCGCGCCCACTTCTCCGCCCTTGCCCTGTGAACGCATGATGGGCGTTTCGTCTTCGGCTGTGTGCATGCTCTGGAAAGCGCCGCCCAGCTGCAGGCGGGTCGCGACCTGATCGAGTCCGGGCGTGAGGTCGATCTCCCATGCCTCTCCTTCGAGGCTCGTGACACCGGGACGGGCGAGATAGAGCTCAATGCCGCTGTTCCAAGAGCCGCTGCGGTCAGGATTGACGAAGACGGCGGGATCATCCACATCAAAGAGCATGAAGATGCCTTTTTCCCCGAGGAAGGCCGCCGATTTGACGTTGACCTTCACATTGGCGTCGGAATATTGGGTCTCCAGCCATTTAAGATCGCTGTAACGGCTCTCATCCAAGACTCCGTCGAGCGCAATGGAACTGTCGTATTCCGGCAGCTCTTCAACGGGATTCTCAAAATCGTATGGGGGATCGTCGGGGAGATAGGTGTCGTTGCTGCAGGCGGCGCAGGCGATCGCGCCCGAAAGCGCAGCGGCGGCTAACGTAAAGGTGAGTGCTTTGAACGTCCTGTTGTTTTTCATCATGTTCCCTCCTTATTTTCCGAGCACTCTGATCTCGGAGAGCGCCAGTTCAGCCAACCCGTTGAGTCCGTGCACGGGGATCTGCTCCTGCGTTGCGGGCGTCACGGTGATGCGGATCTCATCGCACTCCATCTCATCGAATTCGGCGATGGCTGCCGCCGCAGGACGGATGACGTCGACGTCGTCCACGGAGGTATATGCCAGCCAGTCAAAGGCGAGATGGTCGATATATTTGGTCACGAGCGATCCGTCCTCTCTGCGGCAGTCAAACTCTATGCGGGTGATGTCGAAGAAGGCGCTGTCCATGTTCTTGGAGTTATAGATCATCAGAGCGCGCATCGCTCTGTAACCGTCAAATTTGAGCGTGATCGTCGTCTCTTCGCCAAATTCCGCTTCGCGCACATAGCGTTCCACCATATCGTAGTTCGCATAGCGGTTGACGGAGAGCAGTCCGTCGGTCAGGTAGGAAGCGCTGCTGCCTTCTGCAAGGGCTGTGGCACTCACTTCCGCTTCGGGCGCAATGTTCGCATATCCTGATGCAAACTCAGGCAGAGGCTGCACGCCCGTCGTGGGGCCGTTGGCATACATGATGTCGAGCGCATTCCCCTCTTCATCTTCGATGGTGATCCATTTGATCTCATCGATTGCTACGTGGCGGGAGGAACCGCCCGCTGCCACCGAGTTGTGTGCGTGATAGACGATGTAGTCGTTGCCGCCAGCCGTGAGGATCGTGCTGTGGCCCGTGCCCGAAACATCATCGCGAAGGGAGGCGTCCGCCGAAAGGAGGATGCCGCCCTCGGCTTCCGAGAGCTTACGGAATTCGCCGAGCGGGCTGTCTCCCACTGCCTGGCAGACCTGATACGTCTTATCCTGATAGCTGTTGACGGAATAGGTAAGATAATATTTCCCGTTATGTTCGGTCATCCATGCCGCTTCGTTGACGCTTGTATTGGCCTCGTGCGCAACATCCCGTTCTGCCGACGAAGGCGTCGAATAGCCCGGCTTTGTCAGGATGGTGAGCGAATCGTAATCGGGCTCAAGCCAGTTCTTCATGCGCATGCCCATGATATAGGAGCCGGCAGACGTATTGAAGTAGAGATATTTTTCGTCCGTCTTTTCATCGACATAGGGGTGGAAGTCGATCGCCCGCAGGAGGCTGCTCGTATCGTCAAGCCCTGCGATGCCTGCCTGTTCCATGGCGTCCGCCATCAGATAGGGATCGAAAGTCATGTAGCGTTGGAAGTAATACTCGTTGTTTTCCTCGATGTCCGCAATATCCTTCAGCGGCGTTCCGTCCGGGGCGCGGTATGTTTCGATATGGTCGACCAGCGTGAACGGACCGCGCGGCGAATCGCTCTCCGCCACATAAGGGATATAGGTATAGGCGGTGTCGGCAGGCGACGCGCTGAAGAACAGATACCACTTGCCCTCTTCAGCGTCGTAGACGACTTCGGGTGCCCAGGAGTCCATGCTCACCGCGCTTCCTTCGGGTGTCGTAAGATCGCGGTACAAAAAGGCATAGCCCACCCCTTCCCAGTTGACGAGATCGTTACTTTTCCAACAGAAGAAGCCCGTATTGCCGGTAGTCCCATATAAAAAATAGCTGCCGAAATCAGGGTCGTCCGCGTCTTCCACGCAGACCACACACGGGTCGGCAACATCAACTTTTCTGTCGTTTCTGTAAAATAAGTTCTCGTTGATCGTACTTAACGTTCCGCCCTCGGTATAGGACGTTTCGTCGTAGTATGATAGTTTGACCAAGTTTTTCCCTTCACTGCATCCGGCGGCAAAAGCGGTGACGGCTATGGCTGCGGCCAGTCCTATTGAGATCAGGATGCGTTTCACAATATTTCCTCCTTAGGATTTTCTATCCTGCAATTTTATTATAGCATTGTCTTTGTGAAAAAAGATAGAATGTGAAGTCATAAAAATTGTATTTGCGTACAAAGATGAAAGAAACGATACACATTTTTGTTCAAATCTGCTATAATTGCAGACAAGGAGAAAGACGGAATGGATTATCCCGAGACGTTGCCCAAGCACCCCAAAACAGAATCATTCAATTTGAACGATCCGCGCTTTACGCTCAGGAGCAAACTTGCCTATTACCACAACGACGAGTTCCCTCTTCTCATGCACAAGCATGACTTTTATGAACTCAACATCATCGTCGAAGGGACGGGCAGGCATTATTTGAAGAATAAGAACCTGCCCGCATCGCCGGGTGCCGTGTTTGTCATCCCCCCGCGCGTATCGCACGGCTATTGGATGGAAAACGACGAGGGCAGCATCTTCCATCTGCTCGTCGACCAGAAGCTGTTGCAAAAGCATTCTTCCGACCTCAACAGCTTTGACGGTTATTCCCTGCTCTTTGAAACAGAGCCCGAACTGCGCAAGCACATCTCGTCGGAGAGTTTTTTCCTGCGGCTTGATCCTCTGCATCTCAAGATGCTCACCAATCAGATGGATAATCTCATCTCCCTTTCGCACATGCGGAAGCACGAGGTGCTCTTTGAAACGTATGCCGTCGGTCTCATTTTCTATCTGTCGGCACTGATGGAAAAGCAGTTCAACACCTCCGCCATCAATTCGGATAAGAAAAACTATATCTCCATCGTCAATTCCACCAACTATATGAAGCAGCATCTTTCCGAGGCGTTCTCGCTCGAGGACCTCGCTCACAACGCTATGGTATCGCGGACGTGTTACATCGAGAAGTTTAAGCATCTTTTCAAACTTACCCCTTTCGAGTACATCCGCAAGCTGCGCGTCAACCATGCGCTTGAGCTGCTCTCATCCACCGACCTCTCGGTCGCCGACATCGCTCAGGCATGCGGGTTTTCCGATTCCGCGCACATGATCAAGGTCTTTAAGGAAGACACGGGACTCACGCCGACTGCCTACAGGAGATCGGTGCGGAACAAGGAAGCGGTTTCGGCATCTGACAACGCAGCGGACAAAAATAAGGAGAAAGCTGTATGAAAAACATGGACCATCCCGAACGCAAAGCGGCGCGGTCATACGATCTGCCCGGCCGCAGCCGCACATTTACCGATATCGTTTACAGCGGCGAAGGAAACGCGGCGGAAAAATATGCCGCCCTGACAAAGGCGGAGCATATGTTCGATCCGCCCGCGCCCGAATTCGATCTCTTTATCGGCGAGATGCACGGCCATACCCGCCTTTCGGACGGCGATCCTTCCATCGACGATTATTTTATCAACCTGCGCGATGTCGCCAAGGTGGACTTGGCCGCTGTCTCCGACCACGACCATGGCGGCGTAGGCAAGCCCGAGCTTTGGGTGGGCTCTCCTTCCAAGTGGGATATGATCCGTGAGAAGGTCAAGGAGTACTATGAGCCCGGCAAGTTCACTACTATTTTGGCATATGAGCGCGATTCCTACCCCTACTACAACAATATGATCGTCTATTATAAGAGCCATGACGGCGAGATGATCCGCGGCGTCCGCGACGGGGAGATCACGGCAGAAGAACTTCGCGATGCTCTCTCGCGCGACGACATCCTTTTGATCCCGCACGACACTTATTATCTCTCGGCGGGGGCCGATCTGTCTCGTATTCCGCTTTCCCTCCTGACGCCCCTGATCGAGATCTATTCGCGCGGCGACGCTGCCGAATACATGGGCAATCCCGCCAACGGGCAGGACTCTCTCTGCGAGGGCGGCTGGTGGCAGGATGCCTTAAAGCGCGGCGCGCACATGGGCTGTATTGCGGGCTCGGATGATCATTTCTGCAAGAACGGGCTGATCACGGATGCCCCCTACCCTTTCAATTATCCCGGGCTTACGGGCGTTTGGGCGAAGGCAAATACACCGGAGGCTATTTTTGATGCGCTCAAGGCACGACGCTGCTACGCTTTCATGGGCGGAAGGGTCTCTGTCGATTTCCGCATCAACGGCCATTGGATGGGCGAAGTTTTTACGTCCTCTCCCGATGCCGATCGTACCGTTTGGTTCAATGTCTCTGCCGATGCTCCCGTCAAGAAAGTCACCGTCGTCAAGAATTGCCGCGATTATCTCATCTTCAAGCGTGAAAGCGCCCTGTTCTTTGACTACCGCCGCGAACAGGCGGAAGACTGTTATTATCTGCGCATTGAGCTGGAAGGCGGTCGGTACGCTTGGACGAGTCCCGTATGGGTCAAGACGCCAGATGACACCGAACAATAAAGGACGCCGCTGCTGTTCCGGGCTGTCCCGCACAATATCTTACGCTCATCCGTTTGTTTTCTTTTTTTGACAGCAAAACCGCTGCTGCGCAGTTGCGCGGCAGCGGTTTTGCAATATCTCTCGGCTGATGATATATCAGAGAGGAGCAAAGTTTAGAGGAGCGCCTTGTAGAGGGCGATGATGTCCTCCTTGGTGGGATCCTTGGGGTTGCCGGGACGGCACGCATCGTCCATTGCGGACTGAGCGAGGAAGTCGAGGTCCTCTTCCTTGACAATGTTTTTAAGATCCTTCGGGATGCCGACGTCTTCGGAAAGCTGCTTGACGGCCGCGACGGCTGCCTTTCTTGCGTCTTCGAGGCTCATTTCGTCGACGCCCTCGACGCCCATCGCCTTGGCGATGTCGCGGTACTTCTCGCCCGTAGCTTCCGCGTTATATTCCATGACGGTGGGAAGCAGGATGGCGTTTGCAACGCCGTGAGGGGTATCGTACAGCGCGCCGAGAGGGTGTGCCATGGAGTGCACGATGCCGAGGCCGACGTTGGAGAAGCCCATGCCCGCGATATACTGACCGAGCGCCATGCCCTCTCTGCCTTCGGGGGTGTTGGCGACTGCGCCGCGCAGGTTCTTCGAGATGATCTCGATGGCCTTCAAGTGGAACATATCGCTCATCTCCCAGGCGCCCTTCGTGATGTAGCCCTCGATGGCGTGGGTGAGCGCGTCCATACCGGTCGCAGCCGTGAGGCCCTTGGGCATGGAGCTCATCATATCGGGATCGACGACGGCGACGACGGGGATATCGTGCACGTCGACGCAGACCATCTTGCGGTTCTTTTCCGCGTCCGTGATGACGTAGTTGATGGTGACTTCCGCCGCGGTGCCTGCCGTCGTGGGAACGGCGATGATGGGCACGCACTTATTTTTGGTGGGAGCGACGCCCTCGAGCGAGCGGACATCGGCGAATTCGGGGTTGGCGATGATGATGCCGATCGCCTTTGCGGTATCCATCGAAGAGCCGCCGCCGATGGCGACGATGCAGTCTGCACCGCTCTTTTTGAACGCCTCCACGCCCGTCTGCACGTTCTCGATCGTGGGGTTCGCCTTGATCTGAGAATAGATCTCGTAAGCGATGCCCGCGTTTTCGAGGACGTCGGTCACCTTCTTGGTGACGCCGAACTTCAGAAGGTCGGGGTCGGAGCAGACGAAGCACTTTTCAAAGCCCCTGCCCTTGACTTCGGCCGCAATTTCCCGGATCGCGCCCTTGCCGTGATAGCTCGTTTCATTGAGTACAAAACGGTTTGCCATAATGAACTGATCTCCTTATCAATAATTTCTTTCAGTTTAGCATATTTGTGCGATTTTGTCAAAGGTCGAGAAAATCTTTGCGGTAATCGATTCCGAAGAGATCGACGAGCTTGACCATATCCTCATCCTTGATGGTGTTGACGCGGGGAAGATGCGCCGTGAGCATATAGATCTGCGCGGCCTTTTCCACCGTCTCGATGAGGCCGAACGTCTCGTCGAGCGTCTTGCCTGCGCCGTAGATGCCGTGCATCGCCCAGACGACGAGGCGGAAGCTCTTCATCTTCTCGGCGGTCGCCTTGCCGATCTCAGCGGTGCCGCAGAGCATCCAGGGAAGGACGCCCACGCCTTCGGGGAAGACGACGATGCACTCCGTGCACATCTCCCAAAGGGAGTGCGTGAACTTCTTTTCGTCAAGCTCATGCACATAGTTCATCGCAAGCGTGTTCGTGGGGTGCGAGTGCATGACGACGCGGTTTTCGGGATCGACGGAAAGGCGCGCGATGTGGCTCATCATGTGCGCGGGAAATTCGGAAGTGGGCCTGCCGCCGTCCTTGTAGCCCCACAAAAGTTCGACGTTCTTCCCGCCCTTACCGATGCGGACGATGCCGAGGTTGGTCTCGGGGTCCTTTTCCACGTTCTTGAAGTACTTGCCCGTGCCCGTGACGATGAAGATCTTGCCTTCGAGCGGGGAAGCGTCGAAGTCCACTTCATTGACGCCCATGAGCGGGATGACGCGCTCCACCTTGGAAAGGTCGAGATATTCCAAAACTTCCTCTTCCTTCAGAAGATAGCTGATGTTGCCGCCGTTTCTCTCGTCCCAGCCGAGGCGGTACATGTTGGCGGTCGTTTCACACATTTCGCGCACGAAGGGCGCAGTCATGATATCCTTCATTTTCTTTCCTCCAGGATGGTTTTTTCATAGTCGCAAACGGTCTCGAAATAGTTGTCGTCGAGGCCGCACTCTTTGAGGTACTCTGCCCACACATCGCCGAAGGGAAGCATCTTCACGCGCTCCTGAAGATACATGAGACGTGTGAACTCCCCGTTCTCCTGCGCTTCCTTCATGGCGGTATTGGGAAGGAGCAGCGCGTAGAGGAGCGCTTTCTCAACGGAACGCTCGCCCGTCACCCAGGCAAAGACGCGGTTGATGGAAGCGTCGAAATAGTCGAGTGCGATCTTGACCTTGTCGAGCGCGTCGTTTCTCACCACTTCCTTCATGATCTCCTTGAGCTCGTCTTCAAAGATGACGACGTGGTCGGAATCCCAGCGGACGGGGCGGGAGACGTGCAGCGCCACTTTATCGTAGAAGGTGAGCATCGAGGGGATCTTGTCGGAGACGACTTCGGTGGGATGGTAATGCCCGTTGTCGAGGAGCGAGCAGATGCCGCGCGTTGCCGCGTAGTTCTGGCAGAATTCGTTGCTGCCCACCGTGTAGCTCTCGACGCCGATGCCGAACACCTTGCTCTCGATGGCGGGGATGACCCACTCTTTGTCGTAGCCTTCGAGCATTTCGTCGAGCGACTGCGCGTATCTCTTGCGGGGACCGAGACGGTCTGCGGGGATGTCCTTATAGCCGTCGGGGATCCAGATGTTGACAAGGCAGGGGCTGCCCATCTCCTTGCCGAGGTATGCCGCGATCTCCATGCAGCGCTTGCCGTGCTCCACCCAGAACTTGCGTGTTGCTTCGTCGGGCGAGGAGAGCGTGAGCCCGTCCTTCATCTTGGGGTGCGCGAAGAAGGTCGGGTTGAAGTCGATGCCGTCATAACCGTGCTCCTTTGCGAATTTCACCCACGGGGCGAAGTGCTTGGGCTCGTACTTGTCGCGGTCCACTTTGCCTTTGTCCTCGCCGAGGAAGGCGTAGCTCGCATGCACGTTGATGCGCTTTTTGCCGGGCATCAAGGAGAGCGCGAACGCATAGTCCTTGAGGAGTTCTTCGGGCGTCCTTGCGCGGCCGGGATAGTTGCCCGTCGTCTGGATGCCGCCCGTCAGGCTCTCCGCGCCCTCGAACCCGAGGACGTCGTCGCCCTGCCAGCAGTGGACGGAGATCGGCACGTTTTTGAGCGCCGCGATCGCCGCATCCGTGTCTACGCCGAACGCGGCATAGGCCTGTTTTGCTTCCTGATAGCTCATTGATTTTCCTCCGATAAAATTTGATTTTGACCCATATCGGGTTTATTTCATCTGAATTTTCAGATTGCCGAGGGCGGTCGCCTCGACGGGGATGGGCTTGACTTCCACGCCGCACACTTCTTGGGCAAGTTCGTTGAGCCAGACATTCTTGGCACCCCCGCCCACGATATACAGCGTTTTGACGGGCTCCCCCGTGCACCCCGCAAGCTGTTCGAGCGCCTTTTTGTAGCCGAGCGCGAGGCTCCTGTGTGCGCAGCGGAAGTAGTCGCCGAATTCCTTGGGACCCTTCCCTTCGGGGAATGCGCTGTCGAATGCTGCCTTCATGCTCTCGGGCGCGAGGAACCGCTCGTCGTTGACGTCTACAAGGCCGTCAAAGCTGCTCTCCTTGCCCGCGTACATGGCTTCGTCGAAGGTCTTTTCGGGGCACAGCTCCGCCTTTAAGCGGTTGATGACCCACATGCCCATGATGTTTTTGAGAAAGCGGATATAGCCGACGCCGCCCTCGTTCGTAAAGTTTGCCTTGCAGGCGGCAGGGGTGCAGATGGGCTCTTTGGCGCGGATGCCGAGCAGCGACCAGGTGCCGCTCGAAAGATAGGCGCCCTCCTGCATGGGGATGCCTTCAACGGCGCTTGCCGTATCGTGCGAGGCGCAGAGGATGACTTTGGTGTTCCCCCCTACCTCGGCTTGAATTTCGGGAAGCAGTCCGCCGAGTTCATATCCGGGCTGCACGATCGCGCCGAACAAAGTTTCGGGCAGGCCAAGCGTCCGGATGAGCTCCTTATCATATTCGCCCGTCTTTGCATTGACGAGCCCCGTCGTTGTCGCGTTGGTGTATTCGTGCGCGCCGACGCCCGTGAGCTTGTACGAAAGATATTCGGGGATCATCAGAAACCCTGTGACGCCCGCAAGCCTGCCCTGCATCAAGTCGTCGGTAAGCTGATAGACGGTATTGAAGGGCTGGAACTGGATGCCCGTGCGTTCATACAGTTTTTCGAAGGGCACTTTGGCGTGCACCGCTTGGACGGCTTGCTTGGTCCTGCCGTCGCGGTAGGCGTAGCAGGGGCGCACTTCCTCTTTCCCTTTGAAGAGCACATAGTCGACCGCCCAGGTGTCGATCGCAAGGCTCTCGATCTGAGGATGCTTTGCAAACGCCGCCCTGATGCCCGCTTTCACATGGGAAAAGAGCGCGTCGATATCCCAAACGAGATGCCCGTTCTCTTCCTTCACGCCGTTGGGGAAGCGGTAGACTTCCTCTGTGACAAGCTTCCCTTCTTCTTCGTGGCCGACGATGTGCCTGCCGCTCGAAGCGCCGATGTCGATCGCAAGAAAGTATTTCATGTGCGGGTCTCCCTTATCGTTTGATCCTATTATAGCACGCTTTCCGGATGAAACAAGGACGTAATTTTTGCTATTTCCCGCCTCCACTTGACATTTTCTAAAATCCATGATACAATGAACATATGGACAGTGCCATCATTGAACAGCTCTCCCGGCTCACGCGCGAGGAGCAGGATATTTTAAGAGGCAAATCGCTGCAGCGGGGAGACTATACCACTTCCGACCGCTTTATCGTCAACAGCGCCAAATTTCTCGAAGGAAAGGAGCTCGATCTCCGCCCGCACACGCGTTTTGTCGATTTCCCCGAACACGGGCATGACTATCTCGAATTCATGTACGTCTATGCGGGGCGCATTTCGCACGTCATCGGGAAAGAGGTCATCACACTGGAGCGCGGCGACATCATCTTCCTCAACCGCCATGCCCGCCATTCCATCAAACGGGCGGGACAGGAAGACATCGGCATCAATTTCATCGTCTCCGATGCCCTTCTCCGCGTCATCTTCCGCCGCGTGAGCAACAATCCCGTGATGAGCGGCTTTCTTTCGGGCAATTTCGACGACGGCGGAGAAGCGGAATACCTCTTCTTCCGCACGCAGAACAACTTCCCCATCCGCAATCTGATGGACAATCTCATCTATGCCGTCGTCAAGCGTACGCAGGAAGTGTACGCAGGGCTTGTCGAACTGCTCTTTTCCTATCTCGCCTATTACCGCGAAACGCTCGTCAATGCGCTCCGCGTCTCCTCGCCCGACGCAAAGCTGAGGCGCGCCGTTTCGGAAGTTTTGGAACGCTCCTATCCCGATGCGACGCTTTTCGGGCTTTCTGTATCACTCGGCTACACGGATGCCTATCTTTCCCGCCGCATCCGCGAAGTGTTCGGAAAGCCCTTCCGTCTCCTTCTTCAGGAGTACCGCCTAAAAGCGGCGGAAGAACTCCTTCGCACCAGCCGTCTTCCCGTCGAAGAGGTCATTCGCGCCGTGGGCTACGAGAACACGAGCCACTTCTACCGCGCCTTTCAGGAACTTTACGGCGAGACCCCGCATAAGTACCGTAAAAACCACGCTGCCCTCTGATGCGCGAAAATCCTGCCTTGCGGCGGGCTTTTTTATGTAGGAAGAGGCGGCGTTTTCGCCGTCTCTTCCATTGCAAGCGGTTGTGCAATAACTTCCGCTTAGTGTTTGAAGATCTTATCGTAAAGCCATATCACAAGATTGAGAGCGACCAGCATGATCGCAACAGTAATGATAATAACAGCGCCAACAATACAATCGCCCGGACGTACGAGCGTGCCTACATAAAAATGACTTGCATTTTTATATGAATTCGCCAAAGTAATGAGATAGACACAGGGGCTTATCAGGTTCCAAAGAAGGAATGCGCTGACTACGCTGATTATTATTTTAATTTTTGTTGATTTTTGCATGAATTTCTCCTTTGATGTGAAATAATTTCTCTTTCTTTTCATAAAAACACAATCATTGTAACATATTCACGTTCATTTGTATTGCATGAAAACCGCTTTTTTGCAGATTTGTCGCTTGTTTTTGAAAACCCTTTATTTTTCATCAAAAAGACCCGCCTTGCGGCGGGTCGTGATTTTGATTTGTTATGTTTTCAGATTTCCGTCTGCCTCATGAGGTGAAGAGAAAGCCGTTTTCAATCTTTGAAGATCTTATCGTAAAACCAAATAACGAGGTTGAGTGCGATCACAAAGGCTGCGATCAAGAAACAGCCGATCAGGCAAAATGTGTACATCCCTTCAAAAGTAACATAATTTTCCTGTAAGATTGGAATATATACATTTATCATTTCATATAGGCATGCGATCGTCTCCGCCAACAGATACAAAATGAATAGGCTGACTGTTGAAACAGCAATTTTCTTTTTCGTCGTTTTTTTCACAAGAAGCTCCTTTCAATATTACTTATTGAGATTATCATAAAAAACAGTGGTTGTATTGCAGAAAACATTGTATTTATTGCGGAATTTTGCTTTAATTTCAACTTTTCTATTTTTCATCAAAAAGACCCGCCTTGCGGCGGGTCGTGATTTTGATTTGTTATGTTTTCAGGTCAAAGCTGCGGCCAGAGCGTATCGTAGATGGCGCGGAAGATAAGAGGGACGTGTCTGCTCTCGGAAACGACGGTAACAACGGCATCCTTTTCGGGGAAGACGACGGAAAGCTGCCCGTTCTTGCCGTCGGCGCGGAAGGAGTGCTTTTCCCCCATCCAGAAGAAATACCCGTAAGGCGCCGCCGACTGCGGGCGGGTGCACTCTTGGAGCCAGCCCTCGTCGATGAGCTGCTTCCCTTCCCACTTCCCCTTTTGCAGCAGAAGCATGCCGAAGCGGTGCAGTTCGGAAAGGGTGAGCATGAGCCCGCTCGAGCCGAACGTGTTGCCCAAGGGATCGACTTCCCAGGTCGGGCGCTTGATGTTGAGCGGAGCGAACAGGCGGGGCGTCAGGTATTCCACAAGATCGCACCCCGCGCGTCTCTGCACGAGCATCCCCGCAAGGTACGGTCCTGCGTTGCTGTAAACAAAGGTGCTCCCGGGTTCATGCACGAACGGGATGGAGAGCGCCAGCTTCACCCAATCGTCCTCTTCGTAGAGCGGGCGGTAAGGACCCATGAGCTCCGCCTTTTCCTGCCCGAGGCACATGGTGAGAAGGTCTCGCACCTTCGCTTTTTTCAGGTTTTCGCTGCATTCGGGCGGCAGACTTTTAGAAAAGGCTTCGGTGAGCGGCTCGTCAATGGAAAGAAGCCCTTCGCTTTGCGCAAGCCCCACGGCGCAGGCGACAAAACTCTTGGATGC
The DNA here is from genome assembly GCA_944376295.1 of uncultured Clostridia bacterium. Taxonomy (GTDB): domain Bacteria; phylum Bacillota; class Clostridia; order Christensenellales; family Borkfalkiaceae; genus Gallimonas. Next base: position 15,951 of record CALWCE010000010.1, read on the forward strand.
GGAATAGACGTTGCGCCGCACTTCCTCGTCCCACGTCGCATGGACGAGCTCTTTTCCCCCTTGCGAGACTTTGAGACCCAGAACGCCCGTGAGCCGCGCAACTTCGTCGAAATATTTGATATCCATAATAAACGCCCCTCTTTTCTCTATCCTATCACAGAGCGGGGCGTTTGTCAAGTTCAGTTATGTTTGGTGTGCGATTTGAAGATGACAGACATGAGGAAGGAAAAGACGATGGCGGCAGTCACGCCCGCGCTTGCCGCCGCGAGCGAGCCCGTCAGCGCCTGAAACAGCCCTTGCTCCGCGCCCTTCATCGCTCCGTTCGCAAGCAGATACCCGAACCCGCAGATGGGCACCGTCGCACCCGCGCCCGCAAATTCAACGAGCGGCTGATAAAGCCCCAGCGCGGTGAGCCCGATGCCGATGAGCATAAAGAGGACTAAGATCTTGCCCGAGGTGAGGTCGGTGAGATTGATGACGACCTGCGCCGCCGTGCAGATGAGCCCGCCCACCGCGAACGCTTTTAAAAACATGAGAACGATCTCGATGTATTCCATATGTCGGTCTCCTTGTTCGGGCGGGTATTCCCGCCTTACTGTTGATAGAAAAAGTTACGCTTCGAGCGTCACGGCGTGGGCGATGCAGGGGATGCTCTCCCCTTGCCCCGAAGAGACTGTGGAAAGGAGCGCGCCCGTCGCCACAAACAGCACGTGCCTGAGCTGCCGCATGCGCATCTTTTCGAAGAGATAGGAACAGAGCACGAGCGCCGAACAGCCCGCGCCGCTCCCGCCTTGGTATTCGTCTTCGATGACGTTATAGACGATCTCCCCGCAGTCCACATGATTGGAGGAGATGTCTATCCCCTTTTCGCGGGTCAGGTCTTTTAAGATGCGGCTGCCGAGCGCACCCAGATCCCCCGTGACGATGAGATCGTAATCTTCGGGCGTTTTGCCGCCCTCCTTCAAGTGCGCTAAGATGGTATCCGCTGCCGCTGGCGCCATCGCTGCTCCCATGTTGTTGACGTCCGTCACGCCGAAGTCGACCACCTTTCCGAGCGTAGCGCCCGTTATTGCAATGCCGTCTCCCTCTCTTGCAAGCAGCGCTGCCCCTGCGCCCGTTACCGTCCACTGCGCCTGCGGCGGGCGGATGCAGCCGAGCTCCAACGGATAGCGGTACTGCCGTTCGGCGGAAGCAAAGTGGCTGCCCGTCGCCGCAATGGCGTAAGGAACATGCCCGCCGTCCAAAAAGGCCGCCGAGAGGAAAAGGCTTTCCGCCATCGTCGAACATGCGCCGTACACGCCCAAAAACGGGATATCGAACTCCCGCGCGGCAAAGCTTGCCGAAATGATCTGATTGAGAAGATCGCCCGAGACGAGCAGCCCCACGTCCTCTCTTTTCAGTCCGCCCTTTTTGATGGCGCCGTCGATGACGTGGATGAGCATCTTGCATTCCGCCCGCTCGTACGTTGTTTCTCCGAACATATCGTCTTTGAGCAAAGTATCGGCATATTTTCCGATGATGCCCTCGCTTTCCTTCGTGCCCGCGATAGAACTCACCGAAACGATCTTCGGTCGAGTTTTGAATGTGATGGTCTGCCCGCTCATTGCTGATACTTTGCGCTGATTGGCTTGGGAATATGCAAGTATGATGCTGTTTTCAGGGGAAACAAAAAATAAACGGCTCCAAACGTGAAAATTATTCGCCCATATTGTTTACTACTTGCAAATTTTCGTGTATAATGGACTCATATGTATCCGAAACCGCGTTTTTCGGGCAGGCGGCTCGCCGTATTGGGCATACTTGCGGCGCTCTCGCTCGCCGTTCATACCATCGAATCGGCATTCCCGCCCCTTTTCGGCATCCCTGGGGCTAAGCTCGGGCTTTCTAATCTCTTTTCCATGCTCGCGCTCGTCGTCTACGGTCCGTTCGATGCCCTCCTCATCTTGCTTGCAAGGACGCTCCTCGGCGCCTTCATTGCAGGGAATGCTTCCTCGCTCCTCTTTTCGCTCTCGGGCGGCGGTGCGGCGCTGCTTGTCTCCATCCTGCTCCTATATTTTGCCCTGCCGCGGGTGAGCTATCTTGCCGTCAATATCGCGGCGGCGGTCATTCACAACACCGTGCAGGTCGCCGTGTTTGTGTGGGAGACTTCCACTCCTGCGAACTTCTCCCTTCTCCCCTACTTTGCCCTCGTCGGCGTGCTCTCGGGCGCTGCCGTCGCGGCGGTCGGGCTGCTGCTTTTCAGGCGCATCCCCGAACGCATCTTTTATCCCGATCATAAACGATCCGATCCACAACGATCCGATCCGCCAGGAGGTATTTCTTGAAAGCGATCCAAGGCAAACGCCTGTTTGCGGGCATCCATCCGCACGGCAGGAAACAACTTTCGAGCGGCAGAGCCCTCGAACAGCTCCCCCCGCCCGAGGAAGTGTGCATCTCCCTCTCGCAGTCGCTGGGGCGGCCCGCCCTTCCCTGTGTCGAGAAGGGCGCCAAGGTAAAACGCGGCGAGTGCATCGCAAAAGCGGACGGAGCAATTTCTTCCGACGTCTTTGCGAGCATCGCGGGGGAAGTCATCGACATCCGCACGATGACGGCGCAGGGCGGCGGCGAAGAGACCTTCCTCGTCATCAAAGCCGATCAAAGCGGCGAGGAATTCCGTTTCCCCGCCCTCTCCGACCCCACGCCCGAAGAGATCAGAGCCCGCGTGAAAGAGTGCGGCATCGTGGGTTTGGGCGGTGCGGGCTTCCCGACCGCGGTCAAGCTCTCCCCTCCCTGCCCCGTCGATACCCTCATCTTGAACGGCGCGGAGTGCGAGCCCTACCTCACCTGCGATCACAGGCTCATGCTCGAATTTACAGATGAGATCGTCCGCGGCGCGCGCTATCTGAAGCAGGCGCTCGACTGTAAGCGCATCATCATCGGCATTGAAGATAACAAGCCCGACTGCATTTCTGCATTCGAACGCTATCCCGATATCGCCGTCGTCCGCCTTCGGAAGCAATACCCGATGGGCGGCGAAAAACAGCTCGTCTATTCCGCAACGGGCAGAAAGATACGCCCCGGGAAGCTCCCCGCTGATGCGGGCGTCGTCGTGCAGAACGTCGCGACCGCCTTTGCGGTGTGCGAAGCCGTCGAGCAGGGCAAGCCGCTCTATGAGCGCGCCGTTACCGTATCGGGAGGAGCGGTCAACGAGCCCAAGAACGTCTGGACGCCTGTGGGGACGCCGCTTTCCGCGCTCGTCTCGTTTGCGGGCGGCGAAAAGACCTCTCCTTCCAAGATCGTTCAGGGCGGCCCCATGACGGGCATCGCGCTCCCTTCCTACGACTTTTATACGCACAAGACGACTTCGGGCGTGCTGTTGCTCGACGAAAAGGAAGCTTCCCTTTCGGAGCCTTCGCCGTGCTTAAGCTGCGGCAAATGCGCGGACGCCTGCCCCATGCTTCTCATGCCTATGCAGACGGACTTTTATGCCGAAGCGGGAGACTATGAGGCGGCGGCAAAGCAGGGCGGCGCGCTCCACTGCATCGAATGCGGTGTCTGCGCCTATGTCTGCCCCGCCCGCCGTCCGCTCATTCAGAGCATCCGTAAGACCAAACAGGAGATGAGGAAAAAATGACAAAGCAAGCGGAACAGACAACTCAGGTCGCCGTCTCCGTCCCTCCCCACATCCGCGGGAGGCGCACGACGCGCGGCATCATGCTCGACGTCGCCATTGCGCTTCTGCCTTCGGCGGTGATGGCGTGCGTCTATTTTCACCTCTATGCCCTCATGCTGCTCCTCGTGTGCATCGCGGGGGCGGTCGCAACGGAGTTTGTTTATTATTTTGTCGCAAAGGGCGGATTTGCGAAGAAGTGCAGTCGGGCGGGAGAAGTCGTAAAGAGCTGGACGCGGCAGTTTGACTGCACTTCCGTCGTCACGGGGCTCATCTTAGCGCTCATTTTGCCCGCTTACACCGAGTGGTATGAAGCGCTGCTCGGCTCGGTGTTTGCGATCGCGCTCGTGAAGATGCTCTTCGGCGGCACGGGCAAAAACCTCGTCAACCCTGCGGCGGCGGGGCGCGTCTTCCTCTTTATCAGCTTCTCGCTCTCGGCGGGCGCGCTGCTCGTCGACGGCACGCTGACGACGGGCTCCACCTATCTTTCGGGTACGCTCCTTTCGGAAGGAGCGCTCTCGGGCGGCTCCTCCTATCAGGAGACCATCGAGCTTTCGCTTTTGCAGCTCTTTCTCGGCAATGGCGTTGCAACGGCAGCCATCGGCGAAACGTGCAAGGCGGCGATCTTTGCGGGCTACCTCTATCTCGTCGTCCGCAAGGTCATCAAGTGGTGGCAGCCCCTCCTTTGCATCGCGCTCTCGGGCTTTGTTTCGGTATGCCTTGCGGCAACGGGCGGCACGTTCGACATCACGCTCTTCCCCGATTACTGCCTTTCGGGCGGGCTCGTGTTCGGCGCAGTGTTTATGGCGACGGACTATGTCACTTCCCCCAAAGGTACTTATGGGCAGCTTGTCTACTATGTAGCGCTGGCACTTCTCACCGCGATTTTGAGGCACTTTACCCATATCGAGATCATGTCCTTCACCATCCTTCTGATGAACCTTTTAACGCCTCTCATCGATACCTACATCGTGCGCAGGCCCTTCGGTTATAAGCGGGAGAAGAAGGCAAAGGAGGCAGTCAGATGAGCGCGAAGTCCTTCTTTCGGAGCACTGCTTTCAAGTGCATCGTCGTGCTTCTCTCCATCGTTCTTTTATGCTCCGTCTTCCTCACCATCTGCAATGCGCTCTTTTATGTGTCGGACGACGAACGGCTCAACCGCGCGCTCTCCGAACTGTATGACGGCGAGAGCGTGACGACGGAGCTTGCTCCCGGGGCGGATGCTTTGGGGAACGGTGAACAAGTCGGCCGCGCCGTCATCCTCGCCGCCCGTACCGTCACGAGCGACAATCATGCGGGCGACTGGCTCATCCAGGTCAAGGGGCTCGACGGTTACAACGGCGGCACTGTTACCTGCTGGGTGGTCATCGAGACGCAGGAAAATGCCGTTTCGGGCGTGGGCGCCGTTTCCATTTCCTCCAACGAGGGGCAGTCGTACATCGGCCGCATCACGCAGGATTTCTTGAACGGGTTCTCGGAAAATTTCACGGGCGAGAATTATCCAGATGGGATGGTCTCGAGCGGTGCGAGCTACTCTTCGACCGCCATTCGAAACGCCGTGAACGGCGCGCTCGACTATGTCGGCAATGCGCTCGAAGAGAGCGGGGAGGCGGAACATGAATAAGTACAAAAAGATCTTTTTAAACGGCGTTATCTTTTCCAACCCCACCTTTGTGCTCGTGCTCGGCACCTGCCCGACGCTCGGACTCATCTCTTCCGCCATGTCCGCAATGTCGATGGGCCTTTGCATCATCGTCATCCTGACACTCAGCAACGTGCTCATTTCGGCGATGCGCAAAGTCATCCCCAACGAGGTGCGCATCCCCTGCTATATCGTGCTCATCGCAACCCTCGTCACCCTCCTTCGCATGGTGCTCGAAAAGTTCCTGCCCGATATTTACAGCGCGCTCGGCGGGTTTCTGGCGCTTATCGTCGTCAACTGCATCATTCTCGGGCGCGCGGAGGCGTTTGCCAACAAACACACCGTGCCCGAAGCCGCCATGGATGGTCTTGCAAACGGCATCGGGTTTACCCTGGCGCTCACCTGCATGGGCATCGTGTGCGAGGTCCTGGGCTCGGGCTCCCTCTTCGGGGCAAAGTTTTGGGATTTCAGCATCGCTCTCTTTGCGCAGCCTGCGGGCTCCTTCATCATCTTCGGCCTCTCCATCGCCCTCTTCACCAAGGTGATGGACAGCGTGACGGGGAATTCACGGAGCAAACGGCAGGCGGAAGAGGCAAGACGCGCATTTGAAGCGCGCCGCGGCACCGCCGCAAAGGAGGCATAACTTATGGGAACTTTGATCGCCATCGTCCTTTCGGCAGTTTTGACCGATAACTTCATCACGTCGCAGACGCTCGGCATCTGCCCCTTCCTCGGCGTTTCCAAAAAGACGAGCTCGGCGCTCGGCATGGGCGTTGCCGTCTCCATCGTCATGGCGCTCGCGACGCTCGTCACCTACGCCCTCTACGAATACCTCATGGTGCCGCTGGGCATCGCCTTCCTCGAGATCATCGTCTTCATCTTCGTCATCGCATCGCTCGTGCAGATGCTCGAAATGATCATCAAAAAGCTCTCCCCTTCTCTTTACAACGCAATGGGCATCTATCTCCCCCTCATCACGACCAACTGCGCCGTTCTGGGCGTCACGGAGATGGTCATCGGCGATATGAGCTCGGTCATGGGAGAAGCCGCGATGAACCTCGGCTGGGCGGTCCTCTATGCCTTCCTCGCGGGCATCGGCTTTACGCTCGTCATGCTCATCATGAGCGGGCTTCGCGAAAAGCTCAACCGCTACCGCGTGCGCAAGGCGCTCTCGGGCTTCCCCATCTCGATGGTGACGGCAAGCTTCATCTGCATGGCGTTCACCGTGTTCAGCTACATTGCGTGAGGAAAAGGATATGCAAAATTTACTTGTAACGCTCGGCACCGTCGATGCCGAGACCTGGAAAACGGTCGGCTGGGTGGCGCTCATCATCGCCGTCATCGCCGTCGTCATCGTGCTCCTCATTTTGCTCGTCGGCAAGGTGTTCCGCGTGGATACGGACGAGAAAGTGACGAAAATTTTGGAAAATCTTGCGGGCGCCAACTGCGGCGGCTGCGGCTGTTCGGGCTGCAGCGGGTTTGCGCAGAAGCTCGCCTCGGGCGAGGGAGACCTTTCAGCCTGCCATGTGACTTCCCCCGAAGGGAAGGCGGAGATCGCCAAACTCCTCGGCATCGAGCTCAAAGCGGAGGAGCGCACCGTTGCCGTCGTGCATTGCGCGGGCACTTCCGCCGTCCGCACCTTCCGCCCCGTCGGCGCTTCGACCTGCGCGGAGACAGCCGCCCTCTTCGGCGGCGACAAACTGTGCAAGGAAGGCTGCCTCGGCTGCGGAGACTGCACGGCGGTGTGCACGGAGAGCGGCGTTTATGTCGAGGACGGCGTTGCTCAGATCGATGCGGACAAGTGCCTCGGCTGCGGCGCGTGCATTCTGACCTGCCCCAAGCACGTCATCGGCCGCATCCCCGCCTCCGCGCCCGTCTATGTGGCGTGCTCCTCCCATTGTAGGGGCAAGGAAGTCATGGCGGCGTGCGACGCAGGCTGTATCGGCTGCGGGCTGTGCGCCAAAAAATGCCCTTCTTCCGCCATCACGATGAAGGACAACTTGCCCGTCATCGATTATGCGAAGTGCACGGGCTGCATGACTTGTGTGGAAGCCTGCCCCAAGAAGGTCATCAAAGCTCGTTTTGACGTTTGATGTCGCTTAAAAACGCTTAAAAATCAAATGAGACAGGGCGCCGCCGCGGATTTTTTCCGCGGCGGCGCCCTTTTGTATCTTTCCTATTGTAATGTTCCGTCGGGCTCCCGATCTCCGCCCACGGGCATCACGACGACGCCGTGCGGGATGCAGGAGACGGGAGCTGACGCCGTGTTTTCGATCGCGGGCATGTGCACGCAGTCGCGGCTCCACGAACAGTCCGCATCCGTCATTTCCGCCCGCCGCGCTTTTGTGTCGATCTCGATGATGTTGAATCCCTTCTCCGTCGTGACGGTCACGAGAAGGAGACCGCCGTTTTCTTCCACGCGGACGCGGGATGTGTCTTCGATCGTATAACTCCCCTCTTCAAATTCGCAGAAAAAGACGCGCTCGTTTTTTACAAAGATCTCGACGCCCGTAAGCTGTTCCCGCTCGGGAAATATGACAAAGAACAAAAAGAGCGCCAATAGGAGCAGCAAGATAAGGGCGTAGATGAGGATATCCCACCCCTTGAACCATGCGGCGCGTTTTGTTTGCTGCAGCTTTTCTCTGCTCATGCTGTCCTCATATCGGCGTTAAATCAAGACCGCCGTTCCGTATCCTGCGGTAAGCGAAAAACTTCCCTCGGGCGCGTTGGTATAGACGATCGGTTTGTCCCCGTCGAGCACGACGAACCAAACGGTCTCGTCGATGGTCTTCACAAATTCTTTGGCGCGCTCTTCGCCCATCGCCATGAGGGAAGTCGTCAAGGCGTCGCAGCGGGCGGCGCTCTCTCCGAGCACGGTCGCCGTCACGATCCCCGCAACGTTTTTGCCGTCTTCCACATTGACGGGCATCATCGTCTCGGGGTCGATGATCTGGCTGTACCGTGTGCCACCGATCTCATAGTAGAGCCCGTTGTCGGCGCTCGTCGAAAGGCAGGTATCCTGCACGTTTGCCGTGAGATAGCTGCCACTTTCGCGGGGAGCCAATACGGAGAGTTCGTAGTAGGCGCGGTCCTCTTTGTATTTCCCGACCGCCATACTGCTGCCGCTGAAACTGAAATAACCGTATTCAAACGCCCCCCAAAGCTCCTTCACGCGGTCGCAGGCATACCCTTTGGCAATGCCGCCAAAGTCCACTTTGAGGGTGTATCGGACGCCCTCTATCTCGACAGCCGCCCCTTCGGGCTTCTTCGCAAAATATCTTCCGTCCTCCTCCCAAAGTGCGATCAGGGGGAAATAGTCGGAAAGCTGCAAGAAGGCGGAAAGCTGCGCCTGCGTCGGCAGCGTTTCGGGAGCGGGTCCGCCCGCTTGAAAATCATAGAAGCCATACGCCTCCACGCTGTGATAGACGGAAGGATCGTAACAGCCGCCCGTCTCTTCATAGAGCTGCTGCGCAAGGGAAAAAACTTCATAAGCGGCGCGATCGAGTTCCACCGTCTCCCCCGCTTCCGCTTCGTTGAAGGCGTAAACGCAGGAGCCTTCCTCCGTCACGGAAAGGCTTTGTTCCAGGTCTTTTAAGAGCGCTTCGGCTTCCTCTGAGGTGCGCACGGCTTCCTCTTCGGACGGCAGTCCCTCCGCGCCCGAAAACAGCCGAAGATCTGCGGTCGTGTGGAAGAAGTATCTCTTTTGAAAGCCCTGCCAGCTGCCTGTGTTTGCGCACGCGCTCAGGCAAAAAGTTCCCATCAAAACGGTCGCGGCGAGCAAGCTCGCCGCGGCAAATGTTTTCTTCATATCAGAGGCAGTCGTAGGCGTATTGCGCGGCGCCGTAAAGTCCCGCATCGTTTCCGAGTTCCGCACAGCGGATGTCGAGCGGCGCGTAGTTTTCCGAAACATACAGACGGGGATAGACATAATCGCGAAGGGGCTTTAAAAGCGTCTCCTTCTCCGCCGAAATGCCTCCGCCCAAGATGAACGCCTGCGGGCGAAGGATGGCGGAAAGGTTCAAAATACCCTCGCCGAGGTTGGCAACGAATTCGCGGATGACCTTTTCCGCCGTTTCATCGCCTGCACGGAGCGCGTCGAACGCAGTCCTGCCGTCTACGTCGTCGAGCGTCTTGGCAAATTCCCACATCTTGCTCGTCAGTTCTGCCTGCATATTTTCGCGGGTGATCTCGATGAGAGCGCGGGCAGAGGCGTAAACTTCATAGCAGCCGCGCCTGCCGCAGGAACAAAGTTTGCCGTTCTGGCGGATGACCATATGACCGATCTCCGCGCCTGCGCTGCGGAACCCTTCGAACAGCTTGCCGCCGAGGATGATGCCGCCCCCGACGCCCGTGCCGATCGTGATGAGCACGCTGTCGGAATAATTCTTGCCTGCGCCGTACTTTGCTTCGCCGAGCGCCGCCGCGTTGGCATCGTTGGTGACGAAGACCTGCTTGCCCGTGCGTTCACGGATATACTTTGCAAGAGGAACGTCTTTCCAGTTGAAGTTGGTCCAATTGACGACGGTGCCTGTTTTGCTGTCGATAACGCCCGGCGAGCCGATGCCGATCGCCTGCACTTTGTCGAAGCCGACGCCCGCATTCTCCGCGACTTCCATCGCGAGGCGGGAAAGTTCGAATGCCGTTTCTTCGGCGGAACGGTCCGCCGAGGTCTTGACGCGCGTTTTGCCGAGCAGTTCGCCGTCCTTCAAGACGGCGCCTTTGGCGGACATGCCGCCCAGATCGATACCGATGATCATTTTTTCTCCTTTGTCCATTTTGAGTATGGGAACGCTTCTTTGCATTTTGCAACGAATTCAGCGTTATCCTTCGTTTTTTTCATGTGCTCGAGGACGGTCGCTTCATCTTCGGTGACGCGCTTTTCGCGCAGTTTTTGCACGAGAGATAGTTCTTCCTTGCTCAGGAGCAGCTCTTCTTTTCTCGTTCCTGAGCGGACAAGATCGATCGCGGGATAGATGCGGCGCTCAGAAAGTTCCCGCGAAAGTACGATGTCGCAGTTACCCGTTCCTTTGAATTCCTCGTAAATAACGTCGTCCATGCGGCTGCCCGTCTCGACGAGCACTGTCGCGACGATGGTAACGCTGCCCTTTTCAACGGTATTGCGGGCAGTCCCGAAAAAGCGTTTCGGCTCTGTGAATGCGGCTGCGTCCAACCCGCCCGTGAGCGTTTTACCCGAACTTTCCGTCACATAATTATATGCCCGCGTGAGCCTTGTGAGCGAATCGAGCAGCAGTAAGACATGCCTGCCGCTCTCTGCGAGCCGCTTTGCGTGTGCGATGCAGAGTTTTGCCGCGCGCACATGGTGTTCGGGTTCCTCATCGAAAGTGGACGAGATGACCATTGCGCCGCGGACGGCGCGACGGAATTCGGTCACTTCCTCGGGGCGTTCGTCGATGAGCAGCACGATGAGTTCTACATCGGGCCGCATCCTGTCTGAAGCGCAGGCGATCTCTTTGAGGAGCGTCGTTTTCCCTGCTTTGGGCGGCGCGATGATGAGTGCGCGCTGTCCTTTTCCGATGGGTGAAAACAGATCGATGGCGCGCAATGAAAGCTCGCCTTTCCTTTCGGAAAGCGGGATGCGAGAGGAAGGGTAGCACGCCGTGAGAGATTCGAAGGACGGACGGGACTCGTAATTCCCGAACGGGATGCCGTTCACGCTCAGCAGCTCCTGAAATGCCGCCGACTCGTTTTTGTCGGAAGATTTTGCCGTGCAGGCGACAAAGTCTCCCTCTCTCAATTTGAGGGAATGAATGAGCGGCGCTGCAATGAAGACATCGCCGCCGCTCGTCGGTTGACAGTTTTTCGCGCGCAAAAACCCGTACCCGCCCGACATGATCTCCAATATGCCGGTATAGACAGGTTGATCGAAGAGGCTGACGCGCGGTTCGGGGCTTTTCACCGTGAACATGTTTTGCGGCATCTCTTCGGGTTTCTTCTCTCTGGCGCGGCGAAGGTCTTCGAGGTGCTTGATGACGGAAGGATCGAGATAATTTTGTTTGACGGGAGCGCCCTTTCCCGAAACGGGAACAGGATCTGCCCTTCCCGTCAAAAGGTCGATGATCCCTTCGATGCATGCAGGCTTGGTTTTCCTGGATACGGCAGGGCTTCCGAGCTTTCTGCCGAGCGTACGCAGGGTTTGTATGGGCAGCGTGCTGAGATAACCGCGGAACTCTTCTTCAAGCGTTCTTTCCGGCATTCTTACTGCGCTCCATCAGGATGATCTTTGTCGTTTCCTCGTCGATATCGTCGCGGGTAAGCTCGATCTCGCTCGAGCCGATCTCCTCAACATCTTCTTCTTCGAATTCGGAAAGGAAGGCGTCGGGCTTATCGATATCCAAGGTGAGCCCCTTGGACTTATAGTGCATGGGAATGACGATGGAGGGCATGATGCGGTCCACATACTCTTTCGCCTGTTCCGAGTCGATCGTATATTTGCCGCCCACGGGGATGAGAAGAACGTGTATGGGCAAAAGCATCTCGATGAGCGAGGAGGAACATTCTTCTCCCAAATCGCCGAGGTGGCAGACTTCTATGCCGTCGAGGCGGAATTTGAAAATGAGATTTTCCCCCCGTTCTTCGCCGTTTGCATTGTCGTGATAGCTCTTGACGGCAATGATCTCTACGCCGCCTACTTCGTACTGACCTTCTTTGTCCAGTACGATGGGATTCCCGCCGACGCTCTTGACATTGTTGTGGTCGTAATGGCCGTGGCTGACGCTGACGACGTCTGCCTCGACGCGTGGCATTTTAAAACCGACGTCCCCGTAAGGATCTGTCAGAATGCGCGTACCGGTGCTTTCGGTCAGTAAAAAGCAGGAATGTCCCAAATATCGTATTTTCATCTTTCCTCCGGATCCGGATCGATGCGGATGCTCAAACTGAATTTTTGTGCGGGTTCCCCCAACTCATATGTTAAGACGGCATTGTGAGATATCGCTCCCTGCACGAGAGAGTAGAATCTGGTCGTGAGCGGAAGGCTGCCCTCGTGTCCGGCTGCTCTCAGTCGGGCTGAAGTATGTTTCCCCCGCTCAAAACGCATAGAGAGGCTTTCCCGTTCCATCGTAACGGCATCCCGCTCCAGGATGAGGACAACGGCTTCTCCTTCATGCGCGTAACGGACGAAGACGCCCCGTTCGTCTTGCTCGAACGTTCCTTTCGCCCTGTAGAACGAAACAGTTCCTCGGGTATGCGTTTTGATCTCGATCTTACAATGCTCCACTATGATCCGATCCTCACCATTATAAAGGATTTTTGTGCGTTTGTAAATAGGATTGTAACAAATTTTTCATTTTTCGCTGAAAAACTTATCGTGCGCGAGCCGTCCTTCCTTCAGGAGAGTACGCATCTTCTCCCTGTCGTTTTCTGCAAGCGCGTCGCGGTATTCTCCGAGCCGCAGGATCAGGGAGGAAAGTTCGTTGAGAAGCGGACCTCTGTCATAAAAATAGAGGTCGGTCCACAGCGTTTCGTCTACGCCGCCCACGCGCGTCATGTCCTGAAAGCTGCCGCCCGTGAACCCCTTGACGTCGAGCGCGAGCGGGCTCTTGCCGTAGGCGTTGGAGACGATGTGCGCAAGCTGCGAGGTGAGCGCGATCTTCTCGTCGTGCTCTCTTGCCGGGCATTCGACGATGCGCGAAAAGCCCGCATCCCGCCCGAGCGCTCTTACCGTTTCGAGCGCATCTTCGTCTGTTGCCGCCGCCCGCGTGATGACGAGGTTCTTTCCCTTGTAAAGATCGCGCGAGGCAGATAAAATGCCGCTCGTCTCCTTGCCTGCCATGGGGTGCGTGCCGACATAGCGGTACTTCCGCGGCTTGGCGTAGACGGCTTGTTCCACCGCTTCCTTGACGCCGCAGATATCGCACACGATGCAGCCTTCGGGGAAATCCCCCTCGTCGAGCTCTTTCATCGCGGCGTCGGGAGGAAGCGCGATAAAGACGGCGTCCGCCCCCTCATAGGAAGTTGCTTCCCCGTCGATCATCTGATGTTCGAGGGCGTATTCTACCGCGCTGCGGCTGCGGTTTTTGCCGAGCACAACATGCCCCGCGTCTTTGAGCGCCGCCGCGAGCGACGCCCCGATGATGCCAAGTCCGTAAATGACGATTTTCATGTTTCTTCTCTCTTCAAAGCAAATTCATAAGGGAGCTCTTTGCTTTGAGCGCGCTTCTCCGCTCCTTCCAATCGGGAAGGCAGCTTCCCACCTGCGCCCAAAAAGCTGGGCTGTGGTCGAAACAAACGGTGTGACAGAGTTCGTGCACCGCGATGTATTCGACGAGCGCCGTCGGCAAAAAAGCGATGCGGAAGGAGTAGTGGATGACCCCTTCTTTGCTGCACGAGCCCCATCTTCCCCGCGCCGAGTTGACGCTCACCCCCTGCACGCTAAAGTCAAGCCGCCTTGCAAGCTGCGAAGTGTATATCTCCATCACTTCCCCCGTAAAACGCTTCAAAAGGCGAATAAGCGCCTCTTTTCGCCCCTCTTTCGGGAGAAAGACGATATCGTCCGCGATCCGCGTTCTGCCCGTGCCGATGGTGTACGGGGTTCCGAATAAAATGAGCTCTGCGCCGTCCGAAAGATCGAGCACGGCGGGGCGGAACTGAGAGAGCTTCTTCTGCAGCCAATCTCTGTGGCGGGAAACGAATTCTTCGACCGTCCTGTCCTGCGTTCCGAGGGGCGCCCGCACGAGCACGCTGCCGTCCCGCTCGATATTGAGCGACATCGTCCTGCGGCGGCTGCGCCTTATCTTGTATGCAATGGGCTCCATATCAACGATTATACCACAAATTGCGGAGAAAGACAACTTTTCCCGAGGGCTTCCCTTGACGTTTTCCCCGGGAACGTGCTATACTGAGCCTATGAGACCTTTGCCGATCGGACAGTTTGTTCCTCACGACGTGGAAGCGGATGTACCCGCTTCGAAGAGCATCCTCAACCGCGCGCTGCTGCTTGCCGCGCTTTCTAAAAGTGACGTGCATTTGGAGTGCGGCGCTTTTTCCGAAGATACGCGCGCCCTCCTTTCCTGTCTTCAGACGCTCGGCGTCCGGGTGCGGCGGGAAGAGGACGGCATTACGGTCAGAGGATGCGGCGGGCAGTTCCCCGAAAAGAACGCCTCTCTTAACGTAATGAGCGCGGGCACGGCGGCGCGCTTTCTGCCCGTCGTCCTCGCCTTTGCGGGGGGAGACTATCGCTTCGAAAGCTCCGATCAGATGAAACGCCGCCCGATGGACGTTCTCTTTGAACTCGAACGCCTCGGAGTTACCATCGAATACACAGAAGAGCGCGGTCACTTCCCCTTCTGCCTGCTTTCCGAAGGCATTTTTTCCGATGAGGCGGTCATCGACACCGACAAGAGCACGCAGTTTGCGAGCGGGCTCCTCATCGCTGCGACCATCCACCCCCGCCCCTTTACGCTCGTTCTTACGGGCGGACGCACGCACAGCAGCTATCTGAAGATGACGGAAATCATGCTCCGCTCCTTCGGCGCTGCATGCGAGCGGGAAGGTGACCGCATCACCGTTTCTGCGCCCAAAGTTTCGCCTGTCCGATACGCGGTCGAACCCGACCTTTCGGGGGCGTGCTATCTCTATGCCCTTTCGCTCCTCTTTTCCGTGCGCGTCCTCGTGCGCGGGGTGAAAAAGGATAGTTTGCAGGGCGACGCTGCCTTTTTACGCCTTCTTGAGCGGCGCGGCGTTGTGTTTTGCGAGACGGAGCGCGGGCTGCTTGCAGACGGCACCGCCGTCAAGGGCTTCGACGGGTTTGATGAGAATTTGCAGGATTTTTCTGATCAGGCGCTCACGGTGGCGGCGCTCGCTCCCTTTGCCCGCACCCCTTCCCGCCTGACGGGACTCGAACATATCCGCGCGCAGGAGTGCGACCGCGTCAACGCCATCGTGGAAAATCTGAATACGCTCGGCGTGCCTGCCGCTTACGGGGACGGCTTGCTTTCCGTCTCGCCCGCACCCGTCCGCGGCGGGACGGTGAAGACTTTCGGCGATCACCGCGTCGCCATGGCGTTCTCCCTGATCGGGCTGAAAACGGGCAGCGTCACGATCGACGACCCCGATTGTACGCGGAAGACCTTCGAAGGCTATTTCGATCTGTTATCCCGCCTTTGAGCGAAAATCGCATACAAAAAGACCCGCCTCGAAGCGGGTCTTTTGCGTGTTGTCAATAATTTTCGGCGTGGATCTCGAAGAAGCTCTGCGGATGAGCGCAGGTCGGGCAGATCTCGGGCGCCTTGGTGCCGACGACGATATGACCGCAGTTGCGGCATTCCCAAATTTTGACTTCCGACTTTGCGAACACTTCCGCAAGCTCGATGTTCTTGAGCAGCGCACGGTAGCGCTCTTCGTGATGCTTTTCGATGGCAGCGACGAGGCGGAACTTTGCGGCAAGTTCGGGGAAGCCTTCCTTGTCGGCGGTCTCTGCGAACTCCTTATACATATCCGTCCACTCGTAGTTTTCGCCTGCTGCGGCGGCTGCCAAATTTTCGGGCGTATTGCCGATGCCCTTGAGCTCCTTGAACCAGAGCTTTGCGTGCTCCTTTTCATTGTCTGCCGTCTTCAGAAAGAGCGCCGCGATCTGCTCGTAGCCCTCCTTCTTGGCAACAGATGCAAAGTAGGTGTACTTGTTTCTTGCCTGTGATTCCCCCGCAAAAGCCGCTTCAAGGTTTTTCTCGGTCTGCGTGCCTGCATACTTGTTGTCCATGGTTTCCTCCTTTCTGAGCGGCAGTTCATATTGCGGAAAGGTGCCGTCCGCCGCCTCGTTTTGTAGTATAACAGATTTCCCCTCTTCTGTCAAGGTATTTTTGCCCGACGCAGCCCGTTCGGCTCTCTTTCGGAACAGCGGCTTATCTTCCGCGCACAGGAAGGCGCCGACCGCCATCAGGGCAAGCGCGATGAAGTAAGTGAAATGCGGGAGTTCGCGGAAGATGATAAGCGAAAGAAGCGTTCCGAGAAAGGGCGAGACGGCGTAATATGCGCTCGTCCGCGCCGCGCCGAGAAGCCGCTGCGCATGCACGTAGAAGAAGATGCTCAGTCCGTATGCGACGAGCCCCACCCCGAGCACTGCAAAGACGCTCCAAAGCATGGTGACACGCTCGCCGAGGATAAGTCCGATGATGAGCGAACCGAGACCCGAAAAGATGCCCTTCAAAAGCACGATCTCCATCGGGTCTTTCGAGGAGATCTTCCTCGTGCAGTTGTTCTCAAACCCCCAGCATACGCAGGCGAGCAGGATAAAGAGCGAGCCGAAGGAAAAGCGAAGACCTTCGATGTCTTCCAACGACAGGAGCGCACAGGAGAGCGTGACGAACACGATGCCCGCCCAAAGCCGCGGGGAGATGCTCTCCTTGAAGACGGCAAGCGCGATGACGGCGGTCGCGACGATCTCAAAGTTGTTGAGAAGAGAGGCATTGGCGGCAGTCGTGCTTTTGAGCCCGAGCATCAAAGAGATGGGCGCGGCGATATCGAGCGCGATCATCGCAAGCGTAAAAGGAAGCTCCTTTTTCGTGAGGCGGCTCTCCTTTGCTGCGCGGCGGAAGAGCTTTCTTCCCAATGCGATGACGCCCATCCCCAGCCCTGCGCCGAGATAGAGAAAGCCTGCCATCAGCGTAGAGGGCATAAAGTCGAGCAAGAGCTTGGAAAGCGGCGCATTGAGGGCATAGAGCGCCGCTGCCAGCACGGCGAGAAAGATGCCCGCTTTATATCCTGCTTTCATGCCGTTCCCCTCCTCGGCTGTTTACTCGGCAAAGAGATAGATAAATTCCGAAACGCGGGCGCTTTCCCGATCCTTCGTGCCCTCGAAGCGGATGTTGAGGACGGTGACTTCCTTCCCCTTCACGCTCTTTTGGCGGGCGCGGGCAAGGACGCTTTGGGGAAGTTCCGCCTCGATGCGGTAGCTCTCCTCCCCTTCCGTGTAGCGCAGATACTCGTTCAAGTAGATGAGTTCGCCTTCCGCAAAGATCGCAAGCGGCTTGCCGTTGTCTTCCTGCCGAAGCTCCACGGAAAGCGAACACTTCTTTTGGGGATCGACGAGGAAGTCGTAAGAAAAATATCCCCCGGGGAGCGCATAGCGGCAGGTGCCGTCCGAAGTGACGCTCACGGTATCCTTCTCGTCGAGGGCGTGGAGCTCATCCGTTTCATATTGCCCGTAGCCGGGCTGAACGGTGTCGAGCGGCGTCCTCGTCTCGCCCTCCGCTTCCCGTTCTCCCTCGCGGAAGCGGAAATAGATGCCGTAGCGTTCTTTGTAGCGCTTATAATGAATGCCGTAAGTAAGCTCCCTGTCGCCGCCGCGGAGCACGAATTTCTCGCCCTCCCGCTGTAAAAAGTCCTGCGGGCGGTCGAAGAGCGGATAGAGGGACTTGAAATACACGCGCTCGCTTTCGAGGTGTTTGCGCGCGGGAATGTTGACGTCCACCCCCGTTTCCGTCTCCTCCATGTCCTCCGTGCCGAGGTCGGCGCTCAATACCGCGCCGCCGTAACGGAAGGCAAAGGCGTCTTTTCCGTCGGGGAGGCCCTGCATGGTCACGGTCAGCGGGATGCGGAAGGAGAGCGTTTCCCCCGCCTTCAAAGCGACGAGGATATGCCCGTCGATCTCAAGAGCGGGCAGCTTTTTGTTGCTTATGGTAAGCTCCATTTCGCCGTCCGCCCAGTCGGGGACGCGAAGCGCGAGGAGTGTCTCCCCTTCTCCGCTCGCTTCGATCGTGCCGCTGTCAGAAAGCGGGAAGTCGCAGGAGAGTTTGATCGTAGTCTTCCCCGCTTGGATGACGCAGGAGAGATACTGTTCGAGATAGATGCGCCTCCCGTCCGTGTAGGCGATGCTGTCCCCGAGCTTGGAAAAGTTTTCCATGCCGCTCCCCGTGCAGCACCAGAAGTTGTCGAACGGGCGGGAGAAGACCTTGAAATAACCGCTCGCCATGGGCTGGAAGTAGGTCGTCATGCCCGTTTCGGGGTTTTGCGAGGGCAGGATGGAGTTAACAAAGGCATTTTCGTAATAGTCGGTATAATATTTGTCGCCCGTTACCGAAAAGAGCCCGCGCGCCAGCTTTAACATGTTGTAGGCGTTGCACGTTTCGCAGTTGCAGTTGGTGCGGCGCACATCGAGCGCATAGTCGGGTCCGAAGTGCTCCCATTCGGAATTGCCGCCCGTCACATAGGTGTGCCGTTCAAGAACGGTGCGGAAGAAGACTTTGGCAACATTCAGATAGCGGCTCGCGTCGACGACTTCCCCCGCGATCTTCTTTCCGTGCACCGTCAGATAGCGGTTGAGCGCGCCCAGAATTTTGGGGATCTGCGTGTTGGCATGCTTTCCCTTCAGAACGTCCTTCTCTTCGCTTAAAATGCGGTCGAAGAGCGCTTCTTCGTCAAATTTATGCGCGGCAAGGGCGTATTTTTCCTCGCCCGTGAAGGAATAGAGATCGTAAAGGCAGTCGTTCATGCCGCCGTATTCGACGGCGAGCACCTTCTCGTTGAGCGCATGATCCCACTTCATCACGCGCTCGAATACCCAGTCTCCGAGCCGCCTTGCAACGGTCAGTGCCTTATCGTAGCCCGTAAAACGGAAAATATCGATGACGCCCTGCAGGATCTTGTGCATCGTGTACCACGGCACCCACGCCTGCGTCATGATATTGAGCTTGTCCTGCTCCACATTGTCGAACTGCGCTTCCCTGCCGCCCGTAATGAGAGGCGCGCCCCATAAAAAACCGCTCTTTGCGGCATCTTGGCAGTCGGCGAGTGCATCCGTCATGCGCTTTGCGCGTGCAAGAAAGAAGTCGCGTTTTTCTTGAGAAAGCGCGGGGTGCACGCTCATCTGCGCGATCGCGGTGAGATAGTGCCCAAGCGTATGCCCGCCGATGAGCCCGCTCTCCCAGCCGCCGTACCGCACGAAAGGCGTTTTGATGCCCGCGTTTTCGTAAAACCCTGCAAGCAGTCGTCCCTCTTCGAGCGAAGAGAGATAATCGCACTCTTTTGCGAGTGCATTGAGAAGATATTTGTCCTCGATGCGCACGTCGGAAAGATCGAGCGGTCGTAATTTGGTATTTTGGATATTCATATGCAGCTCCCTATGCGTTAAAGTTTAAATTTTCTTGTTTTGCAGCGCATCCAAAAGCGCCGTGCAGCCTTCCATGACGTCTTTGAATGTTTCGTCAAAATCGCCCGTGTACCACGGGTCGGCGATCGGGCGGGAACTTCCCGCATATTCGAGGAGCAGGTGCACTTTGTGCGCGTTTCTCTCTCCCACGATGCGCTTCATATCGCGCACGTTATATTCGTCCATGCCGATGAGAAGATCGAAATCATCGCCGTCCTTTTTCGTCATGAGGCGGGCGCGGTGCGGAACGAGCGGGATGCCCTCTTTCCGCAGTTTTTCGCGCGTACCGTAGTGCGGTGCGTTCCCGATCTCATCCGTATGCGCGGCAGCGGAGGCGCAGCTGATTTTTCCGTCCATTCCCTTTTTGCGGACAAGATAAGTAAAAACACTCTCCGCCATGGGCGAGCGGCATATATTTCCGTGACAGACAAATAAAATCTTGCTCATATTTGCTCCGATTTTGCGATTTTATGTGAAAGTTGAAAATAAAGTGGTAAGACGGCTCGAAATTTTAATAAAAACAGTTGCAATTCTTTTTAACGTGTGTTATAATACACAGTATGAAAGCATTTTCCGAAAGACTCATGGAACTCAGAAAAGAGAGAGGTCTCTCGCAGGCTACGGTCGCGAAAGATCTCGGCGTAAGCCTCGGTATCGTCTGCTATTGGGAAACCAATAAGAGCGATCCTACGGCTTCGAATATCGCTAAGGTCGCACGTTATTTCAACGTTTCCGCCGACTATCTTCTCGGACTTTCCGATTGAGCCCACTCTACAATTTCATAATTTCTTTTTAGAGCGCATGACGCCTATTGTCATCCCGTGACCCGGGGTATCCATTATTTCGATTCTGTCCTCAAGCGGACAGAATTTTATTCTCCTTCCCCCGTCTTAGGATGCGGGTCGGCGCAGATGTGCTTGAGAAAATAGTCTTCCCACTCCCGTTGCCCCTGCATCGGGAGTTTTTGTTTCGCCTTTTTCCAGGCTGCGGGAATATCCGCCGCAGTCCCCTCTTCCGAGAGGAGCATCTTTGCGCGCAGGACGGCAAGATTTTCTCTTTTGCCGTCTTCGGGAAGGAGCGCACGCGCCGACTTCTCCTCTCCGCTCAAGAAATAAACGCAGGCGCAGTCCGCGGCAAGTTCTTTCGCCTGTTCGGGGGGCAGATATTCCAAAAGCCCCGAAAGCCGCTCTGCGCATAAGAGCGCTTCTTCCCGTTCGCCCGTGAGTTGTGCGCGCATCATGCGCAGAGACAGGAGCGACAAAAAGACGGGGTCGTCCTCTCTGACGACGGGAACATCATACAGGACCGCGCGGGGAACATCCGAAAAACTACCCTTTGAGAGCAGGCTTTGGGCATGGAACACGGCATATGCGTTGCGTGCTCCGCTCTCTCCTTTTATCAGATCGAGCGCGAACTGTCCGTCCGTCTTTCCTGCGGGAAGCTGCACGGGGAGCAGTTCCGTTATGCACTCGTATAAATTAAGCGGCGCGAGCGAGACAAAGAAAAGAAGCCCCCACGAGGCGGGAAGCAGCAAAAAGCACAAAATGCCTGTCACCGCAAAGATGAAATTGAAAATGACCCCGCCAAGCGTATAAAGAAGGAGCCGTCCTTTGAGGTGCTTTTCCCCCACGGGGTACATTTCGCATGCGCCCGCATAAGCGGCATTCGGTACAAAAGAGACTTTTTTCCCGATGCGGGAAAAGCGCACGCACGCGACGGCAAACGAGACGGGGCGAAAGCCCGCCAGAAGCCCGAAAACGAGATGTCCGAGCTCGTGGATGAGATAGTGTGCCTGCAAGACTGCCGCTGCAACACATACAAGTGCGCAGACGAGGATCCTGCTGCCCTCTCCGATATCCCCTTTGAGGATGAGGAGAATGGTCAGCGCGAGCGCCGCCGCAAGCAGTACATACTGCACCGCGCGATAAGCCGAACGTTTTTGCCGAGCCGTCATTGCATCCCCTTATAGGCAAGATAGCCTTCGAGATTATCGGAATCTGAGACAATGAGTTCGTCTGCACCCAATGTCTTTAAGACGGAAGTGAGCAAAAACGCGCCTCCGCCGATGATATCCGCGCGCCTTGCATCCATGCCGGGAAGCTGCTTTCTTTCCTCTGCAGAAAGAGAAAGGAGCTGTGCCGTGAGCGGACCGAGCTCCGACTCCTTGATGCGGCAGCCTTGCACGGCTGAAGAAGAATAGCGTTCCAGCTTCAGATAGACGGCGGCGAGCGTCGTCGCCGTTCCGCCGACTCCATACACGGGAAGCCCTTTAGGAGCGTCGGAGAGTTTTTCGAGATGAGGCGAGACGGAATTTCGTAAACACTTTATGCTGTCATGACAAAGGTCGTAGAGCCGCACGGCGCCCAAAGGGATGCTGACGGAAAAGACGAGATCACCGCTTTTTCGGAAACTTACTTCGGTACTTGCCCCGCCCACATCGATCATGCCTCCGTCGCCGTGTTCTCCGAGCGCGCCGAATAGTCCGAGCTTTGCTTCCGTTTCGCCTGAAAGCACTTCGACTTCGAGCCCCGATAACTGCCTGACGCGAGCAAGAAAGACCTCTTTGTTTTCGGCTGAGCGCACGGCTTCCGTTGCGTATGCAAAGATGTTTTCGGCGCCTTCCTGTTTCGCGCGCTCCGCAAATGCAGATACCGCTCTTGCCGTGCGTTCGATCGCCTCTTCTTTGAGGCAAAGAGAAAACGCCGTGCCTTCGCCGAGGCGCGTCGTGGAAAGTTGCTTATATAAAACCTTTCCGTCCGCCCAAAGCATCAGGCGAACGGAATTCGATCCGATATCAATGACGGCTGTCCTGCTCATTACTGCCAACCATGTTTCCGTGCGAGATAATACAGTCCGTTTCCTTCCTCGTAGTAGTCGATCCTGTTTTCCCCATCGGAGATCATCTGCTCATAATGAGCGATCTCATCATTCAATTCGTCTTCAAGCCGGTTCTGAACGCCGATCTGGACGAATTGGATGATGAGTACGACAACAAGAAAGAGCGCCAAAAGCACGCCGCCGACAGTCGCTCCTACTGCGATCCTCGTGGCTTTTTCCTCGGATATAGGTTGTCTCTTTTCTGCCATAGCGGTCTTTCCTTTTGCTTTTGAATGAAATTCCTGACTATATTATACACTTTTCCCCCGAAAAAAGCAACGATTTTGCGGAAACTTTTCTCGTACAGGAAAAGACCGGATAAAAAGCCGAATAAGTGAAAGAGACGAAACCCTCCATACAAAGCCGTCGCAAGCGCAAGATATCCCGCCCCGACAAGGAGGCAGAACACGATATCAAGAAACCATCTTATGAGCATGCTACCTTTTTTGGAAGGCTGAAAGGCGCGGAGGGGTTCATAAAATACCCCCGTAAAAGCGCCGAATAGAAGCATGAGGCAGAATGCGCGAAACTGCATCAGGAAAAGATGGAGCGCTTCCCGCCTCTGCCGTACCGCAAGGAAGAAATTTCTCCCGAAGCCGCAAAATTACCGCTTCCCTCGGAAAAAGAAAGGATCTTGAGTTTTTCCCCCTCGATGCTGAGTTTTATGCCGCTCACTGTCAGTCTGATGCACTTGTCGGAAAAGGCGTCCACGCTTTCAACGCCTGTCAACGTAAGCTTGTTCCTGTTTTCTAATGTAAGAAGGCTGTTTGTTTCGTCCTGCATACGGCATTGTATGCGCAGTTTGGAAGTAATATGAAAAACCGCCCCCGAAGGAGCGGAGATTTACAAAATACTGTAATACTATGTCTGACATAGTACTATGTTAAAGCCCTGCTTTCGCCTTTGCGCGTGCCTTTGCGCGCAATTCGGAGTCGAGAATGCGCTTACGGATGCGCACCGTCTTGGGGGTGATCTCCAAAAGCTCGTCGTCGCCGATGAATTCAAGCGATTCTTCAAGGCTGAGCTTTTTCGGCGGGATGAGGCGGAGCGCTTCGTCCGAGGAAGAGGAACGGGTGTTCGTGAGGTGCTTTGTCTTGCAGACGTTGACGTTGATGTCCTCGTCCTTGGGAGAATACCCCACCACCATTCCCTCGTAGACGGGAGTTCCGGGCGTGATGAAGAGGACGCCCCTTCCCTGTGCGTTGAAGAGCCCGTAGGTGACGGCTTCACCCGTCTCGAAGGCGACGAGGGAGCCCACCGTCTTGCGGCTGATCTCGCCCTTATAGGGTTGATATTCGAAGAAGACCGAGCTCATGACGCCTTCGCCCTTGGTGTCCGTCAAGAACTCGCTCTTATAGCCGAACAAGCCGCGCGAAGGGACCAGGAATTCAAGGCGCATGCGCGAACCCATCGCGCTCATGTGAAGAAGTTCGCCCTTTCTCTCGCCCATGCTCTGGAAGACGGGACCCGTGACCGTTTCGGGAACGTCCACGATGAGGCGCTCCACGGGCTCATACTTGACGCCGTCGATCTCTTTGTAGAGCACTTTGGGCGCGCTCACCTGGAATTCGTACCCTTCGCGGCGCATCGTTTCGATGAGGATGGAAAGGTGCATCTCCCCTCTGCCGCTCACGCGGAAGGCATCCGTCGAATCGGTATCCTCGACGCGGAGAGAAACGTCGCGCAGAAGTTCGCGGTACAGCCTCTCTCTGAGGTGTCTTGTCGTGACGAACTTGCCTTCTTTCCCCGCGAAGGGAGAGTCGTTGACGGAGAAGATCATCTCCACCGTGGGATCGGAGATCTTGACGAAGGGCACCGCCTCCACGCAGGAGGAAGCGCACAGCGTATCGCCGATGTTGATCTTCTCAAGGCCGGCAAAACAGACGATGTCGCCCGCCTTCGCGCTTTCGCAGGGAACGCGGTCGAGCCCTTCGATCTCGTAGAGCGCAACGAGCTTGCCCCTTGTATTGACTTCGGGATGATTGTAGTTGCAGACCGTCACGTCCATATTGGGCTTGGCGACGCCGCGCTCGATGCGTCCGATGCCGATACGCCCCACATATTCGTTGTAGTCGATGGAGGAGACGAGGATCTGAAGTTCCCCTTCCGTGTCCATTTCAAGGGGCGGGAAGTGGGAAAGGATGGCGTCATACAGGGGCTTTAAGTCTGTGCCCTTGACGTCGGGATCGGTGGAAGCGGTCCCCTCTCTGCCCGAGCAGAAGAGGAAGGGGCTTTCAAGCTGTTCGTCCGTCGCGTTGAGATCCATCAGAAGTTCCAGAACTTCATCGATGACTTCTTTGACGCGCGCATCGGGGCGATCGACCTTGTTGACGACAATGATGAGCTTGAGCCCGAGTTCGAGCGCCTTCTGCGTGACGAAGCGCGTCTGCGGCATGGGGCCTTCGGCGGCGTCCACGAGGAGCAGCACGCCCGAGACCATTTTCAGGGAGCGTTCCACTTCGCCCGAAAAGTCTGCATGCCCCGGGGTATCGACGATGTTGATCTTGACGCCGTTGTAATGTACGGACGTGTTTTTCGCAAGGATGGTGATGCCGCGCTCCCGTTCGAGATCGCCGTTGTCCATCACGCGCTCTTCCACCACCTGATTGGCGCGGAAGGTGCCGCTCTGCTTCAAGAGCTGGTCGACGAGGGTCGTCTTGCCGTGGTCGACGTGCGCGATGATCGCGATGTTGCGTAAATCTTCTCTGATCATAAAAAACCTCTAATAATATTACCGTCGCCTATTTTAATACATTTTCTCGGATTTTACAACAAAAACACAAGCTTGTTGAGAAAAAAAGCGCAAAAAATCCCTCGGGAGGCTATCTTCCCGAGGGCGAATTTTACTTCTTATTGTTCGTCCGCTTTGCATCCTTTGTCTTACGATCGCCCGCTTCCCCCACGCCCTTTTCGACGAGCGTTCCTTCGGGCGAGACGATCTCTACGTGCAGCTCCCCTTCCTTTTGTTTCTCCTTCACGCGCACTTCGCGGTGAAAAAGCTTATGGATGAATTGCAAGATCGCGTCTGACTTTTTATAGAGAAGAAAAAACACGATCACGACGGCTGCCGCGATGAGCCCCCAGATGAGCAGCCCCCACCAGGTATCGAAGGGAATGAGGGAGACGGAATAGCTCGTCGTGAAGATCGCAAGGATGCGCGAAAGGACGATGACGACGGCAAATAAGCCGAAGCTCATGCTCGAAAGCCCCGCAACGAAGCATAGCACATCGTCCGGGAAGACGGGCAGCACAAACATGGCGGAAAGAAAGATCTTATCTTTCCCCTTGATCTTCTCAAGCCATTTGTCGAGGGTCTCTTCCCCGACCAGCCAGGCAACGACGCGGTATCCCGCAAAACGCCCCACCGCAAAGGCGGTAAAGGAGCCCAACAGGATGCCGATCAGGCTGTAAACGCCGCCGAGAAGCGGACCGAACAGCGCGCTCCCCGCAACGACGGTGACGGTGCTCGGGATGGGCAGGATGACGACCTGTAAAAACTGCACGGCGATGAACACGATGCTCATCCAGATGCCCGCCCGCTCCAAAAATGCGCGGAACTCCTCTTCATCGCGGACGATCTCGATAAAGCCCGTCTTGAAGATGACAAAAAAGACGACGGCGGCAAGCAGAAGCAGGACCTCGGCAAGGAAACAAGTCTTTGCGAGCACCTCTTTCTCGCGGAGGGCGCCGACGACGCCGATCAGGAGCAGAACGAGAACTACAAGGCTCCCGCCGTACAGGATGAGCCCTTTGAGCCACTCTTTTGCCGCGACGGACGGCAGGAACGCGAGCAATACGCAGAAGACCTCGAGCGCGATCCCCGCCAGAAAGAGCAGAATGATATGGATGTGCAGTTGATAGTTCTTATTGATTGTCATAGCAGGTCTTGTGCTGGATCCCTCATAATATCAGTATATCGCACCGCCGCGCAAAATATCATACTTTTTATCAATGATAGCACATTCATGTGATAAGCGGATGAAATCAGGCAAGCGCGCCAATTGAAAAAACAGAGAAAATGTCTTCGGGTTTTATATAAACGTATTCAATTACTGTCTGCGCAGTAATTTTCTTTTGCATACATGCCCCCCGACGAACTTCTTCTGTAAACAGAGTATCACAAAACGATATGCCGAATTTACCGCTTTTTCGGCAAAATGTTTACACTATATCAATCCGCCGACCAGGGCTTTTGTTCCACTATTTCGGTAATTTTTTACAAAAAAACACGGTTTGTCTTATTGACAAACCGTGTTTTTTTGAGTTGTAAGGTTTAGTTAAAAATCGGAGAAAGAATTTCCAATTTTAACTTAAAAGGAACTGACATTGATCAACGCCAGTAACAAAAAGTTTTGCATTCAAGAACGCCAAAGACTGATTCCAAGAAAATCTCACAAGGCTCTGTATTTTGTTTAATAATTCGCCGTGCTTATATATTGTTTTAATTCATTAGTTTAATGATTTCCGTCAATTGGGTTAATGGCACCTTTCGAGTTTGATACTCTTTGATACAAAACTCCACATAGTTTCTAAAATCCGATTCACCCTTTGAATAGATAGACTTGAACTGCCTCACAAAATCATGTGACCCAGCCAAAACAGCAATTCCTCCCTCAAGAGATTCCTCGATCAATACGATCCACTCTTCCGAAGAAGAAAATAAAACGTTCAGCGTACTCAAATTTAGTTTTGCATATTCTTCATAGTCACTTAAATCTGATAGAACGAATAACTCTCCGTTATCAAAAGACCCCTCATAATCTTCAGCAAGCAGGTAAATTTCTTTATCTGATTTTAAAGCAACCGATATTAAAGAATCAAATTGATCTTTATATAATAATACGTCATCGGTTGGATACATCAAGGTCTTTTCAAACTTTTTCCGAAATTCAGCCTCGGAAATATAATCTTTCGGAAATGTCTTTAGAAGCATCTGTAAATGCTTCATGATCTCTTGGTTCTTCAATCCCTTCTGCATTTCTTACCCCCACAAAAATTTAATTCCTTTTAATCCCATTACACCATTAATTCGAATAGATGTATAATTATTTAGGTAATTCGCATACACTCTGAATTCCACCCCTCTTGAATTATATCCAACGAACTTCCCTGGTTTAAACTCTTTTAGACCCGTAACCTGCGACTTTACAAATTGCATTGCATTATTGTGAGATCCATCAACAACTCTAAACCCACTGTTTTTGCCCGCACGACCAAAGCTACGCAATTGATCATCTGATAACTCCTCCATCCATCTCCCACAATTTGCATTATGTACCAGCACACAGGCGTCGGAGACGTAGTAGGTATGGAAATCGGCGACTTCAAGGTTATAGGTCGTTTCGGGCGTTTCGAGCTGCTTCAACGTTACGCCTTCCACTTCGCAAAGCGTGCCGTCGGAAAGAAGAACTTTATCGCCGTTCTTCAAGTCGCAGGCGGAGACCCACTTTTCGCTCAGACCGGCATAACTTGCGTGCTCCGGCGCACGGCTGTCCTTCCGCACTCTGTTCCCGGGAACAAAGTACTTATGCCCGGGCGTCGAAGTGATCTCGTAGAGTTCGCCTTCCGCGCCTCTGATGCTGACCGTGCACCACTCTTTCGTCGTGTTCCGGAACAGGTGCAATACGGGCTTATACGCCGTTACACCCGTCTCTTCGTCATAGGCAAGCACCTGATCGCCGACTTCGATGTCTTCGATGTTCTTCTGCCCGCTGTCGGTCAGCACCTTCGTACCCGCAATAAAGCAGAAGCTGCCAGGCTTGATCACGTTGGACACGCCTGCCGTGATGCCGCCCCACATGAACCCGTCGATCAAGCCGTTCATCAGCCCGCTCGCTGTGCCTGTCTTTATTCTACAAGAAATTTATCGCTTTGTCAAGATGGGAAAAGAGGACGAGAAAATGCTATCCGCTTCTTAAAATAACATTACTTTGAAGAGTGTTCGACTGATTACTTTCACGCGATGAATATTTACCGCCGTGTTCATTTATTTGACTTTTTCAGGGCGATTTGATAATATGATAATGTTGTATAGATGGGTGCATAAGGAGTTGAGCGACGGAATAGCGATCGTTGACCCCCTTTGGGGAGGCCGATCTCGTCACACGCAACCTCGCGCCCACGGGCGCGCAAACAAAAATCGCCCGAGCATTCTGACTCGGACGACTTGGCAGGGGAGACGCGATTCGAACACGCAACCTACGGTTTTGGAGACCGCTACTCTACCGTTGAGCCACTCCCCTGTGACCTTAGATATTATAGCTTATCTTCCCCTTTTCGTCAAGAAATTTTTGCGGGAAAAACAAAAAAGGACGGCAATTTTTATGGAAAAACAATGCAAACTCGGAGTCATCGGCGGCGGTTTCATGGCGCGCGCCATCGTGCTCGGCGCCATCCGCCAAAATTTTCTCTCCCCCTTCGACGTCATCGTCAGCGATCCTTCTGCCGAAAGCCGTGACTTTTTTGCGGCGCAGGGCGTCGAAACGACCCTTCTGAACCGCGTTGCGGCAGAGCGGAGCTCCTATCTGCTGCTCTCCGTCAAGCCGCAGACCTTCCCCGAGGTCGCGCTCCATCTGAGAGACGTCGTCCTTCCCCCCGTCATTTCCATCATGGCGGGCATGAAAAAGGCGGATATCAAAGCTTCCCTCGAAACAAACGCCCCCATCGCGCGCGTGATGCCCAATCTCCCCTGCTCCGTGGGGATGGGCGCCGCGGCAATCGACGCGGAAGATCTTGCCCCCGAAGACGCCACCTTTGTGTTCGGTCTCTTCAATGCAACGAGCCTGACGCTCCCCGTTCCCGAAACAAAGCTCAACGCCGTCACCGCCCTTTCGGGGAGCGGACCTGCCTACGTCTATCTCTTTTTGCAGGCGCTCATCGACGGCGGCGTGAGATGCGGGCTCGAGGAGGAAGAGGCGCGCCTTCTCGCCATCCAGACGCTCAAAGGCGGTGCCGCCATGGCGGAAGCGCACGCCGATACCCCGCTCGAAGAGCTCATCAGAGCCGTCTCGTCCAAGGGCGGCACGACGCTCGCGGCGCTCGAAGTCCTGCGGCGGAACGGCGTTCCCGAAAGCGTTGTCCGCGCCATGCAGGCGGCAGAACAGCGGGCGGAGGAGCTCTCCCGATGAGCGAACTCAAACAGGTGACCCTTTACACCGACGGCGCCTGCTCGGGAAACCCCGGGGCGGGCGGCTGGGGCGCCATCCTCATCTTCGGGGAGCACCGCCGCGAACTTTCGGGCGGAGAGGCGCAGACGACCAACAACCGCATGGAGCTCACCGCCGTCATCGAAGGGCTGGAACGACTCAAATTCCCCTGCCGCGTCGACGTTTACAGCGATTCCGCTTATACCGTCAACGGGTTTTTACAGGGCTGGGTGTATGCCTGGGAAAAGCGCGGCTGGGTCAAGCCCGATAAAAAGCCCGTACTCAACGACGATCTTTGGAAAAAGCTCCTTGCCCTCACAAGGGAACACGAGGTCACCTTCCATAAAGTCAAAGGTCATGCCGACAACGCGCTCAACAACCGCTGCGATGAACTTGCGCGGGGCGCGATCGATGAACTGCGCGCAACAGGTCAAATATAAAAACTGCCGCCTCAAAAGAGGCGGCTTTTCATTTTAATCGAATAAAAACGAGCTGTTATGTCTGGCATAATACTATGCTAAGGTGCGAAAAATACAAATTCGGCCTTAAAATCTCGTTCTAAAAGATATTTTAAGAGACGACACGGAGCACGGAATCGACCGAGGCGATCCCAAGCGATGCGACCTTTGCGACCGCCGTGCGGAGCGAAAATTCTCTCGTTTCGTGCGTGACGAGCACGAGCGTCGCCTTGCCCTCTTTTGCGTTTTCCTTCTGCACCATCTCCTGGATGGAGATATTCTGTCTGCCGAAGACCGCCGCGATCTTGGCGAGCACGCCTGCCTCGTCGTCGACCGTGAGGCGCAGATAGTATGCGCTCTTGAAGTTGGAGACGAACTTGACGTCCTTTTCCGCCGTTGCGTTGTTCTTGAAGGTCGAGTACTTATTTTCGGAGTGCGTCGCGGCATAGATGATGTCGCTGACGATCGCACTGCCCGTGGGAAGAGCGCCCGCGCCCCTGCCGTAGAGCATGACGTCGTCCACTGCGTCGCCTGACATATACACGGCGTTGAAGCTGTCGTTGACGGAAGCCAGAGGATGTTCGCGTTTGATGAATGCGGGATGCACGCGGACTTCGATGCCCTCCTCCGTCTGCTTGCCGATGGCGAGCAGCTTGAGGCTGTAACCGAGCTCCTTGCCGTAGGAGATATCGTCCTGCGTAATGGTCGTGATGCCTTCGCGGAACACTTTGGAGAAGGGAACTTTCGTGTGGAACGCAAGTGAGGAGAGAATAGAGAGCTTATAAGAAGCGTCAAATCCTTCCACGTCGGCGGTCGGGTCCGCTTCGGCATAGCCGAGCGCCTGCGCCTCCTTCAGAACGTCTTCGTAGCTTGCGCCGTCGTTCGTCATTTTGGTGAGGATGTAGTTGGTCGTCCCGTTGATGATACCCATCATCGACGAGATATGATTGGCCTGCACGCCGTCGAGGAGGGTGCGGATGATGGGCACGCCGCCCACGCAGCTTGCCTCGAAATAAAGCCCCGCATTGTGGCGTTTGGCGGCACGTTCGAGCTCATGGGAGAATTTACAGACGAGCTCCTTGTTGGAGGTGACGACCGTCTTCCCCGCGTTCAGAGCGTCGAGAACGAACTCGCGCGCCTTGCCGACGCCGCCCATCACTTCAACGACGATATTGACGTCGGGATCGGAGACGACTTCCGCAATGTTGGAAGCGACGTTCTCTTCGGGGATGCCGAGCGCCTCGATGCGGTCTTTGCGGAGCTCCAAAACGCTGACGACTTCAAGATCGACGTCCTGCGTCTTCTGATAAAATTCCCGATGCTCTTTCAGGATCTGATAGGTGCCGCCTCCGACGACCCCGAGCCCGAGAATGGCGATGCCGACTTTTTTCATATCATTCCTCCGAACAGTTCATATCGTATAAGTACTTCAAGCCGTCGAGCGTGAGCAGCTTGTCGATGACGTCGATGCACTTGGTCTCCTTTGCGATGGTCTCGGAAAAGCCGCCCGTCGCAATGGTGAACACGTCGTCCGCCTTGAGTTCTTTCTTGATCTTTTTGACGATATATTCCACGAGCCCTGCAAAGCCGAACACGATGCCCGCCTGCATATTCGTGGTGGTATTGGTGGCGATAACGCTCTTTGGCGCTTCGATCTCCACGCGCGGGAGCTTTGCCGTGCCGCTTACAAGGCTGTCGAGCGAGCCTCTGATGCCGGGGGCGATGACGCCGCCGATAAACTCCCCTTCTTTGCTGATGATGTTGAAGGTGGTCGCCGTGCCGAAGTCGACGACGATCATGGGCTTTCCCCTTCCGTACTTGTGAAGGGCGGAGACGTTGTTGACGATACGGTCCGCGCCCACTTCCCTTGCATTGTCGACGTGCATCTTAAGGCCCGATCTAAGCCCGGGCGCAAGCTGCAGCGGGTTTATCTTCAAATACATTTTGAGCATGTGCTCGATCGTGTAATCGAGGGAAGGCACGACGGAGGAAAAAATGCCGCCCGTGATGTCGTCCGCTCTGAGCCCGTTGAATTCGAGCATCCCGATGAGCTGGGAGCCGTATTCGTCCGACGTGCGCTTTAAGTCCGTCGCAACGCGGAAGGAAAATTTGAGCGCGTCTCCGTCGAAGATGGCGTATTTGATATTGGTATTGCCGACGTCGATGCAGATGATCATGTCTTATCCTCCGTTGGCGGTGTATGCGCTTCTTCTTGCGCGGCTTCGGGCGTCTCGGCGCTCCGATCCTGAGGCGCGCTCCCCTCGCGGTCGGCGCGGTATCTTGCAACTTTGCTGTTAACGACGTGCTCGATGCGGCAGATGGCGGGCGCGAGCACGAGGTTGATGGCAAGTTCGATAAAGAAGTTAAAACTGACGAGCGCGATGACGATGAAGACAAAGATATCCATCGAGACATAGTCTCCGCCCGCTTCCCCCTGAAAGATGCCGATGGCGTTCGTCATGCAGAGGCAGCCGAGGATAAAGAGCGCCGTGTTGAGCACGGGGACGGCAGCGGAAGCCGCGAACGAAGCGCCCAGCCTGCTCTTTTTGGCGATGAGGCGGTATAAAAGGCCCGCCACAAGCCCCGCGACCGTCGTCTTGACGGTACAAGTAAAGAAGGTGACGACGGGGCTGTTCGTCCAGATGACGGTGTAGAACGCGGTCAATCCCATGACGACTTGGATAAAGATGATGATGCCGCACAAAAGGCCCAAAAAGCATCCCGCGAGCGGGCCTAAGAGGATGGCGCCCAAGACGATGGGCACGAGCGAGAAGTTGAGGGTCGCTCCCCCGCCGATGGGAATGGCGCTCGCAAAGAGCTGCAATACGATGACGAGGGCGGTGAGGATGGCGAGATAGGCAATGTTCCTCGCCGAGAAAAAGGGTTTGCGTTTCATGAAATTGACCTCCATCGGATTTCCGAAGCGGAATATCCGTAGAAAAAATGTACTTTGCCGCAAAACGGATAAAACCGCATACAATGCGTGTTTTTCCGCGGCTATCTCAGATATTATACCAAGTTTGTGCCGTTTTTGCAAGTAAATGACGGGGCTCGTAACATTTTTTCAGTACCCCTTCATACAATTTAGAGAAGCGGAACGGAAGCAACTTTACATATCTCCGTGTCCGCAGTCAAGGAGGAAAAGCTATGAACTGCTGTACGACCTCAAACAGCTATCTCTGGATCCTGATCATCCTGCTTCTTTTGGGAACGCAATCGAGCGTGCTCTCCTCGAGTGCCTTCACGGGTGCGGGCTGGCCCATGCTGATCGCCGCCCTCTATGTACTGAGCAAGAACGGTACGTTGGCGTCTTTTTTCAATTCGCTCGGCGGCTGCAACAACTAAACAAATTCCGTTCCCGCAAAGAGCCCCCGGCCGCATACATGGCCGAGGGCTCGCTTTTATCTGTCTTCCGTTTGTGCTTGCAGGCGGTTGACCGCCGTCCGCCCGAAGCTGATGAGGATACTCCCGTCCTCAAGCTCTTCCGAACAGCCGCCGATAAAGTAATACTCCGACTCATCGTTTCGCGCGTCGTCTGCAAAAAAGACCGAACCTTCTCCGCGGATGTCGTTGACCTCCACTATCTCTTCTTCCATAAAAAGCCTGCGGGGATAGCGATAACGTATCTTCATGCAAACGATATCGTGTACCATGCTTCCCTCTTGCCCGAAGAGATAGCGCTTGAGCTGCTTTATAAACTTTTTTCTTTTTCTCGGCGTGCGATAGAGCTCGTGTTCCCGGTTGAAATAGCGATCGAAATGGAGGCGTATCTGCCCTGCTTTGACCACACGGCGGTATCCCGAATGGTCTAAAAATAGAAAGGATTCAAAAGCTATTTGAAATTCTTCGACCTCGGTTTTGTCAACGGAAAAATAGTCGCAGTTTTCAAAATACAAAAGAATACTGTCGATCTCATTTTTACGGATATTTCCCAGCTTGATCTTATGCTCCTCTGCTTCGGCTCCGTCTTCTCTCTTGCCGAAAAGATACAGGACGAGCTCTTCCCCTTCCGCCTCCGCATTGGCTTGTGTAAAAAAGAAAAAGCCGGAACCGATTTCGTCATAGACATAGACGGCGCACAGGTCTTTTTCGTCGGTCAGACGACTTCGGATATACTCTTTGCGCTCATTCCGCAGTTTCTTGTCATCACAAGCATGCGATCCGGAAAGACAGTTCTGAAAAAACTTTTTCAGCTTCAACCGAAGGATGCCGCTTTCCGCAACCGGGCAGTAGCCGTCTTTGAACGCGACTAAGCTGTCATAGAATCGGACTTTGAGATCCATGACTTCGCTTCCGTCAATTGCTATGACGTCTCCGTTCTCAAAAAATAATTTCAGCTCTAAGATATCATATTGGAAGTCCTTCTTTCTTGCTTTGTATTCGTTCATTGCCGTATTCCTCCCTTTTTTCTTTATCATAGCACAAAATAGTGGCACCCGTATGCCGCTTTCGTCAATTTTTCCAAAAAAATTTGCGCCGAGGTTTCTCGGCGCAGTTCCGATCGGAATTTACTTTTGTTTCAGAAGATAGCTCTGCACGGCGACGATGGTCTTGGCGTCGCGGATCTCTCCTTTTTCGATCATGCGTGCGACTTCCTCTACGGGAAGGAACACGACGTTCAGAAACTCCCCCTCGTCGAGGTGCTGTCTGCCTGCCGTAACGCCCGACGCTTCATAGATATAGATCTTCTCGTTGGTGTAACCTGGCGTCGGATAGAGCGTATAAAGAGGCTTCAGCTCGCTTGCAACGAGCCCCGTCTCTTCTTCCAGCTCCCTCTTTGCGGCGAGCAAGGGGTCTTCCCCTCTTTCGAGCTTGCCTGCGGGGATCTCCAAAAGCTCCTCCTGATAAGCGTAGCGGAATTGGCGGACGAGGGCGATCTTCCCCTCATACACGCACAGCACGCTGGCGCCGCCGGGATGCTCCACCATCTCCCGTTTGCACGGTCTGCCGTCGGGGAGCGCCGCTTCGTCGCAGCGCAGGTTGACGATCTTCCCCTGATACACATAGTTGACCTTGACGGTCCTTTCTTTCAAGTCCATGTATCACCTCAAAGTTTGGCGCTGAGTTCGAAAAGCGCGCGGCTCTCGTCGTTGAGATAGCCCACCGTGTTGAGGAAGTAGGAATACCCGCAAAGAAGCGCCTTGAGTTCGGCGGTGTCCCTTCTTCCCGCAGCGGCGTAAAGTTCATCCAAAATGAGCGTGCACGCGTCTGCATCGACGGGATTGAGCGTCGCGCGCAGCATGCGTCCCCGTTCCAGATTGATGATCTCACCGATCTTATCGAGAGCCTCCTCCCGTTCGCGGGAAACGGAGCCGGGGCGGGCGAGTTCGGGGAAACAATCTCGCACGATGTCCCGGAAAGGGCGGATCATGCGTTCCACAAAGAGCGTATAGCTTGCGGTAAAACTGCCGTCCTCATAGAAGAACTTGCGCAGAAAATCTTGCAGGCGCATGACTTTGGTGTCAAAGTCAACAAGAAGGCAGAAGATGAACGCGATGAGGTCGCCGCGTTCGGCGGGAAGATAGGCGGCTCCCTTTGTCCCTCCCGGTTCAGAAGGATATCTCAGATATTTTTGTTTTGCGGCAGGATAATCGAAGCGCTCGGTAACGGCGGTGAAGAGCCCCGTAAGTTCTTCACTCGCGGCGATGGCTTTGAGGACTTCGCTGATCTTGTTATCGGCCAAAATATATTTGCCGGAGATGAGTTCGTCGCAGGCGATGAAAAACCGCTGCATCTGTGCATACTTGTCTTGCATGGTCCCTCCCGATGTTTGAGGCAAAATGGACAGCATTTTCCCTGTTTAGAGGTATTATAGCACAAAAAGAAAAAATGGCAAAGAAAATTTTCGAAAACATCTTGATTTTATCCCCGAATTTCGCTATAATACAGGAAAATAACTCGTGGAGGGATATTTATGAAGTCTATCAAAATTTCACTCGAACAGGCACAGCGCGTCAAGGATTTCGTTGCCATCACGCAGGAATGCGATTTCGAGATCCTGCTCAAGAGCGGCAAGTACGTTGTCGATGCAAAGTCCATCCTCGGCATCTTCAGCCTCGATCTGAGCAAGCCTTTGACTGTCGAGATCTATAGCGACGACTGCGCGGAGCTTCTCGAGAAGCTCGCTCCTTTCGCAGCGTAACTTTCAGCTTAACAACACAGATTGCCGCTTAAAAATTTTAAGCGGCAGTTTGTGTTCTGTTCATGAAGCGCTCTTTCAGGTCTTCATGGACGATCATTTTTACTCAAGAGGCGGCAAGACATGCTGGTAAGAGGCGAAACATCTGTCAACAAACTCATTCTTCTATTCGTGTTCGATAAGATGGAGTGTCCCCTTTCCGAACGCACGATCGTCGATATGTGTACCTCGTCTAACGATTGGCTCAACTATATGGATTGCATGGTGCTGATCCAGAAGATGCTGCAGGACGGGTTCATCTGCGAGATCCCGACATCCGACGACCCCCTCTATACCATCACCCCGGAAGGGAGAGAGACTCTCGCCAACTTTTATATCAACATCCCCAAGAGCCGACGCGAGGAGATCTCCCGCTTCATCAAAACAAACAGCGTCAAATACCGCAAGCGTCAGGAATGCAAGTCCGACTACTATCAGAATAAGGACGGCTCTTATACCGTGTTTTTAAAGATCCTCGGCAACGTTCAGCCCATTCTGGAGCTCAAATTCGTCGTTCCCGACAAGAAGACGGCGAATTACATCTACAAGCAGTGGGAGGACAAGGCTGCCGAGCTTTATTCCGTCGTGAGCGAGACGCTCGTAGACTAAGGAGGCTATCATGATCACCTATTCGACCAAGGGAACCTGCTCCAAGCAGATCGTCTTCGATCTGGATGGCGAGCACCGTATCCACAACGTGAAATTCATCGGCGGCTGCAGCGGCAATCTGCAGGGCATCAGCAAACTCGTCGAGGGAAGAACAGCAGAAGAGATCGTTCCCCTTTTGAAGGGTATCCGCTGCAGAAACAACACTTCCTGCCCCGATCAGCTGGCAAAGGCGCTCGAAGAGCAGCTCAACGCATGACGATACGAAAAACAGCGTCCTCTTTCCGATGAGGACGCTGTTTTTATGTTCAGCAGCCGTAATGAACGGCAAGTCCGCCTTCGCTCGTTTCGCGGTACCGCTCGCTCAGATCCTTTCCCGTTTCATACATCGTCTTGACGATGGTGTCGAAGGAGATCTTTCTCGTGCCGTGCAAAACATGCGCAAGTTCGGCTGCATCGAGGGCGCGCATTGCAGCGACCGCGTTGCGCTCGATGCATGGGATCTGCACGAGCCCGCCCACGGGATCGCAGGTGAGCCCGAGCTGGTGTTCGAGCGCAATCTCGGCGGCATATTCGGTCTCTTCGAGGGAGTAGCCGTAGAGTCTGCAGACGGCCGCTGCAGCCATGCAGGTCGCAGTGCCGATCTCTGCCTGGCAGCCCGCTTCTGCGCCGCTCACGGAAGCATTGTGCTTGACGACGTTGCCCACCATCCCGGCCGCGGCAAGCGCACCGAGAACGGCGTTTTCGGACAGATGATACTTTTTCTGAAGATGATACAAAACCGCGGGAAGCACGCCGCTCGCCCCGCAGGTAGGCGCCGTGACGATGAGCCCGCAGCTCGCGTTCTCCTCCGCGGTCGCAAAGGCGTAGCTGCAGATCTCCCGCTTTTCGCGCTCTTCGGGGCTTTCGTTCGGTTGGCGCACGGAGAGCGTCTTCGCCTTCCTCACGACATGGAGCCCGCCCGGGAGCTCGCCCGTTTCGCGCAGACCCTGTTCGACCGTCGAGCGCATCGTATCCCATACTTCGCGCAGAAAGTCGCGGAACTCGCCGTCTTCGAAGCGGTAGGCGGCTTCGTCGAGCCCGATGCCCTCCTGTTCGCAGTATGCTTTGATCTCGGAAAAGTTATGGAAGGGATAGACTTCCTTCCGCGCCCCTTCTTCCTCGCCTACGGCGCGGATGACGCCGCCCCCCACCGAGAGATAGGTGCGTTCCATGAGCACATTCCCCCTCTCGTCCAACCCATAAAACGACATCGTATTGGGATGAGGAAGCTCTTTTGCCGTCTTATCGAAGACGACTTCGGTGCGCTCTTCGCCGAGCACGGAGAGGATGGCGACGTCTGTCAGATGCCCTTTCCCCGTGTGCGCGAGAGAGCCGAAGAGCACGGCGCGGAAACGGGCCGCCTGAGGACAGCGGCCCAGAAAATCGTGTGCGGCGCGTTCGGGACCCATCGTGTGTGAGCTCGAGGGACCGCGGCCGATCTTATACAATTCGCGAAGGGAATGCATGAAAGGCCTCTTAGGATCCGGAAGATTTGTCTACGCGTGGGAAGGAGCGATCACTCCTTCCGTCACGGCACCGAAACCAGTTTCGGATGCCGTGCCACCTCCCCCGAGGAGGAGGTCAAAATAAGGAGAGAGAAGCTCAGTTCTTGAAGTGGCGCATGTCGGTGCAGAGCATCGCGATCTCATGTTTGTTGCAGGCGGCGACGATCTCTTCCGATGCTTCGCCCGATTGGATGATCGCCGTGATGCCCGCCTCCGCCGCAAGATCGATGCACTCTGGAGAGACGATCGCAGCCTCCGAAGCCATGACGCTGCCCACGCAGTCTCCCGCCTGATAGACGGCAAGTTCGACTGCCTTTTCGCGCAGCGTCTGTCCGGTGCCTATGCCGCGCGTCACGTCCTCTTCGCCGATGACGATGGCGCTGGAACGCGCGTGCTTGACGATGCGGTAGTTGAATTCGAGCGCCTTGCGTTCTCCTTCCGAGGGAGCGCGCTCGGTGACGCACTTGATATTGCGATAAAGTTCGGTGTCGTAAGACTGCACCAAAAGGCCGCCGTACACCTTCTTCATGTCGAAGGTGGAGAACTGCACTTTGGAACGGATGTCGGGCATTTCAAAGAGGATGAGGTCTTTGCGGAAGCGCAAAGTGTCCATTGCCTCGGGGGTAAAACCGACTGCCATAACGAGTTCGACCTCGACGGAACGCAGCTTTTCGGCAAGGCGTGCGTCCACGATGCCGTTTATGGCAAGGATGCACCCCTTCATGCAGTGGGAGTCCGTCTCATATGCCTTGACGAACGCCGCATAGGCGCTCTCGCCCGTGCCGACCGACGAGACGGCACAATGCTTGACGGAGACGACGGTGGGCTTCTCGAACTCTTTGACGAGCTCTAACGCGGTGTTGGCGTCGTTGATGTTGTTGTAGGTCGTCTGCCCGCCCGCAAGTTGACGGGCGCGGGCGAGCGAACCTTCCTTTAAGAAGGGCTCGTGATAGACGGCGGCGCGCTGATGCGGGTTTTCCCCGTAGCGCATGTCCTGCGTCTTTTCGTAAGTCACCGTATACATCTTGGGGAAGGGAATGGCGAGCTCGTGCGAGAGATACTGCGCGACAAGAGCGTCGTAGCTTGCCGTGTAGGAGAACGCCTTATACATGAAGTAGCGGCGCTCGTCTTCGGGGATGTCGCCTGCCGCGAGATCGCACAATACGCGGTCGTAATCGTCGGGATCGCACACGACGACGGTATGGAGATAGTTCTTCGCCGCCGCATTGAGGAGCGCCACGCCGTTGCTGTCGATGTGGGAGGCGGCCTCCTTGAAATCGACGCCCGCTTCCATGTCCTCCACGAAGGGATAGCAGTTGACGACGACGAGCTCGATGGGATAGATATCCTTGTCGCCGAGCTCGGAGAGCTGCTCCTCCGAAAGTTCGTTTGCGATGATGCCCGTATAGATGGCGGGATGCAGCGCGCGGATCTTGCCGCCCAGAGGTTCGGGATAACCCGTGAGCTCGTGGGCGGAGATGGCTTTGATGCCCGCTTCCGTCAGCACCTTGCACGTGCCTTCGGTGGCGACGATCTCGTAGCCGTACTCGATGAGATACTGGCAGAACTCGACGATGCGCTCCTTGTTGTAAACACTGACATACGCTCTCTTCTTGCTGTTCATATTGTTATCCTGTCTGAAAAATATCCTGTCTATCCGCACATAGTAAGGGTATGCGCGGGACTGTTCTTCTCTTTGTGCTCGTCACCGTCTATATCCTGGCGGTGAATTTTTACGGCTTCCGCCTCGTCAGATCGCAATACGAGGAAGGCGGCAGGGGCGAGGTCGTGCGGATGCTGTTCACGGCGGCGCTCGGGGGCGCTTTGGCGCAGTTTATCACCATGCTCGTGCTCAGATTCCGCCTCAAAAACCTCGTTCTGATGATCGCGCTTCCCCTTCTTATCGTCCTCAACGGGTACTGTTTTTTCCTGATCTTCCGAGGGATCGCGGGACTGACTTTTTGAGGGAATGCGGAGAAGTCAGTTTTCGGGCTTGAAATTGGCTTCCAGCCACTTGGCGACGCCGTCCTCTTCGCAGTAGCCGATGACCCCTGTCGCCTTTTCCTTGAGCCATTCGTCTGCATTCATGACGGCGTACTTTTCGTCGCAGACGTCAAACATATCCGAATCGTTGGACGTATCGCCGAAACAGACGACTTTATCGCAGTTGAGATAATCTTTGAGGAACAAAACGCCCTTCGCTTTGTTTGCGCCCCTCGTCGAGATCTCCATCCAAAAGTCGTTCTGATACATCTCCTGATGATAGATGCACACAAAGCGGGGATCGTATTTGAGGGCGTTCCACGCCTCTCCGATCTGTTCGCCGGGACCGATACACTTGAAGTAAAAGACGTAGCCGCTCAAAAGATCGTCGTCGTTGTGGGCGGGCACAAGGCGGGAATCGCCCACCCTGCGCGAAAGATAGCGCTGCATGCCTACCGAGGCGCGTTCGGGGATCCAGCGGATGTGCTCGCGCTCCTGCGTTGCGCCGTAGATAAAGGGACAGATGCCGAAGGAACGCAGAACGTGCAGCACATAGCGTGCGCCTTCGTCATCGAAATAGGAGGCATAGAGCGGGGTATCCGTCTTGCGGTCGTAGATGAGTGCGCCGTTGTATAAAACGGCGGGGATATTGAGTTTGAGCCCCTGTGTCGCCTTCTCTGCGCTCCATTCCGAACGCGCGGTCGCATAGGTGAACAGCATGCCGCGATCGACAAGGGCATTTACCTTCTCCAAACTGTACGAAGAGATGCGCTCTTCTTTGGTGAGAAAGGTGCCGTCAAGATCGGTCACATATAATGTCTTCATAATAACCTAAAAACGCGGTTGCCGCGTGATGATGCAGATCGTTCGGGAAAGGTTCCCTTTCCCCGTCATTATTATAGCACAAGCGAAGGAAAAAATTGCCTCATCCTAAGGATACTCCTTGCTCGGCAGGGAAAATGAAAGGAAGTCACAGGAAATGCGAGGAAGCACCGAAAAAATACGACGAAAAACGACACACTTCTTCAAGTTTTGGCATGCTGAACGGCGCAAAAGCAGCATATGGAAAAGCTTGTTGAAAAGCCCCGCCGCAGAACTTGCTCAGGCGCGGAACGGCGATCTTATGTGGAGATAAAGGGATCGATGCGCCGCCCTTTGTATGGCTGTGTGGGGCTTAGTGCGGTGGGTGCACTTTCAGGGGCTACTTCGCCCCTTCGGGGCTCGTGCCATTGCTGCGCAATGGGGCGAACCGACATCCGAGAATGGCGGTTCGTTCTCCCCTACTTTATCGTTCGGATGTGGTTCTTCCCCTGAAAGCGCAACCAAAGAAAAAGAGGAATGCAGAAGCATTCTTTTAGGGACTACTTCGTCGCTGCGCTCCTCGTGCCATTGCTTCGCAATGGGGCGAACCGACATCCGAGAACGGCGGCTCGTTCTCCCCTGCTTCCTCGTTCGGATGTGGTTCTCGTCCGATCAAAGTACAAAGAAAAATGAGATGCAAAAAAGCATCTCATTTTTCTTGGTGCACTTTCAGGGACTCGAACCCTGGGCCCATTGATTAAGAGTCAATTGCTCTACCAACTGAGCTAAAAGTGCATATAAGGTGGTGGTCCATCCGAGATTCGAACTCGGGACACCTTGATTAAAAGTCAAGTGCTCTGCCAACTGAGCTAATGGGCCGCGTGGCTGGGGTGGCTGGATTTGAACCAACGTAATGCCGGAATCAAAATCCGGTGCCTTAACCTCTTGGCTACACCCCATTAAAGTGGGGCGGGCGACGAGAATCGAACTCACGACCTCCAGGGCCACAATCTGGCGCTCTAACCAACTGAGCTACACCCGCCATATAATTTGGTGCGCCTGAAGAGATTCGAACTCCTGACACACGGCTTAGAAGGCCGTTGCTCTATCCACCTGAGCTACAGGCGCATATCCTGCAAGCGATCTCTTTTTGTACGCTCTGCGGCAATTTAGCACTTGGAGCGGGTGATGGGAATTGAACCCACGCGACCAGCTTGGAAGGCTGGGATTCTACCACTGAACTACACCCGCATCGCTTAACGCTCGTCTATATTAGCAAATCCGAAGGAGAAAGTCAAACGATTTTACAAGAAAAATACATTTTTTCCCGAAAAAATTTTTCGTTGTTTTTCCCGCTTTATTTTGCCAAATTTGCTGTGAAAAACGTGTGTTGTTTCATGAAAGAGAGGCCGCCGGGATACCCCCGGCAGCCTCCTCTCCCCCTATATTACGAAACAGCCTCCTGCGTTTTTGCGATCTGCTGTTGCGTCTCTTGTTCTTCCTTCAAAAGCTCCTGATAGAACTCGGCGCGTGCCGTCATGTGATAGGGCGTGACCCAGAACGAAAGGATGCCGAGCGTGAGCGCAGAGAGAAGATACCATCCGAGGAAGGAAAAATCCAGACAGAAGAGCTTCCATTTGCGCCCCTTCATGAGATACATGGAGCGCTTTCTCGCTTCATTCCCCGTAAGATCGGGCCGATCGTGCAAAACGAACCAGCTCATCGAATAGGAATACGCCTTGATGATGCCGGGGATGATAAGGAGCAGCGACCAAAGGAAGATGAAGATATCCATCAAAAGGAAGAGAACGAGCGAATCTCCGAAGC
The DNA here is from genome assembly GCA_944376295.1 of uncultured Clostridia bacterium. Classification (GTDB taxonomy): domain Bacteria; phylum Bacillota; class Clostridia; order Christensenellales; family Borkfalkiaceae; genus Gallimonas. Next base: position 58,768 of record CALWCE010000010.1, read on the forward strand.
GGGAAAAACCTTCAAAGAGTGTGGAAAGCCCTGCACCCTGCCTCCTCGAAACGGAGAGGCAGGTCGTCGAAAACCCGAGCATGAGCGGCCCCGAAATGAGCAGGACGGCTATTGCTCCGACGACGGCAAACGAGAGCGCCGCACAGCCAGCCATGATGAGGGAATAGATGAAGCAGATGAGGGCGAGCATCCCCCACCGTCCTTTTTTCTTTTCCCACGCCGAAGCGCGCAATTCTTTGGCTCGTTTCATTTCCTATCCTCCCAAGCGGGCAGCCTCATTGTTCGTTTGCTCTATGATAGCACTTTTCGGATCTGTTGTCAAGATGAAGGGCAAAAATTCTTTTTCTCAGTCCTCTCCCCTCGGGCTGACGGCAAAATGCGCATCATCGGGCGGGAGTTCTTTTCCCTTCGTGAGATAGAAGCGGTCGATGCGCAGTCCCGATTTGACGGCGGCAAGCGTGAAGACATGTTCTCTTTCTGGAATTTCGAGCTCGGAAAGCAGCAGCCAGACCCATTGGAACTGAGAGCTGTAAGTAAAGAAGCCGCCCCTGCCGTACTGTTCCCCTCTCGGCTGCATGTTCCCGTCGATGCCCACCGATAGCGTCGTTGGAAGGATCGTCGAAGCGCATCAGGAGCCAGACATAGTATTTCCCTCCCGTAAAGCGGCAGCGGAAGTTGAGCGAAGGACCGCCTTGCTCCCAATAGAGACCGGGCTCTTCGACCATCATGGCAAGCCCCGTGCCGCCGTCCGTTTCCGCCGAAAGATGCTGCCATATGACCCCTCTTTTGTCGCTTGTCCGCCATGCACAGTCGCTCTCTTCGAGGGCATGCTCCGCTTCGAGACAGACTATATTTTCGCTCTCTTCGAAGATCCCGCGCCCGAAGAGCGGGATAAGCTCCTTCTTCTCCCCCGCCGCAAAGCGATAGCGGGGAGGCGCAAATGCCTGATCGCGCTCCTCGTTGGGAACATACAGGCGGTCGATGTTCCAATAACCGTGCCCCGCATAGGTGAGTTTGACGGGCGGGACGTCCTTTGCCGCAATTTGGAACCGTGCAAGCGTGTCGGACTTAAACGCTGCTTCTTCCACGGAAGGAATGGCTTCATAGGCAGCGCTTTCGGGCAGTTCGGGGCCGAGCTGCGACTTCTTAATAGGAGCATCCCCGAAATACAGCGTGACGCTGCCGAGCGTGAAATAGCGGTCGACCGCTACCAAAACGAGGATGTGCTCCCCCGCCGGGACGTCCGAAAAGGTACAGCGAAGTTTTTCGCCGTTGTATCTTACGGCTTCGAACCAGCCGGGGCGCCACTCGTCCGTTGCAAGGCTTTCGAGCTCTTGCGCCTTTCCGTCGAGCAGCACGCGGATGCGCATGCGGCCCGTTCTGTCGAGCGTGAGATAGCGCGTAAGCTCTACGGTGCACTCTCCCGCAACGGGCTGTGTGAACTTCCTTTCAAGGCGCGCGCCGCCCGTCTGCGCCTCCATACAGGCGCCCTGCATGCGGTCGAGATAGGGAATGCAGCGGAAGCCTTTCGTGGGGTTGCTTCCCTCTCGGATGCGGAAAAGGTGAGCCATAGATCGGGCGCGGACACAATGCGGATGAGCCTTTCCTCGCCGCGGTCGGAGCGGATGAGGAGGGAGCCATTCTGCGGTGTTCCCGTGAGCGTGACAAGGATGCGCGTTTCCGTTTTGACCTCCCCTTCCACAGCGGAGAGCGAAAGGAAGGGACAGTTGTTTTCGATGGTAAAGGAGAAGCTGCCCGCGCCATGGTTGAAGATCTCCAGCCACTTGGTCTGAACGCCCTTTTCATCGAACGTGAGGCAGGGGAAAGCGCTCTCCTGCTCCTCGTTCCATACGATGACACCCATCTGCGTCTCCCCGACGGAGAGAGCGGGCTTTGCATCCGTATAGAGACAAGATGCGGGCGGAGGAAAGGCTTCGGGCGTCAAAATGCCCTTCCATTTGCCGTTTGCCATGGTCTCGTTGTAAAAGTGCAGAAGCTGGCGCTTGCAGCCCATCAGAAGGCGGGAAAGGCGCGCATATTCATCGGCACACGGCATCTTGCCCTGACGGTAGCTCAGCCTGCTGCGGTCGGCATAGTAAAAGGCTGCGTTGATGAAATAAGACGCCGAAACTTTCATGCCGAGAAGTTCGAAGAAGGCGTCGCGTTCGGCTTCGGGAAGCGCATCGTGGACGCGGCAGACGCGGGTATAGAGCGCTTGAAGGCGGTTGACCCTGCGCCCCGCTTCATCGCCGTAAGCGGTCTGAGAAAAGACGTCGCGGGTGAGGTGTTCCACTTTGCAGACATTTGTGATTTGTGTATAGCCTTCATAGCTGTGCGCGCATTCTTCGCCGAACTTGCCCGAGAACTGTTCGTTGAACCATGCGGCAACATAGTCGTTCACGCGATGAACGAGGGCATCGGGGCGGGCGGCGTCCCACCCGAAGGCGAGGAAATATTCCATGTCCTGTTCGAGCGGCTTCAGCGCGCCGACATTATCCACCCAGATCTTGCGGATGCCGTTTTCGTACGCCTTTCGCAGTTCCGCCCCCGTCTGCGCAAGCGGGATGCTGTTGATAAAAAGATAGCTCAGCGGCGCGGGCGACCAATAGGAGGAATGGAAATAGAGCGCATGCCCTCCCCTTCGCGTTTGCTCCTTTTCGTCGGGATAGCGGCGGATGTGCCCGAAGTTGTCGTTCGTCCACATGACGGTGACGTCGTCGGGAAGCCGAAGCCCCGCATCGTAGAGAGGCAGGACCTCTTTATAGGGGATGAACACCTGCAGCGCTTCGTCAGAGCGTTTTAAGTGCAGCGAGGAGTGGATGATCTCCCGCTGATCGGAAATGACTGTTTCGAGAAGGCGCACGCGGGCGGAAAGTTTCTCCTCTTCCGAAAGCGAGGGATCGGAGTCGATGGCGCGCGTACAAAAGCCCGTATCGTGGATGCCGCGCATGCCGATCGTGTAGCTCACCTCATAGGAAGCATTTTGTTCGACGCTCTCCCGCCAATAATCCTGAAGGCGCGGGCGGTTTTCTATGATGGAATAGTCATATAAAAGCCCCTGATAGCCCTTTTTTCCACCCAGGGATCGTATTCGTGCTGGTTGCTTCGAAGCAGCATATCGCAGTGCGACGTGCCGACGACGATGTCCATTTCGTCTGCAAGGCGTCCGTTTTCAGGGTCTGCATTGAACGCGTTGACATGCATGGCGGGCCAGATATAATTGCCCTTGAGCCGAAGGATGAGTTCGAAGACATGGCGGTAGGTCTCGGGGCCGATGGTGCCGTCTTTGGTGTGCAGTTTTGCCCAGGCGTTGAGCTCCTCCTCGTCGTTGAGGAAGATGCCGCGGTACTGCACGCTGGGCCAGTCGGTCTTCAAAAAGCCTTGGGGAAGGAAGAGCGCTTCGCTTTTTTTGACGGGGACGTCGGCAAAGAAATACCACGGCGATACGCCGAAAAGGCGGGAAAGTTCGTAAACAGCAAAAATCGCTCTCCTTCTTCCCTGCCCTGTTAGGACGACGCGCCCATCGCCCAAAAGTTTGACAAGATAGCTCTCCCAACGAAGTTCCCCTCTCTCATCAAGAAGATCTTTGACGGTATCTCCTGCGAGCGCGTCTATTTCGGCGTCTTCGCCGAGGATGCCGATGAGAAAGACGGCATTTTGCGACTCTTCCGTGAGATGAGCACGGCAGCCGCAAATTTTGTTGAGATCGCGGCAGAAATTTTGTGCCGCGATGCGGACGGCGGAAGGCGCTGTTTGCTTCAGATAGACGCCGACTTCCTGCCCGCCCTTTGCAAGCCGGACTCGATCATGCATAAGGATACGCCCCCTTGTTTGGTCTCCTCTATTGTATCTCGGCTGAGGCAGATTGTCAAGACAGAGAGCAAAGTTCGGGTTGCGGGAGAAAATATTCCCGTACGAGTTCTTTGCCGCCGCGCTTTTTTATGACGCCGTCTGCGATGAGGTACGCTTTATCGCAGAGCGCTTCGGCGCAGCGCACGTCGTGGGTGATCGTGATCATCGTGTTGCCAGTCTGTTCGTGGAGCTTGTTGAGGATCTCCACCATCTGGCAGAGCCCGTCGTAGTCCTGCCCCACCGTCGGTTCGTCCAATAAAAGTACTTCGGGCTGACAGGCGACGACTGCGGCAATGGAAACGCGGCGTTTCTGCCCCTCGGAAAGAGATTGAGGGTGGCGGTGCCAAAGGTGCTTGATACCGAATAATTCGGCGATCTGCTCGGCGTATTCGGGCGAGGGCGCGCCGAAGTTTATCTCCTTTTCCACCGTCGGCATAAAGAGCTGGTAATCGGGATTCTGATACACCACGCCCACCTTTTTGTACCAAGCGCGGCTGCCGCGCGGTTTTTGTTTGAACTTTCCGTCGAGATACTGCGTGATGCTCCCGCCCGTCGGCTTATAAAGCCTTGCGATGAGCCGCATGAGCGTAGTTTTTCCGCAGCCGTTTTCACCGAGGAAGACCGTTCTGCTTCCCTTCGGGATCTCCAGCGAGATATCTTTGAGAATTTCCTTGTCTTTAACGGAAAATTTTACGTTTTTGAGTTCAAACAGCGGCGCGGTGCCTTCAAAAGGCTTGCAGCTATCATCAATTTTCGCCGTCTGTGCCTGCAAGTATGCCGCCTTATCCCCGATTCTCTTGATCGTTTTATCGCCGATATGCCACACGGTATCGACGAACGGAAGCACCATATCGAGCCTGTGTTCTATGACGACCACGCAATAACCCGCCTGCGCGAGCGAACGAAGCGTGCCCATCAGCATTGCCGCGCCGTCCTTGTCAAGGTTGGCGAGCGGCTCGTCTAAAATGATGATCTTCTGCCCCATTGCAAGTGTGCTTGCGGTTATCAGCCGCTGTTTCTGCCCGCCCGAAAGGGTGCGGCACTTCCACGTTTTATCGAGCTTTAAGAGATTGCATACAATATCTATTTGCTTCTGTATGCTTTCGGGCGGAAAGGCGAGGTTTTCGCAGCCGAAGGCGATCTCGTCCTCTACTATCTTCTGTATAATTTGCTCGTCGGCATTCTGCAACACGACGCCCACCTTGCGGCAGACATAGCCGAGCTTTTTGCCATTGATGTCCTCGCCCGCAATCTTAACTTCGCCCGTAAGTTCGCCGTAATTGACGTTTGGGATGATGCCAGAAACAATATACATCAAGGTGCTCTTCCCTTCGCCAGAATGCCCGGAAAGGAGCGTCACTTCGCCGTACTCTGCTGTAAAGTCGGTGTTTTCGAGGATCTTTGTCTTACCGTCGTAGGAAAAATTCACTTGTATGAGTTCTATCGCGTTCATAATACGACCACCAACACCGCGCCCGCGACGATCCCGAAAATGAACAGCACGTCGGAAAGAGCGGGATATTCCTTTTTATAGATAGAATAAAGGTTGCCGCCCAGCGTAAAACCGCGCGTTTCAACGGACAGCGCGAGCGTGTCCGAAATGTTGACAAGCCGCATGACGAAGGGCACGAGGAAGGCGCGGTAGAGTATTTTGGGGTCAAGCACGCTGCCCGCGCCGCGCGTCTTCATTGCCTCGCGCACGCGACCTATCTCCCCTTTGAGCATGGGCACGAAGGACATGGAGATGAGCATACCGAGCGTGATCGCCCGTGGGGTATGTATCTCAGAAAGACTGCGCGTCATTCTGACGGCTGCAACCGACATAGAGAGCGCAACCCCCAAAAAGAGCGCGCCGAAGCGGTTGAGCATGGAGAGTGCTGCCTGCAAATCTCCGCCCGCCGAGGCGTAGGCGATGCCCGCAAATGCGCCGCCGAACACGACGAACGCCGGCAGCATTTTGAGCACCCCTTTGAAGCACCCGAAGATGCAAAGCCACGTAAGTACGCCGAGAAGGTACCAGCACAGATTTTCGTTCCTTGCAACGACCAAGCCGAAAATGATGACAAAGAGCGACGCGGTGATAGCGATGAGCGGGTAGAGTTTTGTTTTGAATCGGAAAAACGTCACTTCTTTAATACCCCAGCCTTTTTGAGTTCGCGCGATATTATCATACCCACGACCGAGCCGACAAAGCACAGCGCCAAAATTGCCGCCGTCATCAGGGCAATTACCCACGGATCGGTCGCGCCCAAAAACATGGTGACCGCCTCGTTCTCCGCGCCCGTCACGGTGTAGTTGACGTTGTAGTAAAGATATAGAAGCGGCACGGTGAGCGGCATATACAGCGTGCCCGCCAACACGCACGCCCAGTCGTTTTTATAGCTGCGGAAGATTGCAAAGACAATGAGTTCCACCACCACCGCACACACGGCGATGAGCGCCATCGGCGGGAACATCATCACCAAAAAGAGCGCGATAAATATGCCCATAATGGTCATGGAACCGGCTTTTCTGACCTTCATAAGCCCGATGACGGGAAATATGGAAAATTGCAGCCCAAGCCCCAACTGAATGATTCCGAACACGGGAACGTGGATGAGAAGCGGCATGATGGCGCTCGTCACCAGCGTGCACGCCGTGATGATGGCGAGGAACACGATGTCCTTGATCTTATAGCGGCGGAACATCTTGCTCTCGTCCTTGTCGCGCGCCTCGCGCTTTTTGAGTTTTTCCTCAAACGCCGCCTGTTTGGGGGCGACTGCCGCCTGCATTTCAAGCGTGTTTTCGATGAGCGCGGCGACGTCCGGATTTTGTACTCTTTCGTTTTCCACTTATTTCACCTCGCTCATAATGCCGTTTTCAACATAATAAATACGGTCGGCTATCGCCATGGTGGACTCCCTGTGCGATACGAGGATAATGCTCTTTTTGCTCTTCTGTTCGGCGAGAGATTTTAAGATCATGCCCTCGTTGATGGAATCGACATTGCTTGTAGGCTCGTCGAGCAAGATAAGTTCGCTGCCCTTTAAGAATGCCCGTGCAAGCCCGATACGCTGTTTTTCGCCTGCGGAGAGGTTGTCGCCCATCGCCCCGACCTGCGTTTTGTAGCCTTCGGGCAGCGTCATGATAAAGTCGTGCACGGACGCCATTTTGCAGGCTCTTTCGATCTCCTCCTGCGTGGCGTTCGGTTTGGCGATACGCAAATTATCCTCTATGCTCTCGTCAAAGAGATAGGTCGTCTGAGATACCATTGTCACGTTGTCGAGCAGATTGTCAGAATCGATTTTATCGACGTCAATGCCGTTGTAATTTATCTCGCCTCTGTCCTTTTCCCAAAAGCGAAGCAAAAGTTTTAAGAACGTGGACTTACCGCAGCCGCTCTCGCCTACTATACCGACGATCTCGCCCTTCTCGGCGTGCATACACACGTCTTTAAGCACGGGCGCATTGCTTTCGTAGGCAAACGACAGGTCTTTGACCGAAAGGTTTTCGTAATTAAAAGTCTTGCCGTTTTCAACGGGCGTGACGGCTGGCTTTTCTGCCAAAAGGTTCAAAACCCTGTCGCCGCTCGCAAAGGTTTGGGTGAGATTGCCGGGCAGAGCCGACACTGCGAGCACGGGGCCGAAGCTGCCGAAAATTGTCACCACGCCGATAAGCATTTTACCGAGGTCGAGCATATCCGCCGAAACCAAGGCAATGCCAACGATGAGCGAGATCGCAATGAACAAAGTAACGCAAAGTTCGGTCGCCGCACCTGCCTTTGTGATACCGTGCTTCATCTTCTTCGTCTCTTTCAAAAGGATGTCCGATCGGCGGTTGACTTCCGCTTCCCTGTCCTGTTCGGCGTTATTGAGCACGATGTCCTTGATGCCCTTGATACTGTCGAGGAAGTAGGAATTGAAGCCCGCAAATTCACGACGGTAGTTGACGCCCGATTCTTTGAGCGCCTTTGACGAGATGAGCGGCACGATTATGCCGATGACGACAAATCCCGCAAGCGTCGCGAGCGCGAGATACCACGAGGACACAAAGCCCACGAAAAAGAACACGGCGAAAGATACCAAAACGGCGATACAAATCGGGCTTATCGTATGCGCATAGAACACTTCCAGCGTTTCGATATCCGAAGTGATCATGGCGATGATGCTGCCCTTCTGCTTGCTTTCGAGCTTTGCGGGGCAGAGCACGCGGAGCGCGCCGAAAATCTTATCGCGGAGAACCGCCAGCAGTTTGAAGGCGATATAGTGATTGCTGTATTGTTCGAAATATCTGAGGCCGCCGCGGATAACGCCGCAGCCGACGGCAATGCCGATGATCGCGCCCCACGCGAGCGGGATTTCCGCACACAAGCCGAGAACGCCCAAAGCCTTTGCAACGCCTGTCGCCCCTGCGACGGTCACGCCCATCGCCGCGATAAACCCGACCGAGCCGTTAAACACGGCGAGGATCATGATATAAGAGAGCGAGCCTAAAAGCACGATCAGGCTTGCCATGATCTTTGCGCCGCTTCTGCGAAGTTTCTCTTTCATGCTCTCACCTCCTTCGCCATGATGCGTGCCACGTCTTTATAGCCTTCCTCCAACTCTTTCTGCGCATGGAACAGTTTTGCATAGCCGTCGCTTGCTGCCATAAGCTGCGCGTGGCTGCCGCTTTCTTTGACCTCCCCTTCTTCCATAAAGTAGATATTGTCCGCGGGGACGACGTTGGCAAGGCGGTGCGAGATGACGATGACGGCTTTTTCCGCGCTCATCGCCTTGATATTGCGCATGATAATGGCTTCCGATTCGATGTCGATATTGCTCGTCGCCTCGTCAAAGACGTAGATGTCCTTGTTCGCCACGAGGTTGACGGCGAGGGCAAGCCGCTGTTTCTGCCCGCCCGATACATTGTTGGCGTCCTCCGTGATGACTTTATCCAGCCCGCCGTTTTCCTTGATAAAACCGGCGAGGTTGACTTTTTCGAGCGCCGCCCAGATCTCTTCATCCGTTACATCCCGCCGCGCAAGCTCGAAGTTGGCGCGCACGCTGTCGTTGAAGAGGTAGGTGTTGTACGAGACGGACGCGATATGCGAGTAGTACGATTCGCGCGTCACGCTCTCCAAAGGTTTGCCGCCCACGGCGACGATGCCCGCCTTCGCGCGGTATGCCCCGATGAGCAGATTGACGACGGTGCTCTTCCCGCAGCCGCTCTCGCCGACGATGGCGGTCATGCCGCGTTCGGGGAAGGTCATGGAAACGTTTTTCAGCACGTCGCGCTTGCCGTCATACGAAAAAGTTACGCCGTCTAATTGAAGCTGCGTTCCCGTCACTTCCTCTTTGCCCCACACGGGATCGGGAAGGTTGAGAAGGGATATGATCTTTCTGCCCGCGCTTGCGCCGTTCATGGCGACGTGAAAAGCAGAGCCGAGGGAGCGCAGCGGCAGGAAAAATTCTACCGCAACGAGAATGAGGAAGAGCGCCGCCGCGGGAGCGAGCCCGCCGTTCATCAGCCCGACGACGGAAAGCGCGATACCCGCGCCCGCGCCGCCGTAGGCGACCAAGTCCATGATGGTCGTGCTGGCAAGCTGCATGACGAGCACCTTCATCGTGATCTTGCGGAACTCCTCCGCGCTTGCATTCATCTTTTTGTGGCGCGCCCCGTCCGCTTTGAAGATCTTTAACTCTTTCAAGCCCTGTACGCTGTCCAAAAAGGCATCGCCCATCGAGGTGTACTTGCCCCAATACTTGGCGAAGATCTTTTTGGCGTACTTACTCACCGCCACAATAGACACGGGAATGAGCGGTACGCATGCCAAAAGCACGAGCGACGTGCGCCAATCAATGCCCACGCAGATACAGAATAAAAGTATCGGCGCGATCATGGAAAAGAAGAACTGCGGAAGGTAGGTCGAATAATACAGATCGAGCTGTTCGATGCCTTCCATTGATACCTGCGTCAGCCCCGCCATGCTCATGCCGTCGGTGGAGCGCACGCCGAGTTTTAAGATCTTATCATAGGTGCGCTCGCGCAAGTCCTTCTTGACCTTGCGCCCAAGCATATCTTTCAGGCTCCCCGTGCAGCGGGAAGCAACATAGCGCACGACAATGGCAACGACAGCCGTTATCGCAGGGTATATGTATGCGAGCGGCTCGTAGCCTTCGATTAAAAAATACACCGCGAGGCATACGCTCGCCGTAATGCCGATATTGGCGAGCATTCCGAGCACCATTAAAAGAACGGTATATACGACGTACTTTTTATTGCCGCCGATGAGTTTTAAGAGTTCTTTATCAAACATTTGCTTTCGCCTTTGCCTCTTTTCTCAATTTCCGTTTGTGGCTTATCATCTGAAAGACGTGCTTCATAGCGAATATCGGGTGCGTGAATATCATCCGCGGACCCGCCCACTTCATCACGTCCTTGATCTTCTCCCGCATATCCGGCTTGTAGCAATGGATCTTGCAAAAAGAACAGAACTTTTTATTGACCTTGAACGGGCACTTTTCAAGGCGGAAGAGCGCATATTCGATGAGCGCCCTGCACTCCTCGCATAGCGCCTCCCCTTTCGCTTTGTGCTTGCCGTGACAATACTTTTTGATCATCACGGGGATGAGCTTTTTTTCCTTCTCCCACGCTTTGAGCTCTTTTGACGTTTTCTGCATTTTTGTTCCGTTCACTTCTTGCCTCTGTTTCGCCACACACAAGTTCGCATACACTAACTCACGGGCAAAAAATTAGGTACGCAGTAGCGAACTTACGGGCGAAATAAAAATTCGCATTTCAAGTTCCCTTATGCGAACCAATAGATAGTATAATCATTTTCGAAACGCAAGTCAAATGTATTTCCTTCCGTTCATGACTTTTTTCCGAAAATTGAGCCGGCGCGAAAAAAAGAACGAGCTGCTTTGGTGTTTTTCAAGATTGCTGCCGCAGCGGCCGATTTACCGTCGGCAGATCAAGCGAAATCAGAGCCTTTGTTTATGTTTTTTGTCTTGTTTACAGCCAATATGCAAACGATGCAGTATCGGGATCTTCCGGAGTTACGCCTTGGATGCGCGGCGAAACTTCTTCGGGAAACGGACGAACCCGTTACAAATATAGCCGATATGGTTGGCTTTTTGCAAGTGAGTTATTTCGGAAAAAGTTTTAATGCCAAAACCGGGTACTCTCCGAAAGAATACAGGGCGAAGTATAATTCAAGGCAGTTATATAATTCAATACAAAGAAAAAGAACTCTGGAATTATATCAGAGTTCTTTTTCTCACTACTTGAAAATGCGATCACTGTTATAAATTTTAATTCTCTTAGGGAATTGCGCTTTCAGCGTTGGGCTTTAACTTGTACTCATATACAAGTGATCTTCCGTTCCCGCCGAAAGAGTACGGCTTTCCCCAGACAAGCTTAAAACCGCGCCTTTCATAAAAGGTATATGTGGCGTCCGTATCGGTAAATACGCGCACCGTCTTGACATTGCTCTTTGCGCAACGCGCCTTAAAAGCATTCCAGAGAGCCGTTCCCAGCCCTTTGCGGAAGTCCTTGCGCGAGCAAAGCGCCATCAGTTCGCAGTCGCAGACAAGCGGCGTGTCTTTCCCGTTCTCTTTCAGCTTTTTATAGAAAACGTCGAATTGCGCTTTGAACGGTGCGGACATTTTGTAGCCGCCGAACATAAACTTGAAAAAGCACCTCAGCCACGCCTTGTAGTGCGGTTTTGCGTCGTGCGTTTTGGCAAGCGATTTGTCAAAACTCTTTTTGTAATGCCCGATAATAAACCCGACGACCTGCCCTTCGCTCTCTGCAACGTATGTAAACGAACACTTTTCGATGAGCACCTGCGCGTAGTCGCGCAAAAATATCTTATCCTTTTCCGTCAACGG
>CALWCE010000011.1 GCA_944376295.1 uncultured Clostridia bacterium
GAATACAGAACGCCGTCCTCCTCGGTATGGAAAACATATACGTCGGGAACATACATTCAGCCCACAGAGGCGCAAGGACTTTTCTATTTTCGTGCTACGGATAAAGCAGGGAATACTTCGACCTATACGATCACGACGATACACCCTTGTGAGGAAGGACATACTTATGTCCCGAAAGTGACGCTGCCGACCTGTACGGCGGGAGGATACACGAGATATACCTGTTCGGTGTGCGGCAGTAGTTACACGGGCGATGCGACGCAGGCGCTCGGACACAGCTATACGGCATCTACGACGACGGCTTCCTGCACGAACGGCGGATATACGAGATATACTTGCGAGAGATGCGGAGATAGCTATACGGGCAACCCGACGGCTCCCGCGGGGCATAGCTTTTCCGCAAGCGTTACCGATCCGACTTGCACGAGCGCGGGATATACTGCCTTTGCTTGTACGCGATGCGGATACGGTTACACGGGAGAAGAAACGCAGCCGCTCGGTCACAGCTACGCGGCGACCACAGAGGAATCGACGTGTACGGAAGAAGGATATACGACCTATAAATGTACGCGGTGCGGCGTGAGCTATACGGACAACCCTACGGGGGCAACGGGGCATAGCTACGTCGCTTCGATCACAGAGCCTACTTGTACGGAACGGGGCTATACCATCTACACCTGCACAAAGTGCGGGGACAGTTACCGCGACAACGAAACGGCGGCGATCGGGCATAACTATGTGCAGGAAACGGTTTCGGCGACTTGTACGGAGCATGGGGGAATCAAATACACCTGTACCCGCTGCGGGGTAAGCTATAACGGCAGTCAAAGCGAGCCGCTCGGTCATGTGTATGTGACGGAAACGGTGGCGGCAACCTGTGAAGAGGGCGGCTATACCAAGCATACTTGTTCGAGGTGCGGGGACAGCTATACGGATAATCAAAGCCAGCCGCTCGGGCATAACTTTATTATGACGACAAAGGAAGAGTCCTGCGAAGAGTTCGGCATGACGGTCTATACCTGTCAGGTGTGCGGGTACGAACGCACCGAAGAAACCGGCGCGTATCCTACGGGGCATAATTATTCCAACTTCATCGTAAAGGCGGCGACTTGTACGGAGGACGGAGAACGCAGATATGTCTGCGACAAGTGCGGCGACGAATATACGGAAGTCATTGCCGCGCCGGGGCACAGCTATGCGATCACCGATTCGGCTTCCGAAAACGGCAAGACGACGCGGGTATATACTTGTACCGTTTGCGGCGATTCCTATACGCAGGAGCTTGGCGATCAGTACGACGAGGTAACGTCGTATGTGGAAGATCTGTTCGAGCAATACCGCCCGTACATGGTATGGGTGTTCCTTGCGACTGCCGCCATCTGGAGCATCGTGATGGGAGTATTCTTTGCGATCGCCCAAAAGAACGAGGACAAAGAGAAAGCGAGAAAGATGATCGTGAACTATTTTATAGGGCTTGTCGTAATCTTTGCAATACTCGTTGCCTGCCCGTATCTTATCCGTGGAATTGCTGCTTTGGTGACATAAAAAATTTATTCGGGAAATTCACTTGGTACTCTTGACAATATCGTGATAGCACGATATAATAGAAGTACAATGAAACAGAAGGAGGGCGCACTCATGAACGCACAGGAAATCATTGCAAAAGCGGACAGGGGCGAGGGGCTGACGGAAGAAGAAATCAGAGTCTATCGTGAAGCAGTCAAGCCTGTCAAGCATACCTACGGCAAGTACGGAACGCTCGCCAAGAAGTATCTGGAAGAGGAGAATGTCGGAAAGTTCTGGGCGATTGAAAACCTTCCCGAATACTTACACGGCATAGACCGTCGGGCGGACGAGCTGTATGAAACCATGTACACCAAGCTGTCCAATGATGAGCGATATAAGCGGACGGGAAACTTTATGGAGGACTACCGCAGGCAGACAGAGTTACAGAGGCTCATAGAGGAAGAAATCCTTGCCGAGCTTGTGTATGTGGATTAAGGACGGAGGTGCAAGATGAGAGCTGTTTTGGGAATCGGGAAGGGGTTGCTGAAAGCGTTGTTTATAGGAATCGTCGTTGTCGGGGCGTTTCTTATGAATTGCATTGGCGCAATTATCTGTGCGATTACGGAATGAGAGGGTGCTATGGCAAAGAAAGAAGAAACGCCGCTCCGTCGTGCGCGCCGGAATTACGAGGTGCGAAATAAAACGGAGCGAGAACAGGCGACAAAGCAGTACAATACACGATTGCCGAGGGAGCTGCACGATGAGATTTGTGCCTTTCTCAAAAAGAATAGAATTACAAAGGTAGAACTGATCGTTGCAGGGTATCAAGCCCTGCTCGATCACTACGGCCCGAACAAACAACAGGATAAGCAATAAGTTTGAGAGCGCAAGGACTACGGCCCTTGCGCTCTGAATTTTCTCAAAAGACAACTGAATAATCATGCCGAACGGCATAAGGAAGAAAACGGACATCGGGAAGATGGAGCGTAACGGACTTATGCCGCCGCGCTTTGTCTTTCAATGTTTTTAAGATGGAGGATGAGAGTGTGAATAAAAGGCATAGAGCATTAAATTTAGGGAAAAAGAGCTATATTGTTAATAGTTATTTTATGGGAGGTAATAAAATCGATGAAGTATTGATGAGGACGGCTTTTTATGAGGCACAAGAAGAAATTCGGATGATGTCAAATCAATTGGGGATAAGCGATCAAGGAGGAAATCCTTGACAATGAAAAGTAATAATTGTATAGTAGGTATATACGTTAGGTTGAGTCGAGACGATGAACGTGCAGGTGAGTCGTTATCGATCGAAAATCAAAAGTCTTTACTTGTGCGATACGTCAACGAAAAGGGCTGGATTCTGCATGATATATATGTAGACGATGGAATTTCAGGCACGACGTTTGAACGTGAAGGCGTGCAAAGGTTGCTTACCGATGCTAAATGTGGTATAATCAATACAATCGTAGTCAAAGATATGTCGCGATTTGGGAGGAATTACATTCAAATCGGACAATATATCGACTATGTTTTTCCCATGTATCATATTCGGTTCATTGCTGTCAGCGATAACATAGATACAGGGAGCGATAATACCATTGCAATGGACATGATGCCCATAACTAATGTATTTAATGAATGGTATGCCGCTAACACAAGTCGAAAAGTGCGGCAAATATTTATTGCTAATGCGAAACGGGGCAAAAGCAATATGTCGCATCCGCCATATGGCTATTTGTTTAGTGATGACGGTTCGAGAAAATTTGTGATCAATACAGAAGTAAGCGCCAATGTTGAACGCATATTTGAGATGCGAGCCAGCGGACTACCTCCGGCACGAATCGCCGAAAGATTTAACGAAGAACACATAACTACGCCGCAGGATTACAAAGTACAAAGGCTTGGTAAATATGCAACCATAAAGACTTACCATCTGTGGACGGATGCTTCTGTAAGAAAAATTCTCGACAATCCGGCATATATTGGCAATTTAGCTTTACAACGAAGGACATCTGTTTCGTTTAAAAATCATAAGGCTGTATATCGCCCGGAAGAAGAATGGATCGTTACAGAAAATGCGCATCCTGCTATTATTTCCAAAGAGCTTTGGCGCAGGGTTAAAGAAGTAGAAAAGTCTGTCAGTCAAGGGAAAAAAACTCGAAAAGGATATACTCATCCACTTTCAGGGTTTCTGTATTGTGCTGACTGTGGCGGAAAAATGAAACTGGATTATTATGCGTTAAAGCATAACGGTGATGTGACCGATATGGTTTATACATTTAATTGTGGCAATCATAAACGGTTAGGGAAAGCATATTGTTCAAGTCATTACATCAAGGCCAAAGACATAGAAAAATTTATTCTTGATGATGTCAAAGCGATGGCTTCTTGTGTCACTCTGAATGAAGCTGAAGTGCGCAAAAAATATTTAGAGCGCAAAACAAAATTGGCGGAAGATGAGTTAATGCACAATCGAAAAGAGCTTGATCAAAAACGTAGGCGTTGTGATAAACTTGACCAGCTAATAGAAACTGCGTTTGAGGAAAAGATCGCCGGAAATATGCCGGAAGATTTGTGCGTGAAACTTATCGAACGCTATTCTACCGAGCGTCAGCAATTACTTGGTGAGATTGAGGCTATGGATAAGCAGGTAGCGATGATAGCTAATGTACAAAATGATGTTGATGATTTTATTATGAGAGTAAAAAAGCATATGTTCGATGTTACGCTTACACGGGCGTTATGCTTCGAGCTTATTGATAAAATCGTTATAGGCAGAGCTGTTTCAGGTGAGCCGCAAAGCATAGGAATATACTACAAGGTTGACTTAAACTTGGCTCAATGAAGTGCGGGATGAAGAGCTGTGGTAGTTACAGTCCATTTTCACCAACAGCCACCGCAAGGGAAAATTTGAAGGCAAAGCAGGGCGCAAACAAGTAAATATCGCTTGCAAAGGGAGCCGCAAGGCTCTCTTTTTTGGCGCAATGCGGCGATAAAACTTTTCACGTCCTGCTTGTTTCGGGCAAGCAAGTGTAAAAATCGTGATACATCTTAACTTTTTTTAAGTTAGGGGGTTGACAAATCGACAGGGGGGGGGTATAATATATTTACAGGATCGGGAGTCTTGTCCTGCGTATCCGCCATACCGTTCAGGGCGGAAAGATCCCCGGATACAAAATAGGAGGAGATACATGGTACGAACAAAAAAGAGGACGCTCACCGCGATCGCGGCAGCGGCGCTTTTATGCATGCTTGCGGCGCTCGTCTGTTTTTTCATGCCCGCATGGAAAACGGCGTACGCTGCCGAGACGACGGTCTCAAGTGAGGAAGATCTGAATAACGCGATCTCGGCGGCATCAGAAGGGGATATTATCAAGCTTGGGGGGGACATCACGGTAAGCACTACGGTGACCATTCCTTCCGAGAAACATATCACGATCGATCTGAATGACTTTACGATCTCTCGTGAAAGCGATTATGTGATCACCAACAAAGGGACGCTTACCCTCAAGAACGGAACGATAAAGGGCGGTACGAGGGGCATTTCCTCCACGAGTTCCACTGCGAAGACTTATCTTGTTGATTGCACCGTGAGCGGCACGACGCAGGGTGTGTATTTGTCCGGTAAAGGGTATCTTGAAGCCGAGAACAGTACGATCTCGGGAGGCACATACGGTCTGTATGTTTACGGTTCCACCGCAGTGATCGCGGGCGGCACGATCTCGGGCAAAACTTATGACCTTTATGGAAATGGTTCGTCGGGAAACAGCGTAACGGTCGACGGAACGGAACTGAAAGCCGCGGAGGGAGCTTCTTCCTCACATAAGGCGATCAGTTTTAACGGCGGTAATCTGACGCTGAAAAACGTGACGGCAAACGGCAATATTACGCTCTATGCCTCTGCAGACGTCACGATCGAAAGCGGTACATATACCTTGGAGATGATCGAAGCGAAAGGAGCGGCTGCTTTGTCGATCGTGGGAGGTACGTTTGTCTCGGACAATATTACCGCGTTTTTTGACTCCGGCTGGCTCGTAAACGGGGAGACCTATTACGCGCTTCGCTCTACCGGGACGAACGGCACCTATATCGTCAGTGAGTATAACAACGATGACACCGACGCTGTCTGTATCGGCGGATATGTCGCTTCGGTCGACGGAACGAAATATACCACTGTCGACGAGGCCTTATCTGCGGCTACAGGTAAGACGCTGACACTTCTTACCAACATCAAGAAGCCGATAACGGTTTCTTCGACGATGACGCTCGATCTCGGCATTTACAGCATCACCGCAGCAGATGGCGCTGCGATCACGGTCGGAGAGGGTGTGACGCTCACCATCAAAGGCAGCGGAACGGTCTCGGGCAGCGAATATGGTCAAGCGATCGCAAATAACGGTACCGTTGTGCTGCAGGGCGGCACTTACGAACAGGCGATCGACCTTGATTGGATCGACGAAAAATATGCTCTTTCCGTTGAAAACGTTTCGAAAGAGCCCGAATACACCGTTACCGATGAAGTGATGGCTTCCATTACGCGCAATGGAAAGACCTGCAACTTTGCAAGTCTTTACACGGTGTTTACGAAAGATATAATTCAAAGCGATGAAACGATCGTGTTGCAGGCCGATTTTGCGGGCAGCGTCATTTTGGGGATCGATAAACATGGTAATACCTATACGCTCGATCTCAACGGGCATGTTCTTAACGGAGCGATCATTCTTTACGGCGGTACGCTGAACATTGTAAATACCGCGACCAAGAAAGCAGCGATCGAACAGAAAGGGAACACGATCCAGATCTTGCCCGAGAGCGGCAATACGGCAAAAGTCACGCTTGGGGAAAACATTGCTGTCCGTTCGGAAACGGGCGCGGCTGTGTTTATACAAACGAAAGCTGCTGCTCCTTCCGGCAGCACGTTTACCCCTGTCGCGCTGCTCGAGTCGAAAGCAGATCTTTATTCGAGAGATAGCTTTGCTCTTGCGGGTAACGGCTCGAACCACTGTACCGAGATCGCAATCTCGGGCGGTTCCGTCATTACGGACGGCAATGCACCCGCGATCTATCATCCCCAGTACGGTACTCTGACGATCGAAAACGCAGAGGTCAGAGGTGCGACGGGCATTGAAATGCGTGCGGGACAGCTCACGATCTCGGGCGACAGTACGATCGAAGCGACCGCCTCTGCGTTTGAAGAGACGCCGAACGGCAACGGCTCGACGATGACGGGCGTTGCGGTTGCCGTCTCGCAGCATACGACCAACCTGCCCGTTTCCGTTACCATCGAGGGCGGAACGCTCAAGGGCGTCAAGGCGGTCTATGAAAAAGACCTTCAGGGCGGCGCGGCCGATAATATCACGCTTTCCCTGAAGGGCGGCACGTTCGAAGGGGAAGTCGAGTCTCAGAATGTGACCGGCTTTATCTCCGGCGGCAGCTTTACGGATACCGTTGCAGATGAACTCCTTGCAGGCGATGCGCTCATGGTGTTTGAGAACGGGCAGTATTCCGTCCTTGAAAGCGGCAGCGCGGCAGCGGAAAATATCGTCATTACCGTCGGGAAAGTCGGTTACACGAGCGAGGACGATGCGCAGAAAGCGGGCGTTGTCGTCAAGATCGAACAGGACGGCGCTCCCGCCGAGGGCTATCTGTCTCTTGCAGACGCGGTCGCCGCTGTTCCCAAAGATAATGTTCAGAAGACGATCGTCTTCCTCGGCGGCAAGGGCACGACGGTCTCCGCGCCCGGCGTCAGAGTGTTCGATGGACAGAATATCGTCATCGATTTCAATCAGGTCACTTTCGATGTTACGGATACGGTCGGTTCTCCCAACACGGAGACCAACGGCTTCCAGCTCAATAAGGGCGCGGTCGTCGTCATGAAGAACGGCACGCTGACTTCCAAGACGGCGAAGATCCTCATCCAGCAGTACTGCGAACTTACCGTCGAGGATATGAAGCTCGATATGTCCGCTTGTCCTCAGGTGCAGTATGTCATCTCCAATAACCACGGCACCACGAGGATCACGGGCGATACGACCATTGTGGCGGCTTCCGGAAAGGTCGCGTTCGACGTCTATTATTGGCCCTCCAATGGCTATACGGACGGCATCACCGTCGAGTTCGATGAAGATTTCACCGGTAAGGTCGAGGGCAAGATCGAATATTCGAGAGACACAAGCGCAACGAACGGTTGGTTCGATAAAGCCAATCTCGTCATCAAGGGCAATGGTGAATTTGACTGCTCCATTGTTGTATCGGATGTGGCAGGATATGATGCTGCCGAAGCTTCCGTTTCCATTTCGGGCGGCAGCTTTACGAATGTTCCCACGGCGGAGTATCTCGCGGATGCGAGCGCGCTCTATACGGACGGAACGAATTATGCGGTCGCTGCCGAAGATACCGCGCCTTCCGGCATGGAAAAAGTCATCTTTACTGACAGCAAGGGCATCGGTTATGCTTCCCTCGCAGCGGCGGCGGGCGTTGAGACCTTGTATCTTTACCTCGATCTCGATGAGCTGACGGTAAATCCAGGCGAAGAGGCGGTCATCGATCTGAACGGCAAAACGCTCGGGAACGTCGTGAACAACGGCATGCTCACCGTCAAAGGCACGGGTTTTGTGACGAACGCTTCCAACAACGCCACGCTCACCATCAACGGCGGATATTATGGCTCGCTGACGGGGGACGGGACGTTCAACTATCTCGGCGGTTATTTCAAAACCGAAGTCTCGGCTTCCGAGGGATACGCCTGTGTGGATCTGAGCGTTGAGGGCGCGTCTTTCGATGAAGATTATAACTCCGAATATCCCTATGCGGTGTATCGGACGGGCGAAGTGACGATAGAGGACAGCGAATGGACGCTCAACGAGAGCGGCTCCATTGACTTCAGTGTGCTCGCATATGAAGGGGCAGCATTTACTTACGGCTATGCCGAAGCCGAGGACGGCTCGTTCACCGGCGGTCTTCCCACAGCTGCAGGCGTGTGGTATATCAAAGCGACGCTTACGACTTCGCGGGTCTTTGCGGACGAGAACGGCAACAAGGTCTGCTATCCCGCCGAGGCGGTCTTTGAAGTGACTGTCAAGGCAAGGCCCTCCGTCCCGACGCTTGTCATCGAAGGCGGATACTGCGTCGGCACGGCGCTTTCCGAGATCGCTCTCCCCGCCGCCGAGAACGGCACATGGGCATGGAAGGACGCGGCTCTGACTGTCGGCGATACGGCAGGCACGGCGAACGTCATCGCCGTCTTCACGCCGACCGACACGGCTTACGGGAAAGTCGAGATGGAAGTTTCCGTTACCGTTGTCGCGCACACGGAAGTGACCGTTCCCGGGTATGCCGCAACGTGCAATGCGACGGGTCTCACGGACGGCGCGAAGTGCTCCGTCTGCGGCAAGACGCTCAAAGAACAGACCGTCATCTCCGTACTCGGTCACGATCTCATCTATCATCTTGCAAAAGATCCGACCTGCACGAAACCCGGCTGGGCTGCATATGAATCTTGTACGCGCTGCGACTATTCCACCTATGTGGAGATCCCCGCAGCGCATACGCCCGGCGAGGCGGTCCGCGAGAATGAAAAGGCGCCGACCTGCACCGCGACGGGCTCGTACGACGAAGTCGTCTGTTGCTCCGTCTGCGGGGAAGAACTGTCCCGCAAGACGGTGACGGTCGAGGCGGCAGGGCACCAATGGGGAGCATGGGAAACGACGAAGGCTCCCACCTGCACCGCGGAAGGTGAAGAGACGCGTACGTGTACCGTCTGCGGCGAAACGGAAACGCGTACCGCCGAAAAGGCGGCGCATACGCCCGTGACGGTCGAAGGCAAGGATGCGACCTGCACGGAGGAAGGCCTTTCGGACGGCGAGAAGTGTTCCGTCTGCGGCGAGACGCTCAAAGAGCAGGAGACCATCCCCGCGCTCGGTCATGACTTCGGCGACTGGACGGAGGATAAGGACGCGGGCGTAGAGACGCGGACCTGTTCGCGCTGCGGCGCAACGGAGACGCGCGTGCTTCCCGAGGAGACGTTCCCCGTTTGGGGCATCGTGCTCATCTGCGTGGGCGGCGTTATCGTTGTCGGCGGTGCGGCTGCCGCGATCTTGATTGTCAAAAAGAAGCGCGCATGATCTTACTGCTGCTTCTTCGATCTGAAACAAAAAACAGAGAGCCACATGGTTGGCTCTCTGTTTTTTGGATGTCGTAAGGGATTCATAGAAACCCGATCAAAGCCGCAGCTTTTGATCGCTTCGCGCTTTGGGCGAGTATATTTTAAGATATTTTTTGCGCGGGGGAGTATATGTTCTGGATCAAATCGTTGTTTCATAATGGAGCCCGTTCTGTGCCGGGCTCCTTCTTGACAAATGCGGGGAAGTGCGGTAAAATAGCAAAAAACGCAAGGAGAACACCATGACGGAGCGAGACAAACTGCACACGGGGGAGCTGTATCTCCCGGGAGATGAGGAGATCATGAAGGAGCAGACCAAGTGCCTCGAAAAGCTTTACGACTACAACGCGACGCGGCCTTCGGAAGGGGAGAAGCGGGCGCGGCTCCTCAAAGAGATGTTTTTGTCGATCGGCGAGGGCTGCTACATCGAGCCGCCGCTGTATGCGAACTGGGGCGGCGCGCACTGCCGCTTCGGCAAAAACGTGTATGCGAATTTTGATCTGACGCTCGTCGACGATACCTTCATCGACGTGGGCGACAACGTGATGATGGGGCCCAACGTCGTGCTTGCGACGGCGGCGCATCCCGTCCTTCCCGAGCTTCGCGAAAAGGGGTATCAGTATAACGCGCCCATCCGCATCGGCGACGGCTGCTGGCTGGGGGCGGGGGTCATCGTGCTTCCGGGGGTCACCATCGGGCAGGGGAGCGTTGTCGGCGCGGGGAGCGTCGTGACGAAGGACATCCCCGAAAACGTCGTGGCGTTCGGCGTTCCCTGCCGCGTCATTCGCCCCATCGGCGAGAAAGACAGGGAAGTTTACTTCCGCGAAAAGAAGATCGATCGCGCGTTTTTGGAAGAGTGAAGGGATGCGGCGGCGGGGCCCAAAGCCCCGCCGCCGCATAAAAGAACGGGGCGCCGCGGCGAATGCCGCGGCGCCCCGCACCATATTTTTCGTTATCTGACCGTCGCTTGCTCACTTCGAAGCCGTCAGCACGCGCGCCATGTGGATGCCCATGACGGACGCCATCATGAGCCCGCGCGTCCAGCCGCTCGAATCGCCCAAACAATAGAGGTTCTTGACCGAGGTGCGAAGATCCTTGTCCATTTTCACCTTGTTGCTGTAAAATTTGAGCTCGGGGGAGTAGAGGAGCGTCTCTTTGGAGGCAAATCCGGGCACGACTTCATCGAGCGATTTGATGAAGTTGATGATACCCGTCATCGCGCGGTAGGGCATGGCTGCCGTGATGTCGCCCGCCACCGCATCGGGAAGGGAGGGCTTGACGTTGGAGCGGGAGAGCTCTTTCTGCCAGGTGCGCTTGCCGTCCAAAATATCGCCGAAACGCTGCACGAGGATGGAGCCTGCGCCCAGCATGTTGGTAAGCTCGCCCACCTTCTTTGCATATGTGATGGGCTGATGGAAGGGCTCGGTGAAGTTCTGCGAGACGAGGATGGCAAGGTTGGTGTTGTCCGACTTGCGCTCCTTATAGCTGTGCCCGTTGACGACGGCAAGGTCGTTGTCGTAATTTTCCTGCGCGACGAAGCCGCCGGGGTTCTGGCAGAAGGTACGCACCTTGTCCTTGAAGGGGTTGGGATAGCCGATGAGTTTGGATTCATAGAGCACCTTGTTGACGGTCTCCATGATCTCGTTGCGCACTTCGACTCTGACGCCGATGTCGACGGTGCCCGCGATGTGGGCGATGCCGTGGACGATGCACACGCGCGCCAGCCAATCTGCGCCCCGCCTTCCGACGCCGACGATGATATGATCCGCTTCCAAGATCTCTTCGTTGCCTTTCTTGTCGGCGATGCGCACGCCCGTGCACACGTCGTTCTTGATGAGAAGATCGAGGCATTCCGTCCGGAAGCGCATCTCGACGCCGTTTTCAAGAAGATGCTGCTCGATGGCATAGTAAAGCTCCTGCGCCTTCTCCGTGCCGAGATGGCGGATGGGGCAGTCGACGAGCTTTAAGCCCGCCATGATGGCGCGGCGGCGGATATCTTTGATCTCCTCCGAGTGCCCGACGCCCTCTACCTTGTGGTCTGCGCCGAAGGAGAGGTAGATCTGATCGGCATAGTCGATGAGCTCCTGCGCGTACTGTTCGCCGATGAGGTCGGGAAGGTCGCCGCCCACTTCATAGTTCAAAGAGAGCTTGCCGTCCGAAAAGGCGCCCGCGCCCGAGAAGCCCGTTGTGATATGGCAGGGCTTGCAGGAAGCGCAGTGACCCGTCTTGGACTTGGGGCACTTGCGGTTTTCGATGGCAGAGCCCTTCTCGATGATGAGGATGGAGCCTTCGTAGCCCTTGTTCCTGAGTTCGAGCGCCGTAAAGATGCCCGCAGGGCCTGCGCCCACGATGATGGTATCGTATTTCATACTGTTTCCTCCGCGCTGCGAAAATTCCGCAGCGGTTGTTTTTGTTGTCCCCGAAAAAATCGCGAAGCGAGTTCTGTGGGGATCTTTTTACTCCCTCAGGCGTGACACCGGGCTTTACAACCCCTCTGTCTTGCCTTCGGCAAGCCACCTCCCCTTACACAGGGGAGGCTATATTGCAGGGTCCCCGCAAAAGTCGCACAGCGAGTTTTGTGGGGAAAGGAGGAACCGACGTTATCAGCGTGGCATTCGCCGTCAGGCGGATGCCCGCAAAAGGTGTCGTGTTCCGACGCGGTGCCGCCGATCGGCCTCGAACCGATACGCCTTCCGGCACAGGATCCTAAGTCCTGCGCGTCTGCCAATTTCGCCACGGCGGCATATGCGCCGCCCCGAAAGGGACGGCGCGGGAGTGATCGTTTTGATTATTCGCCTTCCCGGTCGGGTGCGTCGCCGCCGTCTGCGGGCGCATCTTCGTTCAAAGCTTCGGGAGGAAGTTCTTGCTCGGGCTGTTCTGCGGCAGGGGCGACGTCTGCCGTATAGGGCTCGTCGGAGACGGTATGCTCCTTGACGACGGGCTGCTCGGAGATGAGCGCGGGATTGGCGGCGATGTATGCCGCTTCCTCCTGCGGGGTCACGCGGGGGGTGAGCTCGAGTTTGAGCTTTTTGCGGATGATCGCGTAGGGGATAAAGAGGAGGATGAGGAGCACGGCTGCCGCCAGGGCGTAGATGCCCGAGGTGAAGAAGGAGACGCCGCCGATCAATGTAAAGTTTCCTCCGGTTAGTGCGCCGATGCCGCCCAACGCGTTAACGATCATGAGCGCCGCGGTGGGGATGATAAAGAACACGAGAGCGGGCAGCCAACCCAAAAAGAGGATGGGCGCTTTCAATTTGACGGCAGGGTTGAGCGTGAATCCCTTGACGAAGATCTTGATGAGCAGATACAGCCACGAGAGCATGGAGATCGCCGTGAGGACGAGAAAGCCGATCGTGACATAGAAGAAGACCTGTGCATTGCTCTCCGTGACGAGCGCGTTCTTGATGGATGCCGAGATGTTTTCGGTAAGTTTTGTTTCTGCGTCGGACGCCGTCTCCTCCGCGTCGGAGGCGGAAAGAGAGGCGACGGGGGAGCCCTGCTGCCCGCTTCCGTCCATGGCGGCTGCGATCTCTTCGAGGATGCGGTCGACGACTTCATCCGTCGAAAGATTTCCGAGCTCGTCGGTGATCGCATCGAGGTTTTCCCTGACGACGTCGCGCACGTCCTGTTCGGTCTCGGCGTCGAAGATAAGTTCCTCAAATTCGGGGCGTCCCGTTCCCTTAAGCTTTTCGTAGACTTCTTTGACGGTACCGACGGCGAATTCCTGCACGTCGGAAATGGTCGCGCTTTCGCTGTTGAGGATCTTGAGCGCCTCTTCCGTCTTGCTCTCGATGTAGCTTTCGGTGATCTCGGCTTCTTCGAGGATGGTCTTTGTCTCTTCTTCCGTGACTTCGGGGATGAATTCCTCGATGACTTCCTGCGCCTGGTCGTTGACGATCTTATCCGCTTCTTCCTTGATGACGTCCTTGATCGTCTCCTCCGCGACCTGTTCGACGGTGACGCGGATGACGGGCGTGAGCGATGCGGCAAGTTCGTCCGACTTGTCCGAGATGAGCGTCTCTGTAGACCCGAAGGGATCTCCCGAGAGGACGGGCGTGACAAAGTCGAGCGTCCGGAAAGAGAGTTCGACGTCGACGGGGTCGGGATCGGGGTAGACGACTTCGACGCCTTCGAAGGAGGCGTTCCCCGCCATGCTCTTCAAGTCTTCCGCAGAAAGGTCGACTTTCACGCGGATGGAAAACAGCGGCGCAAGGAAGTATCCCGCGATCGCGGCGATGCACAGGAGCGCGATGACGACGTTCATGACGATGACCGCGGCTCGGTGCTGCTTTACGCTTTTCATATTCTGCTCCATGGAACGATACACCTTATTTCTATATTTTCCTCTATTTTAGCAAATGACGGAAAAATTGTCAACGAAATGAGAGGGAAGTCCGGCAACTGTTGTCTGAAAGAGGAAAATTCTGTCCGATCGCGCGCAAAGGGGAAAATGCGATGATTTTTCTAAAAATTTCTGTCACTTTTTTTCGTTTGCCTATTGAAATTTTATGCGTTTTGGGCTATAATGTGATAAGTACATAAGTACGCACTCTAAATTCAGGGGGAACAACCGTGGAAGACAACAGAAAAGCGATCGAATGCGGCAAGACCGCGCTCGGCATCGAATTCGGGTCGACGAGGATCAAAGCCGTCCTCGTCAACGAAAAGAATGAGCCCATCGCATCGGGCAGCCATACCTGGGAGAACCGTTTTGAAAACGGCATCTGGACGTATACGCTCGAGGACATCTGGACGGGGCTTCAGGACTGCTATGCCAACATGGCGACGGCGGTCGAACACCGGTACGGCATCAAGATCGCCACGATCGGGGCGATCGGCTTCTCCGCCATGATGCACGGCTATATGGTCTTCGATAAGGACGACAAGCTCCTCGTGCCCTTCCGCACCTGGAGAAACAACTGCGCCGAAGCTGCGGGCGACAAGCTCACCGAGCTTTTCAACTATCACATCCCCGCGCGCTGGTCGGTGGCGCACCTCTATCAGGCGATCCTGAACGGCGAAGAGCACGTCAAGGACATCGTCTTCCAGACGACGCTCGAAGGGTACATCCACTGGATGCTGACGGGCGAGAAGGTCATCGGCATCGGCGAGGCTTCGGGCATGTTCCCCGTCGACCCCGAAACGAGGCAGTACGACGCGGGCATGCTGAAAAAATTCAACGACCTCGTCAAGGATAAAGTGCCTTTCAAGGTGGAGGACATCCTGCCCAAGATCCTCGTTGCAGGCGACGAAGCGGGCCGTCTGACCCCCGAGGGCGCAAAGCTCCTCGACCCGACGGGAACGCTGCAGCCCGGCATCCCGCTCTGCCCGCCCGAAGGCGACGCAGGCACGGGCATGGTCGCGACCAACTCCGTCAAAAAGCGCACGGGCAACGTCTCCGCGGGCACGAGCGTGTTCGCGATGATCGTGCTCGAAAAGGCGCTTTCGAAGGCTTATCCCGAGATCGACCTCGTGACGACGCCCGTGGGCGACCTTGTCGGCATGGTCCACTGCAACAACTGCACGTCGGACATCAACGGCTGGGTGGACATTTTCGGCGAATTCGCCAAGCTCCTCGGCGTCGATATCCCCAAGTGGAGGCTCTATGACGAGCTCTACTTCGCCTCCGAAAAGGGCGATAAGGACTGCGGCGGCTTGCTTGCCTACAACTATGTGTCGGGCGAGCACGTCACGCGCGTGGACGCGGGAAGGCCGCTCTTTGTGAGGACGTCGGAGAGCAAATTTGATCTTGCGAACTTTATGCGCGCCCATCTTTATACGGCGTTCGGCGCACTCAAAGTGGGCTGCGACATCATGCTGCGCGAAGAGGGGGTCAAGCTCGACCGTATCACGGGTCACGGCGGGCTCTTCAAGACCGAGCGCGTGGGACAGAGCTATCTCGCGGCTGCCATCAACGCACCCGTCACCGTCATGAAGACGGCGGGCGAAGGCGGCGCATGGGGCATCGCCATCCTTGCAAACTATATGGTCACCAAGGAGCAGGGCGAAAGCCTTGAAGACTACCTCGAAAACAAGGTGTTCGCAGGGCAGGAAGGCGTCACGCTCGCTCCCGATCCCGCCAACGTCGAAGGGTTCGAAAAGTTCGCAAAGCGCTATGTTGCGGGGCTTCCCATCGTGCGCGAGGCAGTCGTCAGCCTGAAAGACTAAATAAGTCCGTCTTATAGGAGGAATTGAAAATATGTTAGAAGCTTTGAAGGAAAAAGTGCTCAAGGCCAATCTCGATCTGGTCAAGCACAAGCTCGTGCTCTTCACCTGGGGCAACGTCTCTGAGGTCGACCGTGAGAGCGGGCTCGTCGTCATCAAGCCCTCGGGCGTCGAGTACGACGACATGAAGGCGAGCGACATGGTCGTCGTCGACCTCAACGGCAAAGTGGTGGAAGGCGATCTGCGCCCTTCGTCGGATACGCCCACGCACCTCGAACTGTACAAGGCGTTCCCCGACCTCGGCGGCGTCACGCACACCCATTCGACGTTCGCGACGAGCTGGGCGCAGGCGGGGCGCAACATTCCCTTCTACGGGACGACGCACGCCGACTACTTCTACGGCGACATCCCCTGCGCACGCTCTCTGACGCGCGAGGAGATCGAGGGCGAGTACGAGAAGAACACCGGGCTCGTCATCATCGAGAAGTTCAGGATGGAGGGCTTGAAGCCCCTCGAAGTGCCGGGCGTCCTCGTCAAGAGCCACGGCGTGTTCGCCTTCGGCAAGGACGGCGACAACTCCGTGTATAACGCGACGGTCATCGAGGAAGTCGCCAAGATGGCGGCGATCACCGAGATCGTCAATCCCAACGTCGAGCGTGCCGATCAGTTCATGATGGACAAGCACTATCTGCGCAAGCACGGCAAGAACGCCTATTACGGGCAGATCAAACGGTAAAAAAAAGGGCGCATATGATCGTTACGGAAGTCATCCCATATACGCCCGATCCCAACAAGCGCGCAAAGCGCATCGAGGAGACTGCGAACGCACACGAGGCGCGGGGGGAGGAACTCGTTTCCGCCCTGTCGACGCCCAACTGCGGCGCCATCCTCATTTTCCGCGCCCCGCAGGCGGACTGCGGGAAAAATCAAAATAGGTAGAGGAAAGTAAAAATGAAAGAAAAAGTTGTTTATTGGCTGACCGGTTCCCAGACCCTTTACGGCGACGACGTGCTCGCACATGTTGCGGAGCACTCTGAAGAGATGGCAAATTATGTCAACGAGCACGTTCCCGTGACGGTGAAGTACCTCACGACCTGCAAGAGCTCGGAAGAGATCGTTGCCGCCGTCAAGAAAGTCAACGCGGACGACGACTGCATCGGTATCATCACCTGGTGCCATACCTTCTCGCCCGCCAAGATGTGGATCAAGGGCCTCAAGATGCTGCAGAAGCCCATGTGCCATTTCGCGACGCAGTACAACGAGAGACTGCCTTACGACACCATCGACATGGACTTCATGAACGAGAACCAGGCAGCCCACGGCGACAGAGAGTTCGGTTATATCGTCTCCCGCCTGCGCATGGACAACAAGGTCATCGTCGGCTACTATAAAGACCCCGAAGCATTGAAGGAGCTCGCTTCCTGGTGCAAGGTGGCTGCAGGCTATGCCTTCTCCAAGCAGGTCAAGGTGTGCCGCTTCTCCGATAACATGCGCAACGTCGCCGTCACCGAAGGCGATAAAGTCGCGGCGCATATCGAGATGGGCTGGGAAGTCGACTACTATCCCGTCGGCGATTTGGTGGACGTCATCGATACCGTCACGGATGCGGAAGTGGACGCACAGATGGCGGAATATGCGACGAAGTACACGATGGGCACCGACCGCATCGACGTCGTGCGCGAGCAGGCGAAGTATGAGATCGCCATCGACAAGTTTTGCAAGGAAAACGGCGGCTATATCGGCATCGTCGATCACTTCGGCGCGCTCCACGGCATGAACCAGCTGCCCGGGCTCGCCATCCAGGATCTGCAGGGCAAGGGCTACGGCTTCGGCGCGGAAGGCGACTGGAAGATCGCAGCGCTTGGCGCCGTCATGCAGTACATGGCAGGGCAGAAGGGCACCGGTCTGATGGAAGACTACACCTACGACCTTGTCGACGGGCTCTGCCTCGGCGCGCACATGCTCGAGGTCTCCCCTCAGTTCGCTTCGACCAAGCCCGAGATCCAGGTGCATCCGCTCGGCATCGGCGGCAAGTCCGATCCCGCGCGCCTCGTCTTCGAAGGCATCGAAGCGCCCGAAGCGATCGCTGTCTCCATGGTCGACATGGGCGACAGGATCCGCCTCATCGTGCAGAAGATCGAGCTCGTGAAGTATCCTCATAAGATGCCCAAGCTTCCCGTTGCGGGCTGCATGTGGAAGTATAAGCCCAACTTCAAGGAAGGCGTTGCGGCATGGATCTATGCGGGCGGCGCGCATCATACGGTCGTCTCCTCCGTCGTCACCGCACAGGAGATGGTGGACCTCGGCAATATGTGGGGCATGGAAGTCGTCCTCATCGACGAGAACACCAAGATCGACGAGTTCAAAAAGCAGCTCATGTGGTCCGATCAGATCTGGAAGACCAAGCTTTGAGAGAGATTTTTGCGGGGCGGTACGGCGTACTGCCCCGTTTTTTTTGAGGGGCGATCGAAGCCGCGCTTTTGGCGGTTTTGCATGGCACCCCCGGACAGGTTTTTATGAGGGACTATGTTTTATAAGAAGTATCTTTTCGGCGAGATCGCCGTGTGCTATCAGGAAGTGCCCGTCGAAGGGCATGAAGGCAAGACGACGGTGGGGCTTGCGCTCTTCCCCGCGGGGGAGGAGAAAGAAGTTCCGTTGGACAGCCTCATCCAAGTCTCCTTTACGGGCGACGAGACGCTTATCGACTATACGCTGGGCGTCACCATGCGCAACCGCGAGGGCACGCTTCTGAAAGTCGAAGAGCAGGCGGCGGAAGAAAACGGCGTCGTCACCCGCCTTCACGACGCGCGCGGGAACGTCTATCTTCATCACCTCGAATACAGCCCGAAAACGGGCGTCTTCACCGTCTGGGCGGAGTACTGCAACCTCACGGGGCAGGAACAGACGCTCGAAAGCCTGCAAAGCTTTTCGGTGAGCGGTATCCACGCCCTTCGCGGCGGCAAGGCGACGCTTGCGGGGCTCAGGCTCCACCGCCTGACGAGCGCGTGGTCGCGGGAGTGCCGCCCCGAGGAGGACAGCTTTTCGAATTTAGGTTTGGATACGAGCTGGGCGCGCTACGGCGTCAGATGCGAACGCTTCGGCGAAGCGGGGTCGATGTCCAACCGCGGGCATTTTCCCTTTGCCGCCATTGAGGACAAAGAGCGGCATATCGTTTGGGCGGCGATGGTGGAAGCGCCCTCTTCCTGGCAGATGGAAGTGTATGCCGAGAAGGAGACGTGCGCGCTCTCGGGCGGGCTTGCGGACTACGAGTTCGGGCATTGGCGCAAGAGCATCGCCCCGGGCGAAAGCTTTGCAACGCATAAGGCGTTTCTGACGGTACAAAGAAGCGTGCTCGCCTGCTGCAACGTCTTTGTCGCGGAGCAGGAGCAAAGGCTGAACGTGCCTGCTTCCGAGGAGAGCATGCCCGTCCTCTTCAACGAATACTGCACGACGTGGGGCTGCCCTTCGGCGGAGAACATCAACGCCATTTTAAAGGCGATCGAGCCCTTTCCCATCGACACCTTCGTCATCGACTGCGGCTGGTACAAGCCCGACGACAAGGGCTGGTGCAACGCCATCGGCGACTGGCGGGAGAGCCGCGCGCTCTTCCCCGAGGGCATTTCGGCAGTTTCGAATGCCATCAGGGCGGCGGGCAAACGCCCGGGCATCTGGTTCGAATTTGAAGTGGCGGGCAGAGACAGCGACTGTTTTTACGACGAGAGCAAGCTTTTAAAGCGGGACGGGCGCATCATCACGGGCAAGAACCGCCGCTTCCTCGATCTGCGCCTTCCCAAAGTGCAGGAGTACTTGAAAGAGCGCATGCTCGATTTCTTGCAGAAGAACGCCTTTGAGTATATCAAGATCGACTATAACGACAGCCTCGGCATCGGGTGCGACAGCGCGGACGGCGCGGCGCCGGGCGAGGGCGGGCGGCGGATCGCCGAAGAGAGCCTTGTGTGGCTTGCAAAGCTCAAGGAGGCCGTCCCGGGGCTCGTCATCGAGAACTGTTCTTCGGGCGGCAGCCGCATCGAACCGCTCAGGATGAGCCAAGTTTCCATGTGCTCCTTCTCGGACGCGCACGAGTGCAATGAGATCCCGCTCGTCGCCGCGAACGTCTCGCGCGTCATCCCTGCGCGGCAGATGCAGATCTGGGCGGTGCTGCGGGAAGGAGAGAGTGTTTCGCGCACCATTTATTCGCTCTGTGCCGCCATGATGGGCCGCATCTGCCTCTCGGGCGACGTGCTGCATCTCGGCGAGGAGCGCGTCCGCCTCATCCAAGAGGGGCTTGAGTTCTACCAAGAAGTCAAAGACATCGTGCGCTATGGCAGCATCTCCCTCATCGACAACACGGTGGAATACTACCGCGCCCCCGAAGGAAGACAGGTGTATGTCAAGGAATACGAGGGGAGAAAGCTCGTCGTCGTGCACTTTCTGGAGAGCGCGGGGAAGGTCGTTTTGCCGCTCGATGGGTACTGCATCAAACGTGCGTTCACCGACCTTGCCTATACGGCGGAAGGGGAACTTGAGATCGAAGGCAGACCGTTTGCGGCGGGCGCCTTCCTGTTGGAGCGTATCTGAACCGCGCGCAGGGCGGCTGCGCCGTTGACTGAAAGTTTTATGAAAATGGGCTCGGGCATTGACTTTTGTCGCCCGAGCCCTTATAATAGAGGGGAAGTAACTTGACGGGAGGGGCTATGGACCGAAAGGAACGTGTGGAACAGCTCCTGATCGCAAACGGGCAGGAACATCTCCTCGCCCATATCCGAGAGCTTGACGGCGCGGAGCAGGACCGTTTTTTTTCTGAGCTCGAACGCGTCGATTGGACTATTTTTTCCGAGGAGGCGCGCGTCCGTCCGCCCGAAGGGGAGATCGCGCCCATCGAAGGGATGAAAAAAGAGGAGATCGCTTCCCGCCGCGAGGAATTCGAGAGGGTCGGAGTGCAAGCCGTCCGCGAAGGCAAAGTGGCGGCGCTCATGCTCGCGGGCGGGCAGGGGACGCGGCTCGGCTTCGACGGGCCGAAGGGAACGCTCGACATTGGCTTGACCCGCCCCCTCTATATCTACGAGTGCCTTATCCGCAACCTCTTGGAGGTGTGCGCCGCGTGCGGTGCGTATGTGCCGCTCTATATCATGACGAGCGACAAGACCGACCGCATGACGCGCGCCTTTTTGAAGGAGCACGGCTATTTCGGCTATCCCGAAGAGAATGTGCGCTTCTTTTTACAGGACATGGCGCCCGCGACCGACTTAGAGGGCAGGCTGCTACTCGAAGGGAGGGGCGCGCTCGCGCTCTCGCCCAACGGCAACGGCGGCTGTTTTTCTTCGCTTCGGCGGGCGGGTCTCACGGACGAGGCGAAACAAAGCGGCGTGGAGTGGATCAACGTCTTTGCCGTCGACAACGTTTTGCAGCGCATCGCAGACCCCGTCTTTGTGGGGGCGACCATCTTATCGGGCGTTCATTGCGGGGCGAAGTTCGTGAAAAAGTGCGCGCCCGAGGAGCGAGTCGGCGTGCTGTGCAGGCGGGGGAGCCTTCCCGATGTCGTGGAATATTACGATCTTCCCGCAGCGATGGCGAACGCGCGCGATGAAAGGGGAGAGCTCGTCTATTCCTTCGGGGTCACCCTCAATTATCTCTTCCGCCTCGGTACGATCGAACAGGCTTCGCGCACCGCCATCCCTGTCCACAGGGCGAAAAAGAAGATCCCGTATTGGAACGGCTCGGAGCTTATCCGCCCCGAAAAAGAGAACGGGTATAAGTACGAAACGCTCGTCGTCGATTGGGTGCGGCTCATGAAGAGCTGCCTGCCCTTCGAAGCTGTGCGCGAGCGTGAATTTGCGCCCATCAAGAACGCCGAGGGCGTCGACAGCGTGCAGTCCGCGCGCGAACTTTTGAAATACAACGGAGTGACACTATAATGGAAGAACAGGCATCTCAGGTGACGATAGATTTTGCGAAGCAGCTCATCGAGCTGAGCCGCGTCATCGTCGATATTTTCAAGACGAACGATCTTGATAAGCTCCCTTTGATGAACCGCATCATCAAGGAAATGTACCGCTTGCAGCACGGCAGCGAGGATCCCGCCATGCAGACCATCGACGTGGAGGCGAACGTCATCTACACGAACTTCGACATGCTCGTCCAGGTCTTAAAGACCGCCGAGTCGGACAGCGACCTGCCTTCCCTTCAGAATGCGGTGAATAAGTTCCTGCACAATATCAATGAGGCGACTGTAAATATCGCCGCCATGTTCGGTTTGTTGTAACGCCGGATTTTCTTCGCAATACTTTGTCGAGCTTGCGTTTTGCCTTGGTCACTTACGTTTTAGTAAGCTCCCTGCGGCAAAGCCGCGCTCTTCTCGTCTTGCTCGAAACTACGGCGTTACGACGGGCTTGGGCGTTACGTTTGGCTTTTATTTTTATTGACTTGAAACCTTAGAATTCCGGGAGGAAATGATGAAAACGAAAATTTTTGCAGACGCCAACCTTCGGGTGGGCGAGATCGACCGCAATCTCTTCGGCTCGTTCATCGAGCATCTGGGGCGCGCGGTGTACGAGGGCATCTACGAGCCCGGGCATCCCACGGCGGACGAGAACGGCTTCCGCGAGGACGTCATCGGGCTCATCCGCGAGCTCAATGTGCCCATCGTGCGCTATCCGGGCGGCAACTTCCTTTCGGGGTACGACTGGCGGGACGGCATCGGCCCCCGCGAAAAGCGGCCCACCCGCCTCGATCTTGCATGGCTCACGACGGAGACCAACGAGTTCGGCACCGATGAGTTCATGAAGTGGTGCAAAAAGACGGGCATCACGCCCATGATGGCGGTGAATATGGGCACGGGCACCATCCTCGATGCGGCGCACCTCGTCGAATACTGCAACCATGCGGGCGGCACGACCATCTCCGATCTGCGCCGCGAAAACGGAGCGGAAGAGCCTTACAACGTCAAATACTGGTGCATCGGCAACGAGATGGACGGCCCCTGGCAGACGGGGCACTTAAGCGCCGACGAGTACGGCAAAAAGGCGCTCGAAGCCGCCAAAGTCATGCGCTGGACGAACGGCGAATACGAAAAGAACGCGCCGCACGATTTAAAGCTCATCGTCTCGGGCTCTTCCAACCACGAGATGAAGACCTTCCCCGAATGGGATCGCGTTGTCCTCGAACATACCTATGAGGCGGTCGATTATCTCTCCATGCACCGCTATTATCAGTACGACGAAACGAGGAAGCGCCCGTTGGAGGACTTTTTGGGTTCTGCCGACGACATGAACGAGTATATCGGCACGCTGAAAGCGACCATCGAATATGTGCGCGCCAAAGTGCGTTCCAAGCGGCATTTGAAGATCAGCTTCGACGAGTGGAACATTTGGACGGTGGACGCGCCCCGCACCGAGCCGCTTTGGAAGAAGGCGCCTCATCTTCTCGAAGACGTCTATACCTTCCGCGACGCGCTCGTCTTTGCGGGCCTCATGAATACCCTGCTCAACAACTGCGACGTCGTGAAGATCGGCTGTCTTGCGCAGCTCGTCAACGTCATCGCGCCCATCATGACGAAGAAGGGCGGCGACACGTTCAAACAGGCGTCCTTCTATCCCTTCCGCTATCTTGCGGGCAATGCTTCGGGCGCGACGGTGCGCACCTTCTCCGACAGCGACACCTTCGAGAACATGTACGGCACGGCGCGCACCATCAACGAAGCCGTCACGCACGATATGGCAAAGCGCGAAGTGTGCGTTTCCCTCTGCAATTACAGCCAGGAGACGCGCGAAGTGGAGCTTGAACTGCGCTCGTTCGGCGATCTTAAGGCGAAGGAATATGTGCGCATGGTAAATTCCGACCTCGACGCCACCAACGGTTTTGAGCACCCCGATACGGTAAAGCCCGAAGAGCTCGATGTGCCGAACGTCAAGGACGGCTCGCTCGTTTCCCTGACGCTTGCGCCCATGAGCTGGAGCTTTGTGCGCTTTCAGTACTGAGAAAAGATAGGTCACATAAGATAAATCATGGCAAGAAGATCGAAAGCCTCTCAAAAACGTCTTGTGCGGGCGGTCGCCGTCCTCCTCGTCATCGTGCTCGTCGCGGCGGCGGTATTCGGTGTTTACTGGTTTGTCGTCAAGGGCAAGAGCTGGGACGACTTCAAGGCGCTGTTCCAAAAGCCCGATACCCCGCCTGCGACGGGCACCATCGAGACGGGCGAGCTCAGTATCAACTTTCTGGAGCTCGGCAACAAGTACACGGGCGACTGCACGCTCATCAAGATCGGCGATACCGAAGTGCTCATCGACGCGGGCTCGCGTAAGGGCTCGGCGGAGACGCTCATCCCCGCCATTTCCGAGTACTGCACGGACGGCGTGCTCGAATACGTCATCGCGACGCACGCCGATCAGGATCATATTGCCGCCTTTGTGGGAACGAATGAGTTTCCGGGCGTCTTTGAAAGCTTTGAGTGCGAAGTCATCATCGACTTTCCGAAGACCAACAAGAACACCGCCATCTACAAGGACTATCTAGAAGAACGCGACAAGGAAGTGGAGGCGGGCGCCGAGCACTACACCGCCCTCGAATGCTGGAACGAGACGGAGGGGGCTTCCCGAAGCTACACCCTCTCGGAGGGCGTGACGATGAACTTCCTCTATCAGAAGTTTTACGAAGAGCACGCCTCGGACGAGAACAACTATTCCGTCTGCATGCTCCTGACGCAAGGAGACTATCACTACCTCTTCACGGGCGACCTCGAAGAGGAAGGGGAAGCTTCGCTCGTTGAGAGCAACGATCTACCGCAGTGCAAGCTCTTCAAGGGCGGCCATCACGGCAGCAAGACTTCTTCGACGGAAAAATTGCTCTCCGTCATCCGTCCCGAGATCGTGTGCGTGTGCTGCTGCGCGGGTTCGCCCGAGTACACGACGAACAACGACAACACCTTCCCCACGCAAGCGATGATCGACCGCGTTGCCAAGTACACCGATAAGATCTATGTAACGACGCTTGCGACCAATGTCGATTGGAAGGAGGAGAGCTGGGACTATACCTCCATGAACGGCACCATTACTTATAAGTCTGACGGCAAAGAGTGGTCGGTGACGGGCAGCAACAATTCGACGGTCTTGAAAGACACCGAGTGGTTTCAGGAAAACCGCGTCTGGAACGGCGGCTGAGCGCAAAATAGCGCCGCAAAACGACTTTCAGACATGCACCGCGCCGCATGTTCCCGCCGATAAGAGAGTTCCCCGAAAAAAGGGGAGCTCTTTTTTGCTGATTCGACAAAACGTGCCGAAATATATCCTCTCATTTATTGTATCCTTATGCAAAACGGTGCGCGCGGGGGGTTAGCAATGGCAAGAAAGATCGTGGTCACATCGGGGAAGGGGGGAGTCGGCAAGACGACCGTCACCGCCAACCTCGGGGTACAGCTCGCAAAGAACGGATGCCGCGTCGTCGTCTGCGATCTTGACTTCGGGCTCAACAACGTGGACGTGGTGCTCGGCGTCGAGAACCTTGCAAGCTTCGACGTCATCGACGCCATCGAAGGCAGATGCCGTCCCAAGCAGGCGCTCGTGCGACATCCCCGCTATCCGACGCTCTATTCCCTGGCGAGCAACCGCATCTCCGAACGGTACGTCTCCCCGCAGGCGGTGCGGCTCATCTTAGATACGCTCGCGCCGCAGTTCGATTATATCCTCATCGATTCGCCCGCAGGCATCGACGAAGGTTTTCATCGCGCCGTTGCATGTGCGGAGGAAGCGCTGCTCGTCACGACGCCGCACATCTCGGCGATGCGGGACGCCGACCGCGTGGGGAACATGCTCAAAGGGTACCGGTTGAGCCGCATCGGGCTCGTCGTCAACATGGTGCGCGGCGATCTCGTGCGGCGGGGGGAGATCCTGACGCCCGAGGAGATCGCAAAGGCGCTCAGGATCCCGCTCACCGCCATCGTGCCGGAGGAGGACAAGATCTTTTTGGAAAACGTCGCCGACCGCGTGCGGGCGTTCAAGCTGCTTGCGAATTTTTATACGGGCAAACCGCAGGAGGAAGCGGAACGCAAATACACGGGGCTTTGGGGCGCGCTCATGCGCGGACTGAAAAATCATTGAGGAGGGAATTTATGCGGAGCGAAGTGACGAAGGAAAGGCTGATGGGCATCCTGCATTCAGATAAAGAGGAGATGAACGAGGTGACGAGAGAAGCGTGTATCGCCGAATTTTCCCGCGTTGCGGGCGAGTATTTTGAAACGGAGGGGGATGTTGCAATGGAGATCAGAAGAGGGCGCTCTTCCTCCGAAGTGAGCGTCACCTTTCGTGCAAACCGTGTAAAAAATTTCACCATCGTCAAGTGAGAGACCGCTCACGCGGTTGACAGAGATCGGCATTTTTGGTATAATATCGAATGCGGCAAAGGGGAGCGCTCCCTTTCGGGGTGCTTAAAAAGCCGCATCCAAAAGCCATACAACGGAGATCATTATGAGAAAGTTTGCGATCGTGACCGATTCCGCCTCCGATCTTCCCGCGGAATATTTTGAAGAACATGACATTGCTTGCGTCGACCTCGGCTTCAACCTCGACGGCGTGATCTACGGCGGCGAGAGCGGCAACAAGATGGACGTCAAAGTCTTTTACGACAAGCTGCGCGCGGGCGCGATGCCCACGACCTTCCAGGTGACGCCCGAACAGGCGCGCCTCACCATCGAGCCCCTTTTGAAAGAGGGGAAAGACGTGCTCGTCCTCGCCTTCTCTTCGGGACTTTCGGGGACTGCAAACAGCTTCAAGATCGCCGCGCGCGATCTCATGGAAGACTATCCTTACCGCCATGTCGAAGTCGTCGACTCTCTTTGCGCTTCCATGGGCGAGGGCTTGTTCGTCGATTATGTCGTCAAAAAGGCGGACGAGGGCGTCTCCTTAAAAGAGGCGCGCGACTATGCGGAAAATCTGAAGCAGCATATCTGCCACTTCTTTACGGTGGACAATTTGTTCCACTTAAAGCGCGGCGGCAGAGTTTCGGCGGCGACGGCGGTCGTCGGCACCATGCTCAACATCAAGCCCGTGCTGCACGTCGACCACGAGGGGCATCTCATTGCCATCGGAAAAGCGATGGGCAGAAAGAAGTCCATCTCGGCGCTCGTCGATCACATGAAGGAGCTGCAGACGATGGGCGAGCACGACCCCATCTTCATCAGTCACGGCGACTGCATCGAGGATGTGAACTATCTCATCTCTCTGTTAAAAGCCAACTTCCCGGGGCATGAGATCAAGTATAACTACGTCGGGAACGTCATCGGCACGCACTCGGGCGCGGGTACTTTGGCGCTCTTCTTCCTCGGCGCACACCGTTGAGGGGCGGGCTTTGAGCGCGGGGCGCCGCTTGGGAACGGAGTTTTGCATGAGGGACGCCGTTTAGGAGCGTGCTCTGAATGTGGGGCGCCGCTTGAGAACGTAATTTGTAAGCGGGCGCTGCCGAAGAATAGGCGAGAAAGCGCCTGAAAACAACAAAAAACGGCTGCCTTTTGCGGCGGCCGATACGGAAGGATGGCGGAGCGGTCGATCGCGGCGGTCTTGAAAACCGTTGAGGTGAAAGCCTCCGGGGGTTCGAATCCCTCTCCTTCCGCCAAAAATAAAGGGCGCAGCGCGCCCTTTATTTTTGGCGTGAGCAGGGTTCGAACCACAGCCGCCGAAGAAAATAGGGATTGCGGTATTGTTCTTTCGGCTGTCGGTTCGCGCGCCCGCCGCGATCAAGGGATGCCCGCTTGCGGAAGCATCCCGCAGCCGTGACGCACGAGGGCAAAGCCCGAAGTAGCAGCCGCTTGCGGCTGCGAAGCCATCGAGCCGCTTAAACAAGAGGGGAATGACGCTGACCTTGTGCGGCGAAGATCATCCCTCTCCTTCCGCCAACGGGAACGGGGGAGCAGGCAAACAGCCTGCTCCCCCGTTCCCGCTTACCGAATGAAGAGAGGGATTCGAGGGTGGAGGCGCGAGCGTCCGCCACGAGCAAGGGATGCCCGCTTGCGGAGGCATCCCGCAGCCGTGACGCACGAGGGCAAAGCCCGAAGTAGAGCGAGCGGTTTGCGCACGAGGAGTACGGGAACAAGAGAGAAGGGCGCAAACTGAACAGCCCGGTGGGCTTATTCAGGGCTCCCATGCGGATGCGAAGCAGATGCGTGGGAAGAGGAGGAGCAGGCATTAAAGCGTAGCCCCGATAGTCTGAGGGGCTGGCGAAGTGTGCCTTGCTCCGATGAGGGCGCGCCGCCAAAGACGCGAATCCCTCTCCTTTCTTTTTGGCGTGAGCAAGGTTCGAACCACAGCCGCCCAAAAGACTGCGTTCGTCAAACGGAACCCCCGCCGAACGCGGGGTTTCCTGTTTTATTCCGGATAGAAACGGGGATCATTCGTCTTTATCTGTTTTTCCGTCTGTGTCTTCGCTGCGGGAGGCTTGTTTCACGGGGCAGCTCATGCCGCAGGAGGAGCAGCTTCCGCCGCAGCCGTGGCATCCGCTTTTGTTATTTTTGCGCCGTTTCACGATGGAAATGACGGCGAATACGGCTGCCGCAAGGATGATCGCCGCAAGCACAAGCGTGACGGCGAGCCCCGCTCCCGTCAGAGATGCAAGGATCGTGTTTGCCGCACCGCCGTCCGAGAATATTCCGCCCGATAATAGCTTCCGCATGGTGTGCTCCTTAAACGATGAGAAGCCCGACCTGATAGACGATGAAGGTCACGACCCAGGCGACGAGGAGGGTGAAGAAGAGGGAGAAGCACGTCCAGCCCCAGCTTTTTGATTCCTTGTGGATGGTCGCGATGGTCGCCGCGCAGGGGATATAGAGGACGCAGAACACCATCAGGCAGAAGGCGTTGAGGGAGGTGAAGCCGATGGCTCCGAGCGCCGCCGAAAAGGCTTCCATGCCCTCGGGCGAGCTCGCATTGACGATGCCGAAGAGGATGGCGCAGCTCGAGACGACGAGCTCCTTTGCGGAGATGCCCGCAATGAGCGCGACGACGATCTGCCAGAACCCGAGCCCGATCGGGATGAAGACGGGCACGAGGAATTTGCCCACATAGGCGGCAAAACTTCCGCTCATGTCCTCCACAAAGCCCGTGGGACCGAAGTTGAGGAGCGCCCAGATGAGGATGGTCGCGATGAAGATGGTCGTACCCGCTTTCACGAGGTAGTCCTTGACCTTCTCCCACACATAGATGGCGACGGTGCGCGCGTCGGGCATCTTGTACTCGGGCAGTTCGATGATGAGATAGTTGACCGTCTTCTTTGTGTCGATGAGGTGGATGACGGCGGAGACGGCGATCGCCACGACGATGCCGATGAGATACATCGAGAAGGCGGCGAGCATCGCGTATGCCCCGAAGAACATCTCCGAGAAGAGGATGTAGATGGTGAGGCGGGCGTTGCAGCTCATGAAGGGGGTGACGAGCATCACCTTGAAGCGGTCGCGCCTGCTTTCGAGCGCGCGGGACGCCATAATGGCGGGCACCGTGCAGCCGAAGCCCAGGAGCATGGGGATGAACGCCTTGCCCGAGAGCCCGAGCTTGCTCATGACGCCCTCCATGACGTAGGCAACGCGCGCCATGTAGCCGCTGTCTTCGAGGAAGGCGAGCGCGAGGAAGAGGATGAAGATGTTGGGCAGGAAGGTGAGGATGGTCCCGACGCCGCCGATGATGCCGTCGACGAGAAGGGAGACGAGGATGGGGTGCGCGCCGACGGAGGTGAGCCCCGACTGCGCCGTATCCGAAAGCCAGCCGAGCCCCAGCTCGAAGAGCGCTTTGATCGCGTCGCCCACATAGAAGGTGAGGAAGAAGACGAGCGCCATGATGCCGAGGAAGATGGGGATACCCCACACCTTGTGCGTGAAGGCGCGGTCGAGCTTATCGGTGAAGACGTCCTGCCGCTGCTTGTGGATCATGACTTCATGGATGATCTCGTCGATGAAGTCGTATTTCTGATTGATGATGTCCGCTTCGTAGCTTCTGTCGAGAACGGAAGGAAGCTCGACGGGATATTTTTCCGTGATCTCCTTGTCGCCCTCTAAAAGCTTGATGGCGTGCCAGCGTTTGTTAGGGGTATCGGGGTACTTTTTGTTGAGCTCACCGATAATGGCGTCGATCTTGTCCTCGATGGCATCCGAATAGACCATCGTGTATTCCGCGTGATGGTCGTGGATGTGATGGGAGGGGGTCTTGTGGTCGTGGACGAGATTGTCGGGTCCCGCGCTGTCCTTGTGGTGGATGGCGGCGTGGAGGAGGGAGTCGAGCCCCTGGCGCTTTCTCGCCGTCACGGGGATGACGGGGATGCCGAGCATCTCGGGGAGGCGGTGCATATCGATCTCCATGCCGCGCTTTGTAACGATGTCCATCATGTTGAGAGCCATGACGACGGGCTTGCCGAGCTCTAAAAGCTGCAGCGTGAGGTAGAGGCTGCGCTCGAGGGCGGAGGCGTCGACGACGTTGATGATGACGTCCACCTCGTCGCTCAAAATGAACTGGCGGGAGACGGTCTCTTCCATCGTGTAGGAAGTGAGGCTGTAAGTGCCCGGAAGGTCGACGAGATGGATGGTCTCGTTGTGCTCCTTGATGGCGCCCGAGACCTTTTCGACGGTGACCCCGGGCCAGTTGGCGACTTTGAGGTTGGCGCCCGTGTAGGCGTTGAAGAGCGTCGTCTTGCCGCAGTTGGGGTTGCCGATGAAGCCGATGGTCATTTCATTGCTGCTGTTCATCAGGCGCCTCCTCGACTTCGATGTTCTTCGTGATGTTGCATCCGAACGCAAAGCGGGTCCCGCGGAGTTTGACGACGAGGATGCCCTTGCCTTTGCGGTTGACAACGCGGATGGGGGTGTCGTCCGTCATCCCGAGCGCCTGCAGACGGCGCTCCGTTTCGAAGGGCAGGGCGATGCTTTTGACGATATAGTCCTTGTCCTTTTGTGCTTCATTCAGGTGCATGTGTGCTGTTTCTTCCTTTTTCGGGTGTATCGTTTTTATCCCTATTTTTATAGCGCGAACGCGAAAAAAAGTCAAGGGGATGAGGGCTCGTTCGGACATAAAATGAGAAGTTTTTCGTTGGTGTTGCCGCCTCACAAAAAAAGTAAATAATTTACCAAGAGGGGAAATATTCTGCAAGATTGTTCTTTTGATCTGCGCTATGATAGAGAAAAACAGTACCGTACTGTACGGCGGAGGAATTATGAACGAATCGAGAGAATTGGACGGCATACACTTCTTGTTTCCCGTGGGGGAGAAGACGCCTGCAAAATCGCAGAAGTCGTTTACGGGCGGGGACGTGTATCACTTTATGTTTATCCCGCATGAGAGCAAGCTCAACTGCCCGTTGGGCAATGTGACCTATACGCCGGGTTCCCGCAACAGCTGGCACGCGCACCCCGGGCTGCAGGTGCTCCTTGTCACCTACGGGAGGGGATGGTATCAGGAAGAAGGGAAAGCGCCGCGCGAACTGCACGCAGGCGACTATGTCGTCGTGGAGCCGGGCGTCAAACATTGGCACGGTGCCGCAAAGGACAGCTATATGGCGCAGTTGGGGTTTGTTGCCAACTGCCCCGAAAACTCCACGTTGACCTTTGAGCACGTTTCGGACGAAGAATACAGTAAATTACCATAAAAGGGGAGAAAAGCATGAACAGTTTACAGGGAAAGGTGGCGCTCGTTACGGGCTCCGGGCAGGGCGTCGGCCGCGGCATTGCCGAGTTCTTTGCCGAAGAGGGCGCCGTTGTCATCACCAACAACCGCAAGAAGAAGCAGAATACTGCGGTACCCGAATATCTCACGGGCGAGGCGAGGGAGCAATTCCTTGCAATGAGCGGCGACGCCGAAACGGCTGCGGAGGTCATCCGAGCAAAAGGCGGCAAAGCCGAGGCGTATTTTTGCGATGTTTCCGATTACGCCGTCGTGAAAGAGATGATCGATCATATCGTACAGAAGTACGGGCGCATCGATATCGTCGTCAACAACGCCGCGATCACGCAGGCGGGCGGGCTCATGCTGCTTTCCGAGAGCGATTGGGACAGGCAGACCGTCGTCAAATTAAAGGGCGCGTTCAATACGATGCGCCTTGCTGCGCCGTATATGATAAAGCAGGGCGGCGGGAGCTTTATCAACGTCGCTTCGGACGCGTGGGTA
Source organism: uncultured Clostridia bacterium (assembly GCA_944376295.1). GTDB lineage: Bacteria > Bacillota > Clostridia > Christensenellales > Borkfalkiaceae > Gallimonas. The sequence goes on from CALWCE010000011.1 coordinate 31,960, forward strand.
GGCATGGTGAATGCCGCCGCTTACAGCGCGTCCAACGCGGGGCTCGTGGGACTCACCCGCTCCTGCGCCGCAGAACTTTTCCACTACAATATCAACGTCAATGCCATCTGCCCGCAGGCGGCGTCCCCGGGGCACGTCTCGGGCTTTACGAAGACGCTCCTCACCCTTGAAAAGGCGATGGGGGAGGGGTTCCATATGCCCGAAGAAAAGCGCAAAGAGGTGGAGGCCGACCACGGCGACGCCAGAAATCTTGCGCCCTTCCTCGCCTTCCTTGCAAGCGACGCGGGAAGGGGGAAGACGGGCGGCGTGTTCTCCGTGACGGCATCGGGCCGTATCTCCTGGTATGCGCCCGAAGAGGAGCTCGACGGGCTTCCGCGCTCTGCGCCCCGTACGGTGGAGGAGATCGAAGAGCTCATCCCCAAGTCGCCGCTCAAAGACGCGTTCATGCATGTTGCCGATACCTTTTAGACGAAATTCGAAATAAGAGCACGAAAATTAGGGCTGGTATTTAGAACAATATCGAAATAAAAAAGGACTTCCGCGGAAGTCCTTTTATTTTTTGCTATATTCGGGATGGGAGAGGGCAGTTTCGGGAGCTGATGGCTCGGCTGATCGAGCGGAAGAGGCGTCAAGGCGCCTAAGTTTCTTTTTTCGGCGCACGCCGTCGAAGATCATATAGATGCCGAGGCAGGCGGTGAAGAAGCACACCGCAAACCCGACGAGCCCGTTCATCTGAAGGGGAAGATCGCCGCCGACCGCTGCAGAGAGCGTGATCTGCAGCGAGAAGAGGGAGACGAGCGCATCCGTCAGATTGAGGTTGCGGAGCGCCTGCGTGACGGGCTCCTGCCGCTTTCCCGATTTTATCTTGTTGACGATGGCGAGAATGACCCGCGTGAAGGTATAGGCGGCGTTCGCGATCGCAAGAACAAAGCCCGTCTGCGTCTCTTTGGGCAGTACGATCATGAGCGTGATGACGCCCGAGAGCGAGGCTTCGAGCAGAAGCAGCGCAACGCCGCTCACGAGATAGATGTTGAGTTTGCGTTTGTCGAACGCATGACTTTCTTTGCCGTATTTTTTCAGCCCCTGCCCCGCGCAGAGGATGACAAAAAGGCGGATGACCATGAGCGCGAAGTAGTACGCGGCGAGGGCGTAGTACCAAATCGAATGATAAACGATGGCGGTCACGCCGTTGACGACGACGTAGGCAAAATCGAGGAGCGTCGAAAGCGAGGAATAGACGACGGTGCGCACCGTGTAGCTTGCAAGAAAGGTGCCCGCGTATTTGTTGCGGGAAAGGCGCGTTTTAGCAGCGAGCCTGATCTTCGGCACCCATTTGACGGCGGCGTAGATCGAGTAGGAAAGCGAGAGCGCCGTAACGCCGTAGAGGACGGCGGCGACGGGCGCTTCTTTTGCCGCAGAGGAGGAAAGATACGCCGAGAGTGCGATCATGCCGCCCGTCAGAAGGCCCCACAAAAGGGCGAACCACACGGGCGGGTCTTTGAAAAAGGCGACAAGCCGCTTCATTTTCTCCTCCTTTTCAAGCGTTTTGGAAGCGCGCTTTGCAGGCTGCGCGGCGGCGCTCTGTTTCATGATAGCACGTTTTCAGGGCAATTTCAAGCGTTCCATAAAAATCGAGAAAATTTTGGCGGCTGAAGGTGCGGTTTTCCCGTTCCTGTGTTACAATGAAGAAAAGGCGGGCGACATGCCCGATGGGGGGAAGTATGTGGGAACTATTGTTGGCGGCGGGCATTCCGTCCGTCCTCGTCTCGGCGGTCGTTTCCGTGTGCATGAAGCGGCTGGAACGCAGGGAAAGACGGCGCATCGAGGAAGAGAAGCGGCGGGATGCGGACAGGCGGAAGCTCGAACTTCTGCAGATCAGAGGCACGCTGGCGGCGATGAGCCTCGGCGAGGCGACTGCGACCGCGCTCAAAAACGGACACGCGAACGGGGAAACGGACAAGGCGCTTGCCTATGAACAGCGCGTCAAGCACGAGATGCGGGAATTTTTGGAACAGAGCGGCGTGGAGCACGTCGCCTGAGCGCCGCGAAAAAGCGGCGCGGCTATCAGACAGGAGGGGAAACAATGGAAAATGCAGTGGAAGTGGTGACGGTGCCTGTGATCGCGGCGATCGTCTATGGCGTGATGGCGGTCTATAAGCAGCTGATGGCGGAAAAGCCCGCCGTGTGGACGAGCCTCATCCCCGTGTGGGCGGGCATCTTGGGGATCGCCCTTGGCGTGGCGGCGTATTTTCTCGTGCCCGAGGCGATGCCTGCGGACAATGTGCTCTCGGCAGTCTTACTGGGGCTTGCTTCGGGACTTTCGGCGACGGGGTTGGACCAGGTCTATAAACAGATCAAAAAGTCGGGCGGAAATGATGTGTGAGAAGAGGTCGGGGGCAAGGCATGAGTGATTTGGAAAAGCAAAGGGGGATGCGTTCTGCGCGCATCGGACGCATTTTCCGAACGGCAAGCTATTGGCTCGTGTCGCTCACCTGGGGCGGCGTGATGACGTGGCTGGGGGCGTTCATCGCCCTTGTTATGCTGCTTTCGGGGCATGCGCCCAAAAAGCTGGGGCCGAACGTGTATTTCGAAGCCGGCTTGGGTTGGGGCGGCATGGAGTACGGGGCGTTCTTCTTCGTCGCGAAAGACGCGCGGGAGGATACCCGCCTGCACGAGGCGGGGCACGGCATCCAAAACCTTGTGCTGGGTCCGCTGATGCCGTTTTTGGTGTGCATCCCGTCCGCCCTCCGCTATTGGATGAGAAACTGCAAGACGCTTGCGGGCAAGCGGGTATTTTCGGGCGCGGTCTGCCTGATCTTAGCGCTTTTGGGCGCGGCGGGTATGATCGCGGCGGCGATTCTCGGGCTTTCGGGCGGCGTTTGGGCGCTCTTCGGGGTCGGGCTGTTTTTTGCAGCCTATGCGGCGGCGCTTGGCGTGTGGATGCTGGCGTTCGAGATCACGAAATACCGCCACGGCGCGTATGTGCCGTACGACGGCATCTGGTTCGAAGCCTCGGCGACCCGCCTCGGTGAACGGTATTACGGGTAATTCTTTCAAGCCGCGTGCGGGGCATTGTGCCCCGCCCGCGGCTGCTAATTTTTTTGCAAAATATTGTATCTTGACGAATTCGGGAGAATATGATAAAATCATTGTATATGAGAATTGGCGGCGGAATATGAGAAAAACGCATGACAATGACAATGCAATGAATATTCTGAGGGGGGGGGGTAGACCGCTTCCTTGAAATGTCGCCGAATTTTCGGGCAGGCTGTGCTCTTGTTTGAGCGCGGTCTGCCTTTTTTGTTTGCGGAAAAAAGGAATTTGCGGCAGCCGCGCAAAGCGGCTTTGCGGTAAAAATACAGGTTTTGGAGGAACATATGGGAACTTTGCGAACAAGGAACAAAGTGCTTTTGTTTGTTTTGGCTGCGCTGTGCGCACTGGCGCTTGCGTTGGGGGTGACGGCGCTCGCCCCCGCCCCCGAACGCGCTTTTGCCGCCGAGGGAGACCACGCGGATCATACCGATTGGACGGAGATCACATCTTCGACAGATACGTTGAGGAGTGGCAATTATTATTTAAGCTCGGATGTAGAATTAAGTGGCATTTTGCAGATCACATCTTCAAGCGTTGTTGCCACTCTTTGTCTGAACGGACATAAACTGACGGGAAGCGGAGACGGCACATCGAATGGCTCTGTTATTAAAAATTATGGCAACCTGACCATCTGCGATTGTCAGAGCGGAAATGATGCCAATAAACATTACTATACTGTTGACGAGACGACGGGGCAGTACAAGTTTGTGACGGATGGCTCTACGACGGAGAACTATATTGCTGGCGGCGTTATCACGGGCGGGAACACGACCTCGAGCGGCGGCGGTATTTATATGAGCGGCAATACTGCAGAATTAGTATTGCAAGGTGGTACCATCGCGGGAAATTATACGAAGTATTGTGGCGGCGGTGTTCATGTGGAAGCAGGTAAATTTACAATGAACGGCGGTGCTATCAAAGGGAACAGTGCTCTGAATAATGAAGGGAAAAAGCCTTCCGATGCGGTTTATGTTCGCTCCGGCAACGCAAGTTTTACGATGAACGGCGGCGAAGTCGCCGGCAGCATTGGCAGGGATTCGGGAAAGATCGCGTTCAACGGCGGCTCCTTTGATTTGGAGGCTAAGGAGTCGCTCGTTGCGATGGGCGATAAAGTTACATTCGCGCCCGATATGGAGTTCGTTCAAGGCGCGGATGGAAATTACATGCTTGCCATAGTACATAAGCATGACGATGTCTCGTTTACGGAATTTACGACTTCGTCTTTGAATGGGGATGCCCTGCCTGCGGGGAATTATTTTTTGACAGAAGATAAACAGCAGACGAGAGCGATCCATATCAAGGAAGAAGTGATCTTCTGTCTGAACGGAAAGAGATTGTACGGCGACAGAGTCTCACAGATGTTCCTCGTTCAGGACGGCGGTTCGCTGACGATCTGCGACTGCCAAAGCGGGAACGAGGCGTACAAGCACTATTATACGGTCGCGGAGAACGGCCTGTATGAATTCTCCGATGCCGAGACGGCGGACTATATCGTCGGCGGCGTGATCAGCAACGCAAACGGAGCCGTTCGCGTCAATGCAGGCGGATCCTTTGTCCTAGAGAGCGGTACGATCGCCGGGAACCGGGTCAATGCCAACGGCGGCGCGGGGATCTATGCGTCGCAGGCGAAGATCGAGATCGCAGGGGGCGCCGTTGTGGGCAACACAGCGCTGAATACCTCATCCAACGGGATCGGCGTCTATGCGTTCATGTGTACATTTACCATGAGCGGCGGGAAGATCGAAGGAAACACAGGCGCACAGTGGGGCGGCGGTGTCTACCTCAGCAGCAGTTCGTTTTTGATGACGGGCGGTTCGATCAAGGACAATTCGGCCAAGTTTGGCGGAGGTGTCTATTTGGTCAAGAATGTCAATTATCCGGAGGATGCTGTCTTTCATATGACGGGCGGTACGATCGAAGGGAACTCGGCGACCGAAGCGGGCGGCGGTGTCTATCTTTACAGCGGTACAATGAACATCGGCGGTACGCCCGTGATCAGGGACAATGCCGTGAACGACGCTGTAAACGATACGGATGGTAAGATCGGAATTACCATGACCGAGAAATTGCTGGAAGGTGCTCAGATCGGTCTCGGTGCATTTGATGCGGTCGAGAATGTTGTTACGGGATATGCTGACTTTAACTCAGAAGATCCGAACGAGTTCTTCTTTGCCAATACGCTGGGAGACAGTATTGTCCTGGAAGAGGGAAACCTCAGTATCGTGCAAGCGTATATCATCCATTACTATCTGAACAGCACGCTGCTCGGGTCGCAGACGGCTCTCTATGAGGGAGATACCTTGATGACGTTTGAAGAGCTCAATGGAACGGTTGTGGAAGGCAGCAAGTTCTACGGATGGGCGACCGCTGCGGGCAGCCAGTCGGCTTCCTATTCTGACGGACAGGATTTGACTGCCGCTTTGGCTGCGCCCGGAGAAGAAGTCGATCTTTATGCCGTCATCGCAGAGCAAGGTTCAAGTTTTGAAGAACAACTTGATGAAGCTGTCAAGACGCTGAACGCGGCCATTGAGGCGCTGAAAAGTTCGGTCGCATCCTCGGATGCGGCGCTGCAGTCGTCGATCTCGTCCCTCCGTTCGAGGCTTGATCAGGCGGTCTCGCAGTTGGAGAAATCCATTGCCGACGGCGATAAGGCAAATGCCGATGCCCTCCTTGCGGCGAAGGACGAGCTCCAAAAAGCCTTTGAGGCGGCGGATGCGGTGCTGGAAGGCAAGATCGGGGAGCTCGGCGAGGCGGACAAGACGCTTCAGGCGGCGCTCGATGCGCTCGATGAAGCCTGCAAGGCGGCGGATGAGGCGCTTGCAGCTGCCGTTGAGGAATTGCGCGCCGAAAATGCCGCGCAGAGCGCCGAGCTCGAACGGCAGGACGGAGACCTCAACACGCTCTCCGTCGTCCTGTATCTCTCGCTTGCGGTTGCCGTCGTCGCCCTCGGGGTAGGAACTGCCGGGCTCGTGTTCGGGTTGAAAGCGAAAAAGAAGGACTAAGTTGTTAAAGTAAAGTGAGGCCGCCCGCAGGGTCCTGCGGGCGGCAGTTTTGATGAGCGGCGTGTTTGTGCTTCGGCGCGAAGCCTCCGCAAAACATTTTACGGAGGGTTAAAATTTCACGCCGCGGGCGGAGAGCACCGTCCCGTGCTTCGCCGAGGGAGGTGCAAAGTTGTCATTTTTTTTCGTGTGCGGGAAATCCCGTCCTCGGCTTTACAAACGGGGCGCGATATGATATAATGGTATTCTACAGACAGAGAGACCTGCGCATTCGTGCGCTTCAGATAAAACGATGTTTCGGCCGTGTCGGATCGACGCAATTTGGAATGAGCGCCTTGTGCGGGTTTGTCTGTCCCGATCAATGCGGCTGCTGCGGCAGAACGTGCCTGCGGGAGCCGTCATACGGAGGATGAAAAGATCATGGAAAAAAGAATGAAACGGACGCTCGGCGTTGCGGCGGCTTTTTCGGCGGCAGTCCTGGCTTCCTGCATCGGAATGATGATCCCTTCCACGGCTCAGGCGGCGGAGGAAACGCACGGTGAGCATGCGGACTGGATGAAGGTGGAATCGGCAGGTACGCTCACGGACGGGAACTACTATCTCAATAAACAGATCACAGGCGAACTTGTCATCCAAGGGAACGTCACGCTCTGCCTGAACGGGCAGAAGCTCGAAGGTTCCGGAAATGATAGCGTCATTACCGTATATACGGGTGCTTCGCTTACTCTCTGCGATTGCCGCAAGAACGTGAGCAATAATGTCGGAGGAACGGTCTACAATACAGGCGTCATCACGGGCGGCAATGCCACTAATGGCGGCGGGATCTGCGTTCAGAAAGACGCTTCCCTTACCATGACGGGCGGCGCCATCGCGAAGAATCAAGCTAGTACGGGCGGCGGCATCTGGTCGGCAGGCACAGTCACCCTTTCGGGAGATTGCATCGTTGAGAGCAATACTGCACAAGACAGCGGCGGCGGTGTGTATTTGTCTGGCGGCAGCCTGACGGTAAACGGCAATGCTTCCATCGCGAAGAATAAAGCTACTGGGTCTACTGGGTCGGGCGGCGGCATCTGGTCGGCAGGCACAGTCACCCTTTCGGGAGATTGCATCGTTGAGAGCAATACTGCACAAGACAGCGGCGGCGGTGTGTATTTGTCTGGCGGCAGCCTGACGGTAAACGGCAATGCTTCCATCGCGAAGAATGAAGCTTCATACGGCAGAGGTCTGTATGCGTCGACCGGTTCTGAAGTAACGATATCGGACGGTCATTTCGGGATCAATTCTATATATGGTCAAGAAGATAGCGTGATCAATATAACGGGCGGCAGTTTCGAAGGAGAACCGAACGAGAAATATCTGAGCCCCGAGCATGTCGCAGTAAAAGATCCCGATAACGGGTATGTCGTTTGCAAGCGGGGCGGAGCGGTTACTTTTATCCCGGGGGAGACGAGCACATTCACCTATGACGGCTCGGAAGTCGAATTCACGGCGACTGCCTCCAACAACGCGGCGGTCTCCTATCGGTTCAGCGACGCCGAAGACGGAGAATATACCGACGGTCTTCCCGTCGGGGCAGGGGAATGGTATGTGAAAGCGGTCTCGGCAGCGTTGATCGAGGAGACCGAAGAGGGGAAGGTGTATTATCCTGAGACAGATTCGGAAGCCTTCACCGTGACCGTCGAAAAGGCGGACCCCGTCTACACCGCGCCGTTGGGGCTCAAGGTCTGCGTCGGCGGTACGCTTTCGGATATCGAGCTTCCCATGGGATGGGCGTGGAAGGACAGCACGGCTTCCGTGGGCGACGAGGAAGCTCCCGCATCGTTCCCTGCGACCTTTACCCCGGAAGATCGGAAGAATTACAAGACGGTGGAGACGGATATCACGGTCGCCGTTCTGCAGCATAACGAAGTGAAGGTCCCCGCCGTTCCCGCGACCTGTACCGAAGACGGCCTTACGGAGGGGAGCAAGTGTTCGCTGTGCGGGAAGGCCTTTGTGGAGCAGACCGTCGTGCCTGCCACGGGACATACGCCGGGGCCCGAGGCGACCTGCACGCAGGATCAGGTCTGCACGGTCTGCGGCGAGGTCCTCGTTGAGAAGAAGGGGCATACCGCAGGAGAAGCCGTTCAGGAGAACGTCAAACCTGCGACTTGCACCGAGGCGGGCTCCTATGAAGAAGTGATCCTCTGCACCGTGTGCGGCGAGGAGCTTTCGCGCTCGCCCGTCACGGTGGAAGCGACGGGACATATGCCCGAGACCGTCGCGGGCAGGCAGCCGACCTGTACGGAGGCGGGGCTCACGGACGGCGTGAAATGTTCCGCCTGCGGGACCCTGCTCGAGGAACAGACCGCGCTCCCCGCGCTCGGTCACACATTCGGGGAATGGACCGTGAGCAGCGAAGCAGGCGTTCTTAAGGAAGGTGAAGAAGTGCGCACCTGTCAGCGCTGCGGCGTGACGGAAACGCGCGCGATCGCTGCCGAGCCGTTCCCTGTCTGGGGGATCGTCCTCATCTGCGTCGGCGGCGCCGCCGTCATTACGGGCGTTTCGGTCACCATCGTCTTGCTCCGCAAAAAGAAGGCAGCTCCGAGTGAGTAAGCGCAAACCATCAACTTGTTTTGCGCATCAAAAAAGACCACCCGACAGGGTGGTCTTTTTGACGATCAGGAACGGTTTTGTTCGTCGACGATATTGTCGGCATGATACATTTTGCGAAGGAGGGGCTTTTCGATCTTGCCCGTGGCGTTGCGCGGCACCTTCGCGAAGATGATGCGGCGCGGGCGCTTGTAGCGGGGGAGCTCCTTGCAGAACTCGTTGATGTCCTCCTCCGTGCAGGTGACGCCCGAGGGCGTTTCCACGATGGCGCAGGCGATCTCGCCGAGGCGCGCGTCGGGAAGCCCGATAACGGCGACGTCCTTGATGAGAGGACACTTGCTCATAAAGTTCTCGATCTCGACGGGGTACAGATTCTCGCCGCCCGAGACGATGACGTCCTTCTTCCTATCGACAAGGTAGTAAAATCCGTCCTCGTCCTGCCGCGCCATGTCGCCCGTCAACAGCCATTCGCCGCGCATGACTTCCTTCGTCGCTTCCTCGTTGCGGTAATAGCAGCGCATGATGCCGGGGCCTTTTAAGGAAAGTTCGCCCACTTCTCCTTGTTCCACTTCGGTGACGCCGTCCTCCTTGACGATGCGCGCCTGCCAGCCGTAGCCCGGGATGCCGATGGCGCCCACTTTATGCAGGTTCCCGATCCCGAGATGCACGGCGCCGGGACCGATGGACTCCGAAAGTCCGTAGTTGGTGTCGTACGCCTGCCCGGGGAAGTACGCCTGCCAGCGTTTGATGAGGCTCTGCGGCACGGGCTGCGCGCCGATGTGCATGAGGCGGAATTGGCGGATATTGAAGTTGTTGAGTTTGAGTTCGCTCGAGTCGAGCTTTTCGAGGATATCCTGCGCCCACGGCACGAGCAGCCAGACGATGGTGCAGCGCTCGTTGGAGATGGTCTCCATGATCGCCTCGGGGGAGATGCCGCGAAGGAGCACCGCTTTGCTCGCGGACATCAGACTTCCCATCCAGTGCATCTTCGCGCCCGTATGATAGAGGGGCGGGATGAGCAGGAACACGTCGTCGCGCGTCTGGCGGTGGTGGATGTATTCGACCTGCGCCGCGTGCATGAGCGAACGGTGCGCGTGCAGGATGGCTTTGGGGAAGCCCGTCGTGCCGCTCGAAAAGTAGATGGCGGCGTCGTCCTCGTCGGAAAGCTCCACGCCGGGGGCGACGGAGGAATAGTTGTTGACCTGCTGGTCGTAGCTCTCTGCAAAAGTCGGCACCATGACGCCGCCCACAAAGAGGAGGATGCGGTTCTTGCCGATCTCGTCGGCGATCTCCTCGACGCGCCCGATGAATTCGGGGCCGAAGAGCAGGATGTTGACTTCGGCAAGATCGACGCAGTATCTGATCTCTTCCGCCGTATAGCGGTAGTTGAGCGGCACCGCGAGAGCGCCCGTCTTTAAGATGCCGAAGTAGATGGGGAGCCATTCGAGGCAGTTCATGAGGAGGACGCCGACCTTGTCTCCCTTCTTGATGCCGCGCGCAAGCAGCATGTTGGCGACGCGGTTCGCCTTTTCGTCAAAGACGCGCCATGAGATCTCGCGGCGGTAGTGGCAGAGGGGGTTGCCTTCGACGAGGGCATACTCCCGCCAGGTGCGGCGGCTCTTTTCCTGGATCTCGGGGTTGAGCTCGACGAGCGCCACGTCGTTGGGGTAGACGGAGGCGTTTCTCTCTAACAGTTGGGTGATGGGCATAAACTTTCTTTGACCTCAGTAGAGCTTGCGCTTGTCGATCACGCGCACCGCCTTGCCTTCGCTCCGCGCGATGGACTTGGGCTCGACGAGACGGACGTTCGCCGTGATGCCGAGCATGGAGCGGAGGGCGGAGACGAGCTTTCTCTCTGCCGCCTTGACGGTATCGAGATCGCTGCCCATATCGGGCTTTCTCTCGACGTTGACGTCGAGCGTATCGGTATTGTTGACGCGGTCGACGAAGATCTGATAGTTGGCTTCGTAGCCGTTGTTCAAAAGCACCGTCTCGATCTGCGAAGGGAAGACATTGACGCCGCGGATGATGAGCATATCGTCGCTGCGCCCCAAAGGCTTACTCATCTTGACGAGCGTTCTGCCGCAGGAGCAGGGCTTTCTCGAGAGCACGCAGATATCTTTGGTGCGGTAGCGAAGAAGGGGGAAGGCTTCCTTGTCGAGCGAGGTGAAGACGAGTTCGCCCTTGCTCCCTTCGGGGAGCACTTCGCCCGTTTCGGGGTCGATGATCTCGGGATAGAAGTGATCTTCGCAGATGTGCATGCCCGTCTGCTCTTCGCATTCGAAGGAGACGCCGGGGCCGGAGATCTCGGTGAGCCCGTAGATATCGTATGCCTTGATGCCGAGTTTTCTTTCGAGCTCCTGCCGCATTTCCTGCGTCCAAGCCTCCGCGCCGAAGATGCCCGCGCGCAGCTTGATCTGATCGCGAAGACCCTTCTCTTCGATGGCTTCTGCAAGATAGAGGGCATAGGAAGGGGTGCAGCAGAGGAAGGTCGCCTGAAGATCGACCATGAACTGCACCTGCCTGTCGGTATTGCCCGAAGAGGTGGGGATGGTGAGGCAGCCCACCTTATGCGAGCCGCCGTTGAGCCCGGGACCGCCCGTAAACAGCCCGTAGCCGTAGCTCACCTGCACGACGTCCTTGTTGGTGCCGCCCGCGGCGACGATGGCGCGCGCACAGCATTCCTCCCAAATGTCGATGTCTTCCTGCGTGTAGAAAGCGACGACGCGTTTGCCCGTCGTGCCCGACGTCGACTGGATGCGGACGCAGCGCTCCAACGGGGTCGCAAGCAAGCCATAAGGATAAGCTTCGCGCAGGTCGTCCTTCGTGAGGAAGGGGAGCAGGCGGATGTCGTCGAGGCTCTTGATGTCCTCGGGCGTGACGCCCTTTTCTTCCATCTTTTTGCGGTAATAGGGCACGTTGTCGTAGACGTGCTTCACCTGCTTTAAGAACTTTTCGTTCTGGAGCGCGCGCATCTCGTCGCGCGACATGGTCTCCTCATGGGGCTGATAGTATGTGTGCATCGGAAATTCTCTCCTTTTTCCCTTATCGTTTGTTATTTCAGGCGGTTTCGGATGCCCTGCCGAGCTCGAACGCTTTCAGATTGAGTTCGACGAATTTTTGGGGCACGCATTCGCGGATGGCTTGCTTCCAATCTTCGGGGTCGTAGTCGAAGTAAGAGGAAAGCCTGCCCAAAAGCACGATATTGACCGCCTTTTCGCTGCCCGCCTCGCGCGCGAGGGAGAGACAGTCGAAAGCGTCGATCTTCACGCCAAGAGAGGCGATCTTTTCCGCCAAATTTTCGGGATACTGCGCCGCGCCCGTGATGACGGGCATGGGGTCGATCCGCTGCGTGTTGGTGACGATGACGCCGCCTTCTTTGAGGTATTCCGTCCAACGGGCGGCCTCCAACAGCTCGAAGGAGACGATGACGTCCGCTTCGCCCTTGTCGATGACGGGGGAGAAGACCTTGTCGCCGTAGCGCACATAGGTGACGACGCTGCCGCCGCGCTGGCTCATGCCGTGTACTTCGGAAACTTTGACGTCGTAGCCGTATTTGAGGAGTAGATGCCCCAAAAGCTTGCTGGCGAGCAGCGAACCCTGTCCGCCCACGCCCACGATCATGATATTTTTCGTCTGCATGGTATCCTCCTTACTTCACGATAGCGGAGAACTTGCAAAGTTCCTCGCACACGCCGCAGCCGACGCACTGGGTGCTGTCGATGACGCACTTTCCCTCCCGCATGCTGATGGCGGGGCAGCCGAGCTTCATACACGCCTTGCAACTTCTGCACTTGTCCGCCTCCACATGAAGGGGCGGGGCGTGCTTGACGTATTTCAAAAGCGCGCAGGGGCGGCGGCTGATGATGACGGACGCCTCTTCTGCTGCAAGCTCTTCGAGGAGCACCTTTTCGGTTGCCGCAAGGTCGTAAGGGTCGACGACGCGCACGCGGGTAAAGCCCATCGCGCGGCAGAGCGCTTCCAAATCGATCTTGCCCGCAGGGTCGCCCTTGATGTTGTAGCCCGTGGTGGGGTTCTGCTGATGGCCCGTCATGCCCGTGATGGAGTTATCGAGGATGATGACGGTGGAGACGCTCTGATTGTAGGCGATGTTGGCAAGCCCCGTCATGCCCGAGTGCATGAACGTGCTGTCGCCGATGACGGCGACCGTCTTTTTCTCGCTCTCCTTGCCGAGCGCCTTGTTGAAGCCGTGGATGCCCGAAAGCGACGCGCCCATACAGGTGGAGATATCGAGGGCATAGAGGGGAGCCGTCGCGCCTAGCGTGTAGCAGCCGATATCGCCGAACACGGTGAGCTTGTGCTTAGAAAGGAGATAGAACATCCCTCTGTGCGGGCAGCCCGCGCACATGACGGGCGGGCGGGGAGGTACGGCGTCTGCAAGCTTCTTGCCCTCAGGAACGGGGCGGCCGAAGGCGGCGGCGACAAGATTCTGCGAATATTCGTCCTCCAAGGGGAGGATATCCTTGCCGATGACCGTGAGTCCGAGCTGCCTGCAGTAATTCTCGATGACGGGATCGAGTTCTTCGATGACGGCGAGCGACTTCACGTTGGAAGCGAACTTCCTGATGAGTTTTTCGGGCAGGGGATGCACCATGCCGAGCTTTAAGACGCTGACGCTGTCGCCGAAGACTTCCTTCGTGTACTGATAGGACGTGGAGGAAGTGATGATGCCGAGCTCTTTGCCGCCCCATTCGATGCGGTTGAGAGGGGTGGTCTCCGCATACTCTTCGAGCGCCTTCATGCGCTTTTCGACGTCATAGTGCCGCTTCTTTGCGTTGGCGGGCATCATGACGTTCTTTTGGATATTCTTTTCGTATGGCTTTGTGGGCAGCTCTTCGCGTTCGCCCGTTTCCACAACGCTCTGCGAGTGCGCGATGCGCGTGCACATCTTGATGATGACGGGCGTATCGAACTTCTCGGAAATTTCATAGGCGGCCTTGGCAAAGGCGAGGGCTTCGCTGCTGTTAGAAGGTTCCAGCATGGGGAGCTTGGCGGCTTCCGCGTAGTGGCGGGAATCCTGCTCGTTCTGCGAGGAATGCATGCCCGCGTCGTCCGCAACGCAGATGACCATGCCCGCATTCACGCCCGTATAGGCGATGGTGAAGAGGGGATCGGCGGCGACGTTGAGCCCGACGTGCTTCATGCCGCAAAAGCTCCGCTTCCCTGCCATCGATGCGCCGAACGCCGTCTCCATGGCGACCTTTTCGTTGGGCGCCCATTCGCAGTAGATGGCGTCGTACTTCGCCGCTTCCTCGGTCACTTCCGTGCTCGGGGTGCCGGGATAGGAGGAGGCGACGCAGCAGCCTGCTTCATAGAGACCGCGTGCGAGCGCCGCATTGCCCAGCATCAGTTGTTTGCTCATGATTTTCTCTCCTTCATAGATCGACGCGCTCCTGCGCTCCGCATGGGGGCGCAAGGGCGCAAAATGTTACAAATTCAGCAGTTTTTTGGCGTTCCCGCCCAGGATGAGCGCCTTTTCCTCGTCGGAAAGGGGGCAGCTCTCGATACGTTCGACCTGCTCCTTGTGTTCCGCCCACGGGCTGTCCGTGCCGAAGAGGACGCGCTCCGCGCCAAGAAGGCGCACAAGCTCCGCAAATTTCTGCTTAGAAAGCTGTTTGACGCGGCTCTCTTTGGGGAAATCGTCGAAGTAGGCGATGTCGCCGAGGGTGAAGGCGGTGTCGAAGAGGAGCTCGGTATCGGCGAGCCAATCTTTGACCTCTTCCCAAAGCTGCCAGCCGCCGAGGTGCGCGACGATGAGCTTTTTTGGCTTGACGGCTTCGTACAGGATGCGCGTCTGACGGGGGGATGCCCATTCGCCCGGGATGCCGATATCGACGCCCCCGTGCACGAGTGTGACAAGGCCGAGCTCTTCCGCATAGCCGACGATGCGCTGATAGCGGATGTCGTCGAAGGTGACCTGCTGATAGGCGGGGTGGAGCTTGAAGCCCTTGAGCCCGAGCTCTTGGATGAGGCGGAGCTCTTCCTTATAGTTGGGCGTATCGGGATGCATGCCGCCGAAGGAAAAGACGTGCGTTTTGTCGGTCTGTTCGTTGACTTCCGCGGCGGCGCGGTTGATCTTTTCCGTCTTCAAGGGGTTGGTGACGACGGGCTGCACGACGGCGAGCGAGACGCCCGCCTCTTTGATGGCGGAAGAGAGCCCTTCGACGGTGCCGTCCGAAAAGGAATGCGTATGGCTGCGCCCTTCGAGTGAGCAGACCGTCTGTTTGGCGATCGAATCGGGGAAGGTGTGGGTATGGATATCGATGATCTCTTGATTTTGCATGGGGTACTTCTTTGTGCTTTTCCAAACAGTATATCACATTTTTTCATAAAGGGGAAATGTTTGCAGGGCACTTCCGCAAATTCGGACAAATTTTTTGCGAACTTCCTGCAATTCGTTTGTAATTTTATGCGGAATATGGTAATATCAATGGGAAAATTTGCAAGTTAAGGTGAGAATATGCAGATCGTATTATATCTCGTCATGCTCGTCGTCTTTTTCGGCGTGATGATCGCGGTGGGCTTCGTCTGCCGCAGGAAGTCGCGGACGTCGCAGGGCTTCATGCTGGGCGGCAGAAGCGTGGGCCCGTGGCTCACGGCGTTTGCCTACGGCACGAGCTACTTTTCCGCCGTCGTCTTCGTCGGGTATGCGGGGCAGTTCGGCTGGAAGTTCGGCGTCTCGTCGACGTGGATCGGGCTCGGCAACGCGCTTTTGGGCTCCCTCCTTGCTTGGGTGGTGCTGGGACGAAGGACGCGCGTCATGACGCAGCACCTGAAAAGCTCCACGATGAGCGATTTCTTTGCCAAGCGCTATTTCTCGCCTGCGCTCAAGGTCGCGGCGGCAATCATCATCTTCATCTTCCTCATCCCCTATACGGCGTCTCTTTACAACGGGCTTTCGCGCCTCTTTGAGATGGCGTTCCACATCGATTTTTGGATCTGCATCGTCATCATGGCGGTACTCACCGCAGTGTACGTCGTCGCGGGCGGCTATACGGCGACCGCCATCAACGATTTCATCCAGGGCATCATCATGCTCGTGGGCATCGTGGCGGTCGTGGCGGCGGTCATCGTGAACGGCGGCGGCTGGGAGCAGATCTTTACCGATCTTTCGCAAATCCCCGCAGACAACGGCTCCGGACAGCTCGGCGTCTTCACGTCCTTCTTCGGCCCGGATATCCTCTCTCTTCTCTCCGTCGTCATTTTAACGTCTTTGGGCACCTGGGGGCTTCCGCAGATGGTGCAGAAGTTCTACGCCATCAAGGACGAGCAGGCGATCAAGAAGGGGACGCTCATCTCCACGCTGTTCGCGCTCGTCGTTTCGGGCGGGTGCTACTTCCTCGGCGGCTTTTCCCGCCTCTATCCCGAAGCGTTCGCCTCGGGCAGTTACGATGCGATCATCCCCGCGATGGTCTCCGAGCTCTCACCCTTTCTCATCGGGCTCGTCATCATCCTCGTGCTGTCTGCTTCCATGTCGACGCTCTCCTCGCTTGCGATGGCGTCCTCTGCAAGCCTTACGATCGACCTCATCTCGCCCGCCGCAAGGAGCAGGAACAAGCCTCTGACGGACGGGCAGGAAGTGTTCATCATGCGCGTCCTCATCGTCGTTTTCGTCGTCATTTCCGCCGTCATCGCCATTGTGCAGTATTACGGCAATTTCAGCTTTATCGCGCAGATGATGGGCGTCTCGTGGGGCGCGCTCGCGGGCGCATTCCTCGCGCCCTTCCTCTACGGGCTGTATTGGAAGAAGACGACGAAGGCTTCCGTGTGGTTCAGTTTTTGCTTCGGCGTCGGCGTGATGGTCTTATATCTTATCTACGATTTAGCGCTCAGCAGCTATTTCACGCTGCCCGCCTTCCTCGATTCTTCGCTGACGCTCGGCTCGCTGGTGATGCTCCTGAACCTGGCGCTCGTGCCGCTCATCAGTCTGTTCACCAAAAAACCGGACGCGGACAAGGTGGACGAGATCTTCTCCTGCTACGATAGGACGATCACCGTGCATATGACGACCGCCCTCGACGAAGCGGATAAGAAGTAACAAAGGCTGTTTCGCCTCGAATCGGGGTTAACAAGATCGCGCGGCATTCGCGCCTAAAAGAAAGGACCTGCTTCCCGGCAGGCCCTTTTTTATATTACTTGTTTCATATCACATTGACGAGGATGCCGAGGGCGCCCGAAAGGAGAATGAGGAGGATGGGCGAAAACTGCCTCTTTTTGAACACCCGCCAAAGGACGGCGACGGCGGCGACGATGAGAAAGATCGCAAGGGCGCGCCAGTCGAAGGAGAAGGTGTCTCCCACCGACGTGAAGCCGAAAATTTGCGTCACGAACATCGTAAGAGCGGTCGAAAGAATGAGCCCGACGATGGTGGGGCGGATGCCCGAAAGCACGCTCTTGACGCCCGCGTATTTCAGAAGGTTTTTGATGAGCGCCGCGATGATGAGGATGATGACAAAGGAAGGGAGGATGACGCCCAGCGTTGCGACGAGCGCCCCCAAAAACCCTACCTGCGAGGAGCCGATGAAGGTCGCCATATTGACGGCGAGCGGCCCCGGCGTCGATTCTGCGACGGCGATGAAATTGAGGAATTCTTCCTCCGTCAGCCAGGCGTTTTCAAGCACCGTCTCGCGGATAAGCGAGATCATGCCGTATCCACCCCCGAAGGACACCGCGCCGATCTTCAGAAAGGTCAGAAAGAGGGTGAGATAGATCATTGTTTTCCCTCCTCATCGGGCTGTTTGTCTGATTTTTCTTTTCGGCGGGCGCGGAAATAGGAGAAAAGATACAGTAGGAGCGCGAGACCCGCCGTGATGAGGATATACCACACCGAAGAAAAAGCGATGGAAAGCACGCTCAGCGCGATCGTGACGGCGATGACGAGGCTCGATACCACGATGTTCCACACCGTCTTTTCGAGCTTTATCAGCATCTTCACGCCCGCGCTCAAAATGAGGAAGATGACGCACACCCGGATGCCGTCGAAGGCATAGGCGACGTGCTTCAAAGAGAGGAAGGCGTCGAAAAAGAGCGAGATGAGAAAGATGATCAAAAAAGAGGGGAGCGCGACGGCGACGGTCGCCGCAAGCGAGCCCCAAAACCCCGCCAATTTATAGCCGACATAGGTCGCCGCATTGATGGCGACGGGCCCCGGAGTCGATTCCGCGATGGCGACGACATTGAGAAATTCGTCGCTTTCGAGCCACTTGCGCTTGGAGACGAGTTCGCTTTCGAGGAGGCTGATCATCGCATACCCTCCCCCGAAGGTGAAGAGCCCGATCTTGAACATGACGAGAAAGAGTTTTAAGCAGGTCTTGAATTTTGGCATGGCGCGCTCCGCTGTTTTTTTGTATTATACCTCTTGACAGAAAATAAGTAAAATACTATAATCAAATAAAAAACATAGGAGAAAGCTATGACGATTCGGCATTTGAAGACATTTTGCGCGGTGTGCGAGGAGGGCGGCATCACGCGGGCGGCGGAAAAGCTGTGCGTGGCGCAGCCTTCGGTGAGCCAGACCATCGGCGAGCTCGAACGCTACTATGGCGTCAGCCTCTTCGACCGCGTGGGAAGGCGGCTCGTCCTGACGCCCGAGGGCGAGCGGCTGCGCGTCAAGGCGCAGGAGGCGATCGCAAGCTTTTCGGAGTTCGAAGAGGCGGCGCGAGATACGAAGGCGCGTCACATCATCCGCATCGGCTCTTCCGTGACGGCGGGGCAGATGGTGCTCCCGCGCCTCATTTCAGCCATCGAAGCGACGCTCGACCGCGTCGAATGCTGCGCCATAGCCGACAGCGCGGCGGCGGTCGAACAGCTCGTCGAGGAAGGTTCGCTCGATTTTGCCCTCGTCGAGGGGAGCGTTTCGCGCGCCCTTGCGGCGGAAGCGTTTTCCTCCGACCGCCTTTTGGCTGTTTGCAGTGCGGAGATGAAAATAAATAATACGCTCTCTCCTTCAGAGCTCGTTTCGCTCCCGCTGCTGCTCCGAAGAAGGGGGAGCGCTTCGCGCGATCTTTTGGATGAACGGCTCTCCGCGCTCGGGCTCAAAGCGCAACCCAAGCTCTCCTCTTCGAGCAATTCCGTCCTGCTCGCCGCCGCGCGGGAGGGACTGGGCGTCGCCGTGCTGCCCGAAGCGCTCGTTGCGGCCGAGCTTGCGGCAGGGCGCTTAAAGGAAGTGAGGATACAGGGGCTCGAGCTCTCCCGCCGCTGGTTCGCGGTGCGGCGGCAGGACAAGAAGTTCACCCCCGCACAGCAGCAGGCATACGAGCTGTTGTTCACGCTTCCCTTCGTGGAAAATTGAGAATAAATCTGCAAAAAACAGGACAATGATGCAATACAAATCGCCGTTTGTATGGTAAACTATAGAAAAGGAGGATAGGATATGCTCACAAAATACTGCTTCGGGGCGCATGCGGAGACGGGCGCCGTCACGGCTGCCGTAAAAGAGGGGGAAGCGCTTCCCTATTTTTCGGCTGTCAAAGAGGGAACGGGCACGCGATTTTGCTGCCCTTTGGGAGAGGACGACGTGGTGTTCGGCCTCGGCGAGACGATGCGCGGCATCGACAAGCGGGGCGGACGGTATGTCTCCTTCAACACCGATAACCCGCACCACGAGGACGATATGCCCTCGCTGTACGGCTCGCACAACTTTTTTATCTTGGACGGAGAACGCACGTTCGGCGCCTTTTTCGATACGCCCGCGCGCATCATCTTCGAGATCGACTATGAGGGCAGCGGGAAGATCGATATTTTAGCCGAGCAGGGCGTTACCGTCTATCTCGTCGAAGGAGAGAACGCGAACGACATCGCACGGCAGTTCCTTGCCGCCATCGGCAGGAGCTATCTCCCGCCTCTATGGGCGTTCGGCTTCGGGCAGAGCCGCTGGGGATATAAGACGGAGAAGGACGTGCGCAAGATCGCCGCCCGCTACAAAAAGGCGGGGATGCCGCTCGAATATATCTGCCTCGATATCGACTACATGGACCGCTATATCGACTTCACGGTCAACAAAAAGCGCTTCCCCGATATGAAGGGGCTTGTGAAAGAGATGAAGGCGCGCGGCGTCAGGCTCGTGCCCATCGTCGACGCGGGCATCAAAATAGAGCCCCATAACCCCGTCTATGAAGAGGGCGTCAAGGAGGGGTACTTCTGCAAAAATCTGGAAGGGAAAGACTTTCAAGCGGCGGTCTGGCCCGGGATGACGCACTTCCCCGATTTCTTGCAAGCGAAGGCGCGCGAATGGTTCGGGCGGCAGTACAAGTTTTATACCGACCTCGGCTTCGAAGGGTTCTGGAACGACATGAACGAGCCCGCCATCTTTTATAGCGAATACAATACGAGCCGCTTGGGCGATAAGTCGTGCGGCGATCCGCTCTATAAGGGCGGCGCGCGCCTTTCCGACTATAAGAGCTTTACGCACAATGTGGACGGAAAGATGGTCTCCCATTGGGATGTGCATAACATTTTCGGCGCGAAGATGACCGAAGCTTCCTCGGAAGGGCTTGAAAAACTTCTGGACAAGCGCTTTTTGCTCTTTTCGCGCTCCTCCTACATCGGGGCGCACCGCTATGGCGGCATCTGGACGGGCGACAACAGCTCGACGTTCCATATGCTCCGCCGCAATGTGACGATGATGCCGGGGCTCAATATGTGCGGCTTTTTATTCAGCGGTGCGGATACGGGCGGCTTCGGCGGCAACTGTTCGCGCGAGCTCCTTTTGCGCTGGCTTGCCTTCTCCGTGTTTACGCCCCTCATGCGCGATCACACGACCATCTTCACCCGCCACCAGGAGTGTTTCCGCTACCGCGGCAAGCGCGATTTTGGGAGCATTCTTTCCCTTCGCTACCGGCTGCTCCCGTACATTTATTCGGAGTTCATGAAGGCGGCGCTTTCGTCCGATCTCTATATCCGTCCGCTCGCCTTTGCTTACCCGAAGGACGCGCGGGCGCGGCACATCGAGGACGAACTGCTCGTCGGCGACAGCCTGCTCGCAGCGCCCGTCCTTGAAAAGGGCGCAAAGGGGAGGAAGGTGTATCTTCCCGAGGAGATGACGGAAGTGCGCTGGAACGGGAAAGAATTTTTGACGCGTGAAGTGCCTCAGGGCGAGCGGTTTGTAACCGTTCCGCTCGGGGAGGTCGTCTTCTATATCCGTAAGGGCAAGTGCATCCCCGTCGGGAAGGGCGGCATGAATACGAAGGAGATCGATCTTTCCGACGTGACGCTCCTCGGCGGCGGCAGCGAGTACACGCAGTATCTCGACGACGGCTTCACCCGCGAGTGCTCCGCGAAGAACCTGCGCGTTCTTAGTAAATAAAAAGCGCCCATCGGGGACAAGAGAAAAAATATGAAAGACAGAGTGGTCAATCCCTATCTTCCGTCCTATGAATATATGCCGGACGGCGAACCGCATCTCTTTGAAGGGAGATTATACGTCTTTGGCAGCCACGACAAATTCGGCGGAAAAGTGTACTGCGAAAACGATTATACCTGCTGGTCTGCGCCCGAGGACGATCTCTCCGACTGGCGTTGCGAGGGGATCGTCTATCGGAGGACGCAGAATCCGACGCCCTGCGGCTTGCTCCACACCCACATGTGGGCGCCCGATGTCTGCCGCGGGGCGGACGGAAGATATTATCTCTACTATGCGATGGAGTGGTACAACCGTGTCGGAGTCGCTGTTGCCCAAACGCCCGCGGGACCCTATGAATATTACGGCGAAGTGCGCTATGAAGACGGCACGCGCTACGGCGGAAGGGAGAATGAGCGCATCCGCTTCGATCCCGCCGTCCTGCACGAAAACGGCGTCACCTACCTCTATACCGGGTTCAGTTCCGATCGGATGGGCTTTTTATGCAAGATCGCGCACATCAATATCACGGGCGAGGGGAGCACGGTCGTTCGCCTCGGAAAGGATATGCTCACCATTGAGGGCGAGCCGAAGATGCTCCTCCCCGGCACCCGAAACAGCGCGGGCACGGGCTTTGAAGGGCATGAGTTTTACGAGGCGATGTCCATGCGCAAGTTCGGGGAAAAGTACTATGCCGTCTATTCCTCCGTGCTGTCGCATGAACTTTGTTACGCCGTCTCCGACCATCCCGACGGCGGCTTCCGGTTCGGCGGGACGCTGCATTCCAACGGGAATATCTTCGGCGGCAGCGCCGCGCAGTATTATTGGGGGAACGATCACGGCGGCATCGAGTGCGTGAACGGGAAATATTACATCTTCGGGCATCGGCAGACGGGAAAAAACGAGTGCAGCCGTCAGGGCGTTGCCGAGCCCGTCCGCTTTGAAGACGGTAAGTTTTTCCCCGCCGAAATGACAAGTCAGGGGCTATACGGTAAGCCTCTGCCCGCGGAAGTTAGCTATGAAGCGGGGATCGCCTGCGTACTGAAAAGCAAACAGGGCGCCTGCAAAGTGACGAAAATGCGCGGCAAAAAGCACCCATATATCACGCAGGACGGGAAGGACAGAGAGAGCGACCCCGCACAGTATGTTGCAAATTTCGGCGACGGCTGTGTGGCGGGGTATAAGTATTTCTCGATTCCCGAGGGCGCGCAGCTCACGCTCACCGTGCGCGGACATCACGGCAGACGCGCAAAGGGGAAATTGCAGGTCTCTTCCGACGAAACGTTTTCCCGCGTTTCGGAAGCCGCATATGCCGGCGCGAAGGAGAGCCGCGTGAGCCTGCGCCTTCCCTTTCAGGGAACGTGCGCGCTCTATGTGCGCTTTTTGGGAAAGGGAGCCGTCGATCTCATCTCTTTGCAGTTTTGAGGCAGGAAAATTCCCCCTGCGGAGTGAATCAAGCGCCGCGCGGGAAGGAAGTTTGATAAGGAAAAACAAAGGAGGGAATATGATGATCGAATTCAAATCGCCGCTTTATTCTGAATTTTCGGGGGAGCTTGAGGGGCTCGTGCGTTATCTGGACTACGGCAACGAAAAGCTTGCCCGCCGCGAAAAAGAGCTCACCTTGCAGCAGTTCCACAAAATGCATCCCTGCTGCCCCGCCGGGATCATGCGGGAGGGGCTGGAATTTGTGACCGAACGGAGCAAATCGGGGCGCGTCGTCTATCCTCTTTACGAGCTTAACGAATGCCGCGACGACGAACGCAAAAAGGACGTGCGCCTCTTTGCCTTTGCTTCCGAAGAGAGCCAAAAAAAGCCGTCCGTCATCGTCTGTGCGGGCGGCGGGTACGGATATGTGTGCAATGTCGTCGAGGGCTTTCCCGTCGCCATGCGCTTTGCAAGGCTCGGCTATCCCGTGTTTGTGCTCAACTACCGCGTGGGACGCGCGCCCGCCGTTCCCATGGCAATGGAAGATTTAGAGCGCGCCGTTCGCTTCGTTTTGGAGCGCGGCGCTTCCTTCGGAGGGAACGGAGAGTACGTTTTATGCGGTTTTTCTGCGGGCGGCAACCTCATCACGCAGTGGGGAACGGACAATTTGGGCTATCCTGCCCATCGGCTGCAGCCACCCAAAGCCCTGCTTGCGATCTACCCTGCCATTTCGGGCGCGGCGCTCTTTTCCGATCTCCGCCATCGCGGCTTTCTGAAAACCATGTTTGGGGAAAATTTCGGCGAGAAGACGAAGAAGGAGTACGACGTCCCTTCGCACTGCGGCACTTTCCCGCCCACCTATATGGCGGTGGGGAAGCACGATCTCCTCATCTCGAAAAAACCGCTCGAAGCGTTCTCGAAATTCCTTAAAGAGAAGGGGATCGCGGTTCAGCTCGATATCTTCCCGCGCGCGCCGCACGGGTTCGGCGACGGCTCCGCAACAGGCGCGGAGGGCTGGATCGGCCGCGCAGACGCCTTTCTTGCAAAGCTCTGACGGTTTGCCCACTAACGCGATACATGATTTTGCCGAACACAAGATAAGGAGGCATTCATGAAACAACAGGCATTCAATCCGTTTTTGCCGCTCGATACTTATATCCCCGACGGGGAGCCGCACGTCTTCGGTGACAGGGTGTATTTATACGGCTCGCACGACAAAGAGGGCGGCAATACCTTCTGCATGCTCGGCTATGAGGTATGGTCGGCGCTCGTGGACGATCTCGGGAATTGGACTTCTTCGGGGATCGTCTTCTCACCGAAAGATACGCCCTACTATAGTGAAGAGCGGCCATACCTCTATGCGCCCGACTGCGTGCGGGGAAATGACGGAAGATATTATCTCTATTGCTGCCCTGCGGGCGATAAGGGGAAGGGGGGATATGACGGGCCCATCCTCGTCGCCGTCAGCGATGCGCCCGACGGGAAATATACCTATCTCGGTGAAGTGAAACACCCCGACGGCACGCCCTTTCAGGACTGCGTGCTCTTCGATCCCGCCGTGATCAACGACGGCGGCGTCATCCGCCTCTACGGCGGCACGGGGCTGTGGGGCGGGATGCAGATCACGCGCCGCAACCGTTTTGTGATGGCAAAGATCGCTTCCGCTGTCTATCACCGTCCGCCCGAAGTGTTCGGGGGCGAAAACGACCCGCTCGGGCCCTTCATGCTCGTCTTTGACGACGATATGATGACGGTGCGCTCCTGTACGCCGCATATCCTGCCCGTTCCTTCCAAAACCAACGGCTTTTTAGGCCATGCGTTCTTTGAAGGGGCGTCCATCCGTAAGATCGGCGATACCTATTACTTCCTCTATTCCTCTGAGCGCAATCATGAGCTCTGCTATGCGACGAGCAAATATCCCGACCGCGGTTTTGTATTCGGCGGGACGGTCGTTTCCAACGGTGATGTGGGCTTTCTGGGCAGAAAGCAGAAAGATCGCCTCAACCATACGGGCACCACGCACGGCGGCATCGAAAAGATCGGCGGAAAGTGGTATGTCTTTTATCACCGCCAGTCGCACGGGAGCGACTATTCCCGTCAGGCGTGCGCCGAGCCCATCGAGATCCTGGAGGACGGGAGCATCCCGCAGGTCCCGATCTCGAGCTGCGGGCTCAACGGCGGGCCGCTCAGAGGGGAAGGGGAGTATCCTGCCGTCATCTGCTGCCATCTGACCAACGGAAAGATGCCGCACGGCGGAAACCGCACGTTCAAAGGGCTCCCTATGGTGACGGACGACGGCAGCGAACGCTTTTTAACGAACCTTACCCGCGGCGTTCTGGTGCGCTATCGTTCCTTCGGCCTTTTGGAGACGCGCTCCATTGTGCTGAAAGCGCGCGGAAGGGGGCGCATCCGCGTTTCGGACGGAAAGAAGACCTTCTGTACGCTCGAATGTTCAAGCAAGTCCTGGGAAAGCGTGCGCGGCCCGATCGCGGGCGGGGAAGAAAACTCGGCGCTCGAATTTCATATCGAGCGCGGCTTTTTGGACCTTTTGAGTTTCACGTTGGAATGATAGCAAATTTCGCCTGTTTCGGGTGGGCGTTTTTTTGGGCGGTGTTTTTTGTAAAATCGTCTTTGGGGAAAGAATGAGCGGCAGCAGCCGCTCATTCTTTATGGTGTTTTTTTCGGTATTCAAGGGGCGTGACGCCGAACTCCTTCTTGAACAGGTTCTGAAAGTAGGATTGGCTGGAAAAGAAGAAAAAGTTGGAAATTTCCGAAAGGGGGCGGTCGGAATAGGCTAAAAGCAGCTTCGCTTCCTGCAGCTTTGCTTTGACGATGTATTTTCCGATCGTCTCGCCCGTCTCCCTTTTGAACTGTTCCATGAACTGCGAACGGCTTCTTCCGACATGCTCCAAAACGTCCGTAACGCCGATGGGCTGGTTGGTATGCGTCTTGATAAATTGCAGCGCCTGATAGACGTTGGTAGAATAAGCTTCGGGGTGCTTCTGTTCCGCGACGCGCTGGGTAAAGTCCATGATGGCGGTATAGCGCAGCTGATCGACCGCGCTCACCGAAGTGCAGCGCTCGCACTCCTGGGTGTAGAGGTCGATGAGGCGGTAAGTCTGTTCGATATCGAGGTTGCCGCGGATGGCGCCCACTTTACCGACCATGCAGATGAGACCGATGAAGATGTTTTTGGATTGGCGCAGCGTGTCGTCGGCGACCTTCCCTTCCTTCATGGGCGCGCTGCGCGAGACGGCGTCGAAAAAGGCGTATATCCCGGCGACGTCTCCCGCCGAGACATAAGAGAGAAGCTGCTGTTCAAAGCTGTAAGTCCCGTGCGAGAAGTCGGTCTCCATCAGGATCTCTTTGGAATGCTTTTCGCCGATCTTGTTTTGAAGGCGCGGAAGGGCGTCTTTGAAGTATTCCGCGATGGAAACATCCTCCCCGTTAAAGAGATAATTGAGAAGGGCGACGAAATTGAGAAACCGGTTGAGGGGGTGGCGCGGCAGAGTGAAGAAGAACTGCTTCAAAGGTTCCCGTTCCTCCCACGCAAGCGCGTAGTCGTGCAAGAGCCTGTCGAGCAAGGCTTCGTCGGGCTTCTTGTTGAGGAAGGGTCCCGTGACGAGGAGCAGCTTGTTTTCCCGGACGTGCACGGTGCCGTAAAGCCCTGCATAGCCGCTGACGAGAGAGATGGTCTTGTCGTTCGGGGCTTTGCCCGCTATGGCAGAAAAGACGGGCGCATAGCCCGGACAGGAGCAGTAAGCATGAAGAAGCGACAGGTTTTCCTGAAAGCACGCAACGGGCAGTTCGTGCGTCGCGTACAGGAGTTCCAAAGTGCGCAGGATGGCTTGAGTTGTCATATTTTTTCCTCCGTGGATAATTTTACAATATTTCGGAGCACAATGCAATACTCTCATGACAAATTGTTGTAGAATATTCTCAGAATAAGAAAATTCCGCGCATTTTCTCATAATGCGCGGAAAAGGGGAAACTATGAAAGAGATCAACTTACTTAGCAAGGGCATCTTCAGTTCCAAGCTGCTCGACTCGCGCGTAAAGACCCGCGCCGTCTCCCGTAAGGAGAAGGTCTTTGGGCACCTCATCGGGCCTTTGGGGATGATCTTCATCGTCAACACCATTGCGGCGCTCGTCGAGAAGTTCTTCATGCAGATGGTGGGGCTTGCCTATCCCACAGGGCAGGACGGCACCGCCAACCCCATGGCGGCTGCTTTGGGAAACGACTATCAGCTTGTGATGATGATCATCAAATTTTTCGTCATCGGCGTGAGTGTGCTCAATTCCTGGCTGCTCACCCATACCAAATGCCGGCAGGGGCGACTGCGCCCATGGTATCTCATCTTCAGCTTTCTGACGATCCTCATCGGCGTTCTCATTTTCCTTTTCTCGCCCAATCTCTTCGGTGAGGCATATTGGGTGTACTTCTTCATTCTGCTTGCCTGCTATCATACGATCGGATCGACATACTTCTATGTTTTCAAGGATATGATCGTCTCCGTCTCCACGCACGATCCCAAGGAGAAGGCACAGCTCACCTTCATGAGAAAATTGTGCTGGACGCTCATCTCGGGTATCATCATCGGACTCATCGTCAACTCGGTGCTCGTTCCCTTCTGGCTGCAGAACGATATCTCGGGCTATCCGATCCTTCTCATCGCCATGTCCGTCTGCGCCGTTCCGCTCCTTCTCATGGAGTACTACTATACGAAGGAGCGCGTCATCGAGGATGCGAGCCTGGAAGCAAAGGGCGGGAACGCCAACAATATCCCCTTGAAGGAGCAGCTCAAAGCGCTTCTTTCCAACCGGTTCTGGGTCATCCTTACCATCATTGCAACGCTTCAGGGCATCATCGATAACTTCAAGGGCGGCAATGTGCAGTATTATTACATTCAGTATATGCTCGGCGGCAATACCAACGCTTCCATGCAGATGATCTATACCATCATCGCGGGCGTGCCCGGCGGCATCGGCGCCTTCATCGTTTATCCGCTCTCCAAAAAGTTCGGTATCAAGAATCTGACGATCGGCGGCTATGCGTTGGTGCTCATCGGCAGCGTCATCGGATGGTGCTTCCCCGATCAGCTCGTTCCCGCACTCATTGGCGGCTTCCTTCGCAACATGGGTTGGCTGCCCAATTCGTATATCTTCATCGCGCTGACCTTCTTCGCCTTTGATGACATCGAATTCCGCAGCGGGCTGCGCCTTGAGGGGCTTCTGGGCGTGGGGATCATCGGCGCCATTCAGTCGCTCATCTACGCTCCCTTTGCGGGCGGCTATGAGTCGGCACTCCTCAACATGAACTTTATCGACAATCTTGAGATCATGCCCGATCCCGCACAGAACATCAAGGACTTCATGACGCTGTGCTTTTATCTCTTTGACATCATCCTTTCGGCGACGGTCATCGTTCTTCTGCCCTTCGTCAATGTGGAAAAGAAGATGCCCGAGATCAACAAAGAGCTCTTGCGGCGCAAAAAAGAAGCCGTGCTTGCGAAGGGCGGAGTGTGGCTCGAGCCCGAAGAGCAGGACCGCATCGAGCGCGAACAGGCGGCGAAAGAGCACGAAGAGAACCGCATCGCCGACCTTCGCGAACTCTGCGCGAAGAAGGGGCTGGATTTCGAGACGGAGAACAACAAATATCTTGCCGCTGAGGCAGAAAAAGAGAAAAAGCGGGAAGAAAAAGAGGCCAAAAAGAAAGCCAAACAAGAGGCAAAGGCCGCAAAAAAGAAAAAATAAAGGTGCAAAATGATCGTAAAATTAAACCGTGGCTGGGAATTCTGCAAAGAGGGGAAGGTGTTTTCCCCCGTCTCCCTTCCGCATGATGCGATGCTCGTAGAGCGGCGCTCGCCGACTTCTTTGAGCGGAGAAGCAGGGGCGTTCTTCCCGGGCGGGAAGTACCGCTATCAAAGAAAGCTCACCTTCTCTTCTGAGGAGCTGAAAAAGGATATTTCGCTCCTCTTTGAAGGCGTGTACCGTAACGCCGAAGTGTTTGTAAACGGCATCAAAGTCGGTGCGCATAAGTACGGATATTCGGAATTTACCATCTCTTTGAACGGGGCGGCAAGGGCGGGGAAGAACCTTATCGAAGTCACCGCCGATAATTCCCTCATCCCCAACTGCCGCTGGTATTCGGGCGCGGGCATCTACCGCCCCGTGTGGCTCATTGTCTCCGCCAAGGACGCCCCCAAAACCTTGCGGGTCGTGACGTGCTCTATCTCTCCCGCCGTCATTTCGGTGACGGCGGATGAGGGGGCGGAAGTGGAAATTTATGACGGCGAAACGCTTGTTTGTAAGGGCGGCGCGGGGGAATTTACGATCCCCGATGCCAAGCTCTGGTCGGCGGAAACGCCGCACCTCTATACCGCCGTTGCAAGGCGCGGGGGAGAGGAACTCAAAACGACGTTCGGCATCCGCACGGTGGAGTGCGACCCCATGCGCGGCTTTCTCATCAACGGGAAGCGGACGCTCCTTCGCGGCGGGTGCATCCACCACGACAACGGCGTTCTGGGTGCGTGCAGCTATCCCGATGCCGAAGAGCGCCGCGTGCGCATCCTCAAAGAGCAGGGCTTCAATGCGCTGCGCATTTCGCACAACCCCGCATCGCGGGCGCTCCTTGATGCGTGCGACAAGCTCGGCATGTACGTCATGGACGAGTGCTTCGACGGCTGGTATATCCCCAAAAATTATCACGACTATTCGCGCGATTTCTTTGAGGGATACAAGGATGACCTCCGCGCAATGGTGGAAAAGGACTTCGATCATCCTTGCGTGGTGATGTATTCCGTCGGGAACGAGGTGACGGAGACGGCTTCCGAAAAGGGTGTAAAACTCTGCGGCGAGATGCGCGATCTGCTGCATTCGCTCGATCCGACCCGCCCCGTGACGTGCGGCATCAACGTGCTTTTGGACGTTTATATCAAGAAAGGCTTGGGCATCTACCGCGACAAAGGGGAGTATCGCCGCGAGCCGCTGCCCGAAGGCAAGACCTACCGCGAAAAGCGCGCAGGATCGGCTTTCTTCAACTTTTGGGCTGCCAAATTGGGCGGACTCATGTTCAGGATGAGCAAGGGGAAGACGGCAGACAAGATCGTGGATGCCGTCATGCCTTCTCTCGATATCATCGGTTACAACTACGCTGCTTCCCGCTACGAGATCGACGTCAGGCGTCACCCCGATAAGATGATCGTGGGCTCGGAGACGATGGCGGGCGATCTTCCCTACAATTGGGAGCGCGTCAAACAATATCCGCAGGTCATCGGCGACTTCGTCTGGGCGGCGTGGGACTACTTGGGCGAGGCGTGCATGGGCTGGCACTATCCTTCCTACAAAGGCCTTCCGCTCCTTGCCGAGCAGGGCATGGTCGATATGACGGGCGACCCTTTGGCGCAGATGGCGTTCATGCAGACGGTGTGGGGGATGAGGAAGACGCCCTATCTTGCCGTCCGCCCCGTAAACCACAGCGGCGAGACGCCTGTAAAAGGCGCGTGGCAGTTCACGAACGCCATTGCAAGCTGGAATTGGCAGGGCTATGAAGGCAAAAAGACGGTCGCTGAAGTGTATTCTTCCGCCTATGCCGTGCGGCTTCTTCTGAACGGCAAAAAGATCGGCGAAAAGCGCGTCAAAAAATACAAGGCGCTTTTCAATGTCAGGTATGCGCCCGGGACGCTTGTTGCCGTCGCCCTCGATGAGAGCGGCCGCGAAGTGGGAAGGAGCGAGCTCAGAACGGGCAGCCGCGAGACCTTCCTTCGCGTCAGAACGGACAAAACGGCGCTTCGTGCGAACGGCGAAGACCTGTGTTTTGCCGAGATCGAGTTCGCCGACAGCCATGGGCAGCGCAAGCCCTATATCGAACAGCCCGTTGAGCTCATGCTTTCGGGCGGCGGCGCGGAGCTTTTGGGCTTCGGAAGCGCCCTCAATAAGACGAACGAAGGCTTTTTGACGAGAAAGCACAACTCTTACCGCGGCAGGGCGCTTGCCGTGTTCCGCGCGGGGCACGAGGCGGGCAGGCTCACCGTCACCGTCACTTCGGCGGGCGTTGTGTCGCAGACCTTCCACATCGATATCAGATAAGGAGAGATACGCATGAAACTTCTTTGCAACCCTTTGGAAATCGCCTATAAGTACCAGCACCCCCTGCACGGCAAGTATGCCTATAGAGAGGCTGCCGATCCGACGATCGTCAGGTTTAACGGGAAATATCTGCTGTTTACCTCCAAGTGCGGCGGGTTCTATTATTCGGACGACCTTGTGAAGTGGGAGTTTCACGAAGACAGGACTTTGGAAATTCACGGCTATGCGCCCGATGTTTCGGTGCGCGGCGAGTGGCTGTATTTCTGCGCCTCGTCCTATGCAAAGAAGTGCAAAATATTGCGCTCCAAAGACCCGTTCAAGGGCTTTACGCTCGTCAACGCGCCCTTTGCCTTCTGGGACCCGCACCTCTACTTTGAGGGGGATAAAGCGTATCTCTATTGGGGATGCTCCTCCAAAGAGCCCATCCACGGCGTGGAGATGGATATGGAAAAGATGACCCCGAAGGGGGAGCGGTTCGACATCGTTTCCGCCGACCCAGCGCGCCACGGCATCGACGATAAGTCGGTATATGAAGACGAGCGCACCCTCTGGCAGAAATATATTGCGCTCTTTACGGGCAGCGGCACTTTTGTGGAGGGCGCTTATCTTAACAAGATAAACAATAAGTACTATTTCCAATATGCGACGCCCGGGACGGAGTTTCCGACCTACGGCGACGCCGTCCTTGTGGGCGACAGCCCGAAGGGGCCTTTTACATGGCAGAAGCATAACCCGTATTCCATTGTCCCGAGCGGCTTTACGCAGGGCGCGGGGCACGGCAGCACGTTTGAGGATGAATTCGGTAATCTTTGGCATACCTCCTCGGTGTGCGTGTGCGTCAACCATAACTTCGAGCGACGCCTTGGGCTTTGGCCCGCGGGCGTCGATGAGGACGGTCTGCTCTACTGCAATCAGTACTTTGCCGACTACCCGAAGGAGATCCCCGAAGGCAAGTTCGACCCCATGAGTATAAAACCTGCCTGTATGCTTCT
>CALWCE010000012.1 GCA_944376295.1 uncultured Clostridia bacterium
TATTCAATAAGAATTTCTTTTGCCTTACTTTGTTTACTCGTTTTTACTTTCTTGCAATTCAGTTGTCAATCTTCGGAGGTTCCGCAAGCAGCGGAACGCTGTTTTTTGCTTGAGGGCGCACCCTCGCGAGACAGCTTACATATATTAGCACGTCTCTTGTGATTCGTCAAGCGTTTTTCGGAAAAAATCTGACTTTTTTCGGAAATTTTTTCGGAAAGTTTTTCCGCTCCCTTTCCGCCCACAAAATGAGGGCATCTGCCCCGCCTTTTACACAAGATACGCAAAAAGGGAGGTTTTTTCCCTCCCCTTTCTATACCATATATTATAGCGATGCCGAAAGCTGCGCCCGCGCGCCCCGAACGGGAGCGGCTGTGCGCCTCAGCGGCAGCCCGAGCACGTCTTGCAGTTGCCGCTGCAATGCTTGACGGGCTTGCCCGTTGCGGAGAACATCTCCCCCGAATACGAGCGGCGCGCCTCCGCCCCGCAGACGGGGCAGACGACCTTTTCGTCGAATTTTTTCACGAGCTCGTCGAACTGCTTGCCGCAGGACGGGCAGACATATTGCAACAGAGGCATCAGCGGTCTCCTCCGCCGCGGCGTTTGCGCTTGACCTGGCGCGGCGTCTTGATGCGCACGGAATTGGTGGCGTGCACGATCCACACGGCAGCGACGATGCTGATGACGACGGCGATGCCGATGACGATCCAGAATCCCCACACATTCCCTTCGAAGGGAACGGGGACGTTCATGCCCCAGAGGCTCGCGATGAGCGTAGGCACGGCGATGACGAAGGTGATGACCGCGAGCAGCTTCATGACGCTGTTGACGTTGTTGGAGATGACGGAAGCGTAGGCGTCCATCGTACCCGACAAAATGTCGCGGTAGATATTACACATTTCGGCAGCCTGCTTGGCCTCGATGAGGATATCTTCGAACAGTTCCTGATATTCCTCGTTCTCGGCAATGGAAGGGAGCCTGCCCACCTTGGTGTAGACGCTGTACGTCGCATTGAGCGCCGTCGAGAAATAGACGAGGGAATTTTCGAGCGCAAGAAGCTGGATGAGTTCCTTGTTCTTCATGGAGCGGTGCAGTTCCGCCTGGACGCGCAGCGACTTTTTATCGATCTGCCGAAGGTTGGAGAGGAACACTTTGGCGTTCCCCATCATGAAGGAAAGAAGGAAGGAAGTGGGCCTCGTCGTATCGGCGCTGACGCGGTTGGAAACGAACCCGCCGAGCACGGGATTGCCGCGCAGGCACACCGTGACGAGGCATTCCTTGTTGGAGATCACGGAAAGAGGGATGGTCTCGTAGATGTCGCCCTCGTCGGTATCGGTGATGACGGGGGTATCCATGAGGCACATGGTGACGTTGTCGTCGCGTTCGAGACGGGCAGACTCCTCTTCGTCGAGGGCGGCCTTTAAGAGCGTTTCGTCGATGCCCGTGAGCGCCGCGATGTCTTCGATCTCGTCGTCGGAAGGGTTGACCATGTCGATCCAGCACGCCTTCTCGTACGCGGAGAGCCGCTCCATGCGGCCTTGAACAGTCTTGAAGTAATTGATCATAAGCATTTCCGCCTTGCGTTAGATTTCGGGTCTCCCCAAAGAAGGCAGCAAAAAACGCACAGAAAAACCATCTGTGCGTCTTGGAAATGCAAATGGATGCGGGCGAAAAACGCTCACATAGAAAGCTTCCTGCGGACTTTACGCACAGAGGTGTGACCTGTTGTCATAACGCATCGGTTATTTGGGTCGTCCATTTTTTGCTCTCCTTTCAGACTGCGGCACGGGGCTTTCCCCATGCCATCATCCCTATTATAGACCATCGGCGGCGATTTGGCAACCGTTTTGCAAAAAATTTTTGCCTGCAATTTTCGGCGGAGGGCGGCAAGGCCGCGGCGCGGGCGCCTTTCCCTTCAGATGACGCAAGTTCCTTCGCGGAAGGAGGTGAAAATGCCCGAAACATCCACACCCGAGGAAAGGAAAGAGACGAGCGTTTCGGGAGTGAGAATTCCGCCCTTTGCCGCCGAAAAACAGCGGCGAAGACCGGAGATCAACTTGTCGCCCAGCACTTCATAGAGGCGGTCGAAGAGGATGACGCTCTTATCGTAGACGATGCTGCGGTACTCGTAGGCGCCCGAAAATGCAGAAAGCGGGCGGTCCATCGAGGTATCGACGGTATCCGAGAGCTGTTCGCGCACGGAGACGAAGGCGCGGTATCTGCCTTCCGCCGCCGAGATATGCTCCCGGTAGCGCCCTTCCGCCGCCCCGAAATAGAGCGCCGTGCAGTATTCCGCAAGCCCTTCGTCCAACCAGGCAGAGCGGACTTCGTCGCTGCCCGCCATCGCATACCACCATTGATGCGCCGTCTCGTGCACGACGGCGGCTTTCAGGTCGTCGCCGCGAAGAGAAGACGAGACGAGAGAAAGCGCCGTCTGTTCGCTGCCGCCGAAGGGAAGGTCGGTCTCCACGACGACGTATTTGGGATAGGCGTATTCCCCGAACCGCTTTTCAAAATAGGAAAAACTGCGCGCGGCGGCGGAAAGCTCTGCGGAGGCGTCCTTGCGGAAATGCCAATACTCGACGGGCGTGCCGTCCGCCTCCCCTTTCGTGCAGGTCATGCCCTCGGCGAGGACGAATGCGACCTCCCGCACGTTCTCCGCCCGCACCGAGAGCGTCTTTCTGCCGTTATGTTCTGCCGTTTCGCCCTCAAAGCCGCAGATGATGTCGTACGAGGCGGGCGCGGTGAGCGAAAACGTGTAGTCGGCGCGCTCTGCGGGGAAGGGATCGCCGACGGAGGAAAAGGCGGGCGGCTCTTCCGAAAGCACGGGGAAAAAGTGCGCCAGATCGACGGTGTGCTCGCCGATGCCGAGGCGGAAGTTCATCTTGGGCAGCATGACCTCGAACTTCATGGAAAGCTGCGCCTTCCCGCCCGCAGCAAGCGGCTCGGAAAGAGTGACGGTAAGCGCCTCGCCGCCCTCCGAAACTTCCCACGATCCTGCACCCGTGAGTTCGCGCACGTCGATGCCGCCGAAGCTCTCACCCTCATAGTAAGCGGCGGAAAAGTACGCTTCGGGCAGAGGCGGGCAGGGCGCATCTTCACGGAAAGCGTTGGGATAGAGCGCGAACCGCACCTCTTCCTTCGGCTCTTCGGAAAGATTCACTACCTCGACGGTCATTTCGCCGTATAAAATGCCCGCCGCGGGAACGTACTCGGCGGAAATCTGATAGGCGGGCCGCTCTTCCTCGCGTTTGCAGGAAGCAAGCCCCGCAAAGGACACGAGAAAAAAGGGCGCCGCCAACAGACAGACCCATGCTTTTTTGCAAAATTTGAGGCGCATATCCCCCTCCTCTGCGCAAAAGTGCGCCGCGCAGCGCCCAAGCGCCCGCCGAGATAGGATATGCGCCCCCAAGCCCGCTTATGTCAGCTCTCTCTTTTTGTAGAGCGCTGCGGAAAGGAGATATAAGAGCCCGTAGACGGCAAACGCGCCCAAAAGCGTGAGCGCGCTCCCCCACCATGGGAAGGAAAAACCCTCGGGCGGAAACAGAAAGAGCGCCGCACCCGCCGCGAAGATCACCGCCATCAGTAGGAAATAGAGATAGCGCGCCTTTTCGGTGCCGAAGCGGAAGCCGAACGTGAGCGTGATGGCAGGGCAGGCAAGCCCCGCGACGGCAAAGAGCGCTGCCATCGTCAGAAACGACGTCCCGTCGAAGTTCCCCTGCACGAGGGAAGCCCCAGCCTCTACGAGGAGAGAGAGCGCCGCCATCCCCACCCAGAACAAAAAGCCGAGCAAAAACTTGGCGCCCACGCGCTGCGCCCGCGTGACGGGAAGCATCTCCGCCGTACGGTCCCAGCCGTCGCGCTCGTCCACCGCGAGAAGGGAGGTCGGCAGCATCCCCGCAAACATCACGGGAAGGAGCACGGCGACGGAGACCTCCTCCGCAAAGAAGCGCACCGCAAACAGGACGATGCAGACGATGAGAATGAATTTGTACGTCTTTGTCGCGAGCAGAATATCCTTTTTTAACAGCCCTTTCATACATGTCCCTCCTCTTGAACGAGCGCGCGGAAGAGTTCTTCGAGCCCCACGCGCTGCACCTGCACCCCTATGGGGAGCGCTTCCTGCCGCACCACGGCGGTAACGCCGTAGGGCGAACGGCGGAAGGAGACGACCGCCTCCCGCGGGATCGCCGAAAACTCCTCCCCCGAGCAGTTCAGAACGCCGTAGCGTTCCAAGAGCGCGTCCTTTTCTTCGGATAGAAGCACCTTGCCGCCGTGCAGGAAAGCAACATAATCGCACACCTTCTCTAAATCGTCCGCAATGTGCGAAGAAAAGAGCACGGAATGCGCCTCGTCGCGCGTGAATTCCATCAGCATATCCAGAATATCCTGCCGCGCCACGGGATCGAGCCCGCTCGTCGCCTCGTCCAGAAGCAGGAGCTTGGGCTCGTGCGAGAGCGCCGCCGCGAGCAGGAGCTTCATCTTCATGCCGCGCGAGAGCGCCGAATACTTCACCTTCCCCACCCGGAAGCGGGCAAGGAGTTCTTCGTATTTCTTCCCGTCCCAGCGGGAATAGCAGCCTTTTAAAAAGCTCCCGATCTCGGCAGGGGTGAGGCAGGCGGGGAAGCCCGAGCTCTCCAACACGACGCCGAGCTCTTCTTTGAGGCCTGCGTCCCCCTCGGCATCCTTCCCCAAAAGGCGCACCGTGCCGCCCTCCTTTTTCGCCATGCCGAGGAGCAGGCGAAACAGCGTCGTCTTGCCCGCGCCGTTCACCCCCACGAGCCCCATGATGCACCCCGAAGGGAGCGTCAGGTCAATGGGTCCGAAGGTGAAAGCCCGATAATGTTTTTCTAAGCCGTGAAGTTCGATGGCGTTCATTGTTCTTCCTCCCAAAACAGTTCCAAAGCTTCTTTGCATTCCTCTTTCGAAAGCCCGCACAGCTGCGCCAGATCGGCGGCGCGCGCAAGATGGCTTTCCATCTCTTTCAGGCGTTCCTCCCGCACGAGCTCTTCGTTGCGCGGCGAAATAAAGCACCCCTTGCCCGCCACGGTGTAGATGTAGCCCTCCTTTTCGAGCTCTTCGTAGGCGCGCTTGGTGGTGATGACGCTGATGCGCAGATCTTTTGCAAGATTGCGGATGGAGGGCAGCGCCTCGTCCGCTTGGAGCCCGCCGCGCGCGATCTCGCGCTTGAAGGCTTCCGCGATCTGAAAATAGATGGGGTCGCTGCTCTGATTGTCGATGCGGATAAACACGTCTTCCTCCTTACTGTGTATATTGATTATATACGGCTTTAACAGTTCTGTCAAGCCTTTTGCGTGAAATTTCCCCGAAAGCGGCAATTATTTTTGCTTTCCCCCTTGAAAAGAACTTCACATTGTGCTATACTTGGTATGTGATATAATCACACATTTATGAAATTATCTCACAAACAAATTGAAGGAGGATGGATATGCAACTGACCCCCGAACAGCAGGCCGTGCTTGACGGGCAGAAGGGCGAAACGCTTGCCAAAGTGATGAAGACCATCGTCATGTACGGCGACATCTTCGGCGCGGAAAAGCTGGTGCCCGTGACGCATCCCGAAGGGCACTTCGTCACGAGCTTCGGCATCTCGCTGATGAAGCCGCTCTTTGCGACGATGGACGAGCTCATCCGCGCGAACGTGCACACGATCGGCAAGTTCACGGTGGACCCCCGCCCGCTCGACTATCAAAACGTCAAATGCAACCCCGTTGAAAAGCTCGTGTTCGCCGTCATGTACGGAAAACAGGAAGAGTACGAACAGCAGCTCATGCAAGTGGGTCTCCGCGACAGGAAGGCGTTCACCTGCACGGCGTACCTGCCCGAAGTCGGGAATGTTCCCCAAAAGGGAGACGTTCTTTCGTGGGCGGAGAGCAGCGCCGTCGTGTATGCGAACTCCGTTTTGGGCGCGCGCTGCAACCGCAACAGCGGCATGATCGACCTCTTCGGCAGCATCGTCGGCTGGGTCCCCTACTTCGGGCTCGTCACCGACGAGGGAAGAAAGGCGACGTGGAAGGTGTATGTTAAGACTTCCAAAAAGCCCGAAGCGCAGATCTTGGGCAGCGCCATCGGCATGAAGGTGACGGAGGACGTGCCCTACGTCTTCGGTCTTGACCGTTTCTTAGGCGAAGAGCTCAACGAAGAGACGTGCGCGTATTTGAAGGACTTCGGCGCGGCGACCGCTTCCAACGGCGCGGTCGGGCTCTATCACATCGACCGCCTCACCCCCGAGGCGAAGGAGCTCGGCGAAAGCCTCATCACGGAAGACGCGAAGGAGTATATCATCGACGACGAAGAACTTGAACGCGTCTACAAGAGCTACCCCGTGATGTGGAAAAATAAGGACGCAAAGCCCGCGCTCTGCTTCATCGGCTGCCCGCATCTTACCTACGGCCAGCTCATGGATTGGACGCATACCCTTTCCGCCGCCCTCAAAGAGACGGGCAGAAAGAAGGTGAAGGTGCGCACGGTGATGACCGCCGCCCCCGAAGTTGCGGAAAAATTCCGCGCGGCGCCCGAATACGGGCAGCTCACCGCGATGGGCGTGAAGCTTTCGAGCATCTGCCCGCTCATGTACACCAACAACCCCGTCACCAAGGGGAAAGCCATCCTCACCAACTCGAACAAGCTGCGCACCTATTCGGTGGCGCGCTACTTGAAAGATGAGAAGATCGTGAATATCCTTTCGGGAAAGGAGGGCGTCTGAGATGAAGACATTCCAAGGCAGAGTGCTCGCGGGCGGCAAATGGAAGGGCGAGGCGATCGTCTCGCATCAGGGCGTGAATACGCTTGCGACCTTCCAGAAAAGCGCCTTGAAGAACGCGAAGGAGGTCATCGCCTCCGATCAGAACAATGCAGACTTATTCGGGAAATGCCTCACGGGGAAGGCGCTGTGCCTGCCCGTGACCATCGGCTCGACGACGGGCGGCCTCGTCATCCAGACGGTGTGTTCAATGAAGATCGCCCCCGCCTGCTTCCTCTTTTCCGAGCACGTCGACTCGCTCGCCGCGAGCGGCATCGTGCTTGCGAGAGTGTGGGAAGGGAGCAACGTCATCGCCGTCGATCAGTTGGGCGAAGAATTCCTGAACACCGTAAAGACGGGGGATACATTGGAAGTGCTCGAAGACGGCACCGTCAATATCCTTTGAACCAATTTCCGAACAGCAAATATGACGACAAAACCATAAGGAGAAGCTTATGAGCATGAACGAACAATATGCACCCCTTCTGACGAGCTGGAAGATCGGCAAATGCGAGATCAAGAACCGCTTCGTCCTGACGTCGATGGGCGGCACTTCCATCTTCGGATGGATGGAGCCCAACCACTTCGACGAGGAAGCCGCCAAATTCCTCCTGGACCGCGCCAAAGAGAACGTCGGTCTCATCCTGCCCGGCATCGCCCCCATCCGCGATATTTTGCTCGGCAAATGGCTGTATCAGGGGACGGGGAAATTTGAAAAGCTCAAGGAATTCATGAAGGAATTCCACAAGACGGGCGCCAAGCTCTTTATCCAGCTGACGGCAGGCTTCGGAAGATCCCTCGCCATCAACGACATCATGATCAAAGCCCTGCACAACAAGGCTTTGGCGACCGTCTTAAAGCCCGTTTTGGATGTTTCCTACCTCACCGCGAGCGCGAGCGCCACCCCCAACCGCTGGGAGGAGACGTGCATCTCCCGCCCTCTCACCAAGGAAGAGATCAAGGAGATGATCGAAGCCTTTGCAAAGACGGCAAAGCTTATAAAAGACGCGGACGTGGACGGCGTGGAGATCCATGCCGTGCATGAGGGGTATCTTCTCGATCAGTTCACGATGAAGTACACCAACCTCCGCACGGACGAATACGGCGGCAGCTTTGAAAACCGCTACCGCTTCCCCGTCGAGATCGTCAAAGCCATCAAGAAGGCGTGCGGCGACGACTTCCCCGTCTCGCTGCGCTATTCCGTCGTCTCCAAGACGAAGGGCTTCTGCCGGGGCGCGCTCCCGGGCGAGGAATACACCGAAGTGGGCCGCGACATGGAAGAAAGCGAACGCGCCGCAAGGTATTTGCAGGATGCGGGGTATGATATGCTCAACTGCGACAACGGCACCTACGACGCCTGGTACTGGGCGCACCCGCCGGCATATATGCCCGAGAACTGCAACCTCGAAGAGGTCAAGCACATCAAGAAATTCGTCGATATCCCCGTCGTCTGCGCGGGCAAGATGGATACGCTGACGGCAGCCAAAGCCGTCGGAAAGGGCGAGATCGACGGCATGGGCGTTGCGCGGCAGTATCTTGCCGACCCGCAGTGGGTCACCAAGACGCTCGAAGGGAGAGAAGACGACATCCGCCCCTGCATCCACTGCCACAACGGGTGCTTCAACTTGGCGCACTACAAGGGCGTGGGAAACGACCAGACCCTGCACGACAACGCGGGCATGGCGCGCTGCGCCCTCAACCCCGAGACGATGCAGTCCAAAAAATATAAGATCGTCCCCGCCAAAAAGCAGAAGAAAGTCGCCGTCGTGGGCGGCGGCATCGGCGGCATGGAGACGGCGCGCGTGCTCGCCCTGCGCGGGCATAAGCCCACCATCTTCGAAAAATCGGGCTCGCTCGGCGGCGTGTTCGTCGCAGCGGCAGCCCCGCAGTTCAAGAGCGCCGACAAAGCCCTCCTCAAATGGTACGAAAAGCAGATGAAAGACTTGAACGTCGACATCCGCTTCAATACCGAAGTCAAGCCCTCCGATACGCTGACGGGCTTTGACGAAGTGGTCGTCGCAACGGGCGCGACTGCAAAGCGCGTCCCCGTGAAGGGCGCCGAGAAGTGCATCGAGGCGTGCGACTATTTGAGCGGCGCGCCCGTCGGGGACAAGATCGTCGTCATCGGCGGCGGGCTCACGGGCTGCGAGATCGCGCTGGATGCCCACCTCAAGGGCAAGACGCCCGTCATCGTCGAGATGAAGAACGACCTCATCGCTGTCAAGGGCGTGTGCCTTGCGAACTCTTCCTATCTCCGCGAATATTTCGCCCTCAACAAGGTGGAAGTGCACCTTGAGAGCACCGTCAAGGAAGTGGGCGACGGGTACGTCGTCGTCCGGGAAAAGAACGGCAACGAGGTGAAGATCCCCGCGGACACCGTGGTGACTTCCGTCGGCTACACGCCCGCGCCGCTCGAGCTCAAGGGCGCGAAGTATGTGGGCGACTGCAAGGAAGTGGGGAATCTTCGCACCGTCATCTGGCGCGCGTGGGACGTCGCCATGAAGATCTGAGCCCGCTTTCAAAGCACAAAATGCACGGGCGCGCCGCGAAACAGATCGCGGCGCGCCCCGAACAAAAAAACAGAGGAAGCCGTGCGCTTCCTCTGTTTTTTATCGTTTTTACATCACATGATGAAGGAAATAGTCCTGCGCGTCGAGGGGTTCCCCTTCGCGCTCGGCGGGCGCATAGCTGCCGTCGGGCAGGAGCTTCCTCGCCTTGACGTTGTCCGAAAACATCGTCTCTAAAATGTTGTAGATGCGCCGTCTTATCGTCTTGTTGAGGACGGGCGTTGCGATCTCCACGCGCTTGTTGGTGTTGCGCGTCATGAGATCGGCGCTCGAGATATACATCTCCATCTCCTCCCCTTCGCCGAAGCAGTAGACGCGGGAATGCTCCAGAAATCTTCCCACGATGGAGATGACGGAGATATTGTCCGTCTCCCCCTCGATGCCCGCGACGAGGCAGCAGATGCCGCGCACGATGAGCCGCACTTTGACGCCCGCCTTGCCCGCTTCGACAAGCTTGACAATGAGCTCCTTATCGGTGAGCGAATTCATCTTGGCGGTGATGAAGGCGGGCTTGCCTTCCCGCGCGAGGACGATCTGCCCGTCGATGCGCTCGATGAGCCCCTTTTTGAGCCCTTCGGGCGCGATGAGAAGGCGCTTGTAGTCGTATTCCGTGTTGCAGATGGCGACGTTGCGGAAGAACGCCGCGCCGTCCTCGCCGATCTCCTCGTCCGCCGTGATGACGTTGAGGTCGGTGTACTGCTTGCTCGTCTTTTCGTTGTAGTTGCCCGTGCCTAGGTGGGTGATATAGCCGATCTTCCCGTGTTCGGACAGAAGGATGGAGATGATCTTGGAATGCACCTTGAAGTTCTGCATCCCGTAGATGATGGTGCAGCCCGCCTCTTTCAAGACGGAGGCGAAATACATGTTGTTCTCCTCGTCGAAGCGGGCGCACAGCTCGATGACGACGGTAACTTCCTTGCCGTTCTCGCTGGCGCGCTTCAACGCCTCCACGATGCGGGAATGGCGGTCGAGGCGGTAGATGGTGATCTTGACGGAGACGACGCGCTCATCCTCCGCGCACTCGTTGAGCAGGCGGATGAGCGGTTCCATGCTGTCGTACGGGTAAGAGAGGAACACGTCCCCTTCCTTGACGCGGGCAATCAGGCTCTGCGGGGGCAGAAGGTCTTCCGCGACGCGCCCCTTGAAGGGGGCATAGCGCAGCGAAGAGAGCTCCTTTTCTTCGAAATAGCGCTCCAGAGAGAAGAGGAACTTATAGTCCATGTACCCTTCGAGCTTGAAGCAGTACTGCTTTTTGAGGTCGAGATTTTCAAGCAGAAAGGACTTGACCGCCCCGCCGTTTTTATCGATCTCTACGCGCACGGCGTCCTGACGGGAACGGTTCTCCACCTTGTGCTTCATGTAGGAAGAAAAGTCGAAGTCGTGTTCGAGGTCGGTGTCGTCCACGCTGGTATCGAAATCGGCGTTGCGGGTGACGCGCACGAGCGTCTTGGAGACGACGGTATAGCCCGGGAAGGCGAGCGTGCCGAACTCGGAGACGAGGTCTTCGAGCGTGATGAGGTTGACCTTCCTGCCGCCCGGGATGCGGAAGAGCCGCTCGGCGGAGGGCGGCACCGCCATGACGCCGATCATCGGCCTGCCGTCGCGGAGCAGTTCGTAGACGAGATAGATGTGCTGGTTTTCGAAGCGGATGAGCGGGTGCTTCGCATCGAGCACCATGGGCGAAAGCAGGGGCAGCACCGCCGAGAGGAAATAATTGAGGCAGAGCGTGCGCTTGCGCGGCGAGAGCTCGTGCGGGCGCATGAGGCGCACCCCGCGCGCATTCAGCTCTTTTGCAATGGTCTGATAGACAGACGCGCTCTCTTTATACAGCTTTTTGACCTCGGCGAGGATGATATCGAGCTGTTCTTCCGCCGTGAGCTGCGTCTTGTTTTCGCGCGCGGCGGGGGCGAGCCGCTTCTCGTTGAGCAGGCTCCCCACGCGCACCATGAAGAACTCGTCGAGATTGCTCTGAAAGATCGCAAGGAACTTGCAGCGCTCGAGGAGCGGGTTGGTGAGATCGGACGCCTGGTCGAGCACGCGGCGGTCAAAGAGCAGCCAGCTGTACTCGCGGTTGCAGAAGATGCCCTTGATGGGCGATTCGGGTGACTTTGCCATACTTCCCCCTTTCAGGAATTTTCCCCTTCTTCGGGCTTTGCCGAAGCCACATCGAGCGGCGTCTCCTTATCCTCCCTGCCGCCCTTTGCAACGAGCAGAAGATACCCTTCCTTGACACCGTAAGGCGAACGCACGGCGCGTTCGATGCCGTAATATTTGAGCACGGCGCAGAGCGCGACGACCGAAGTCACGAGGGTATCCATGCGCTCGGGCGCTATTTTGACGATGAGAAGGCTGCGCTTGGAGGAAGTGACGAGGAAATTGCGCAGTTTCTTCAACTTGTCGTATTCGAGCACGGGCTCTTCTCCTTTGAGCCCGAAGCGGTCGGCATACATCTCGGAAACGGCATGATCGACGGGGCCTAAAAGGAGCGCCGACTCATACTCCCCGGGCGTGCCGAAGGAGAGCTTTTCGAGCGATTTTTTGACGTATTTTTTGATGCGGCGGGCTTCCTCCACGCTCGGATGCGTGTGGCGCACGAACTTGCGTTTGAGAGCGATGACGCCGTAATCGAGGAAGGCGGAAGAGCCCGTACCCGTAGGGTCGCACACTTCGATGGAACCGCCGCCGATATCGACGAGCAGGCTCTTTTCGGGCGCGCCGCTGTTGGCGGTAAGGTCGCAGAACGCCTCCTCTTCGCCGCTTAAAAGGTTGAGCTCGACGCCCGCATATTCTTTGAGCGCTCGCTCCACTTCCTCGTAATTTTCAAAATTGCGCACGGACGCCGTCGAAATGACGTAGCACTTTTCGGCGCCGTACTTTGCGGCAACGCCTTTGAGACGCTTCAAGCCTTCCGCGATCTTGCGGATGCCGCGCTCCGAAAGCGTTCTCCCCTCCGCGTAGTGGAGAACGGAGAGCGTCTCGCGGTCGGTGAACTGCACGGAAAGTTCTCCGTTGATGTCGGCAACGAGCAGAGAAAGGCTGCTCGCG
This sequence comes from uncultured Clostridia bacterium, assembly GCA_944376295.1. Taxonomy (GTDB): domain Bacteria; phylum Bacillota; class Clostridia; order Christensenellales; family Borkfalkiaceae; genus Gallimonas. The sequence continues at coordinate 12,373 of CALWCE010000012.1, forward strand.
CTGATGTCGATGACTGCATATCTCATAAGGACCGTCCTTGGGATCGAAATGTGTATTGAACAAGCGCGACAAAGTATTGCGCCGCATATCCTCCCGCGAAGAAGATGCAAGCAAGACAAGGAGCGCGCGGCTTTGCCGACAGGAGCTTACTAAGAGGTAAGTGACTGAGGCAAAACGCAAGCGCGACAAAGTATTGCGCCGCATATCCTTCGCGGGGAAGTTAATCTCCGAAATAAATTCCCGTTGACTTCGCCGCCAGATACATAGGGTTTTCGGGCGTGATGAACTTGGTGCGGCCCGCGATGTCGGAAAGCGGATTGTAGGTGATCCTGCCCCCTTCGACCGCAACGGTGACGCCGAACCTGCCCTCTCTTACGAGCTCGCCCGCATAAGCGCCCATCATGGTGCACAGCGCCCTGTCGTGCGCGTTGGGCTCCGCCCCGCGCTGCAGATAGCCGATGACCTGCACGCGCGCTTCCGCCCCCGTGCGGTTTTCGATGGCGCGGGCGATGCGGGCAGTCGCCGTCGAATAGCCGAGCTCCTTGCGGCGCAGGAGCATTTCCTTGCGCTTCCAGGTACTCTCCTCTTTGGTCATGGCGCCCTCCGCGACGACGATGACATCGTAACGCGCCCCGTTTTCGCGGCGGCGGGCGATGTATTCCGCAAGCGCCGCTTCATCGTAAGGAAATTCGGGCAAAATGCAGGCGTGCGCCCCGCCCGCAACGGCGGCGTAGAGGGAGAGCCAGCCCGTCTTGTTGCCCATGACCTCGACGAGGATGGTCCTGCCGTGGCTGTATGCGGTGGCGTGCATCTCGCGCACGCACTTTGCGGCGACTTCCGCCGCCGTATCGAATCCGAAGGTGAATTCCGTGCCCCAGATGTCGTTGTCGATGGTCTTGGGGAGCCCGATGACGTTGCAGCCCTCGGCAGAGAGCATGGCAGCCGTCTTGTGCGTCCCCGCGCCGCCCAATGTTACGAGGCAGTCGAGCCCTAAACGGCGGTAGTTTTCCACCATCTTATCGAGCTTGGAGACGCCGTCTTCCGCAGGGTCCGCCATGTTCTTGAAGGGCTGGCGGATGCTGCCCAAGACAGTGCCGCCCGTGTAGAGAAGATCGTCGAAGAAATGCTCGCCGACGGGGACAAAGTTATTTTCGATGAGCCCCGTGTAGCCGTCCTTGAACCCCAAAATTTCGGGGCGGGGCAAGTTCAGAAAAGCAAACCGCGTGAACGCACGCATGACGGCGTTGAGCCCCGGGCAGTCCCCGCCGCTTGTCAGTAACCCGATCTTCATATCGTCTCCTCCTCGGGCGCGAAAGCGCCGCACGTTTTTGCCGCCAAGAGACGCGGGCGCGCGGCGTCCGTCTCTCTTAGTTTACGGCATTTTTGTAAAATCGACCGCACAAATATGCAAAAATGCGGTAAAATCGGGGCTTTTTTGGGTAGTTTTCCCCCCTTTCCGCAGCAAAAATGCACTTTGCCGCCGTCAAGAAGATTATACTCCCTTTTTTTGCTCTTGTCAATTATAACTTATTGAATTTGAGCAACAAAACAAGGGCCCCGCCGTTTCAGAAGCGGAGCTCATCTTCATTCTCCGATATACTTTTCGCGCACCGAAAGGCGGGCGAGCGCGCGCGCGAGGCGCGCCTGCGCGGCGTGATACTCTTCGATGCTCTGCTTCTGCAAAAGCTGTTCCCTTGCGTCGTCCGCCATGCGGCGGGCGCGGTCTTTATCGATGTCTTCGGGGCGGATGGCGGAGTCGACGAGGACGAGGACATCCCCCTTTTCCACCTTCATGATGCCCGCGGCGCAGGCGGCAACGCGCATCTCTCCGCCCGGAAGGCGGATATACAGCTCCCCGGGGACGACGGCGCAGATGGTATCGCTGTGGCCGGACAGGACGCCGTACCGCCCGTCCACCGTGGGGATGATGAGCGATTCGCACATCCCCTCGTAGAAGGGAGAAGTCGCCGTGAGTACATGGAGCGGGAACATCACTTGCCTCCCGTGCGGAGCTTTTCCGCTTTCTTATGGACGTCGTCCAGCGTGCCCACGTTGAAGAACGCCGCTTCGGGCAGGCCGTCCGCCTCGCCGTTCAAAATGGCGGCAAAGCCTTTGAGCGTCTCTTTGAGGGGCACATAGACGCCCGGCATGCCCGTGAACTTTTCGGCAACGTGCATGGGCTGAGACAAGAAGCGCTGCATCTTTCTCGCGCGCGCGACGGTGAGGCGGTCTTCCTCGCTCAGTTCCTCCATGCCGAGGATGGCGATGATATCCTGCAGTTCCTTGTACTTTTGCAGCGTCTCCTGCACGCGGCGGGCGATCGTATAGTGCTCTTTGCCGACGACGTCCTCTTCGAGGATGCGCGAAGTGGACTCCAGCGGATCGACGGCGGGATAGATGCCCTGCTCGGCGATGCGGCGGCTCAGAACGGTGGTCGCGTCGAGGTGGGAGAAGGTGGTGGCGGGCGCGGGGTCGGTGAGGTCGTCCGCAGGCACATACACCGCCTGCACGCTCGTGACGGAACCGCTCCGCGTCGAGGTGATGCGCTCCTGCAGCGCCCCCATCTCCTGCGCGAGGGTGGGCTGATAGCCGACGGCGGAGGGCATGCGCCCGAGGAGCGTCGAAACTTCGCTGCCCGCCTGCACAAAGCGGAAGATGTTGTCGATGAAGAGGAGCACGTCCTTATTTTCGCGGTCGCGGAAGTATTCCGCCATCGTGAGCCCCGTGAGCGCCGTGCGCATCCTCACGCCGGGCGCTTCGTTCATCTGCCCGAAGACGAGCGCCGTCTTATTGAGGACCCCGCTCTCCTTCATCTCCAGCCACAGGTCGTTGCCCTCGCGGCTGCGCTCGCCGACGCCCGTGAAGATGGAATATCCGCCGTGCTCCGTCGCGATGTTGTGGATGAGCTCCTGGATGAGCACCGTCTTACCGACGCCAGCGCCGCCAAAAAGCCCGATCTTGCCGCCCTTTGCGTAGGGTTCCAGAAGATCGACGACCTTGATGCCCGTTTCAAAGATCTCCACGGCGGGAGACTGCTCTTCGAAGGAGGGCGCGCTGCGGTGGATGGACCAACGCTCTTCCGTTTCGACGGGCTCCCCGCCGTCGATGGGCTCGCCGAGGACGTTGAACATCCTGCCGAGCGTCCCTTCGCCCACGGGCACTTCGATGGTGCGGCCCTCGGCAATCACTTCCATGCCGCGGGCGAGCCCTTCGCTGCCGCCCAGCATGATGCAGCGGACGGCGTTCCCTTCGACGTGCCGCGCCGCCTCCATGACGAGCTGCCTTCCGCCCGCCCGAACAGTGAGCGCTTCGCGGATGCGCGGAAGTTTCCCCTGTTCGAATGCGACGTCGACGACAGAGCCCTCGACGCGCACGATGACGCCTTTTGTCATAAGCTGTCTCCCTTCTGCGCCGCGGCGCCCGCAGAGACTTCGGTGATCTCCTGCGTGATCGCCCCCTGGCGCACATGATTAAAGCGGACGCGCAGCGTATCCAGGATCTCCTGCGCGTTGCGGTTTGCCGAATCCATCGCCGTCATGCGCGCGTTCTGTTCGCAGCAGAAGCTGTCGAGCAGCGCGCTGTAGATAAAGCCCGACAAATAGCTCGGGATGATGCTGTCGAGCACGGTGCGGAGATCGGGCGAGAATTCAAACTCCGTCTTTTCGGCGGGGCGGTCGGAAGAAAACTGCGAGCGGTGGAAGGGAAGAAGGCGCGTGACGCGCACTTCCGCCTCCATGCCGTTCTTCATATCGGTATAGACGACGAAGATCTTTTTCAGCCGCCCCTCGTCGAACCCTTCGAGGAGCACCGTGGAAATTTCCCGCGCGCGCGGCATGGTGGGGTTCTGCGCCGTGTATAAAAAGCTCCTGCGGATGGGGATGCCGTGCCGCATACAGTACTGCCGCCCGTATTCCCCCACGACGAAGAGTTCGGTATTGCCGTGGTATTCGTCCAGAAGTTCTCTTGCCGCCTTGATGACGTTCTGATTGTACGCCCCCGCAAGGCCTTTGTCCGCCGTGATGACGAGGCACCCCACCGTCCCTTCGGGGAGCTTCCCTTCGAGGGGATAGAAGTAGCGATCCTCCACTTTGGCGTCCGTGCGGAAGATGCGCTTGATCTCCGCCTGCACGGCGTTGAAGAAGGGGCGGGTGCGGTCGAGCTCCTCCTTCGCCTTGCGCATCTTGGCGGAAGCGATGAGATACATCGCCTGCGTGATCTTCTGCGTGTCGCGCACGCTGTCCATGCGCGACCTGATCTCTTTGAGCCCCGCCATTTATGCCTCCCTGCGCGCCTTCCTGTCGGCAAGGAACTGATCGGAGAGCGCTTCGATGCGCGCCTTGTCTTCGGGGGAAAGCTTGCCTTCCTGGCGGATGCGCTCTGCGATCTCGGGCGCGGCGTGTTCGAGATAAGTCAAAAGTTCTTCGGTGAAGGCGGGGATCTCATCGGGCTCGACGTCCTGCATCACACGGCGGAGCGCCGCGATGAGCGTAAATACCTGCCTGTGACGGGGGATGGGGCAGCCCTGCTTCTGCCGGAGAAGCAGCATGAGCCCGTGACCGTACCGGAGCTGAAGGCGGGTGGCTTCGTCGAGGTCGCTCGAAAACTGCGTGAACACTTCGATCTCGCGGTATTGGGCAAGATCGAGGCGCAGCGTGCCCGAAGCGCGCTTCATCGCCCCGGTCTGCGCGTCGCCGCCCACACGCGAGACGGAGAGCCCCACGTTGACGGCGGGCCGCTGCCCCGCGAAGAAGAGCGAACTTTCGAGGAAGATCTGCCCGTCCGTGATGGAGATGATGTTGGTGGGGATATACGCCGAGACGTCGCCGCCCTGCGTCTCCACGATGGGAAGCGCCGTCATGGAGCCGCCGCCGCGCGCCTCGGAAAGGTGCGCCGCCCGCTCCAACAGACGGGAATGCAGGTAAAAGACGTCGCCGGGGTACGCCTCTCTGCCCGGGGAACGCCCCAAAAGCAGGCTCAAAGCGCGGTATGCGACGGCGTGCTTACTTAGATCGTCATAGACGATGAGCACGTCCCTTCCGCGCTCCATGAAGTATTCGCCGAGCGCGCAGCCCGCGTACGGGGCGATATATTGCAGCGACGCCGACTCCCCCGCCGAGGCGTTGACGACGACGGTATAGTCGAGCGCGCCGTGCGAGCGGAGCGTCTCCACGAGGCGGGCGACCGAGCTCGCCTTCTGCCCGATCGCGACATAGATGCAGACGACGTTCTTATCTTTCTGATTGAGGATGGCGTCGAGGGCGATGGCGGTTTTGCCCGTGCCCCTGTCGCCGATGATGAGTTCGCGCTGCCCCCTGCCGATGGGGAACATACTGTCGATGGCAAGGATGCCCGTTTCCAAAGGCTTATTGACGGGCTGACGGTCGATGATCGAGGGCGCGGGCGCTTCAACGGGGCGGTAGCCTTCCGCCATGATCTCGCCCATGCCGTCAACGGGGTCGCCGAGCGCCCCCACGACGCGCCCCAAAAAGCGCTCGCCGACGGGCATGCCCGCGCGGCGCTTGGTACGGCGGACGGCGCTCCCCTCCGAAACGGCGCTTTCGTCGCCGAAGAGGATGCAGCCCGCGCTCTCGCGCTTTAAGTTGAGCACCATGCCGCGGATGCCTGCGGAAAAGAGCAGAATTTCGCCGTATTCGGCGTGTTCGAGCCCGCTCACTTCGGCGATGCCGTCGCCCACCGAGAGCACGGTGCCGATCTCTTCGGCGATCGCCTTGGGCGTCCATTCGTCGAGGCGGCTGCGCAGAAGAGGGATGATATCCCCGCTCTCGCCGATCGCCTGCATGAGGGCGTCCTTGAGCTGGCGGAACCTTCCGCTCAGGCTCCAGTCGAAGACCTCTGCCCCCACTTCGAGGCGGAAGCCGCCCGGATACGCCTTGCTCTCGCGGTATTCGAGCGTAAAATCTTCGTGATAGCGCTCCTTCAGAAATGCCAAAAAGCGCTCCTCCTGCTCCTTTGTGGGCGGGAGGGCGGCATAGAGATAGGCGGTGCGGCTCATGCGCGAGGCTCCTCATGCTTATCGTCGGCGGCGTTGAGGAACTGATCGTACGCTTCCTGCGCCGTCTCTTTCAAGACGAGCTTTTCCGTCGCGTCCGAAACGAGCGCGGAAATTTCCCGCCGTGCCGCGCGCAGGGCGTGCCGCTTTTCTTCGGCTGCCTTCTTGCGCGCTTCCGCAAGGATGGCGTCCGCCTCCTCTTCGGCGGCGCTCTTCCTCATCTGTTCGTAATGGTCGAGCTCCTTCTTTGCCGCCGCACGCTTTTCTTCGATCTCGCGGTCGCACGAAGAGAGCTTTTCTTCGTACTCCGCTCGCGCCGCGTCCGCCTTTTTGAACTTTTCTTCGGCGTCTTTGTCCATCTTTTCGTAGTGCTCCCTGCGCTTTTGCATGAACGCCTTGACGGGCTTATACAAAAGGAGATACAGCCCCGCAAAGAGGATGACGAAATTGAGAAGGTGCAATAAGATCTGCTGCCAATCGATGTTGAGCGGCACTGCCGCGATGTTATACAGCATGGCTGCCCTCCCGTTACAGGACAAAGATGATGAGGATGGCGACGATGAGGGCGTAGATGATCGCCGTCTCGATGAAGACGAGGCCGAGCATCAGAGAAGAACGGATCTTGCCCTCCGCTTCGGGCTGGCGCGCCGTTGCTTCGCTCGTCTTGGCGACGGCGATGCCCATGCCGACGGCGCCCGCCGCAGCCGCAAGCCCGACCGCGATGCCCGCGCCGATCGCTTTGGCGCCGATGGAACTATCCTCCGCCTCTTCCGCCCCCTCTTCGGCGGGCTGCGTTTCATCGACAGTCTCCCCTGCCGCTTCCTCGGCGGACACGACGAGAACAGAGCCCGTGTACGCGGGCTCGTTCGCGTTCATCGCAAAGCCCGTAACAAGAAGCGCCGCGGAAAGGAGCGCAAAGACGATGCAGACTGCAAAGACGATCTTTTTCATAGAAGTGAGCTGTTTCATTTGGATGTGACCTCCGAAGGGACTTTCTTTTGTTTTTTGGTCTTGGGTTTGAGGACGGGCGGCTCGCTCACTTCACCGTAGAAGAGCGCCGTGAGCATGGTGAGCACGTACGTCTGGATGAGGGCGTGCAAAATGGTGAAGAGCACGCCCACGACGACGGGCAACACAAAGGAGAGCGCGAGATAGGAATAGACGAGCTCGGTGACGAGCAACCCCGACAAAAGCGCGCCGAAGAGACGGAAGCTCATGGAGATGGGCAGGGAAAACTCTTTCAGCGTCCTCCCCACGCCGCGGAATCCGTTGGAAAAAATGCCGCCCGAGAGGATGACGAGATAGGACAAACACCCCATCATGATCGCGCCGTTGATATCGGAAAGAGGCGCGGGCAGCGACACGGAAGCCCCCGCCGCCGTCATCCACGGGATGCCGACGAGCTCAAAGAGGGTGCCGATGCTGATGTACGCCCCCGCCGCAAAGAGGTACGCCCCCAAAAAGTTGTTGCGGTGCGGGCTGTTGGTCTTTGCGAGGTTTTCGAACATCCCCACCGCCTGCTCCAGAAGCAGCTGGAACTTACTCGGGATGTAAGAGAACTTCGGGATGACGAAGATGCGCACGGCCGCCGCAAATACGAGCAGGATGCCCGTGACGACGAATGCCGAGAGGACGGCGGGATTGACCCCCATGCCGAAAAAGCTTATTTTATCGCCCTCGTGCAGCACGGCGTCCTGCATCGTCTCGTTGACGGAGCCCGCCTTTTCGTAGAGCCCGTCCGTAAGGACGATGCCCGCAACGAGCGCCGCGATGACGGCGGCAGCGACAATGAGAAAGACCGCTGTCTTTTTTTTGCTCATAGTTCCTCCTTCCGCGGAACGCGCCAGAGGGCGCAGTCCCCGAAAATCGCCCTCTATTATAGCGCGGAGGCGGTACGCTGTCAAACGCATTGCGAAAGGAAACGCTTCCCGCGCCATCGTTTTTTGTGATATTTCTGTTAAAATTCCCTTATATGCGCGAGACCGCGGCGGATTTTCCCCGTCGGCAGAAAAAAGGCCGCCTGCAAGGGCGGTCTTTCAAAAAACTACATTTTTTCGGCAAGAATGCCGCAGGTCATTGTTCCCAAGATTGGAGGAGCGTCCCGTTTCCGTCAAAAAGATAGGGGCCGTAGACGGTGTAACGGTTCCCTTGTCCGTCGATGTTCGACATCGTACGCGCCATCCAGTAACGCTGTTCCCCGTCCGTCGAAGCGCGCGCCACGAGCTGCTCGCCCTGGTCGAGATCGCCGTTGTAAATGCGGCGCTCGAGCTGCATCTCTTCATAAGATTCGGTATAGACCGGGGAGGAAAACAATTCGATCTGCACCTGTACGATGCCGGGAAAAAGGGTGAACTCGTTTTTGAGGATCCCGCGGACCTCCCCGTCCGAACCTTCCATATAAAAATTGAGCAGCGCAAACAGCGCTCTTTGCTCTGCGGCCCCGGAGCAGACTTCTCCCGCAGCCACCGCCTCCCCGGCATTTGCCGGAAGCGCATTCCCGGGCAGCAGCACTCCCGCTGCCGCCGTCAGGGCGCACGCGAGCGCGCACACCGCCAGCCGTTTCGTCTTTGTCTTCATCTGATACCTCCAAAAAGCGGGCAGCGCCCGCCGTATTCTTTCCTGATGGTATCACAAGATGCCGCCGCCGTCAAGGGGCGAAATATGTCGGATCATGGGAACTTTTGCCGAAAACGCGCCCTGCCGCGCGCAGGATATCCTCGTCTGCGGGGCGGCCGCAATAAAAATGTAACAAACGAACATCGGGGCAAGAAAAAAACGTGCAGGCAAGAAAAATGACGAAATTTGGCGAATGATTTGACATCCCCTATCCAATGTGGTATAGTAGTTGTATCTTCACGAAGGGAAACGATATGAAGGCACTCGAAGAAAAGATCGTAAAAGAAGGCACCGTCCTCCCCGGGAACGTCCTCAAGGTCGGGAGCTTTTTGAACCAGCAGATGGATTCCGACTTCATCATGGAGATCGGCAAGGAGATCGCCCGCCTCTACGAAGGCACGGGCGTCACCCGCATCCTCACCATCGAATCTTCGGGCATCGCGCTCGCCGTCGCGGCGGGCATCGCCATGCACGTCCCCACCGTGTTTGCAAAGAAGCATAAAAGCGCCAATATGCCCAAATCGGTATATACGGCGCCCGTCTATTCCTTCACGCATCACGAAACGTATGAGATCGCCGTCGCAAGGGAATACCTTCCTGCGGGCGAAAAGGTGCTCATCGTCGACGATTTCCTCGCCAACGGCAACGCCGTGCGCGGGCTCATGCACATCATCAAGGAGGCGGGGGCGGAGCTCGTCGGCTGCGCCATCGCCATCGAAAAGGGATTCCAGGAAGCAGGCGACCAGCTGAGAAAAGAGGGCGTCCGCATCGATTCTCTTGCCATCATCGACGCCATGACCGACGAGAGCGTCACCTTCCGCGCGCAGTAAAAGCGCGGTTTTTTCTTCCCTCGGTACCAATTTTAATGCATTATTATGCAAAAGGAGAATAGTATGAAGAAACTTTTGGCTTTGGGTCTTGCTGCTGCCATGACGGTCACGGGCGCATGCCTGCTCGCTTCCTGCAAAGAGGGCGGCAACGGCGGCAACGGCGGCAACGGCGGAAACGGCGGCAATGACAGCATCACGGTCGGCTTCATCGCCCTCCACGACGACAAGTCGACGTACGACAAGAACTTCCTCGACGCCATCAAGGCAGCCTGCGAAAAGAAGGGCATCGACGAAGACCACCTCATCATCAAGACGAACATCCCCGAGGACAACTCCTGCTACGACGCGGCTGCCGATCTTGCGGATATGGGCTGCGACGTCGTCTTCGCCGATTCCTTCGGTCATGAGAAGTTCATGATCCAGGCCGCACAGGAATTCCCTGACGTTGAGTTCTGCCACGCGACGGGCAATCAGGCGCACACCGCCGGTCTCGACAACTTCCACAATGCGTTCGCGCATATCTACGAGGGCAGATATCTTGCGGGCGTCGCTGCCGGCATGAAGCTCGTTGAAATGTATGAAGCAGACGCGCTCAAACCCAACAACTTCGACGCAGACGGCAACATCAAGATCGGTTACGTCGGTGCGTACACCTATGCGGAAGTTATTTCGGGTTATACCTCCTTCTTCCTCGGCGCACAGTCCGTCGTCGAAGAAGAGACGGACATCAGCGTTTCGATGGAAGTCACCTTCACGGGTTCGTGGTACGACGAAGGCAAGGAAAGAGAAGGCGCCAACACCCTCATCAACAACGGCGCAGCGCTTATCTCGCAGCATGCAGACTCCATGGGCGCTCCTTCTGCCTGCGAAGCAAAAAAGGTCCCCAACGTCTCCTACAACGGCAGCACGGCAGCTTCCTGCCCCAACACCTTCATCGTTTCCTCCTATGTCAACTGGGAGCCTTACTTTGAGTACATGATCGACTGCGTTACGAACGGCGATGAGATCGACGACGACTGGACGGGTACGCTTGCAGACGGTTCCGTCGCCCTCACCGAGCTCGGCGCTGCGGCAGCCGATGGCACCGCGAAGAAGATCGAAGAAGTCAAGGCGCAGCTCGAAGCGGGCACCCTTCACGTCTTCGACTGCTCCAAGTTCACCGTTACGGTCACCGACGAGAAGAACGTGCACGCAAAGGTCGATGAAAACGGTCACCTCACCTCTTACATGGCAGACGTTGACTTCGACACTGCTTACACCCCCGATCACGAAGTTGTGGAAAACGGCGTGTTCTACGAATCCAAGTACCGCACCGCTCCCTACTTCGACATCCAGATCGACGGCATCACCCTGCTCAACGCAGCATTCTGATCGCAAGGCGATAACACACAGCACATACGACAAGACGGCGAAGATATCCTCTCCGCCGCTTGTCCTTTTTCGGAACATTTTTTGCGAGGTACCAACGTGGACGAATACGCCCTGCAACTACAAAATATCAGCAAGTACTTCGGCTCGGTCGCGGCGAACAAGAACATCGACCTCACCCTGAAAAAGGGCGAAATTTTGGCGCTGCTCGGCGAAAACGGCAGCGGCAAGACGACGCTCATGAACATGATCTCGGGCATCTACTACCCCGACGAAGGGCACATCTTCGTGAACGGGGAAGAGGCGCGCATCTCCTCCCCGCAGGACGCCTTCCGTTACAAGATCGGCATGGTGCATCAGCACTTCAAGCTCATCGACATCTTCTCCGCCGCCCAGAACATCGTGCTCGGCACCAAAGGGAGCGGCCTTGCCCGCATCAACGAAGAAGTCAAGGCGATCGCCGAAAAATACGGCTTCGAGATCGACCCCAAAAAGAAGATCTACGATATGTCCGTTTCGGAAAAGCAGACGGTGGAGATCGTCAAAGTGCTCTACCGCGGCGCGGACATCCTCATCCTCGACGAGCCCACGGCGGTGCTCACCCCGCAGGAGACAGAAAAGCTGTTCTCCGTCATGCGCGCCATGAAGGCGGACGGCAAGTCCATCATCATCATCACACACAAGCTCAACGAGGTGATGGCGATCTCCGACCGCGTCGCCGTCCTCAGAAAGGGCGAGTATATCGGCTGCGTCGACACGGCGGACACCGACCCCGCTTCCCTCACCGAGATGATGGTGGGCGAGAAGATCACGCTCAACATCTCCCGTCCCGAAGCGCATGCCGACCGGCCCCTCCTCGAGATCAGGGATCTCACCGTCAACAGCGACGAAGGAAGCCACGCCATCGAAAACTTGAACTTCTTCATCCGCGGCGGCGAAATTTTGGGCGTTGCGGGCATCGCGGGCTGCGGACAAAGAGAGCTGTGCGAGGCGATCGCAGGGCTGAGAAAGATCGAATCGGGCGGCATCTATCATGAGGGCGAGAGCATCGTGGGCCTCAGCCCCCGCGCCATCAGCGCGCGCGGCGTTGCGATGAGCTTCATCCCCGAAGACCGCCTCGGCATGGGTCTTGCGCCCTCCATGTCCGTCACGGACAACATGATGCTCAAAAACTACCAAGATCACGGTTACGGCATCAAACCCCTTCCCCTTTCGGACGAGGACACGCCCGAACAGGCCAAGAAAAAGAACGCGCGCAACCGCTTTACGGAGTTTTTGAACAGGCACTGCCCCTTCGTCGACCGCAAGAAGGCGCGCGCGGAGGCAGAACGCATCATCGAGGAGCTCGACATCGTCACCCCGTCGACGGAGACGCCCGTAAGGCGGCTTTCGGGCGGCAACGTGCAGAAGGTGCTCTTGGGCCGCGAGATCCTCATCGAGCCCAACGTGCTCATCACGGCGTACCCCGTGCGAGGGCTGGACATCAACTCGTCCTATCTCATCTACGACATCCTCAACCGTCAGAAGGAGGCGGGAACGGGCATCCTCTTCATCGGCGAAGACCTCGACGTCATGCTCGCCCTGTGCGACAAGATCATGGTGCTCTGCCACGGGAAGATGATGGGCGTCGTACACGCCGAAAAGACGACCAAGGAACAGCTCGGCCTCATGATGGCGGGCGCACTCGACCTCGAAGAAGAGAAGGGCAAGCCGATGGGCGTTGCAAAAGACACGAGGATCGGGGAGGATCAGGCATGAAAAACACCAAAGAACCGTTCATCCACATCACGCGCCGCGAAGGGTTGCCCCTCTGGAAGGGACTTCTCATCCGCGCGGCAGCCGTCCTCATCGCCCTCATTCTGAGCGATATCGTCATCTCGGCGGCGGCGCCCCGCTCGCAGGGCTTCTTCGGCTTCTTCGGCGCGCTCTTTTCGGGCGCCTTCGGCACCGAGCGCCGCATCTGGCTCTTATTCCAGAACACCTTCCTGCTGCTCGGCGTCGCGGTCGCGCTCGTCGTCGCCTTCAAGATGAAATTCTGGAACCTCGGCGGCAACGGGCAGATCCTCATGGGCTGCCTTGCATGCGCCATTTGCTTAAAATACCTCGGCGGAAAACTGCCCGATCCCCTCGTCTGGCTCATCATGCTCGTTACAAGCCTTGCGGCAGGCGCGCTTTGGGCGGTCATCCCCGCGATCTTCAAGGCGTTCTTCAACACCAACGAATCGCTCTTTACCCTGATGATGAATTACATCGCGATGTATCTCGTGGCGTTCTTCATCTCTTTCTGGTACCCGGGCGGCACGGGCGCAATGCCGCCTCTGACGGAGGGCGTGCTGCCTCCCCTCGGCGAAGGGCAGATGGGCAAGAGCCTTCTCCCCGTTCTCCTCTTTGCCGTCGTCACCGCCGCCATCTATCTCTATCTGCGCTTTTCCAAGCACGGGTATGAAGTGGCGCTCATCGGCGACAGCAAAAACACGGCGCGCTATGCGGGCATCAACGTCAGGAAGGTCATCATCCGCACGCTCCTCCTCTCGGGCGCGCTGTGCGGGCTCGTCGGGTTCGTTCTGACGGGTTCCATCAACCGCATGGTCAGCACCACGATGGACGGCAACATGGGCTTTACGGGCATCATGGTCGCCTGGATGGGCAACCTCGATCCCCTCATCATGGCGGGTATCGCCTTCTTCATCAACTTCCTCACGCGCGGCATGGCGCAGGTCTGCACCGAGTTCGGCTTCACGAGCGAAGCGCTCTCCGATACCGTCATCGGTCTCGTGTACTTCTTCTTCATCGGCTGTGAGTTCTTCATCCGCTACCGCGTCCACTTCGCGGGCAGGCAGAAGAAGCAGCCCGGCGAAGAAACGCCCGCTTCCCCCGAGGACGGCGGACAAGAACAGGCGCCCCTTCCCGAAGACGCGGGCGCAAAGGAGGCAAACTGAATGCTCACCTTTCTGACAAGCGCCATCGAATTCGGCGTCATCTTCCTCTTCGGCTGCGTGGGTGAAATTTTGACGGAAAAGTCGGGGCACCTCAACCTCGGCATCCCCGGCATCATGTGCATGGGCGCAGCGGGCGGATGCCTCGGCGTCAAGCTGTGCTATCTCGCCTCCCCCGCCCCGAGTGCCTTCCTCGTCGTGCTCATGGGCATCCTGTTCGCAATGCTGTTTGCGGCAGCTCTCGGCGCCGTCTACGGCTTTCTGACGGTGTCCCTCCGCTCCAATCAGAACGTGACGGGCCTTGCCTGCACCATCTTCGGCGTGGGCTTTACCTCCTTCTTCCTCAACAATGCCGTCCTCTCGGAGGGCGTCAGCACGCAGCTTTCGCAGGCGGGACTCCACTTCTTCAACCATCCCCTTCCGGGTGCGGATAGTCTGGGCTGGTTCGGCACGCTCTTCCTCGACCACGGCATCCTCGTGTATCTTGCCATCGTCATTGCGGTGATCGCAGCCGTCGTTCTGCGCTATACGAAGGCGGGGCTCAGCCTGCGCGCGGTCGGCGAAAGCCCCGCAACGGCGGATGCCGTCGGCATCAACGTGACGGGCTACAAGTACACCGCCATCCTCCTCGGCGCCGCCATCGCGGGCCTCGGCGGGCTGTGCTACGTCATGGACTACATGGGCGGCATCGTCGGCTCGACCGTCGATCAGACCATCCAGGGCATCGGCTGGCTGTGCATCGCGCTCGTCATCTTTGCGATGTGGAAGCCCGCGTTCGCCATCCTCGGCTCCATCGTCTTCGGCGCGCTCTACATCCTCTCCTCGTACATCCAGGGCATTTCCTTCGAGCAGATCCCCCTGCTCAACATCGTTCCCTTCGCCGTGACCATTCTGGTGCTCATCGCAACGAGCATCGTCGGCCACCGCGAGATGCAGCCCCCCGCAAGTCTGGGGCTTTCGTACTTCCGCGAGGACAGATGACCATTCCAAACAAATATAAAACGGGCGTCCGCACGGACGCCTGTTTTTTATGCAGAAAAAAATAAGCGGAGCCCGAAGGCTCCGCCGCATATAGGGAAAGAACAGATATTGGGGGAAAGAGTGCTGTTCTTTGCCGCCTGCGGGATCAAACGACAATGTCGTACTTTTTGATATCCGCAAGGACCGCCTCGCCGCCCTCCGCGAAGAAGGAGATGCCGCTGCCCTCCGAATAGACGTTGCCCGTCATCGTGCGTTCGCCGCCGTTCAGGAACACCTCGCAGCTGGATACATCGAGGAAGATGCGCATTGAGATGCGTCCGTTCCCGTGGTCCACTCTGACGCTGCGGATGCTTGCGTCGCGCTCCTTGACGTCGCAGGCGATATCGATGCCCATGCGGGAACGGTCGAACACCACCTTGTCGCTCGCGCGGTCGTAGTAGATGCGGGCGTCATGCGTGCCGTCGCTGAAGACTTTGACGCCGGCGCGCTCCGCCGTACCCGGTTCGAGCGTGAACGAAAGCTCGACGCAGGTACCCTTGACATTCGCAAGCGTGACCTCCCCCGAAAGGGGAACGCGGTCGACGCGCACCTCGTTCCAACGATAGCGTTCGATCTCGCGGACGGGCGCCTGATAGAGCTTGCCGTCCTTCAGCGTGAGTTCGCGCGGCAGCGTCATGCTGCCCACCCAGCCGTGCTGAGCCGTGGGCGTGGTGCGCGACCACATCTGCATCCAGGCGATCATGACGGTGCGTCCGTCGGGCGCCGAGAGCGTCTGCGGGGCATAGAAGTCCATGCCGCCGTCGATCTCGTCTTCGTCGTCGATGTGGAAGCTCCCCTTCTCGGTGTTGAGCTCCCCCACCATATAGATGGAGGAATGAAGATTCTCGTACCGCCAGTCCTGCGTCTCGTACCCCTGCGGGCTCGCAATGAGGATGTCCTTGCCGCTGAGAGAGATGAGGTCGGGGCACTCGTAAATGCCGCGCGTCGTGAGCATATCCCTCCGCAGCGTGCCGACATACTCCCATTTGAAAAGGTCGGGCGAGCGGTATAAGAGGATCTGCCCCTCCTGCTGCGTCGAGAGCGAGCCGAGCACGGCGTAATACAGTTCCCCGCGCTTGAACACCTTGGGGTCGCGGAAGTCAGAGCGGGCGCAGCTCTTGGGGAGCTGGTCGCTCTTGATGACCTCGCCGAGCTTTTCAAAGTGGACACCGTCCGAAGAGACGGCGAGCGACTGCGTCTGGCGGCTGCCGAGGACGGAGGTGTACATGAGGTAGAGCTTACCGTCCTTGACGATCGCCGAGCCCGAATAGCAGCCGTCGCGGTCCGCCGTGCCGCTCGGGGCGAGCGCGGTGGGCTGGAGCTGCCACTTCACGAAGTCCTCCGTGGTATAGTGGCCCCAGTGCATGGAGTTCCATGCCGCGCCGTAAGGGTAGAACTGGAAGAAGAGCTGATACTTGCCGAACGCATAGCAGAAGCCGTTCGGGTCGTTCATCCAGCCGACGGGCGGCATGACGTGATAGGTATGGCGGTATCCTTTTTTGACGGATGCGAGACTGTGTACGATGTACGAATCCGCGACGTTCGTCGCGTTGACATTGCCTGTCTGCTGTTTGGGTTTCATGTTGGCTCCCTGTCGCTCAGTAAGAATAGGTGAATTGTTTGAGATCGGAAAAGGTGACGTTCCCGTCCTCCGAGTACAGCTTGACGGCTCTCCCGCTCACGCCGTAGACGCGCACGGTGAGCGCGGCCTGTCCGTCGAGGTAGAGGATGCCCACCGATCCCTCCTGCACATAGGTGAAGGGATAGGATCTTCCCGCTTCAAGCGAGACGGGCACCGAGGTGATGGGCGTCGTGCCGAGGTTGAAAGAAAGCGACATCGCCTGCTGCTCGGGCGAGAAGGAGACGAGCTTATAGCGGTCCTTCCTGCCGTTGTAGTCGAAGGCGAAGCCGAAGTCGCCCGTGCCCTCGAAGGTGAAGCTGCCCGTCACGATATAGCGCTCCTGACAGGTGAAGCTGTCCACATACTCGCCTGCGGCGGGAGAGACCTCGCTCTCGGAGAGCAGCGTGCGCTGAATGTCCGCCGCGAGGTAAGCGTCGAGAGGCGCAAGGACGATGCCGTCCTCCGTCTCGACCACCTTCTGTGCGACGAGGTTGCCCGCCCATGCCCTGACGTCCTGCGTCGAGGAAGGAGACTCCGAGCGGCGCGCCCAGCCCACCATGTAGGTGTCCTCGCCGTCCGTCACCGACTTGGCTGCGTAGAAGAGGTGCCCGTCGAGGGGCTTGGGCTCGGCCTCATACACGCCGTAGCGCGTATCTGCCGAGGTGTACCAGAGGACGCCGTCCTGCGCGGAGAAGGTGAGATACCACTTGTCGCCGATCCGGAAGGTGTCCGAGCACTCGAGATTCCACACGTCGCCCACGATCTCCTCGGGATTGGTGAAGATGACGCCGCCATACTGCGGGTCGCTCAGATCGCCGTTCAGAGTGTATTTGACCACCCTGCCGATGTCGTTCTGCGCCGCCGTGATGGTGAGCGTGATGGTATCCGTCGTCTCGTCGTAATAGGCCTGAGGATCGCGGAAGTCGTTCTTCTGCCCGAGCTCCGCGGGAGGCGCGATCTCCCACCCCTCCTTCTTCTCAAAGGACGTGAGGCTCGTGCCTTCGGCGACCATGATGGTCTCGTGGATGTCGCGGCCGTCGTTGTGGCCGGTATAGAAGAGGTAGTATTTCTCCCCCACCTTGACGACGGAACCCGTGCCCACCCACGCGTCCTGTTCGGATCCGCGCGAGGCCTCGAGAATGGGCTCCTGCACTTCCTCGTAGGTGACGAAGTCCTCTGTGGTCGTGAGGTAGAGCGAGTGGTTGTAGGAATCGCCGCCCTCCTTCAGGTAGTAGATGTAGTAGACGCCGTCCTCATAGTAGGGCATGGGGTCGCCCACATAGGGCTGCTCGCCGCCGTCCTCCTCAGGGAGGAAGAAGTGGCTGTAGTCGTAGGCCTTCTCCATCGCCCCCGCCGTGCGGTAGGGAGAGAAGTCCTTGTCGTGCTCGTCGTGATCGACGGTCGGCTCCCCTCCCCCGCCGCAGCCCGCGGCTAGGCAAAGCGCGATCGCCGTGAGGACGGCCGCCGTGACGAGATGTCTCTTGCTCATGCCTTATTCTCCCCGAAAAGTTCCGCCCGCGTTGGCATGGCGGGGATGGCGCCCTCGCGCGAGACGACGATGGTGGCCGCACGGTTGGCGGTCCTGAGCATTTCCGAAAGGTCCTCGCGCGAGAGAGCGACGCCCTTTTCAAGGATGATCGAGAGGATGGTGCCGATGAAGCTGTCTCCCGCGCCCGTCGTATCGACGACGGGGGAGGTAAGGTCGGTCGGCTCCCACGCCTCCGTCTCCTTGGTGTAGGCGGCCGCGCCGCCCTTGCCCTTGGTGACGAAGACGAGCTTGACTTCGCCCTTAAAGAGGCTCTCGACCGCCTTTCTCTCGTCCTCGATGCCCGTGATGTCCAAGAGCTCCTCATCGCTCACCTTGACGATGTCGGCAAGGGGCAAAAATTCGCGCACGACGCGCAGGAGTTCCTCGGCGCTCTCCCAGAGGTTGTATCGGAGGTTGGGGTCGAAACTGACGAGCGCTCCCGCCGCCCGCGCCCGCTCGATGGCGACGACGTGGGCCATCCGCACGGGGGCGTCGCACAGGTCGACGCTGCAGAAGTGCAGGATGTCTCCCTCCTTAAAGGGAATAGTGCGCACTTCCTCCTCTTCGAGCAGCATATCCGCCGAGGGATTTCGGTAGAAGGAGAAGCTCCGCTCGCCGCGCTCGTCGCGGGCGACAAAGGCGAGCGCCGTGTTCGCCTTGCCCGTGCGGAAGACGTACTGTGTGCCGACGTTCTCGCTCGCAAGGGTGTTTGCAAGGAAGTTGCCGAAGGGATCCTTTCCCAGCTTGGTGATGACGCTCGCAGGGCAGCCCAGCCGTGCCGCGCACACCGCGACGTTGGCGGGCGCGCCGCCCGCGTTCTTGCGGAAGGTCGAAGCGAGCTCCAAGACGCCCGGCTCCTGAGCCGTAAAGTCGATGAGCATTTCCCCGATGGCATAAAGGGTGTTCATGATATCCTCCTTATTCCCCGCCCGCACGGGCGGGGAAGGTCATTTTCAGATGAGTTCGCTCTGCAGGACGGTGATCTCGGAGACTTCGATGACGACGTCGCCGACGGCCGCAAGGGCAGCCGAACCAAACTGGAAGAGCATTTCGTAGCCGCTCTCACCGATGGGCGCGTTGGTGGTCGTATATTCGAGGGTGACTTCCTCGGTGCCGACGGAGACGCCGTTCTCACGCACGAGAAGGCCGCTGTCCCAATCGATGGCGTTGAGGTCGTGCACATAGAAGTTGAACGTGACGGGCGCGCTCGCCTTGATCTTGATGATGAAGGTGTAATAGGAGTTGCCGGGAAGGACGAGCGGGTTGGCCTTGTAGCCCAAGACGAGCTTATTGTGCCAGTCCGCCTCGCCCGCCTCTTCGATGTGGTAGACGAGCTTACCGTCCTCGACGTACATGGTGCCGATGCCCAGCTGCGATGCGCTGTCGTCCGAGCCGTTGAACACTTCGTAGGGCTTCTCTTCGTTGAGTTCGTTGGAAGAGCCTGCGCCGAAGAGCAGGAACCTGTCGAGGAGCGTCCTGTCGGTGCGCTTGTCGCCGTCGAGGCGGTAGAACACGAGATCGTCCAGCGTGAGCACGTTGGAAGAGACGCCCGCCTCGGGATTGCCGATCTGGAAGCGCAGCACGGGGTCGGAGGCGATGCCCGCCTCTGCCGTGAACACGCCCGTCACCTCTTTGGTCTCGCCCGCCGCAACGGAGAAGGAGTTGAAGTTGGCGCGGACGCCCGCATCCCTGCTCTCGACGAGCAGTTCGCCCGCCTGCGCACTCTCTGCGGCAACTTTGAGCGAATAGCCGTACTTTGCGCCCTCTTCGATGACGACGTTTGCAAGGGAGAGGTCGACTTTAAGGCTCCACACGCCGCCCGCGCCCTCGTCGTGGTAGGAAGCGATGTCCACTTTTGCAGCACCGCCCTCTGCGGAGACGGAAGCCGCCGCGCCGTCGCCCGCCTGCGTCGTGACCGAGGAAGCGTCCTCGGCAAAGTCCTGAGAATACAGGTCGACGCGCGTCTCGGTGCCCGTCGTGCAGTAGAGGGCGATCTTCTCGATGGAGAGCGTGAAGGCATCTGCCGAGGTATCAGCGGGGTTCTCGGGGTTGGGGGTGATCCTGCCCATGTGGATGCGGAGATCGACGGCGTCCGTCATGTTGTCCTCGCCGAGGGTGAACCTGGCGGAGAGCGCCTGCGTCGTCTCCCCTACCTTGAGATTATACCCGCCGCCGATACCCTTCCAATCATCCGTGGAGGCATCTTCTGCGATGACGTGCATATAAGTGGGAACGGTGGACTTCGCGTAGACGAAGATCTCGTAGTCGCCCGCGACGGGGTCCTCGAGCACCTTGTTGAGCGTCACGCTGCCGTCGCCCGCCGCCCCGAGGGAGGCGATGTCGAAGACATACGCGCCCTGCCTGAGCTCGGCGGTTCCGTCGACGCTCTCGTCGATGCCGGCCGTCCAGCCGCGCTTGTCGCTCTCCGCGGGAGTGACGTCGGAGAAGTCGAAGGAGTAAAGCTCCTTGGCCTCCGAGGCTGCCCGCGTGACGGTGAGGGTGCAGTATGCGTTGCCCTCCGCGCCGTCCGAGTCGACGACGGAATAGATGAGTTCATAGCTGCCCGGCATGGAAGGCGTCGCGACGCCGTCAGTGAAGGTGAGGTCGGGAATGGACTCCACCGTGACGCTCGCCGTGAGGTCGCCGTCCTCCGCGTCGGAGGCGGTAACGCCCTGAAGGGCATCGAACGCTTCTCCTGCGACGGTGGTCGCCGTGTTTGCAACGCCCGAGATGACGGGTGCAACGTTGTCCTCATCGGACCCTGCAGGGGTGCAGCCCGCGAGCGCTCCCAGCGAGAGCGCAGAAGCAAGAAGCAATGCAAATGTCTTTTTCATGAATGTCTCCTCAGTTTTCGGCGACATACCTGTCGTAGGCCGCCTGATATACCTTCCGGACTTCGTTCAGGCCGACGCGCGTGCTCAAAAGCTCGGTCTTGAAGGCCTCCCAGTCGGCGTCCGTAAGCCCGTTCCTCAGCCAGGTGATGAGGTGCTGGTTGATGTAGTTGACGATATTGGTCTCATAAAGGGTGAGCGTGTTGAGCTCCTCCTGCGTAAACTGAAGGTTGGGAACGGGCTGCACGCCTGCGGGAACGTAGGGCGTTGCGTACGCTTCGAGGCGCTCGAGGCGCAGCCGGGCGCGGGGCTCCATGTGCACGACGTTCTCCCATGCGTAGTCGCTCAGATAGCAGATGCCGAGGGGCGCGTTCTCAAGGCGCAGCTCGTCCGCCGTCTTGTCTTCGGGCAATTCCTTCTGAACGAGCATACCGTTCTCATCGAGCTCCTCTTCATAGACGATGCCGATGGGGCCGTAGTTGATCTGTGCGGAGATCATGGGATCGTAGTAGCGGTCGAAGTAGGTGAGCAGCACCTCGACGTTGGGCGTGCCCGCAAAGACGACGACTTCGCCCGTACCCACTTCGGGGTTGTTGGAGACGCAGATGGTCTGATCGCCGTTGGGGCCGACGAGGGGCTGGCAGACGACGTAGTTCTCGGGATCGGAGACGACCGTCTCACTCTCCCACCAATAGAAGGCGCCGTAGAGCTCGGTGCCCTTGCCGTTTGCGAGGAAGTTATCCTGCGTCTGCTCGAAGGAGACCTCGTCGATGAGGCCCTTCTCCACCCAGCCGTTGATGAACTGCGTGGCTTCCTTGAAGCGGTCGTCGAGCACCGTGTAGGTCACCTTGCCGTCGACGATGACGCGGTGGTCGGTGTTGTCGTTGAGGCCGAACATGCCGTAGAGGTCGCACTGATTGCCCTGCCAGTTGTTGTAGACGAAGGTCATCGGGCGCTCATCGTTCTGGCCGTTGCCGTTCATGTCGTTGTTGAGGAAGTAGGTGAGAAGGCTCTCCATCTGCGCCGCGGTGAGGCGGATACCGTCCTTGACGTCCTCTGCGGTGAGGCCCGAAACAGCGCCCGCTTCGATGGCCTCGAGCGTCCAGTTCTTGTTGAGGAACAAAAGGTTGGGATTCTGTAAAAGCCCCATCTCCTCGACGCGGGGCAGGGAGTAGATCTTGCCGTCCTCGACGTTGGTGATCTGCTTGCGGATGTCGGGACGCTCCTCAAGGATGCGGCTGAAGTTGGGCATATATTCGAGATAGTCGCTGATGGGCAGCAGCACCTTTCTCGACGCATAGCGGATGATCTCGCTCGCGCTCATACCGGCGTGGTAGATGGCGTCGGGGCGGTTGTTGGTGTTGCTGAAGATGAGGTTCTTCTGCTCCGCGTAGATGGACTCGGAGACGTTCTCCCACTCGACGAAGACGTTGGTGTCCTCATAGAGCGTCTGCATGATGTCCATGTCGTTGTAGTCCTTCGCGGACGCATTCTTGGACGAGTAGATGCGGAAGGAGATCTCCTGCGCGCCCTTTTCATTGAGAATGTGTGCGGAAGTGTCCTCCCACTGGTAGCCGTAATTTTCGACGAGGGCATCGACAGAATTGCTCTCGCGGTCGTCTCCGCCGCCGCAGGCGGTGAGGGAGGTGAGGGCGAACATGGCCGCGCAGCCGAGCGCGATCGCCGCAATCGTTTTCTTCATCATAATTCTCCTTATCAAAAAATTTTTTTAGTCCTTGAGCGAGCCGACCATGACGCCCTGTGCGAAGAACTTCTGCACGAAGGGATAGAGGCAGAACACGGGAAGGCTCGAAATGATGACCGTGACGTACTTGAGCTGGTTGGCGAGGCGGAACTGTTCGAGAATGGTCTCGCCCGAACCGCCCGTCGTCGACTCGGAAGCCGTCAGGATCTCCTTCAGGACGAGCTGCAGGGGGAAGAGATCGGCGTCCTGAAGGAAGATCATGGCGTTGAAGTAGCTGTTCCACTGCCCCACCGCGTAATAGAGCGCGAGCACCGCCACGATGGGCTTTGAAAGAGGCAGGATGACGGAGACGAAGAGGCGCAGCCTGTTCGCGCCGTCGAGTTCGGCGGCCTCGATGATGCTGTCCGAGACGCCCGTCTGGAAGAAGGTCTTGGCCATGAACAAGTTCCATGCCGAGACCGTCCCGGGAAGGATGATGGACAGCGGGTTGTCGAGCATCCCCAAATCGCTGACCACCTTGTAGAAGGGAATGAGGCCGCCGCCGAAGAACATGGTGATCGTAAAGAAGATCATAAAGAACTTGCGGAAGGGCAGCGTCTTGCGGGAGAGCGCCCATGCGGCCGTCACCGTAAAGACGACAGAGAGGATAGTGTAGGCAAGCGTGTACCAGATGGTGTTGCCGTAACCGATCCAGATGTCTGTCCGCTCGAAACAGCGGATATAGCCCGTGAAATCAATATCGACGGGAAAGAGATACACTTTGCCCGCGAGCACGGCGTCCGCACTCGAGAAGGAGGCAATGACGACGAAGTAGAGCGGGTAGACGACGATGAGCGCAAGGAGGAGAAGCACGAAGTAGACGATCGCGTAGTAGACGCGGTCTCCGCGGCTCTCCCTGACGCGGTGTTTCTTAGGCTTTTCGTGCTTTTGCACACGGCCGGAGATGTTTTCGGTTGCCGTATTCTTCATATTCCCACCTCCTCAGAAGAGCGAGTTCTCTGAGAACTTCCGCGAGCAAGTGTTCGCAATGACGAGCAGGACGAGGTTGATGACCGAGTTGAAGAGGCCGACCGCCGTCGCATAGCCCTGGCGGAGGTTCTTGATGCCCTGCTTGTAGACGTAGGTCGCGATGATCTCACTCGTCTCAAGGTTGCCGTCCGTCTGCATCAGGAGCACCTTCTCGTACCCGACGCCCATGAGCCCGCCGATGGACATGATGAGCATGACCGAGACGATGGGTGCGATGGCGGGGAAGTCGACGTGCAGCACGCGCTGGAAGCGGGAAGCGCCGTCGATGGTGGCCGCCTCATGCTGCGCCGTGTCGACGCCCGAGAGCGCCGCAAGGTACACGATGGAGCTCCACCCGAAGTCCTGCCAGTTGCTCGAAAGGATGTACATGGGACGGAACGCACCTGACTCCAGGAAGAAGGAGTACCGCTCCCCGCCCACACTCTCGATGATGTTGTTGACAAGCCCGTAACGCCCGAAGAACAGATAGAGCATACCGACAAGCACGACGAGCGAGATGAAGTGCGGCCCGTTGAAGAGCGTCTGCAGCACCTTGCTCAGCTTCTTGTTCTTCGTGGAGTTGAGCATGAGCGCCACGATGATCGGGAGCGGGAACCCGATGATAAATCCTAGAATACACAAAAGGAACGTATTCCCCATCAGATTCCAGAAAACATAGTTCCCGAAGAATTCTTCGAAGTTCTGAAATCCGATCCAATACCCGTGCAGGATGGAGTCGCCCGGCATATAGTCCTGAAATGCGATCAGAAGACCGTAGATCGGGATATATGCAAAGATGAAGGTGACGACCACCGCCGGGATCAAAAAGAGCAGATACGTCCAGTTCCGCTTGAAGTTGCGCGCAAAGTCAGTCTTTTTGAACTTTGTCCACAAGCCATCCTTTGCGTCCTGTCCGACTTCCGCGACCGCTTCGGCCGCCGCGCCTGTCCCGGAGATCTCCTCCGCAGGCAGATCGGCAGCTTCCGCATCGCGGGAAAGTCTCTTCGCCATACGCTTACCTCCCTTATCTTTGTTTTGAAACATCGCAATGTTTCGTGTGTTTCCATGCAATGTTTCGTGTGTTTCCATTATATCGTTATGTGAAAATCTGTCAATATTTGTGAAAAAAGATCTTAAAAATTTTTACATTTGCCCAAATTCTGTGCGGAAATTTTGACAAAAAGCAAAATAAATCTTGACAAACCCGTAAAGTGTGATATAATCGGGATGAGGGAAAATTATGGGAAAAAAGGACCGCATCACGGTGCAGGACATCGCGGACGCACTCTCGCTTTCGCGCAACACCGTCTCCAAAGCGCTCAACAATCAGTACGTCCCGCCGCGCACGCGCGAGCGGGTACTTGCGGCCGCCATCGAGATGGGCTACAAGAGCTACAGCACCGTCGCCTCGACGGATCTGGACAAGAAGCACCTGCGCATCGTGCTCATCACGTCCAAGCATCTCATGACGATGACCTTCTTCATCCAGCTCGTGCGCGCCATCGAACTGAGACTGGACGAGATGGACAACGTCGAACTTCTGCAGTTCACCGTCTCCAAGGCGTTCTTCTTCGACCGCCTCGTCGACTACCTGCACGAAAACGCGGTGGACGGCATCATCTGCATCGAGCTGTTCGGCGCGGACTATGTGCCCCGCCTCATCTCGCTGGGCTTCCCCACCGTATTCTTCGACTTCCCCATCTACCTCTCCGTCTCGGGCAATTACGACGTCGTCCTGCCCGAAAGTTTCACCTCCGTCAAGAACTTCTGCCTGACGCTCATCCGCGAGCGGGGCATCCGCTCCCTCGGGTTCGTGGGTGACTACACCCACTGCACCTCCTTTTACGAGCGCTTCCTCGCCATGCGCGAGGCACTCTTCCTTGCGGGTATGGAGTACGACGCCGACTGCTCCTTCATCGAGAAGGACTCTTTCCCCTACGGCGACCCCGAGGCGCTGGCGCGCGCTATCGCCCGCACCAAGATCCCCGAGTGCTATATCTGCGCCAACGATACCATCGCCGTCAGCGTCATCCGCGCCCTCAGGCTGCTGAGAAAGCGTGTTCCGCGCGACGTCATGGTGGCGGGGTTCGACAACCTGCCCGAGGCAAAGAACTGCGACCCCGCGCTCACCACCTTCAATGTGGACAAGACGGGGCTGGGACGAAAGCTTCTCGATGTGCTGCTCGCCCGCATCGGCCGCCCGCGCGAAAAATCGCAGGTCATCTACCTGCAATCCAAGCAAATTCTGCGTCAGACGACGTAAGCTGAACTATTTCTTATCCTTATAAATTGAAAAAGATAAGATAAAATATCTTAAGGGGAAAAGACTTGTCAAACGAAAAATACACAATTAACCAGATTTTTGAGATATTGCGAAATAATGACAGGCACGAAGGAGTAAAGTTGCTCTATTTGTACCATTACAATAAAATGTATAGTATAGCATTTACTTTTATCCCCAAAGAAGACATATGTCAAGATATTATACATAATGTTATACATAAATTACTTTTATTAGATCTAAACAAGCTACCAACCCGAAATGAGCTATCATGGCTTTATTCGGTGATAAAAAATGAAGCAATGGATCATTTTAGAAGGACTAAATCAACTGTAAACATTGAAGATATATATCCAATATATGAAGAGAAAAGAATATCTGATTTCGTTGATATGGATGGATATTTTTCCATGATACGGGGATTGAATGAAGCTCAAAAAGAGATTGTTACTTTAAAGGTGCTGGGCGGTTATACTCATAAAGAAATCTCTCAAATGCTTGGAAAACCCATAGGCACGGTTCAATGGATCTATAGTATGGCGGTAAAAAAGTTAAAGAAACTTTTGATTTCTCTTATGAGCTTGTTTGTAATGTCTATTACAGGCGCAATCATAACAATCATAAAGTGCGTTGAGTCGATAACTTCTGAGACGAATGGTTCGGGAGATGTTGTAGAATCTCAGCTTAATGAATTTTTGTTCGATTTGTGCCTTTCGAACTCTATTATATTTTGTCTTTTTGTAGCAATTTGCTTGATTTCTTTTTTTCTTATTTTTGTCTTTTCTTATAAAATACCAACAAAAGGAGATAGAAAAAACGTCTAACTGTAAAACCCCATTACAGGAGGCGTTTACCCATGTCTTCACCGTCGTTAGACCACTTTATTGATACTGGAACTATTTCTTATTCTTATGATTTTGATTCTTATTATGGATAAGGAGCATGATAAAATTGAAAAAGATAATATCTTGTATTTGTCTATCTGTTTTTATGATTTTCGCAATGGCGGCTTGCACCGAATATGCACCTCAGCAAGGTGACTTTGAATTATCTGTTGCGTTGACAAAAACAGAGTTTACGCAAGGCGAAGTAATGGAATATACTGTCAAACTAACGCGAAAGAGCGGACCTTACTTTGAGTTCCAAGGCAGTTCCACGCTTTGTAGTTACTATTTTGAACCGATCGGAAAGGAGCCTGATTTTAATACAACTGACGACATCGTGACGCACAAAATTCCCCAAAATTACCAATATGAGAAAAGCGACAGAATTTTGACCCAATATTATCAACCGGGAGAGTATCTGTTTGCCATTCGTTTTTTTATGCAGAATCTGAGATATGATTTTGAACAAGTGATAACGATAACAACAAAATAGAATGATAAAGAGCGGAGGAACCTCCGCTCTTTTTTACGTATTTGCTCAATTGACCATGCAGCAGTTCACAGAAAAGGAAGTGCGCGAATCCTACGGGCAGGCGTTGCGCATGGAGCCGCAGTGCTCATCTACTATCTGGTACAAAAGATCGTTCTCTTTGATGATCGTATACAATAAACTAAAGTACGACCATTTTCAGCGACAATTTTTCCCGTTGACTTCCGCGAACGCTGTGCTACAATCCCTGCACGAATCCCGAAAAATTCGGAGATTTTCTCGCTTTTTACATAAAAAAGACCCAGCAGATGATATGCACCTCCAAAAGTTGGGCAGACTTTTGGAGGTGCATAATTTTATGGCAAAAAAAGTATAGCGCGGAGTTCAAGATGTCTGTTATAATGATATGCGCAAAAACCATATGGGCTACAGGGAAACGGCTCGCAACTATGGGCTTGTAGAAAGTTCTATGGGCGGGGCAATATCCACTTTGCATAGATGGGAGCGCATATACCTAACGGAAGGAGCGGCAGGCTTTATGACAGAACGTCGAGGACGAGGCTCAAAAGGCAGACCGAGGAAGAAGGTATTATTGCCAGAAGCGGAAAGCGATCTTTTGGATGAAGTGCAGCGCTTGCGTGAACTCAACGAGTATTTGGAAATGGAGCTTGAATAGTCTAACTTTTATAGTTCACGTCTAAGTTTTATTTGTATGCTTCTAAATATTAGAAAGGCTCTGAATATCAAGTAACGGTTGATTCTATTCTATATACATTTCACGTCGCGATCTATTAGCATTTCCCATAATTTTTATAGCTAACCGTCGTTATAGTTCCTTCCTATAAGTCTCTTATAGCGCAAGAAAAATCTGCAAACGCTTAATTTATTTCTATTATAACAGACTACGAATGAAAAAGCAAATCCACATGTCTCTATTCTTTCATATGGAAAATATCTAGCACATTACTTGCGCTTCTTGCCATTGCTTTCGGCTCAGACCCCTCGAAAACAACCTTTTGGCACCGTGGCGTGTGCTTGGCATAGACGAGATATAAGCGGAAAGCGCTTATCCTCAAAGAGATGCGCCCGTATTTCAAAGATACGGACGCTGCACGGCTGTATGTGGGAACAAATACTTGGCGTAAGGTGCGTAACCTGATTGCCCGCCGTACCCGTCAGATAGAGCGCCCGCACCATTCGTTCGCTCCCGCCCAGCGCGCGGAGCACGCCGATCTGTTTGCGCTTCATCTCCATGATCGCCGTTATGAGATGCGCATTCAGGAGCACGGCGAAGACCAAGAACACAACGACGACGTCGCAGACGATCAAGATCAAGATATATAAATTGGAGTCTACGATGTGATCGGCAAGAGAGCTGACAGTATAAGCCCCGACGTTGATCCTGACATACGGCGTAAGCCCTTCAAAGCGGGACCTTGCCAATTCCGAAAGTTCGAGCGTGAGAGAGACGGCGTCCCGCACGACCTGCTCGCTATCGTTGAGGTTGCGTGCGACCATCGCCTCGGCATACAGCTTATCCGCCGCGATCTGCTCCTGCCGCCATGCCTCAGACCGCGGGATCCCGCTAAAATAACTTGGCTGTGGATATCTGCGCGGCCAGGCGGGGCGATCTTCCATCTCCACGATCCCCACGATGACGACTTCGTCCGGCATCGTTTCGTGCTCGGTCTGACGGTATTCTTCCTTCAATTCGTAGTTGGCAAGCGTCTTACCCAAAAGATCCTCGTAGGAATCGATCTTCTCTCCCGCCTCCTCGGGCGGAATCACGGTATCATCCCACGCATACGCCTCGTATTTTTCAAAGACGAAGGTAAACTCCTGCAGTGTATAGCAGCCCTCCGCAATCGCGTCGACATATCCGCCCCAGGCAAACATTTCGTAAATTTCTTCCGAGACGGCGATCTCGTTCACTGCCTCGGGATACCGCCCCGCCGGCAGACGATAGTTCAAGTCGTCATAAGTAGCCTCGGAGCCGACCGTTACATCACTCACCGAATATGCAAGAGACCTCTCCTCGACCTCTTTCAAGTATGCCTTATACTCATCGGTATACTCTTCGATCTCCCCGTTTTGGTCATATACATACTTTTCGCCGCGGAAATAGCTCTTGTCCAAAAAATACCCCACATCGATCTGATTTCTACAGGAAGTGACGAAATTCAAGTCCACCCCGTTTTCGATGGCGCTGATCTCCTGATTGGTCAATAATAGTTCTAAACTACTCGGAGATAAACTCGTGTTTGCAATATCGTTCATGAATAGAAAGTATTCCTTGTCCATCATATTATTTTGATAGCCTCTGACTTGGAACTCAAATACATCGAATGTAAATGCAGTGGAAGCTATCGCAAAGAACATGAAGGACATTGCCGAAAGAAGGATGGTGAGAACCCTCACCATCCATTTTCCGCGAAATGAGAGCCGCATTGCCGTTTTGAAAAAACTATCGTTCACGACGCAGAACTCCTGTTTTATGTTTAATCAAAGTATTCAAATGCAAACATGGTATCGTAATTGTTGCACTCAACAACTTCGCTTCCCGAACCATCATACCCACGAGCTGAGGTATAACTTTATCACAAGGGCGAAAGAGCGCGTTCAAAAAGGAAACTACGAATAAACAATCGCATTAAAGCAGCCAACTCAATGGATCCAAGCCGAGGGAAACACCTCGGCTTTTTGCAGCAGAAAAACCGCCTTCCCATAATTCAGACGAATAAAATAACGCTCGATTTTTGCGGATTTGCGCTTCTTCTATAAGCAAGACAAATATTTCATATTCAAATTCGTGATACTGAAAGAACTTTCGTTTGATTGACAGCCGCGTTTTGCAACGCTATAATGGCACTATCAAATAAATGCAGGCAACAAAGGCGTTGCGAAGCTCCATGAGAATAAGGGGCTTTGCGGCGTCTTTTTTGTTTGCGCACTTGGAGGTATGTATGATGAATGTTCCCCAGATCTTTGCATCCGACGTCTTCAACTGTCAGGTCATGCAGGAGCGTCTCCCCAAGGAGATCTATAAGTCGCTCGTCAAGACCATCCGCTTCGGGCATCCGCTCGACATGAGCGTTGCGAACGTCGTCGCCAACGCCATGAAGGACTGGGCGGTGGAGAAGGGCGCGACCCACTTCACCCACTGGTTCCAGCCCATGACGGGCATCACGGCGGAAAAGCACGACAGCTTTATTTCGCCCACCAAGGACGGCAAGGTCATCATGGAGTTTTCGGGCAAGGAGCTCGTGATGGGCGAGCCCGACGCCTCTTCCTTCCCCTCGGGCGGGGTCCGCGCCACCTTTGAAGCGCGCGGCTACACGGCGTGGGATCCCACGTCCTTCGCCTTCGTCAAGGACGGCACCCTCTACATCCCCACGGCGTTCTTCTCGTACAGCGGCGAGGTGCTCGACAAAAAGACGCCGCTATTAAAGAGCATGGAAGCGCTCAATAAGGAGGCGCTGCGCATTTTGCGGCTGTTCGGCAACACGACGGCGCAGCGCGTCATCGCGCAGGTCGGGGCGGAGCAGGAATACTTCCTCATCGACCGCGCCGTCTACGAAAAGAGAAAGGACCTCATCTTCACGGGCAGGACGCTGTTCGGGGCGAAGGCGCCCAAGGGGCAGGAGCTTGAAGACCACTATTTCTGCCCCATCAAGCCGCGCGTCTCGGCATTCATGAAAGAGCTCGACGAAGAACTGTGGCGGTACGGCATCCTCGCCAAGACCAAGCACAACGAGGTCGCGCCCGCCCAGCACGAGCTTGCACCCATCTTCACCTCCATCAACGTGGCGTCCGATCAGAACCAGCTCATGATGGAGATCATGAAGGAAGTCGCAAGCCGCCACGGGCTCGTATGCCTGCTGCACGAAAAGCCCTTTGAGGGCATCAACGGCTCGGGCAAGCACAACAACTGGTCGATGGGTACGGATACGGGGCTCAACCTGCTCGACCCCGGTACGACGCCCGCCGAAAACGGGCAGTTCATGCTCTTTCTGATGGCGGTCATCAAGGCGGTCAACGACCATCAGGATCTTCTGCGCCTCTCTGTGGCGAGCGCGGGCAACGACCACCGCCTCGGCGCGAACGAAGCCCCGCCCGCCATCGTCTCGGTATTCGTGGGCGAAGAGCTCGAAGCCATCCTCGCGGCGCTCGAAAAGGAGGAGACGTACAAGGGCTCCGACCGCAAGGTAATGAAGCTGGGCGTCGATGCGCTGCCCGTCATCCCCAAAGATACGACGGATCGGAACCGCACCTCCCCCTTCGCCTTTACGGGCAACAAGTTCGAGTTCCGCATGGTGGGCTCCTCCTTCTCGCTCGCAGGGCCCAACATCACCATCAACGCGATCGTCGCGGATACCCTGAGGCAGTTTGCCGACGAGCTGGAAAAGGCTCCCGACTTCACGGCGGCGCTCCACGCCCTCGTCGTGCGCACCATCCGCGAGAACAAGCGCATCATCTTCAACGGCAACAACTATTCGCCCGAATGGACGGAGGAAGCGGCAAGAAGAGGGCTGTGCAACCTCAAAAACGCCGCCGAGGCGCTGCCGCATTTTGCGGACGAGAAGAACATCGCCCTCTTCGAACGCATGAAGGTGTTCACGGCGCGCGAGGTCGTCACCCGCACCGAGATCATGCTGGAAAACTATTCCAAAGTACTCGGCATCGAAGGGCTCACCATGCTCGACATGGCGCGGCGCGACATCTTCCCCGCCGTCAGCGGTTATGTGCGCGAGCTTGCAAAGACGGCTGCCGACGTGAAAGCGGCGCTCCCCGGGGCGGAGACGCCCGCCGAGGAAGAGACGGCACGGCAGCTCCTTGCCCTGAACACCGAGATCGCCGCGAAGGCGAAGGAGCTCGAGGCGCTGCTTTCTGAGGCGCAGACCGTTTCCGAAACGGCGGCGCAGGCGACGTTCTTTGCGGAAAAAGTGCTCCCCGTCATGCAGCAGCTGCGCTCCGCTGCAGACGAAGCGGAGAGCCTCACCGACGAAAAGGCATGGCCCTTCCCGACGTACGGAGATCTGCTGTTCAGCGTGACTTAAAAATTAGGGAAAGCGGCGCGGACAAAGGGATGCCGTGCGGTATCCCGCCGCCCGCCTTCCCGGATAAAATTTGCTATTGGGAGACTATGAACATATTTTGGAGGTAATCTTATGGAAATTTTTGGATCGACGGGCGTTTGGTTTCTGATCGGCGCCATCCTCGTCTGGTTCATGCAGGCAGGGTTTGCCATGGTGGAAACAGGCTTCACGCGCGCAAAGCACGCGGGCAACATCATCATGAAGAACCTTCTCGACTTCTGCCTCGGCACCATCGTGTTCGTGCTGCTCGGGGCGGGGCTTCTGATGGGAGAGGACGCCCTCTTCGGGCTGGTCGGCATCCCCAATCTCGACTTGTTCTCGAATTTTGAGACGTATGACTGGTCGACCTTCTTCTTCAACCTTGTGTTCTGCGCGACGACGGCGACCATCGTCTCGGGCGCGATGGCAGAGCGCACCAAGTTCCTCTCCTACTGCATCTACTCCCTTGTCATCAGCGCCGTCGTCTATCCCATCGAGGCGCACTGGGTGTGGGGTGGCGGCTGGCTCACCAATGAGATCGCGGGCGTCTACTACGTCGACTTCGCGGGCTCCTCGCTCATCCACATGGTGGGCGGCATCTCCTCCTTCATCGGCGCGCTCATCTTAGGACCGCGCTATGGCAAGTACCTCGATAAGGACGGCAAGCCCACCTTAAAGCGCAAAGAGGCGAAGTTCGTCCGCGCCATTCCCGGGCACAACATCCCCATCGGCGCGCTCGGCGTGTTCATCCTCTGGTTCTGCTGGTACGGCTTCAACGGCGCGGCGACTTCGGGCATGACGCAGCTCGCGCAGGTCCTCGTCACCACCACCGTGGCGGCGGCGACGGGCACCATCTCGACGATGGTCTTTACCTGGATCAAGAACAAGAAGCCCGATGTCTCCATGACGCTCAACGGCTCTTTGGCGGGGCTCGTTGCCGTAACGGCGGGCTGTGCGAACGTCGATGTCGTCGGCGCCTTCTTCATCGGGCTCGTCGCGGGCATCCTCGTTGACGTCGCCGTCGAAGTCATCGATAAGAAACTGCACGTCGACGACCCCGTGGGCGCCATCGCGGTGCACGGCATGAACGGGCTCTGGGGCACCATCGCCGTCGGGCTGTTCTCGACGGGCATCAACCCCGTGGGCGATTCGGCGCAGAAAGGGCTCTTCTACGGCGGCGGCTTGAATATGCTCGGCGTACAGCTTCTCGGCATCGTCTGCATCGCCGCATGGACGATCGTCTGCATGATCGCGCTCTTCCAGCTCCTCAAACACACCTGCGGCATCCGCGCTTCCGGGATCGAAGAGATCGAAGGGCTCGACAAGCATGAACACGGGCTCGTCAGCGCCTATGCAAACTTTGCGCCCGTTCCCCTCGCGGCGGAAATGCTCGACCCCGATATGACGGCAGAAGAGGGTGCCGCGGAAGAAGCTCCCGCCGAAGCGCCCGCGCCTGCGGAGATCCCCGTCGTCCATGCAAGCGCAAAGGCGGAAAAACTTTCCAAGGTCGTCATCGTTGCCAAGCAGTCCAAGTTCGACGATCTGAAAACCGCCCTCGAAGCGGTCGGCGTAACGGGCATCACGGTGACGCAGGTGCTCGGCTGCGGCGTCGAAAAGGGCGCAAGCGAGTACTACCGCGGCGTCAAGGTGGATATGGACCTTCTGCCCAAAGTCAAGGTGGAGGTCGTCGTCAGCAAGGTGCCCGTCGAAAAGGTCGTTGAGGCGGCACGCGCGGCGCTCTACACGGGGCATATCGGCGACGGCAAGATCTTCGTCTATGACGTGGAGGACGTCGTCCGCGTGCGCACCGGCAAGAGCGGCTACGACGCTCTGCAGGAAGACTAACTTTTGCTCACACTCTCTACATAATCCAAGGGAAGCGCTTCCGCCTCGTGCGGGGGCGCTTCTCTTTGCTATCATCCAAAATTATATCGGTTTGACTTTCTTCCGCCTAAGAACAGGCGAACTATAAGTTACACTTATATTATGCTTCAAAAATGGCGAAAGTCAAATGCCGTTCAAAAACTTGACCGCAAAAAAACAAGGGAATATAATGGCATTGCTTGTTTCACAAAAGCGACAGATTTCTTTCAGGGAGGTTCGGGCTTTTCCGAGATATGGGTTATGAGAGAAGGTGAATTCCGCGACCCTTCGGGGTGCGCCATAGTGGGCGTCATCGACCGCAGCGGCAAAAAAATGACGGGCGAGGGCATGATCAAAGCCATCGAAGTCATGCACGACCGTTCCAACGGCCTCGGCGGCGGCTTCGCGGGCTACGGCATCTATCCGCACTACAAAGATTTTTACGCCTTTCATCTCTTCTTCGAGACGCAGAAGGCGCAGGAAGAGACGGAGGCGTTCTTAAAAAAGCACTTCGAGATCGTGTACGCTTCGGAGATCCAGACGCGCAAACTCTCCGCCGTGCAGAACGAGCCCGTCATCTTCCGCTATTTTTTGGCGCCGCTCCCGCAAAAACTTTCCAATTCTCATCTGACGGAACGGGAGTATGTGGCGCGCTGCGTCATCCGCGTCAACAGCGAGATCGGGGGCGCATACGTCTTTTCGAGCGGCAAGAATATGGGCATCTTCAAGGGGGTAGGCTATCCCGAGGACATCGGCAGATTTTACCGCCTCGAAGAGTACGAGGGCTATGCCTGGACGTGCCACGGCAGGTACCCCACCAACACCCCGGGCTGGTGGGGCGGCGCGCACCCCTTCGGACTTTTGGACCTCTCCGTCGTGCATAACGGAGAGATCTCCTCTTACGACGCCAACCGCCGCTATATGGAAATGTTCGGCTACAAATGCACGCTGCAAACGGATACCGAAGTCATCACCTATATCATCGACTATCTCGTGCGGCGGCAGGGGCTCACCCTGGAGGAAGTTTCCCACGTCATCGCGGCGTCCTTCTGGTCGACCATCGACAGAAAGGAAGAGCCCGCGCGCAGCCAGGAAGCGCTCCTTCGCAGGATGTTCCCCTCCCTCCTCGTCACGGGACCGTTCTCCATTATCGTGGGCTATACGGGCGGCATCATGGGGCTGTGCGATCGCCTCAAACTGCGCTCCATGATCTGCGCAGAGAAGGGCGACAGGGCGTATCTTTCCAGCGAGGAGAGCGCAGTCAGGCGCATCGAACCCTCGCTCGATAAAATTTACTCCCCCGCGGGCGGCGAGGCAGTCATCTATGAACTCTATCATCAGGGAGGGCGGGCATGATGCAGCTCTATATCAGACCGGACTATGAAGTCATACGCAATGAAGCGCGCTGCATCGCCTGCCGCATCTGCGAACGGCAGTGCGCCAACGAAGTGCATTCCTTCGACCCCGAAACGGGGCTCATGCGCTCGGACGAGAGCAAATGCGTCAACTGCCACCGCTGCGTCAGTCTGTGCCCCACGCACGCACTCAAGATCGTCAAGACGGACGACACTTACCGCGAAAACGCCAACTGGGAGGCGCAGACCATCCACGAAGTATACCGCCAGGCGAACACGGGCGGCGTGCTCCTCTCCTCGATGGGCAACCCCAAGCCATACCCCGTGTTCTGGGATAAGCTGCTCATCAACGCTTCGCAGGTCACTAACCCGCCCATCGACCCCTTACGCGAACCGATGGAGACGCAGCTCTATCTCGGCAAGCGCACGGTGAAGGCGGAACGGGAAGAAAACGGGCTCTTAAAAGACACCCTCCCGCCGCAATTAAAGCTCTCCGTTCCCATCCTCTTTTCGGCGATGAGCTACGGCTCCATCTCCTACAATGCACACGAGAGCCTTGCGCGGGCGGCGGAAGCGCTCGGCACCTACTACAACACGGGCGAGGGCGGGCTGCACAAAGATTTTTATAAGTACGGCAAGAACACCATCGTGCAGGTGGCTTCGGGCAGGTTCGGCGTCCATAAGGAATATCTGGAGACCGCCGCCGCCATCGAGATCAAGATGGGTCAGGGCGCAAAGCCGGGCATCGGCGGGCATCTCCCGGGCGGCAAGATCAGCGAGGACGTCTCCAAGACGCGCATGATCCCGCAGGGCGTCGATGCCATCTCTCCCGCGCCCCATCACGACATCTATTCCATCGAGGACTTGAAGCAGCTCGTCGATTCCCTCAAAGAGGCGACGGAATACAAAAAGCCGATCATCGTCAAGATCGCGGCGGTGCATAACGCGGCGGCGATCGCAAGCGGCATCGCGCGGAGCGGGGCGGACATCATCGCCATCGACGGTTTCCGCGGCGGCACGGGCGCGGCGCCCACCCGCATCCGCGATAACGTGGGCATCCCCATCGAGATGGCGCTCGCCCAGATCGACACGCGCCTGCGCGAAGAGGGCATCCGCGACAACGTGTCCATTCTCGTCGGCGGCTCCGTGCGTTCGAGCGCGGACGTCGTCAAGGCGATCGCCTTGGGCGCGGACGCCTGTTACATCGGCACGGCGGCGCTTTTGGCACTCGGCTGCCACCTCTGCCGCTCCTGCCATACGGGCAAGTGCAACTGGGGCATCGCCACGCAGCGGCCCGACCTTGTCAAGCGCCTCAACCCCGACCTCGGCTATGAGAGGCTCGTCAATTTAGTATCCGCCTGGAAGCATGAGATCGAGGAGATGATGGGCGGCATGGGCATCAACTCGCTGGAAGCCCTGCGCGGCAACCGCCTGATGCTGCGCGGCATCGGGCTCACTGATACCGAGCTTCGCCTTCTGGGCGTGCGCTATGCGGGCGATTCCTTATGATCGCGGGGAGGAAAACAATGAAACGCATCTACGTCAAGGAACAATGGTGCCTCGGGTGCCATCTCTGTGAATATGAATGCGCCTATGCAAACTCGGGCATTGCCGATATGGTACGGGCGCTCAAGGGAAAGGCCATCCATCCCCGCGTGCGGGTGGAGGATGCGGGAGAAGTGCACTTTGCCGTCAACTGCCGCCACTGCACCGACCCCGTCTGCGTGCAAAGCTGCATTTCGGGCGCACTCACGAAGGGCGAGGACGGCATTGTGCGCATCGACAAACAAAAATGCGTCGGGTGCCTCACCTGCGTGCTCGTCTGCCCCTACGGCGCGGTGCTGCCCTCTCCCGAGGGTCACGCCGCCATGAAGTGCCAGCTCTGCACCGATAACACGATGGGCGAGCCCAACTGCGTCAAACACTGCCCGAACGGCGCCATCGTCTATGAAGAGAGGGAGGCAATGCAATGAAACGATATCCTTACGTCATCCTCGGTTGTTCGATCGCCGCCGTTGCCGCCATCGAGGGCATCCGCTCTCAGGACAAAAAGGGCGACATCCTCGTCGTCGGCGAAGAGCCCTGCAGGGCTTACGGGCGTCCGCTCATTTCCTATTATCTTCTGGGCGAGACCGACCTTCCGCGCATGGACTACCGCCCCGAAAAATTCTACGAAGAGAACAACGTTACTCTGCGTCTCGGCATGCGGGCAGAACGCATCGACCCCGAAGAAAAGACGGTCACCCTTTCGGACGGAGAGAAGTTCGGCTATGAAAAGCTCCTCGTTGCAACGGGCTCCCGCCCCTTCGACCCGCCCATGGAGGGCATCGAACACGTCAAGGAGAGCTTTCATTTCATGACGAAAGCGGACGCGCTCGCCCTCGACAAGGCGCTCTCGCCCGAAAAGCGGGTGCTCATCGTGGGCGCGGGACTCATCGGGCTCAAATGCTTCGAAGGCATCGCGGCGCGCGTCAAGAGCGTTGCGATCGTCGATCTTGCAGACCGCATCCTGCCTGCTATCCTCGACGAGACGGGCGCAAAGATGGTGCAGAGCGCGCTTGAAGCACGCGGCGCAGCGTTCTTCCTTTCGGACAGCGTCCTTCGCTTTGAAGGCAACACCGCTCACTTGAAGAGCGGCAAGACGGCGGAGTTTGATCTTCTCGTCATCGCCGTCGGCGTGCGGCCGAACACGGAACTTATCAAAGAGGCGGGCGGAGAAGTGCGCCGCGGCATCGCCGTAGACGAATGCGGCAGAACGAACCTTCCCAATATCTTCGCTGCGGGCGACTGCGCGGAGAGCTTCGACATCGCAAGCGGCACGAACAGAGTGCTGGCGCTCCTTCCCAACGCCGCCTTTCAAGGGCGTACGGCGGGCATCAATATGGCAGGCGGCAAGGCAACACTTAAAAACGCCGTCGCCTTCAACTCCATCGGATTTTTCGGCACGCACGTCATGACGGCGGGCGTCTACGAAGGAGAGGAGTACTGCGAGCGCACCGAACGCACTTATAAGGCGCTCTTTACCAAGGACGGACTGCTGAAAGGCTTTATTTTGGTAAACCTTCCCGAACGGGCGGGCATCTACTTGAAGCTCCTCAAAGAGCGCATCCCGCTCGGAGCAGTCGACTTTGAGGCGCTGAAAACTTCCCCCGCGTGGAGCGCGTTCTCCCCCGAAGCGCGGGCAGAAAACTTTGCACGGGAGGTGTGAGATGAAGATCTACGCAAACGGGATGCACTATGCGGCGCTCAATGCGGCGGTGCGTCAAAGCAAAGAGGATACCGAGATCTTCGGCTGCGTCGGGCAGCGGTACCTCGGCGCGGGGCTGGAAGACAGGAAGATCGTCATTCACGGCACGCCGGGGAACGCCCTCGGGGCGTACCTCAACGGCGCGGAGCTGACCGTCGACGGCAACGTGCAGGAAGCGACGGGCGACACGATGAACGGCGGCGTCATCGAAGTGCACGGCAGCGCGGGCGACGCCACGGGCTATGCGATGCGCGGCGGAAAGATCTTCATCGAAGGCGACGTCGGCTACCGCTGCGGCATCCACATGAAGGCGTATTTAAGCCACCGCCCCGCCATCGTCATCGGCGGCAGGGCGGGGAGCTTTTTGGGCGAATACCAGGCGGGCGGCACCCTCATCGTTTTGGGCGGACATACGGAGCATAAGCCCATCGTCGGGAACTTCTGCGGCACGGGGATGCACGGCGGCGAAATCTTGCTCCGCTGCGATGCGCTCGACGCGGCGCTCCCCGCGCAGGTCAAGGCAGAACGCATCCAGGGCCCCGGCAGCGAGGAAGCCGTCTCCCTCGTCAAAGAGTGGTGCGCCCGCTTCGGGAAGGACGAAACGCCCTACCTTACAGCCACTTACTATCGCCTCACGCCGAATGCGGAAAACCCCTATCGGCAGATGTATACGCCCAACTGATTTTAGGGCGGCAGGAGGTCGCCATGACCCGCATTCTTCTACGCTGCGACTATTTATCGGTGCTTCCGAAACTCAAAGAAAAACTGGAAAAGAGCGGCTTTTTGCCCGTCAGGGACGGCGAGGACGCGGCGCTCTTTGTCCCGCAGCTTTCAAGAAGCGGCTGGGAGAAGGAAGTGCTCGCCTGCACCTCGCGGGGCGGGGCGGTCGTCATCGTCAAAAAGGAAAATATCCCCGAAGCGGAACGCCTGCTCAAAGGCAGCGGGGCGGCGGTGCTCCCGCATGACGTTCCTTTCCCCGTTCTTGCGGGCGTTTTGCAGGCGGAAGCCAAGGCGGGCGAGCGGCTCTTCGCCGTATGCGGAGAGATCGACCGCCTGCGGGAGAAGCTGGAAAGCGAAAAACTCGTACACCGCGCCAAGCTCGCTCTGATGGAGCGCGGCATGAACGAAGAGGAAGCGCACCGCTTCCTCGAAAAACAGGCGATGGACAGGCGGATCCCCCGCCGTGCCGTCGCCGAAGAAGTACTCAAAGAGAGGGTCCCTTAAATGTGTTCCATCTTCTGCATCACCGAAAAAGACATCGACTGCCCCCGCGTTCGGGAGAGCTTTTATAAGACCGTCTCCCGCGGGCCCGACATGAGCAAAATAAAGGAACTGCCCACGGGCTATATGGGCTTCCACCGCCTCGCCATCATGGGGCTCACCGCCGAAGGGATGCAGCCCTTTGCGCGGGGAAAGGACTTCCTTATCTGCAACGGCGAAATTTACGGTTTCCGCCCCTTGAAGCGCTCCCTCGAAAAGAAGGGCTATCTCTTCTCCTCGGACAGCGACTGCGAGATCTTGCTCCCCCTCTACCGCGAATACGGCGTGAAGATGTTCAAAATGCTCGACGCGGAATTCGCCCTCGTCCTCTATGACGGCGAACAAAACAAATACATCGCCGCACGCGACCCCATCGGCATCCGTCCGCTCTATTTCGGCTATACGGAACACGGCGCCATCGTCTTTGCGAGCGAGCCCAAAAATCTTGTGGGGATCGTCAAAGACATCTTCCCTTTTCCCCCTGGCTGCTACTATGAGGACGGCGCATTTGTCTGTTATTCGGATA
Source organism: uncultured Clostridia bacterium (assembly GCA_944376295.1). GTDB lineage: Bacteria > Bacillota > Clostridia > Christensenellales > Borkfalkiaceae > Gallimonas. The sequence goes on from CALWCE010000012.1 coordinate 52,827, forward strand.
TCGCCGCCGTCACTTCCTATCACGATGAAGGGTTGAATGAAATTTGCACGGGGATCCGCGAGCGGCTCATCGCGGGAGTCAAAAAGCGGCTGGACAGCGACGCCCCGCTCGGGTTCCTGCTTTCGGGCGGGCTGGACAGTTCCCTCGTCTGCGCCATCGGCGCGCGCGCCCTCAAAAAGCCCATCCGCACCTTTGCGATCGGCATGGAGAAGGACGCCATCGACTTAAAATACGCGCGGCAGGTTGCGGACTATATCGGCTCGGAGCACACCGAAGTCTTTATGACGCGGGAGGAAGTGCTCTCTTCCCTCGAAGAAGTCATCGCCTCTCTCGCCACCTTCGATATCACCACCATCCGCGCCTCGATGGGGATGTACCTTCTATGCAAAGCCATCCACCGCACGACGGACGTGCGCGTGCTTTTGACGGGGGAGATCTCCGACGAGCTCTTCGGCTATAAATACACCGACTTCGCCCCGAACGCCGCGGAGTTTCAGAAGGAGTCGCAAAAGCGCGTCCGGGAGCTTAATATGTACGACGTCCTGCGCGCCGACCGCTGCATCTCCGTCCACTCCATGGAGGCGCGCGTGCCCTTCGGCGATCTGGAGTTCGTGAAATATGTGATGAGCATCGACCCCGAAAAAAAGCTCAACAGATACGGCAAGGGCAAATATCTCCTCCGCCGCGCCTTCGAGGGCGATTGGCTCCCGCCCGAGATCTTATGGCGCGAGAAGGCGGCGTTTTCCGATGCCGTCGGGCATTCGATGGTGGACGACCTCAAAACCTATGCCGAAAGCCGCTACGGCGGCGACTGGCAGGAACGCGCCGAAAAATACGCCTATCACGCGAAGCCGTTCACGAAAGAGAGCCTTCTCTACCGCGAGATCTTTGAAAAGTACTACCCCGGGCAGGCGAAGATGGTCAAAGATTTCTGGATGCCCAACCGTGCATGGGAGGGCTGCAACGTCTCCGACCCCTCTGCCCGCGTTTTGAGCAACTACGGCGACAGCGGGAAGTAAATTTGGCCGCCCCTTTCGGGGCGGTCTTATCGCTTGATTCAGGATCAAAAAAACACAAACAAATGTTCTTATTTTGCTTGACAAGCGGGGTTGCCGTGTGATATAATGCGAAATTTATCAAGCAAAATGCCCGTATCGGTGAAAGAAACGAGCGATCGGGTCTGTTCCCATTGCCTCATGCAGTTTGCGGCTGTTCGGCAAATATGGCTTTAACAGACCTGATCGGCCGGCGGCGGATCGGCCGCAGAGGCGGCATTTTGTGAAACAAAAAACGGTACCCGAGCAAGCTGCGCCGTCCGGCGCTGCATCACGATTCTTTTGCAGCGGCAACGTGGTTGCGTTGCCGAGGCTTGCGACGACGGGTTACAAAGAATAACTGTTTGCCTGCGCTGTGACCCCGCTCTGCGGGTAGCGCGGCGGCGGTTATCACTGTTTATAACGGGCGGTCATTGTGACCGCTTGCGGTGGAGTTTACTAACTTCCGCCGTTGCTTTTGTTGCGCATCTGTGCGCAGACAAAGGCAGTTATAAGCATACCGTTTTTTGGACATTTCATAGTTATTTCAGTCCATAGGAAGGTAGCTTTCTATGGACTTTTTATTTTATTCCGAGCTGCTTTTCCGCCCCTTTCAGGCGCGGGAGTAGATAGAGATCATGTCAAGAAGGAGGAAAGTTATGAGCAATCAACCGACGATCAGACCGCCGTAGAAGGGAAAGCAAAAGGGAAGCGACCAATTGTTTTGCGAAGGCAGCCCGTCCGCTCTTTCAGGGAAACAGCCCCCTGCAAGGGCGAACGGCACCAAACCGCGAAGTGGCTTTGGTATAGTGAGTTATACCTATTCGAGGCGACAGCCACGAATAGGTATGTGAACTATATGCCGGCTATTTAAGAACCCATTACAAAATCACGGCGCAAGCAAAACCACGCTTTTGCGCAGCGCAACCCCATTTGCGCATACCTGCGCCTCAGCGGGTGAGGCGTGCAATTATAATAGAGTGCCCTGAAGATTGCACGCCGAGGGCAGCGCCCTCAAAATCACGGAAAATATCGGCGGCGCCAGCCGAAATTTTCGTGAACTAATCACGGGAGGAAAATCTATCGCATACATCATCTGTCACATGAAAAAATTTCAGCGGAGCGACATCGTCGGCGTCGAACGCGAAAACGAGCGCGACGAAACTTACCATTCCAAGACCAACCCGCAGATCGACGGCGAGCGCACGCGCTTCAACCATCACTTCATCTCCCCGAACGGCAGCTACACCGCATTCATCAACCGTCGGCTTAAAGAGCTCGCGCCCAAGCGCAAGGTGAAGGACGACGCCGTGCTCATGGCATCCTTCTTCGTCGGCGCAAGTCCCGCGTTCTTTACGGATAAGAGCCGCGACGACATCGACGCCTTCTTCTTTGAATGCACGGACTTCTTCGCCGAACGTTACGGCAGAGAGAATATCATCTCCGCCGTTGTCCATATGGACGAAACGACGCCGCATCTGCACCTCAACCTGATGCCCATCCTCGAAGGCAGACCGTGCGCCAAGAAGCTGTTCGACCGCAAGGCGCTCGTCGCATTGCAGACCGATCTTTACAAGGAAGTCGGCAGGCATTGGGGATTGGAACGAGGACAAGAAGGAAGCCAAACGGAGCATCTCGATACGGTGGAGTTCAAACTAAAAAAGATGCAGGAGGCAGCCGTCGCAGCACAGCGACAGGCGGACGCCGCCGAAGAGCGCACGTTGCTCGCAGAGCAACACGCCTCGATCGCCGAACAGCGGCAAGCCCACGCGGAGGAACGCACGGCAGACCTTTTTAAGCAACAGGAGCGTTTGGAGCGCGAAGTCTCCCCGCTGCAAGCCGCCGCGGAAGCCTTGCGGGAATATGCGGAAGGCACGCGAAAGCCAAACAAGAAGGACGTCCCCGCACTTGCCGCGGAGCTCGCCAAGACGAAAACGGAATTGCAATACAGCACGAAGGACCAGCACGGGCTCTTTCAGGAATTGCAGCAGGCGGAGAGAAAAAACGCGGAACTGCAAAGAAGCGCCGACCTTCTGCGGGAGATCAGGCGGCACGCGCCCGAAAAACTCGATGAAGCGATCGAGGCGGTCAACAAACGAAAAGCCGCAAAACGCGCTTCGCCCTTCCAATCGTCGAACGACCAACGGAGCAAATGAAAAACAACAGGAGGAACGGATATCGGATAACGAATGACGGGGAAAAGAAAGAGAATGGCTCAGGGCGAGGGCATTTCCGATGCCGCCATGCGGTCGCTGGCAAGAACGCTGCTCCCTTCGCTGCGGGAGTATCTTGCATCGGACGAGGGCCGCAAAGACTACGCCGAATGGAGAAAGATGCAAGGCGGCTGAAATGGCAATGGTTTTGTAAAATTTATATGATTTGAGAGTTTGCGCCGAAGATCATAAACCCAAAATAACGGCAAAAGGCGGAGTCCGTACGGGCTCCGCCTTCTTTCATTTCGAAAAAGTTTTGAAGTTTTCGATCGTAAAAAATAATCCGAACGTCTTGCGAATTACGAAGAAGTTCGAATTATTCCAAATTGGCTGGTCCTGGATTCGAACCAACGAATGACGGAGTCAGAGGCAAATCAGAATTTTGAAAAACAGCCTCGAAAGCCCGTTTTTTGCCCAAAAACTGCCGTTTCAAGCACTTTTTCAGAAATCGTTTCCCCAATCTTCCCCAATTTTGTTGCCCCAAACGAAACCTCCTCGAAGCAAGCAGCGGGGCGGCAATATGCCGCCCCGCCGCTGCATTTTAATTGACCCGAATATACACCGTGCTTCTGCCTGCGCCCTGTTTTACGATCTCCCCATTCGCTGCGAGCTTGCGAAGAGAGGCCTCCACAGAGCTTGCGCTCAACGACGGGCACAGCCCGCAGATCTCCGCTTTCGTGAATTTCCCGAGCCTCGTCTGCACCGCTTTGCGCACCGTCTCCAACGCGGGCAGCTTGTCGGAAACGAGCTCCATCCGCTCTTCAAAATCACGATATGCCGCGATGACCGTGCTCAAAAGGTATTTGATAAACGGCACGGCATCCTCCTGTCCTTCCCGCCAGCCGTGCTGCGCTGCCGCCAGAGCGTCGTAATACAGCTCTTTGTTGTTCGCGATCTTCGCCTCCAGAGAAATGTATTTCCCGACCATATACCCGTTTTGATACAGTAAGAGCGTCGTCAGCAATCGGCTCATACGCCCGTTACCGTCCGAAAACGGATGAATGCACAAAAAATCATGAATGAATACGGGAATGAGAATGAGCGGATCGACCTCCCCTGCCCCGAGCGCAAGGCGAAATTGCCTGCAGATCTCCTCCATCGCAAGCGGCGTCTCATAAGGCGCAAGAGGGGTGAACAAGGTATAAGTCTTTCCGTCTGCGTCCGTCGCGTTGATGTAGTTCTGAACGTTTTTGAATTTTCCGCCGATGGACTTTGCCGAATGAGAGTACAAGATCTTATGGAGCTGCAGGATGTAGTTGGGCGTAAGGGAAATGTATTCATAATTTTCATGAATGACGCGCAGAGCATCCCGATAGCCGGCGATCTCCTCCTCGTCGCGCGTACGCGGTGTGGTCTTATCAGACAGCAGCTGTTTCAGCCGCGTATTGGTCGTGCAGATCCCTTCAATGGCATTGGACGTTTCCGCGCTCTGCACTTTAGCGATCTCGACAAGTTTATCAAGCTCCTGCGGCGCGTGTTTCAGATGCAATTCCTGCTTGCCCTTCGCCTCATGAATGGCTGCGATATAGGCAACGGTCTCCGAATCCCATTTTTGATTTTTTAAGGCAACATAGTCGAATGCGCGCATTTCTTTCCCCCAACAAAAAGTACTTTTCTCGTAAATTATAGCCGATTTTACGAGAAAAGTCAATGGGTTTGAGAAATTCTCTTTGAAAAAGGCGTTGCCTTTACAAACAGGAAGCGCGAAATACCTTCTCCCCGCCGAACGACCCCTTTCGCCTTCTTCGATAAACATAAATCCAAGAAAAATACAAGTTAAGGGGACAGATTTTGCAAAAAATACAAAAACTGTCCCCTTAAATCCAAAAGTACGCATCACGTTCGATCGTCGATACTCTTTTCTATTTCCCGCGCGGTCGGCTCGATCTCAACTTTCAAATTGTATGGATCGGATACAAATCGATATGCAAGCCCCCTCAGCCGCTTAAAACAATTTCAACTGCTCCGATGGGAGTACGCGGACGATATAGGCGTCGGGGTCTTTCTCCTCGGGCGTGAGCTCCACATCGGGCGCGAACTTGCGCAGACAGAACTTGTAGTAGACCTCTTTGCCCGTCGGGCGCAGCAGCGCCAGGCAATCAAGAAGATACTGCCGCCAATCCTGCCACCCGTCGGCATTTTGATAGTGGTTGATCTTGCCGATCTTATAATGATCGACACTGTTGTCCCGCAAAGTCCGCTCGATGAGCGCAAGGCTCTCCCGCGGCTCGATCGTCGGCTCAAAGCTTGCGAACGTCCTGATCCCGCTCTTATGCAGGATCTTCAGCGTTTCCAGCCGCTCCTCGGGCGTACTTGCGTACGGTTCCCATTCCCGGCTCTTTTCTTGGTCCAAAAAGGTCAGCGTTGTTCCGACGGCGATGCGCTCCCCAAAGGCACGAAAGCGGTCGAGATCGCGCAGCATCCGTTTCCCGCCCTTCGAAAGCACCGCTACGGGCGCGTGATAGGCGTTGAGAAGAGCAAGCGCCCCGCGCCGTATAATGAAGTTGCCGTTCGCCATTTCCGCTACATTAACCACCACCGTTCCCTTTGTTACCTTCTTTTCGTTGCCATAATTTTAACTGTTATCTCCTTTGGCAGTAGATTGTCAGTCGTATTATTATTCCGTGCGAGAGTGGCGGAAATCGCAGGATGCCACCCTTGCACGAACGCCCTCTCGTGTCCTTTGGGCTATACTTCCATATAAGCGAAGCGGAGGTTACACTGCTGTAAAATTGCCATATAATTATGGTGCGTGTATCACACTTAATTTTCTTTTGGCAATTGTATGTCGCCATTACAAATTAAATCAACGAGACAAGTACATCACTTCTTGAGAAAAAACGCGCTTCCCTGTTGAAATTCAAGCTGAAATGTGTTATAATGGACACAACTTATT
>CALWCE010000013.1 GCA_944376295.1 uncultured Clostridia bacterium
CGCAGAAGGGAGATGACGAGCGAGGGCATCCCCATGCCGAGCCCTTCGAAGGTGCCGCTGATGACGACGGATAGCGCCGAGACGATGAACCCCGCCGAGATGATGCGAAGGGCGGAAGCGCCCGCCTCGATGGTCGTGTCCGTCTCCGAAAACAGCCCCATGAGCTGCTGCGGGATGACAAGGCAGAGGATGGTACCCACCGCCATCACGCCGATGCTCAGAAGCAGGGTCAGGCGGAAGATGGAAAGCACGCGGTCTCTTCGCCCCGCGCCGAGGTTGTATCCGACGAGGGGGCGGATGCCCTGCACGATGCCGCTCACCGTAAAGTAGATGAAGGTCTGCAATTTATAGTAGACGCCGAGGATGAGCACATACGTCTCCGCAAACGCCGCAAGGATGGCGTTGAGCAGGGTGATCATGAAGGAGGGCAGCGCCATGTTGAGCGAGGCGGGGATGCCCACCGCATAGAGCTTGAAGGCGATCTTTTCTTTCGTCGCTTTGCCGAGGCGGATCTTCACGGGGATGTTCGCCCGCCAAAAGACGATGAGATAGGCAAGGAGGGAGAGGCACTGCCCGATGCCCGTCGCGAGCGCCGCGCCCATGACGCCCATTTCGGGGACGGGGCCGAGGCCCGAGATGAAGATGGGGTCGAGGATGATGTTCGCGACGGCGCCCACCGCCATGCAGAACATCGTCGTTATCATCTTGCCCGTCGCCTGCAAAATTTTCTCGAAGGCGAGGCTCAATGTCAGCACGGGCGAAAAGGCGATGACGACATAGAAGTATTCGAGCCCGTAGGAGACGGTCGCTTCGTCCTTCGTGAACATGCGGAGGAAGGGCGCGATGAAGAGGCAGCACAGCCCCGCGAGCAGCACGCCGTGGACGGCGCTCAAAAGGACGCCGAGTGCGGAGGCGCGGTCGGCTTCGCGGTAGCGCTCCGCCCCCAGATAGAAGGCGACCGCCGCGTTGATGCCCACGCCGAAGCCGATGCCCACGGCATTCGCAAGGTTTTGCAGCGGGAAGACGAGGGAGACGGCGGTCATGGCGCTCTCGTTCCATTGCGCGACAAAGTAGCTGTCGACAATGTTGTAGAGCGAGTTGATGAGCATGGAGAGGACGATGGGAAGCGCCATTTTCAGCACGAGCGGCAGGACGGGCTTTTCTTTCATGAAGGTCTGATCCATAAGTTGGCTCCTTTGCGTTGGGGTTAAGGGCGGCTGCCCGAACGGGGCGCGCGGGGGAAGAGGCGCGCGAGGGCTCGTAAGAGGCGTGCATGGCTCGTAAGAGACGTGCGGGGGCGCTCTATAAGGCGCTCGGGGCGAATTTTGCCGTAAAAAAGCCACACGGCGGCAGGCTGTGTGGCGAAAAGATGACTGAGCAGGAAAAATCCACAACGATTTTCGTGCCGTTATCATATCACGGCGGCGGGGCGGCGGTCAAGCGATTTTGCGGGGGAAAACAGCGGGCGCGTGGCGGCGCCGCGGATGTTGTTGTTCTCGCAGGGTGTGTTTCGGCACCCCTTGTCCGGTGTTGTTGCGGCATGGATCCGGATCGGAAACATTGTAATGGGTTGCCATGATGCTGACGCTTTCAAAGTTTTTGGAATACAACGGCGGAGAAAACAATTTTTGCCTTGCTATTGACGAACGGGATGCCTTATGATATAATAAATTTCATAAAAAGACGGAGGGGTGTGATATATATGATCTTGATCCATGACGGGGAAGAGATGACGGACAGACAATTGCTGCAGGCGCTCGCGCTCGATCGTTCCGTTTACCCTCAGAATTATTGGCTGGATGAGGAAGCCGCTCTCAATTATCTCCATTCTCGTCCCGAGATCTATACCTATGCGGCAGAAGGGGACGATCTGGTCGCTTATCTCAATATGAGCTGTGTCGACGAAGAGAGCTATTGGAAATTGCTTGGCGGGAAACAAAACGATCTCTGCATTTCTTCCGAAAACTTGTTAAGTCCCGTTGCGGGGCGCAAAAATTATTTGTATATTTCATCGATCGTGGTATCCCCTGTTTATCGCGGGAAGGGCATTGCAAAAAGATTATTGTCCCGCTTCGGTGAAAAGCTCGCCGTGCTGCGCAAGAACGGGATATATTTTACCGACATCATAGCCGACGTGATCAGTCCCCATGGGGAAAAATTGTGCCTGTCACTCGGGATGCGCTTTGCAAAGGATTCGGCATGCGGCGGGAAATTGTTTTATTATACCATGGAGCAGGGCGAGCCCAACGCCGCGCTAGACAGATTGATCCAAAAATTATGCGGAGGGGAAAGATGAATAATTTGTATAAATATGATATGTTTATATCCTATGCAACGAAAAATGCCGACATTGCGCAGTATGTCGTCGAAAAGATCGAACGGCGCGGAAAGCGTTGTTTTATTGCGCCGCGCGATATCAATTCCGGTGCGGACTATGCATCGGAGATCATTAGGGGGATCAGCAATTCTTTGGCGGTGCTTCTGATCTTTTCGAGCGAGTCCGACAAGTCGGCATATGTTCTTCGGGAAATCAATTCTGCCGTTTCCCGTAATAAAACGATCATCCCTCTGCGGATAGAGAATTTTCTGCCTTCGGAAGCATTGGAATTTTATCTCGGACCGACGCATTGGCTCGACGCCTTTCCTCAGGTGCTGGATACGCATTTAGACAGTATCTTGTCTATCCTGAAGGGGTTATCGGCACAGTCGGAAGAGCCATCCGCGAAGGAGGTCGTGTTCTCCGGCATGCAAACGGTGGAGATAAGCGATCTGTTGGCGGCGGGTTGGACCAAAAAGCAGATCACGCTGCGCGAGATAGAGCTTGACTATCTATGTGTGCCGTCCGATCGGTATAATATGAATGATATGACCGAGGGGGTGCTCGAAGATTGGATAGACAGCGTGCAGGAGAGTGCGGATACTTCCTGCGCACTGGTCCGGGACGACCAAATCATCGGGTATTGTGATTTCGATCCCGTGGAGAGACAGGACTTTGAACTGCTCCGGACCGGAAGCACGATGATCAAAGCGGATATGATCGCGCTTTATGCTTTCGGAGGACAATTTGACGCATACATTGCCATGGCGGCGGTGGATCCCGATCATGCTTCTCAGGATGCCTATTTGAGAATTTTTGATTGGATCTTTGCCCGGCTGGATAAATGGAACGAGGAAGGTATTTCGATCGATCGTATCGGGATCTCTGTCTATCAGCCGCTTCTGGAAAAGTTCTGTAAAGCATTGGGGTTTGAATATGCGGGTATCAATCCCGCAGGCGGTAAGATATATGAAACCACCATGGAGAAATTATCGGAAAATAATTTGTATCGTAAGCGCAGATGTTTTTAAGGAACTCCTTCCTGAACGGAGAAGCCCGTTTTGAGTTGCGTCGTTTTAGATCCCGTCGCCAATCGTCACACGCTGCATAAATACCGCCCCCTCTGCTTACAATGATTTTTGCGAAATTCAAATGGGATACTTGATTTTAGAGGGCAAATGTGATTTAGTGGGATAGCCCAACAATTGAATGTCAAAACACACGGTACGAAGCGGCATTTCGTATCTCTTTTCCGTGTGTTTTGGAAATTGTTGGGCGACAAACGGAGATACCTTAATGCAGGGCGTGTCTCCGTTCGGAGGCGCGCTTTTTTACGCCCTGTAAAGAAATTTTATGGAGAGAACTTATGAAAAAGCTTGGCATTTTGCTGTTTGCGGCTGCTTTTGCGGTTTGCGGGCTTGCGGTGTTTTCTGCATGCGATTAGCCCGAACACACGCATAGTTTCGGTGATTGGAAAGTTGTCGCCGAGCCTACTTGCACCGAAGAGGGCTTGCGTGAGCGAGTCTGTACCTGCGGCGAGAAGGAGTCGGAAGAGATAGAAGCGCTTGGTCATACGCCGGGCGAGGCGATCAAAGAGAATGAGGCGGCTGCGACCTGCACGACGGGCGGCTCGTATGAAGAAGTCGTCTATTGCGCCGCATGCGGCGAAGAACTCAGCCGCAAGGCAGTGGAAGTCGTTTCCCTCGGGCATGACTATGTAAAGGGTGTTTGTTCGTGGTGCGGAGAGGCGGAGCCTTTTACGGAAGGGTTGATATTTGAACTTTCGGGGGACGGGGCTTCCTATACGGTTACGGGCTATAAAGGTACTTCTACAGAAGTTTATATTCCCTCCTATTATCAAGGTTTGCCTGTTTCTTCCATTGGCGACAGAGCGTTCGAGTGGTGCAGCAGCCTGACAAGCATTATGATTTCCGATAGCGTCATTTCCATTGGAGAGTGGGCGTTCGGGGGTTGCAGCAGCCTGACGAGCGTTATGATCGGCGACGGCGTCACTTCCATCGGCGGGTGGGCGTTCAATGAATGCAGCCGGTTGGAGAGTGTCACGATCGGTGATGGTGTTACTTTCATCGGCGAGTGGGCGTTCTTTGAGTGCAGAAGTCTTGAGACTGTTTATTATCGAGGCAGTGAAGAAGAATGGAATGAGATCGAAGTCGAGTCTGCTAATGGAATGCTTGAAGACATAGAGATCGTTTTCAATTTCACGGGCGAGTGAGTGATGAGCGGCGGGCGTTTGCTAACTTGCAAACGCCCGCTTTTACTCCTTCCGCCGCGCGCGGCAGAGAGAACCGCCTTTGCCGCATATCACGTTTTCTATAATAAGGCGACTCCCTCAGTCTCGCTGCGCTCGACAGCTTCTTGCGCGGTAGAGACCGCGTTTCGGTCAGGAAACGGCGCGCACAATGCGCCGTTTCCAAGTTCGTAGGCGGTCAAAGCCACACCGTGGCTTTGACAAAAAAGCGCCTGCTCACCCCTTACACAGGGGAAGCTAAGTTAAGGTGACTTCTTCCGCCGCGCGCCCGCGGGAGCGGGCGCGCGGCACCTCCCTCCCCGAGGGAGGCGAGGGAATAAAATTTACTCCCTCAGTCTCATCATCGGCATTCGCCGAATGATGAGCCAGCTCCCCCGAGGAGGCGCCTACAATAAGGAATTTTACAGATCAAGAAAGCATTTGCTCGCCCCCCGAGGAGGCGCCTACAATAAGGTGGCTCTTTCCGCCGCGGGCTCTTGACAGAAGGGGGCGGATGAGGTATGATAGAGGGCGGGGGAATACTATGATCGAAAACATCCTCTTTGACCTCGACGGGACGCTCACCGAACCCTTCGAAGGCATCACCAATTCCGTCCTCTATGCCCTCCGTAAATGCGGCATCGAGGAGGGGGACAGGGCAAAACTCAAAGCATTTATCGGGCCGCCGCTCCTTTCGTCCTTTTCGGAATTTTACGGCATGACGCAGGAGGAAGCCCGCCGCGCCGTCTCCTTTTACCGCGAGTACTACGCGGAGAAGGGCATCTTCGAAAACGCGGTCATTGCGGGCATCCCCGAACTTCTCTATTCGCTGCAAAACGAGGGGTGCAGCCTCTTTGTGGCGACGTCCAAGCCCGAGCCCTTTGCGGGGCGCATCATCGAGCGCTTCGCCCTTTCCCCGTACATTGCGCGCGTCTTCGGGGCGAGTCTCGACGAAACGCGTACCGAAAAGGGGGAAGTCATCGCATACGCCTTAAAAGAGGGCGGCATCGCGAAAGAGAGCGCCCTCATGGTGGGAGACCGGAAGCACGACATTCTGGGCGCGAAGGAGAACGGCATCCGTTCGATGGGCGTGCTGTTCGGCTACGGCAGCCGCGAGGAGCTTACTTTGGCGGGCGCGGATCTGATCGCCGAAACGCCCGAAGAAGTCTTGCGTCTCTATCAAAAAATCAAAAGCGCGTGAGCGCGGAGCGCGGCAGGGCCTGCCGCAAAGGAGCAAACGATGTTTGGTTGGGCATTTTTGGGCTGCGGCAATATCGCCGAGCAAGTCGCGAATGAGCTCGTTAACGAAGCGGGGCAGAAGATCGTCTCCTGTTGGAACCGCTCGCCCGAGCGCGCGCAAAAGTTTGCCGTCAAGTACGGCGCGCGGGCATATCTGACGGCGGAAGAAGCGTTGAAGGCGGAGGGCGTGAACGCCGCCTATATCGCCGTGACGGCAGACAAGCACCTCGACTATATCCGCCTGTGTTTGAATGCGGGCGTGCCCGTCCTTTGCGAAAAGCCCTTCACCGTCAACACGGGGGAGGCGGAGCAAGCTTTTTCACTCGCGAAGGAGAAGGGGCTGTATCTTTGCGAAGCCATGTGGACGTGGTTCAACGCGCCCGCGCGCACCGTCCGTGAGTGGCTGCCCAAGATCGGCGCCGTGAAAAAGGTGACTGCCAAGTACTGCGTGCCCATTTCGGGCAATCCCCGCCTCGTCGATCCCGCGCGTCTCGGCGGTGCGCTCGTCGATATCGGCGTCTATCCCATCCGCTATACTTACGAACTCTTCGGCATGCCGAAAAAGATCGTCTGCGAAGGGAGCGTCGAGGGCGGCGTCGACCATAAGGAGAAGGTGACGCTTTTCTACGACGGCTTTGAAGCAGAGCTTATGATCGATATGGACGAATTCAAGGGCGAAGAGTTCGTCATCGAGGGCGAGAAGGGTTGTATCCGCGTGCCGTGGTTCCACGCGGCGCAGGAAGTTCTCCTCACGGGCGAAGAGGAGGCGCGCTTTGAGGACGGCTCGCCCAAGTACGGCACCGAGATGGCGCGCGTTTCGGAGGAGATCGCAAACGGGTGCAAAGAGAGCGCCTTCTGCCCGCCTTCGCACACGGTGGACGTCATGCGCATCCTCGACGAATGCAGGCGGCAGATGGGGCTCGTCTACCCGAGCGAACGCTGAGCGCATGGCTTGTTTGCGCGGCATTCCGCGCGGCGTTTTATGGCGCAAGAACCGATAGGATACAGCCAAAGAGGGGGGGATGGACCGCTTTTCGGCTGTTTTTTGTTCAGTCACGGTCCAATCATGCCCATGTCACACAAAGTCGTGACGGAATATGAGTTTGACCGCGCACCAAAGAGCGGTATAAATATAATAGAAGGAGGTGAGCCTCTTGAAGACTTATATCATCACCGGCGCCAACGGATTTTTGGGCAACAACATCATCCGCCTTTTGCAGAAGGAAGCCTGCGAGATCCGCGCCCTCGTGCTGCCCGGGGATAAACTGCATTCCCTGGACGGTCTGCGCTGTACCCTCTATGAAGGGGACGTCACGAAAAAGGAGACGCTTTCGGAAATTTTCACCGTGCCCGATGGGGTGGAAGTCGTCGTCATCCACTGCGCCGCCATCGTCACGGTCAAATCGAAGTTCGATCCCAAAGTGCAGGAAGTCAATGTAAGCGGCGCGCTCAATATCGCCGAAAAGGCGCTTTCCGTGGGAGCGCGGCTCGTGTATGTTTCGAGCGTGCACGCCATCCCCGAACGCGGGCAGAAGGTCGTTTCCGAAACCAAGGAATTCGATCCCGCCCTTGTTAAGGGGCAATACGCCAAGACGAAGGCAGAGACGGCGACCGCCCTTTTAAAGATGGTCAAAGAGCGCGGGCTCGACTGCGTGATCGTGCATCCTTCGGGCATGCTCGGGCCGTACGATTTCGGGCACAGCCATTTGACGCAGCTCGTGCTCGATTTTAGCAACGGCAAACTCACGGCGTGCGTCAAGGGCGGCTATGATTTTTCCGACGTGCGCGACGTGGCGGCGGGCATCCTGAGCGCCGCAGAGCGCGGCAGGACGGGCGAGTGCTATATCCTCTCCAACCGCTATGTGGAGATCAAGGAACTGCTCGATACCATCAGCGAGGTGCGCGGCACCAAGAAGATCAAAGTGGTGCTCCCCATGTGGCTCGCAAAGGTCACCGCGCCCCTTTCGGAAGCCTATTATGCCATCCTGAAATCGCCGCCCCTTTATACGCGGTATTCGCTCTATACCATCTCTCATCACGTCGAATTCACCAACGAGAAGGCAAAGAAGGAGCTGGGCTTTTCCAACCGCTCCATCCGCGAGACGGTCGCAGACACCGTCCGCTGGCTGGAGGAACAGAAGCGCATTTAAGGCGCGGTCGATACTGCAATAAAAAACGGAGCCGCTCGGCTCCGTTTTTTGCGTGTTCTGAAAGATCATGGGTGAGAATGCACCCAAAGAGCGGAAGGGTCAGAAGACCAAAAGATCGGCGGAGGGGGCCCCGTAGAAGGCGGAAATGCCCTTTAATAGCTCCTCATAGTCGGCTTTTGCAAACGTCTCCACGGCGGAGTGCATCGCAAGCTGGGCAAGCCCCAAGTCCACCGTGCGCACGGGCACCTGAGCAAAGCCGATCGCCCCGAGCGTGCCGCCGCTCCGCATATCCGAGCGGTTGAAAAAGGTCTGGAATTTGACGTCCGCGCGCGAGAAGATGCGCTTGATGACGGCGGAAGAGAGGGCGTCCGTCGTGTAGGCGCCGCCCGCGTGCCCCTTGATGACGACGCCTCCGCCCATCACGGCGCGGTTGGTGGGGTCGCACTTTTCGGGATGGTTGGGGTGCAGCGAATGCGCGTTGTCGAGCGAAACGGAGAAGGAGCGGGAGAGCATCCGCTCATATTCGCTTGCCGAAAGGGAAAGGCTCTCCGCGATGCGGGAAAGCACGCTTTTCAAAAAGCCGCTGCCCGCGCCCTGCAGCGTGTGGCTGCCCACTTCCTCGCTGTCGAAGCATGCCGCGACGAGCACGCCCTCGCCCTTGTTTGCCTCCGCCAAAGCGGAGAGGGAAGCGGCGACGCTCGACAAATTGTCGATGCGCGGCGAAGAGAGGAATTCCCCGTGTCTGCCGCTCGAAAAGGGCTGCTCGGCGCAGGCGGCGAACAGATCGAAGGAGAGCGCGCCGTGAAGGGCGCTTCCGAGTTCCTCCTTCCCCAAAGACCAGAGGGGGAGAAGGTCGGTCTGCGCGTTGGGGGAGAACTTTTCGTTGACCGAGCGGTCCATATGGATGGCGAGCGAGGGGATGACGATGTTCTCTTCGCTCACATAGGGCTCGGAGACGAGCACACCCTCCTTTTCGCGCACGATGCGCCCCGCGATCTTCAGGGGGCGGTCGAAAAAGGTGTAAAAGATGCCGCTGCCGTAAGGTTCAACGTTGAGCCGCGTGAAAGTGTCGTCCGAAAGGGCGGCGTTTTCTTTGAGTTTGAGGGCGGGCGAGTCGGTGTGTGTGGCGACGATCTTGAAGGCGCTTTCGGGGCGCTCCCCGATGCAAAATGCGATGAGCGCGCTGCCGCCCCGCGTGACATAGTACCGATCGCCGCGCTCTAAGTTCCATTCTTCGCCCTCGGAAAGGGCGCAAAAGCCATGCGCCGAAAGAAAGGCGGCGGCGTTTTGAACGGCCTGAAAGGCGGTGTACGAGCTCCCCAGATAGCGGGAGAGCCCTTCGACGGAAGAAAGTTCGTTCATATTCGTTCCTTGATTTGTATTACTTTCTTACAGTATATCACATCTGCGCCAAAATGCAAGCGGGAATCTGAAAAATAAAAATTCCGAAACGGGAAGAATCATATAAAAATGGAATAGAAAATTCCGAAATGGGAAAATATCTTGACATAAGGGCGCAAAAGTGCTATACTGCTGACAAGAAAAGGAGGAAAGCGGCATGATCGAGCGGAAAGAATATCTGGAAAAGCTGTTGGAATGGAAGGATAAAGCGGTCATCAAAGTGGTGACGGGCATCCGCCGCGCGGGGAAGTCGACGCTTTTAGAGCAGTTTCGTGCGCGGCTCGAAGAGAGCGGCGTAAGCAAGGAGCAGATCGTATCGCTCAATTTTGAGGAGCTGGAACATGAGACCTTGCAAGACCGCCATGAATTATATGCCTATTTGAAGGGAAAACTGCGGCAGGGGCAGATGACGTATATCTTTTTGGATGAGGTCCAAAAGGTGGAAGGGTTCGAAGAGGTCGTCGACAGCCTCTATGTGAAGGAAAACGTCGATCTCTATATCACGGGCTCCAATTCCTGGCTGCTTTCGGGGGAGCTCGCAACGCTCCTTTCGGGAAGATATGTCGAGATCGGCGTGCTGCCCTTCTCCTTCGCGGAGTTCTATGAAAGCCGCGGCGGGGGGGATCGGGACAGGCTGTTTGCAGAATATATGGCAGACGGCGGGTTCCCTTATCTTGCCGCTCTGAACGGGTCGAGAGAGAGCGTTGATACTTATCTCGAGGGGATCTACAACACGGTCATCCTTAAAGATATCGAAGAAAGGCAGAAAAGGAGAGGGGAGGAGCCGAACAGGCGCAGGGTGACCGATCTCGCGCTGCTTCAGAACATCTCGAAATTTCTTGCAAGTTCGGTCGGGAGCCCCGTTTCCGTGAAAAAGATCGCCGACTTCATCACTTCGTCGGGGAGAAGGGTCTCGCAGAACACGGTGGACGATTACGTCGAAGCGTTGGTGCAGGCGTTCGTGTTTTACAGGGCAGAACGCTACGACGTCGAAGGGAAGCAGCTGCTCGTGCAGAATGCGAAATACTATATCGTCGATCTCGGGCTGAGAAGGTACCTGCTTCCGAGGCGCAATTACGATCTCGGGTTTTCCCTCGAAAATATCGTCTATCTCGAGCTGAAACGGCGGGGCATTTCGGTCTGCGTCGGAAAGGTCGGGGCGGCGGAAGTGGACTTCGTGGCAAGGAAGGGGGACGAGATCACCTATTTCCAGGTCTCGGCGTCATGTATGGATGAGGCGACTTTTGCGCGGGAGATCGCGCCGCTGAGAAAGATCGGGGACGATCACAGGAAGAAAATTCTGACGCTCGATCGGTTCACACCGGGCAATTACGACGGGATCGAGGTCGTCCATGCGGTGGATTGGCTGCTGGAAGGGTAACGGCGTTTGTCCTCGCGGCGGCTTTCCACCCCATCATTGACAGAAAGAGGAGAGTGTGATATAATCAAGCCATGTTAGAAAAATTCCGTAAGGCCCTGAGAAATTGGGTCACAAAAGTTTACATCGACATCACGGGAAGCCCCCTAAAACAGGGCGAAAACCTGGCGCCGCAGGGAGAGGCTGCTGTAGATCCCGCGATGACCGAACTTCTCTGCCGCGCCGCCGCGGAAGGGGCGGTGCTGCTCGAAAACGACGGCACGCTGCCTCTCAAGGATAAGTTTGCCCTCTTCGGGCGGACGCAGGCGGACAGCTTCTATACGGGCTACGGCTCGGGCGGCGACGTCATCAAGCCCTATCGGGTGAGCATCTTAGAGGGCATCCTGAAAGAGCGCGGGCTTGCACCCGATCTCGAGCTGTTGGAGGTCTACCGCAAGTGGGCGAAGGAGCACCCCGTCGACCACGGCTATTGGGGCAACTGGCCGCTCAACTATCCCGAAATGCCCCTTACGGAGGACTTCGTGAAGGGCGTTGCGGCGCGCGCGGAGACCGCCGTCGTCATCTTGGGCCGCGCCGCGGGGGAGGACAGGGACTGCCTCCTTCAGGAGGGGAGCTACTATCTCAAGGCGGAGGAGCGCAATATGCTCGCCCTTGCCAAGAAGTACTTCAAAAAGCTCGTCGTGCTCCTCAACATCGGCAACGTCATCGACTTTTCGTGGGTGGACGAGTTTTCCCCCAACGCCGTGCTCCTTTTGTGGCAGGGCGGCATGGAGACGGGCAACGCCTGCGCCAAGCTCTTATCGGGTGAAGTTTCGCCTTCGGGCAAGCTGACGATGACCATCGCAAAGCGCTATGAGGACTATCCCGCAAGCAATTTCGGCGACGCTTCCCACACCGATTACACCGAAGATATCTATGTCGGCTACCGCTATTTCGAGACGTTCGCAAAGGAGAAGGTGCGCTATCCCTTCGGCTACGGGCTGAGCTATACCGCGTTCTCCGTCGATCCTTCGCTCACCTATGATGAGCAGGGCGCCGAGATCTGCGTGAAGGTCAAAAATACGGGGAAGTGCGCGGGCAGATGCGCCGTTCAGGTGTATGTGCAGAAGCCCTTCGGGAAGGACGGAAACCCCAAACGCGAGCTCGTCGGCTTTTATAAGACGGGACTCCTTCCCGCAGGCGGCGAGGAAGAGGCGGTCATCCCCGTGCCCGTCTACCGCGTCACGACGTACGACGAGGAGACGTCGTCCGAAGTGCTGCTCGGCGGGGAATATGTGTTCTTTGCGGGCGAAGACGTGCGCTCCGCGAAGGAAGCGGGTCGCGTGACGACGGAGGGGCGCGTTTTGAGGCACCTTGCAGAGCGCGGCGCGCCCCGCATGCCCTTCCCCGTCTTCCGTGCGGAAGACAAGGGCGGGGAATATGCGCTCATCCAAGTTCCCGTGCGGCTCGCAAGATCGGACGTCAAGGCGGAGATGGCGGCTTCCATCCCGCCCGAGAGCCTGTGGGAAGCGCACACGGAGCCCTGCATCTTCGAGGACGTGAGAGCGGGGAAAGTGCCCCTCCGCGCCTTTGTTTCGCAGCTCTCCTTTGACGAGCTCGAAGCCGTCTCCCGCGGCGACTACAAGATGAACAGCCCCTTGGGTCCCGAGGGCAATGCGGGGGCGTTCGGCGGCGTGCTGCCCTCCCTCAACAGGAAAGGGGTGCCGCCCGTCATCACGACGGACGGACCTTCGGGCATCCGCTTGAAGCGCGCAAGCTCGCTCATCCCCATCGGCACGCTGCTCGCCTGCACCTTCGACGAGGCGCTCGTTTCCGAAGTGTATGCAGGCGTGGGGGAGGAGATGAGAGAGCGCGGCAGCGACGTGTTGCTCGCCCCCGGGATGAACATCCAAAGAAACCCCCTCTGCGGGCGCAACTTCGAGTACTATTCGGAAGACCCCGTCCTCTCGGGCAAGATCGCCGCGGCGGCAGTGAAGGGCATCCAGAGCGCGGGCGTTTCCGCCTGCCCCAAGCACTTTGCGTGCAATAATCAGGAATTCAACCGCAACAACCACGACGCGCGCGTCTCCGAACGGGCGCTGAGGGAAATTTATCTGAAGGGCTTCGAGATCTGCGTGCGCGAGGCGAACCCGCACTGCATCATGACCTCGTACAACAAGATCAACGGCGTGTGGGCGCACTATCACTTTGAGCTCGTGCGCGGCATTCTGCGCGGCGAGTGGGGGTTCGGCGGGTGCGTCATGACCGATTGGTGGATGAAGCGCGCGCGCTGCCCCGAGTATCCCAAACTCAAGGATAACGCTTACCGCATCCGCGCGGGCGTCAACGTGCTGATGCCGGGCGGCGACTACTTCGGGAAGCGCAAGCCCGACGGCACCGTGCGCGCCGCCATGAAGAAGGACGGCCTCACGATGGCGGAGCTTCGCCGCAATGCGGAGGAGGTGTTGGGTTTTGTGCTGCATTCTTCCGCTGAACTCCGCGAAAAATGATCTATGGGAGAAAACAGGCAAATATGAGTACATTACGCATCACGGGCAGGGGCGTTTGCGCGCGGCCTGCCGATCGGGCGGAACTGCATTTGCTCGTGCGCCGCGTGGAAAAGACGTGCGCGGCTGCTTCGGAAGCGGCGCAGGAGGCGGTGAAAACGCTGTGCGCGCGCCTTCGCGAACGCGGGTTTGACGAGAGCGGGCTCAAGACGATGGACTTTTCCGTCTCGCCCGAATATGAAGAGGCGGAGGGCGGCATGCGCCGCCGCGTGCAGACGGGCTATGCCTGCCGTATAGCGCTGCGGTTTACGCTCCCCTTCACGCCCGAAGGGCTCTCTGCGGCTGCCGACGCGCTCTCGGAGGGCGCGGAGGAGCTTTCGATCGCCTTCTCAGTGGAGGATACCGAGGCGGTGCGGCGGGAGGTCGTCCGCTCCGCCTGGGCAGACGCCCTGTCGCAGGCAACGCTCTTTGCGGAAGCGAGCGGAAGCAAGGTGGGCGCCGTAAGGGAAGTTTCCCTTTCCGTCGGCGGCGCGCGGGCGATGAACTTCGGCGGGGCGGCGGCGCTTGCCGTGCGGGCGGCGAAGTTCGATCTCACTCCCGACGACGTGCGCGCGGAAGGCACCGTCACCGCGGAATTTGAATTGGAATAAACGCTTTTTGCGGGCGGCGGCGCGGCGAATGCCGCGCCGCCGCTTCTTTCGGGGCGCCGCCGCGGCTTGCCGCGGCGGCGTCCGCATTTGGTTTCTTGCCGCTTTTTTTGCTTTCCCCCTTGAAAACGGGCGCAAGATATGCTATAATGAATGCCGAAACTTCTCAAGGAGACACCATATGTGGTTTGACGAAAGCATGTTTTATCAGATCTATCCGCTCGGGTTTTGCGGGGCGGAGCGGGAGAACGACTTCGGCGAAGTGCGCCACCGTCTCTCCCTCATCGAAGCGGAGATCCCCCGTCTCAAAGAGCTCGGGGTGGGGGCGGTGCTCTTCAACCCGCTCTTCGAGAGCGAGCGGCACGGCTACGACACCGTCGATTTCTACCGCATCGACCGCCGCCTCGGCACCAACGAGGAATTCAAAGCGCTTGTCGAAAAATTCCACGAGGCGGGCATCCGCGTCGTTTTGGACGGCGTGTTCAATCACGTCGGCCGCGCCTTCCCGCCCTTCAAGGAAGTGCTCGAAAAGCGCGAGGGCACCGATTACCGCTTCTGGTTCAACATCAACTTCTGGGGCAATTCGCGCTATAACGACGGGCTCGACTACGAAAATTGGGAAGGCCATCCCGAGCTCGTCAAACTCCGCCTTGAAAATCAGGACCTTCAAAATTACCTCATGGACGCCGTTCGCTTCTGGATCCGCGAATTCAAGATCGACGGGCTCAGGCTGGACGTGTGCTATCTTCTGCCCCCGTGGTTCATGGAGCTTCTGCGCCGCACGGTGGATGCCGAAAAGAGCGAGTTCTTTCTCGTGGGCGAAGTCATCCACTGCGGCAACTTTCAGCAGAACATCTGCCCCGAGCGCCTCAACTCCATCACCAACTATGAGTGCTTCAAGGGCATGATCTCCGCCTTCAATTCCGATAACCTCTTCGAGATCGAATCTTCCCTGACCCGCCTCTTTTCTTCGCAGCCGTGGGCGCTCTATACGGGGAAGCGGATGCTCAACTTCGTCGACAATCACGACGTCATCCGCGTCTATACCGCCCTCAAAGAGAAGCGCAACCTCTTGAACCTCTATACGCTGCTCTTTACGATGCCCGGCATCCCCTGCGTGTATTACGGCTCGGAATTCGGCGCGGAAGGGGATAAGTCCGACCTTGACTATAAGCTCCGCCCCTTCATCGGCGATATCGATAAAACCAAGCACCCCGAGCTCGTCGAGCATATCAGAAAGCTTGCCGCGATCCGGAGAAGCAGCCGCGCGCTCTCCTACGGCACCTACCAAAAGGCGACCATCATGAACCGCAACTTCTCCTTTATCCGCGAGTGCGACGGGGAGCGCGTCATCGTCGCCGTCAACATCGAAGATCACGACTGCACCATCCGCGTCGAAGAGGCGGAAGGCACAGACCTTCTCACGGGGCAGGTGCGCAACCTGAACGACATCTATCTCCCGCCCTTCACGGCGAGTATCTACCGCAAGAACTGAACGCATAGGACTGAACAAACAACTTGCGAATATGCAAACGCTCGCTTTCAATACGGGCAGACGGAAAACTCTCCGTCTGCCCTGTTTTTTGCCGTTTTTCGGGGGCTCGGCGCGAAAAATGTTCATATCATTGACAAGAAAGGGCTGTATTTTTGCTGAAAATATGCAAATCAGCGGGAGAGGGCGCAGATTTTGCTAAGAACTGAATTTGTAAGATCATTTCACAAAGTGTAAAATATTCCAATACGATGAAAAAAATCTACGGGTCGGCGCCAAGTTTTTTTCAAAAATACTTGACAGGACAGGGGGGGGGGTGTTATACTGTATATGCCTATGAAAATACTGTATTTTCATAAGGTATTTCCGAAAGACTCGTTTCCGACGGCGTTCCCGCGAAGGGGGACGTCTGCGGGAGCGCATTCTGCATTTTTTGTGGAACTGTGCCGCCCGCGCCAAAAGAAGCGCTTCCCGCCGTGCGGCGGGGGGAAAGGAGGAGAGGGATGGAAGAGAGACCATTAGAGGACGAAGCGCCTGACTCTGCGCCTGCGGAAGCCGCGCCCGATCGCGGTACGCCCGCGCCCGAAAACGCGGAGGCGGCAAAAAAAGCGAAGGTCAAAAACGCCGTCATGATCGGCGTCATCGTGGCGCTCATCGTGGTGCTGCTGCCCCTTCTCATCATCAACCTCACGCTCATCATCAAGGGGAGCTTAAACCCCGATATGCCGCCCGATCTGTTCGGCACGGCGCCGCTCGCGGTGACGACGGACGCCATGGCGGGCGAAGAAGAGGGCTGTTTTGATGAGGGCGCGCTTATCTTCGTGAAGCTCCTCGAGGAGGACGAAAAGGAGAGCCTGAAAGAGGGCGACGTCATTACCTTCCGTTCGGAAGAGCTCTTTGTCACCTACCGCATTACGGAGGTCGTCTGCGGGGAGGACGGGAGCGTGCATTCCTTCCGCGCCATCGGCGATCGGGACGCGAAGGAGGGCGTCAACGTGCCGCTCACCGTTTCGCCCGAAAACGTCATCGGCGTCGTCACGGGGAGCGTCGGAGGGCTCGGCGGGTTCGCTATGTTCTTGCAGACGCCCGTGGGCGTTTTAGTGTTCGTGGGTATCCCCGTCGTCGCCTATCTCATCTACGATATCTCCCGTATCACGCTCAGGAACAAGCGGGCGAAGGCGGCGCAGGGCGAAAAGCTCCGCGAAAAAGACGAGGAGATCGCGCGCCTCAGAGCGATGGTCGGCGAAGCGCCCGGCGCGGCGGAAGAGCCCGACGAAGAGTGAGGGGCTTTTCCTCTTCACAAACAAGGCAGAAACGGCCTGATGCCATACCTGGCCGAAATGCAAGATAGAAAAAAGAAAATAAGGAGATCTTTTTATGGAAAAATCAGATAAGAAGCGCATCCTGACGAGAGTGCTCATCGTGATCGCGGCGCTGACGCTCCTGAGCTGCTGCTTCCTCGGCAGTACGTTTGCAAGATACGTCACGAATGCAGACGGTTCGGGTACCGTCGGCGTTGCGAAGTGGGATATCACGATTTCGGGCGACGGTACCGGAACCACGGCTGCAAGTTTTAGCGATCTTTCGCCCGATGCAGATATAGGCGGCAAGGGCGCTACTCACAGCACCGGCTATTATCCGATCGCCACGATCGCAAATAAGGGGGAGGTCAACGCTTCCGTCACTTTTGGGGCAGCAAGCGATCCTACGGCTACTCTCGCATCCGGTGTGACCGCCGAAACAGAAGGTTACAATACTTATTATTCCCAAACAAATACGAACTCCATGTTTTCGATCGCATTTTATTCGGATGATTCCGGCACGCCTTTGTCCTCCGGATATACTTTGGCGGCAGGAAACACATTGAACATTTATGCGAAGGTGACGTGGACGACTCAAAGCGATGCAATGGATACCTGGTACGGGGAGAACGTTGAATCTGTTACTTGGACGCTGAGCTACACCGCAACGCAGAACTCCGAACTTCCCACTGTTCAGCCTTAACCCTCAGCTCAGATCTCAATTCCATACATTTTAGAGCATTTCTGAAGGGGAAATGCCGCGCCGCTGGTATGGCGGCGGTGCGGCTGCCTCTTTCGATCGGTCCGAACATGATAGGGGAACTCCTTCCGTCTCGCTACGTTCGACAGCTCCCACAAGTCCACCCCCAAAAAACACTTCGTCTTTTTTTGGGGACCCCGAGAGGGAGGCAAGGGAAATTACGTTTTTTTCATCACACTCTCTTTGTCCATACCCGCGCGAAGGCGCGGAAAGGGGGACGATATGCAAGATCGCGAATTGCCCGAGAAGGGCAATACGGACGAAAGCGCTGCTTCGTCCGGAAACAGAGAATTTATTTCCGAAAACAACGCGGGGAGCCCCACGGCTTTTTCCCGCGCGCAAAATATCGCCCGCGGGGCAAAGCTCCCCAAGCGCGGCAGAGCGTTCGATAAGGACGGCGGTCACGCGGGCAAAGTCAAAAAAAGTGTGTGGTACGACGAAGCGGGCAACCGCCTCGGCGAGTTCGTCAAAGAGGGGGAGTGCGTCTTCCTCAAAGAGGACGGGCGCCTTTTGGGCTATGTCGACCACAACAAAAACGTCTTCTCGAGCGAGCACATGCATCTTGCCACCATCCGCACGACCGAGCGGCTGTGGCTGCTGCTTTTGCTCGTCTTTTTGCTGCTCATAACGCTCGTGACGGGCATTGTGAGCACCTTTTATCTGCTGCGTTCGGAAGCGGACGACGTGCCCGTCATCCGTCTCACCGATACGGAAGGCACCGACTGGAAGCACATTGAAAACCTGCCCATTTTTGAAAACGACTACTTCGACCGGGAAGCCATCCTGCCCGGCATGCGCGGGGAGTACCGCTTCATCCTCGAAAACGGCAGCGACTATGCCCTCACTTATGCGATCTCCTGCACCGAGGAGAACGATTTTGGCATCGATATCCGCTACCGCCTCATGCGCGACGGCAACTATCTTGCGGGCGAAGAGGAGTATGAGGAGACGGAGGCGCTCAATTTCGAAGAACTCACCATCGAAGCGAATTCTTCGGCGTTCTTCGTGCTCGAATGGTACTGGGCGGACGACGACCCGATCGACACCGAAGCGGGCGAAAACGGCGCGGAATATACCTTTACGTTTGCGGTGGAAGCCGCGCGGCTCGACCGCGGAGAGGACGCATGAAAAAGGCGCTCTCCGTCTGTTCGCTCGTTTTGCGCATCGTGCTCTGCGTGCTCGTCGGCGTGCTGCTCGTCTATAACGTCTACATGCTGATCGCAAAGCTTGCCTTCAAGCAGCAGATGCCCACCTTTTTCGGGTTCGCCTCTGCCGCCGTCGTTTCGGGCAGCATGGAGCCGACCATCAACACGGGGGACTTCATCATCACCTTGAAGCGAAACGGCTATGAGGTAGGGGAGGTCGTCATGTTCTTCGAAGGCGGCGTCTACACCACCCACCGCATCGTGGAGGAGACGGAGGACGGCTTCCGCACGATGGGGGATAACAACGAAGGTTCCCTCGACCCGTGGACGGTGCGGGAAGAAAATATCGTGGGCGAGGTGGTGCTTGTACTTCGCGGCTTCGGGAAGGCGGCGGCGTTTTTCCAGACCCCCGCGGGCATGATGTGCATCGTCGCCGCGGCGGCGCTCTTGTGGGTGCTTGCCGAACTGCCCTCTTTCATCAAAAAGAAAAAGGAGAAAGGAAATGAAGCAAACTGACCGCGTGCCGCACAAGGCGCGGGGCGCCGCTCAAAGCGCGGGCGTTCCCGCCGAGAGAGCGGGCACAACGAAAACTTCATATCCGCTGATGAAATATCTGAGCCTTCTGCTCGCTGTGGCGCTCCTCTTTTCGGGCGTCACCTTTGCGCGCTATCTTTCCAACGATCGGATCGATTCCTCCGTCGGCATCGCCGCCTTCGACGCGACGTATTCCATTGACCGCGTCAATACGACGACGTTCGGCAATCAGAACTATTGGATCCAGACGGGTACTTCGGGCGATGATATCCCGCAGGGCGCGGGTTCCGAGATCACCGTCGGCATCACCCTGAAAAACAACGGAGATACTTCGGTGCAGCCTACCCTGCATTTAGAAGGTCCCAAAGAGTATTGGGATCACATCGCCCTGCAGCTGACGACGGCGCGCAATGTCGCGGCGGGCGAGGTGCTGACGCCGCAGCTTGTCGTTCGGGAAATTGCAACTGCGACGGGGGACAGCTTTGAGACGGAATCGTCCACAGATTACGGCTCTTTGGGCGGCGAGGATGCGACGCTTGCTTTGAACGGAAGCATTGATGATGAAGGCGGCCGCACGGCGACTTGGACATACGGCGAGGGAGAGAACGCAAAAATGAACAAGATGACGATCACGAAGAAGACGGACGCCATCATCACCTATTCCGTCGGGTTCGTGCGCCAGAGCGAAGACGCATTCCTCCCGCCCTTCTATGTCGACTGCCGAAAGAAGACGGACATCTATTCCATCGACCTCGAACTGCCCGCGCTCGAAGTGGCGGCTGCGCAGAAGAACACAGACGGCAGCAGAACGGCAGCCGAGCAGAGAGTTGTTGTCTGGCTCACCTGGACGACCGACGCCCCCAACAACTCGCAGGCGGCAAATTCCAAGTTTTGGAAGGCGATCGCAGACGGCGTGGCTCCCGAGGGAGTCAAAGATCAGAGCGGACAGGACATCGCCATCCTCGGCTATCATTTCGACCAATCGGGCGTGCCCGTGACGAACAAAATCGGACAAGCGACGGGCGAGACGACCACCGTCCGCGTGAAAAATACGTTCGGCGACACGGCGGACGCGCTTACGACCGAATATTTCCATATCGCCAGCCTCGACGAAGCGGGGCAGGACTCCGCCTATCCGCATGCGGCGAAGTTGGTGGAGGAGTTGGTGGAGGAGAAAAAGTATATTTATTTATGCGGCGGCCCTTCCCCGACTTATTTCGACGTTTCGGACGTTGAAAGCACGTTTACCAATGAGGATATCAACTTGATCAAATGGGAAGAAGTGAAGGATGCCGAAGAAGGGGATATCACCAGCACCACCTACGCCCCCGTTCACGAGCGCTCGTTCGGCATTTCGTTCAAGGCGACGTTCGTGCAGAGTTCCGAAGTCCCGTAATTTAAGGAGCAGCCATGAGGGAAAAGACACGCAAAATTTTCATCATGATCGTGATGGCGGCGCTCATCGTTTCGCTGATGGCGGCGTCCTTTGCCGCGCTCACTTACGGCCGCTATTCGGGCGGCAGGCGCGATGAAAACAGCGCTTACGAAGATATCCTCGACTTCGTCGGCGAAACGGCGTTCGAAGTTTCGACGGCAGATGAGCTCGTCAACGCCATCAACAACGGCTATTCCTATATCAAAGTCGTCGGCGACGATCCCACGCTCGTCGTCAACAACAACGTGGCGGACGTCGTCGTCAACCTCGTGCTCGACGTCAACGGGCATAAGATCGTCCGCAACAGCCGCAACCCGCTGCTCAACGTGCGGCAGAGCGTTTCCGTCGTGCTCGTGTACGATTCGTCCGAGAAGGCGGAGGGCGGCTTCTATAACCCCGTGGGCAGCGCCTTGCAGACGAGCGGCGGCACGCTCACCGTCGGCGAGGGCGTCTACGAAAGCGGCCCGAGGACGGGTATCGGCCTTGATTTTTCGCATACCGTTTCCGCGACCGTCTGTTCGCGGATGGAACGCACGGCGGCGAGCTATTCCGTGCAGAAGACAGATCAAACGTTCCCCAAGCTCACGGAAAAAAAGGGCGATGTCTATCTTGATGAAAACTACTCGGGTACGGGTGATTATCTGAAAGCCGACACCTATCTTATCTATACGGAGGAGGAGAATGCCTTCGTGAGGAAAGCCGGAGATACGGTCGGCGGCACGGTGCTTCAAAACGAGCAACTCTATGTGAACAGGAAGGAGACCTCGAGCGGCGGAACGACGACGATCACGGCGGATAAATTTTCGCCCATCTGCGACGTCGCCTCCTGCGATTTCTACTACTACTATCCCGTCGGCACGGCGGGTACGGCAAATTCGCCCCAAACTTACGCCGTCGTCTACGGCTACAACGAGGTCAAAGGGCTGGCAAAGGCGGAGAAGAAAAACCTCACTTCGGGCAACGACACCAACCTCGTCTGGCCGTATGCGGCGATCCGCTCGGAGGCGGGCAACACGCACGCCCGCGGCGGCGAGTTCTATACCTACTTCGGTGAAGAAAACACATACAGCATCTATTCCGAGGGCGGCACGATGACCGTCGGCCTTTCGGGCGAGTCCGATCCTCCTACATTTCAGGCGATCGGGAAGGGCGTGTGTATCAACATGGCGGGAACGAGCGGGAGCGCGGATCAGACGCTCACCATCGATAACGGCAAGTTTTCGTCCCAGCTCGGCAACACCATCGAGATGTCGGGCGGCGAGATGGAAGTCAAAAAAGGCTCGTTTACGAAGGACGCGACGGGCGCGGATGAGAACAGCACCAATAACGGCTCCGCCATTTCCATCTCGGGCGGCACGCTCACTTCGTCGGATACGGAAGATACGAGCAAGCCCATCCAATTTCACATTTCGGGCTCTTACGTCAACGGCATTTATGCAAAGGGCGGCGAAGTCAATATCGCGAACGCTACTTTTGCATTTGAAAACGGCAAAAACAATCAGGGCGTTTACAATGACGGCGGTACAAGCCGTGCCCATTGGTGTGACTTTACGATCCCCGGGAATAACAATTATGGCATTCATTCCACCAACGGTACGACGAGGGCATCGGACTGCGCCATCAAAATGACGGGCGAATACGCGGTCGGCGTCTATACAACAGGCGGGCGCGCACTCATTGAAGGCGGTTCGATCAAAGTAAATTTTGCAGAAGATAAGGAAGATAAGAATAATAAGCTCCTCACGTCTACGGCGGTCAGCACGGAAGGGGGCGAGATCTATCTTGCGGGCAGCTTGAAGATCGAGTCTGATTCGCTCGGCGTCACCGTGCGCCAAGGAGAAGATACGTCGGGTTTGTTAGAGATCGCAACAGACACGATAACGACCACAGACGGAACGACTTATTCCGATATAGACTCTGGTAACGTCACCATCAACACGCCCAACGCCACGGGCATTTATGTCAATAACGGTAACCTTACCAACAAAGGCACGGTGACGGTCACAAGTTCTGTGGGGAATGAAGAAGGCGCAGATAAAGGCTGGAATTGGGTAAATGCCGAGGGGAATCCGCTCATTTCGTTCAACAAGTACAACGGCGTGTTCGTCAACGGCGGCTCGCTGGTGTCGAACGGAACGCTGAATGTGGAATTTACGGGCGTGCAGAATGAAGAAAGCGGAACATATCTTGACCAGCAGATCAAGAGTTATGCCGTGCGCGTGGAGACGGCTGCCTCGGGCGGGAAAACCGAAGTTTCTATTGCAGGCGGCGAAATTTCCAATTCGGTCGGCGGCGGCGTATATGTCGGCGGCGGCACGGTGACGCTCGGAAAGCAAGAAACAACGAATGGCGTTACAACGTACAGCGGTCCTACCGTGCAGACGACGGGGACAGTTTCTTACAGCACCTCAATGGATCCGGATGGCGGTAACTGGAATTATTTTCTTCCCCAAACGGGCGGCCCCGCTGTCAAAGTGGCGCAGAGTGGATCGGTCTCATCCACTCTTACGGTTTACGGCGGTACTTATACCGCCCAACAGGGCGATGGCATCGTGACTGTCGGCGGTACATCATACATTCATAACGGTACATTCATCGGGAAAGATTTTGGCGTGACTTCCGGTGGCAGAGCCGGTCCCGGTGCTTCCTATTCCTTTAAGGTCTACGGCGGTACGGCAAATGTTTATGGCGGCACGTTTGGTGGTCGGGAAAATGGTAGTTATATCAACAGCAGCGGCGCATTCGTCATGGGTACTTCGGCAAACAGCATGGGAACTGCCAACATCTATGGCGGCACGTTTGTGGTCAGCAGCGGTAATACGGGCGGCCAGGCCGGCTTTAGTGTCTATGAGTATGGCAATGTGGTTGTAGATCCCGGAAAGGGCGGAGAACAGCAGAATTTGGGCGGCGATGTCACCATGACCGGGCTTGCCGCCGGCTTGGTTATCGAAGGCAATACGTCAAATCCGGCTTCGGTTCAAATCAGCGGCGGAACATTCTCCAGCACCAGAGACAATGGGCATAGCGATGGCATTTGGTATTCCAACTCGAATGCGACGCTTACGATCTCGGACGACGACACCGCGCTTACGGGCTTTGATCGCTCCGGACTGTGGTTGGAAGCTGCACCCGCCATTGAAAATGGGGTCACGATCACGGGCGGCACGATCACGGGCAAACAGGACGGCATTCATTATGGCTCGAATGGTACAGCCGCGAATGGTCTGCTCATTTCGGGTGGCACGATCACGGGCACAAACGGTTCGGGTTTGAATTTAGCGGGGGCACCTGCGGCTTCTGGCGCGGTCACGATCTCGGGCGGCACCATCACGGGCTCAAATCATGGCGTATATTATGGCGCAAGTGGAGCCGTAAACGACGGTCTACTTATTGAAGGCGGTACGATCACGGGTTCAAACGGTTCGGGTTTGTATTTTGCAGTTAATCCTTGGCAAAACGGAGGAACAAACAATGTGGCGATTGTCGGCGGAACGTTTAAGGGTGTGCCGGAGAAGAAAGGTTCAGATCAAAACCCGTTTTATATAAATGGTGCAATTAGTGCACCGAGTGAAGGGTGGACAAATATAGATTACGACGGTCTTGGTCGTCAAATTCGTCTTGGAGATATTTTGAAAACACATACGGGTGACGGGAAAGTTGCATATGTTGTAGAGGGTAACGATGATTGGAATGGTAATAGCAATTTGGGAGACAATTATGATTATTCTATTGCGGTTACTGTTTCAAGTATGGAATCGGTGAGCATTAAGTTATACAACCAATGATTAAAGTATTCTTTAAGCTCAGATTTGACTCTATCGGGAAAGAGCGCAAAGGGAGAATTTCGCCTCAAAACAATCTCCCGTGAGGAAATGAAAAAACGGAGCCGACTAAGGTCGGCTCCGTTTTTCCGTGGCGCAGAGACAGGGATTTGAACCCTGGTAGACATCACTGCCTAACACGATTTCGAATCGTGCGCGTTCAGCCGCTCCGCCATCTCTGCAAAACAAGAACCATTTTACAGGAAAACGGAAGAAAATGCAACCGATTTTGCCCGGCTATCCTTGTTTTTTTCAGAATTTCTCTGTCCGGCGGGAGGAAAACGTGGAGGGAAACGTCAGGTAATTGTATGGATTTTTTAAGCGTTCACGCCTTCGCATCCGAAAGCGGCACCTGTACCTCGTAGTTCCACTGCAAAATGCCCGTCAGCATGACCATTTCGACGAGAAATCCCGCCCCGTCCGCCTCTGAAAGCAGCCGTTCTCGCGTTTCTTCCCTCGTCTCTTCGGAGCAGACCATGGAAAGGTACTCCCCTGCGGGCAGCGTCGCTAAGTCCTCATCGGGCGCGAAGCGCGTGCAGACGGCAAACATCCGCCGCTCACCGCCGCATTCATACACCCCCGCGGCATCCTCGAACGAAAATGCGTTCTTTTTTTCGCCCAGCTGTGCGAAGAAGTGGCGGTGGTAGTCAAAGAGCGTTCCGACCGTCGGCTCCAAAGGCGCTTTTAAGAGCAAGATCGTCCGTGCCGGCAGCATCTTTACGACGGGCCCCTCCGCCCGCGCCGAGAGTTTCCCTTCGTAGAACGCCCGCGCCCGCGCCATTTTTTCCTTGGCGGAGCGCAGCTCGTCCATCTTCTCATCCGCCCGCCTTTCGGCGGTACGCAGGAAGGCGGCGATCTCTTCGACATTCCCGAGCGAGAGCACCCTTCTGATCTCTTTGAGCGGCAGGTCCATGCACTTGAGTGCGCGCACGGCGGCGAGCTTGACCAGCTCCTCTTCGGTATAACGGCGGTAGCCTGTCCACCTGTCCGCTTCGTGCGGACAGACGAGCCCGATTCGATCGTAGTGCCGCAACGTTTCCGCCGTCATCCCGACGAGCTTTGCTGCCTCTCCCACGGTAAAAAATTGCTTCATATCGGTGATTTTCCCTTGACCTTTGTGTAACACAAAGGTTTATACTGATGATACCACAAAGAAGCGGGCGGGTCAACCGCCCGAAAGGAGTTTTTATGAAGAAGATTTTAAGTATAATGTTCGCCGTGACGCTCGCGGTGCTGCTGTGCGCGGGGTGCTCGAAGGAACAGTTCGCGGCAAGGACGTTTGAGGGGGAGGCGCAGACAGTCGTCCTCGACCTTGAGAACACCGCGGTGGAGGTAGTTCCGTCCGAGGACGGACAGGTGCGCGTCGCGTATTACGAGAGCGAAAAGCGCGGTCCTTCCATCGTCCTCGACGGGGGCACGCTCACTGTGACGAGCGACGGGGCGGGGGCTTCCCTCGGTGTGCTTCCCGAAGTTTCCTACCGCACCGTCAAGGTGTACCTTCCCGCAGGGCTTGCAAGCATCTCCCTGACGACGACGGGGGAGAGCGTCGCCCTCTCCGATATTTCGGCGGGCGAAGTCGCGCTCGACGTCAACGGCGGAGATGTTTCGTTCGAGCGGCTCGCTGTCGGCGTCTCGCTCGGCGTGACGGTGAAGAACGGGAACATTGCGGGGAGCCTTCTCGGCGGGTGGGACGACTTTGCCGTCTCCTGTACCGTCAAGAAGGGGGAGAGCAATCTGCCCGAACGCAAGGAGGGCGGCGAGAAGTCACTCTCCGTCGACTGCAACAACGGTGACGTGGACATCGAACTGCTGCCCCAATGAGATGCAGCAAAAGAGAAGCCGCCCCGCGGCGCGAAGTTTCGCGCCGCGGGGCGGCGGCTTCTGTTATTTGTGCGCATTCACTCTCCCGCGAAGGAGAAGACGAGTTTTTCGACGAGCGAACGCGCGAGCTCTGCGGTCGTGCAGCGGCGGTAGGGCACTTCGGCAAGCGCCATTGCCTCTTTCTGCTTCTTTGTCACCTCCGCATAGGGGTACAGCCCGAAGAGGAAGGGATAGAGGGCATAGAGGAATTCCTCCGCCTCCTCGTCCGTGGCGCGGGTGTGCGCTTTCAAGCACCGCCTGACCGCCTGCATCGACTTTGCGTACGTCCGCTTGAACGCGATGAGCTCTTCCATCCTGCTGCCCGCTTCCATATCATATAAATTCATGGAGAGCAGTTTGAGCATGCAGCGGCGGCGCTCCAAAAGCTGAGCAAACCGCGCGGGGAATTCTTTTGGCGCAAACTTCTCTTCGGCGAGGGCGTCAAGCTCCTTCGTCCAGGTGCGGTACTCCCGTTCGAGCAGGGCGAGGAAGATCTCCTCTTTGGTGCGGAAGTAGTTGTAAACGGACGTGCGCGTGAACGAGGTCTTTTCCCCGATCTTTAAGATGGTGACGTCCTTGAAGGGCATCTCCTCATACAGCTGCGCGCAGGCGTCGACGATCTCTTCGCGGCGGGCGGCGGCGAGGGCGTCGGAGCTCTCCCGCTCCCTGCTGTTTTCGCTCACGGGCGGCTTCATCATAAACTCTTTTTGAGGATATCGACGATCTCCTCGTGCGTCAGCACTTTATAGCCGCCCTCCATGACGAGCGTCGCCTTGGCGATGTCTTCGATCATGCCCTCGTTTGCGCCCAGCTCCGTGATGTTCATCACGAGCCCGAGCTCCTTCATCCAACCTTCCATGCAGGCAAGGCCCTCGTTTGCGATCTCCTCGTCGCTCTTTCCTGCCGCGTCCACGTCCCAGACGCTCTTTGCAAAGCGCACGAATTTTGCAAGGCCGTAGGGCATAATGTGGCGGTAGTAGGGAAGGGAGACGGCGGCGAGCGTCATGCCGTGCGTCGCATCGGTGAGCGCGCCCACCGCCTGCCCGAGCATGTGCACTTCCCAGTCGGTGTCCTTTCCGCAGGCGATGAGGGTGTTGAGCGCCCACGTCGCCGTCCACATGATGTTGGAGCGCGCCTCATAGTCCTGCATATCGCGGACGGCGATGCGCGAGGAATGAATGAGCGAGTGCATGAGCCCTTCGGCGAGATAGTCGCTCGTGTTATCGTCCGTGCCCGAGAAGTACTGCTCGCAGATGTGGCTGAAAATGTCGTAGATGCCCGCGACCATCTGATAGCGGGGCAGGGTGAGCGTGTAGACGGGATCGAGCACCGAGAAGCGGGGCATGACGCTTTCATCGGCAAAGACGTGCCCGATCTTGAGTTTTTGCGCCGTGTTGGTGATGACGGCGCCCGCGTTCATCTCGCTGCCCGTGCCGACCATCGTCAGGACGCAGCCGACGGGAACGATCTCACAGTCGGGCTCCTCAAAGCGGAGATAGTACTTCTCCCACGGGTCTTCGTTGCAGTGGACGGAGACGGCGAGCGCCTTCGTGTAGTCGCACACCGAGCCGCCGCCCACGGCAAGGAGCAGGTCTGCCCTGTGCGCGCGGGCAATTTTCATGCCTTCGCACAGCTTGTCGTAAGTAGGGTTGGGCATGACGCCCGAGATCTCCGCGACGTCCTTTCCGCATTCTTTGAGGATAGCGGTGACCGCGTCATAGATGCCGTTCTTCTTGATGGAGCCGCCGCCGTAGACGAGCACGACGTTCTTGCCGTATTTGGGAAGTTCCTCCTTCAGGTACTTGACGGAGCCTTCGCCGAAATAGAGCTTGGTGGGGTTGCAGTAGGTAAAGTTTCCGAGCATAAATGTTCCTCCCGATTTTTTATGGTTTGTGCTGACACGCTGTCAGCGGATATAGTATAGCACGGTTCTGACACGGTGTCAACGGTTTTCCGGAAAAAATCCCGCCTCGTTTTTGCGACGAAGATCGGGGCTTGCTTTTTTTGCCGCCGTGTGATAGAATAAAGGCGGCGGACAAGGGAGCTTTGCCCGCAGCCCCGAAGGGGGCGTTCAGACGAGCGAATAGGGGGACGCGGCAATGGGATACAGACCCGAACCGAAAGATACGAGCAAGGTGGAACTTCCCGAAGAGCTTTTGGCGCTCACGGAGCAGATCGCGGAGAACGTGCATGACGTATGGGCGCAGGGGCGCATCAGGGAGGGTTGGACGTACGGCGAAGTCAAGGATGAAAAAAAGAAGACGACGCCCTGTCTTGTGCCGTACGGCGAGCTGAGCGAGAGCGAGAAGGAATACGACCGCAATACCGCGCTGCAGACGCTCAAGCTGATCGTATCGCTGGGGTACCGCATCGAAAAGGCATAGGCGGCATTGCCTGCGGGAAGATGCGCGTTTCGTCGGGCTGAACGCAATGTCAAGCGCATGGACACCGGATGAAAATTTGCCTGCCCTGCTTGACAAGCGCGTTCGGGGCGCATATAATAAGGGGACCAAGAATAAGGAGGTCTCTTTCCATGGGCAGAAAAGATTGGAAGAATACGCTCTCGGGCGTGTTCGATGTCATCGGCGAAGTGCTCGCCGTAGTGTATGTGGTCGTGTTCGCGCTGCTCCTCATCGATGCGCAATGGCCTTTTTTGAGCAACGTAGACTGGCTGTATGCGATCTTCAAGGGGATCTGGACGTACGGTGCGTTCATCATCGCCGCCGTCGTGGGGCTGGAGGCGATGATCAAGCGCAATTTCCTGCTCTTTTTGATCTTTGCGGCGCTGCTCGCCATTTGCGTCTTGTTCATCTGCTTCCCGGGAACGTACGAGAACCTTTTGGATCTTCTTCCCTCGAACTAAAAAATGACCCGCTTCTTGTGAGCGGGTCTTTTTTTGTGATGCGGGATCGGTCATTCGATGGGGGATAGGTCGGCGGAAGAGACGGTGTAGCCGTCCGTCACCCGGAGCGCCCCGTCGCGCTCATAGCGGATGCGGATGCTGTCGCCCGCGCGCACGGTGAGGAGGATGTCGTAGATGTGGAAGGTGCGAAGGACCTCGTGCTCCGTGCCGTTCACGATGACGGCGTCGATGACGTCGCCCTCTTTGAGCCCCAGCGTCTCGGCGACCGAGCCCTTCGTGACGGAAGCCGCCGTCACTTCCTCTTCGATATGCCCGTAGCCCGTTTCGCCGTCATAGACATAGCGCGAACTTTGCGCCGTCACCGAAACGCCCAGCGTGATGCGGTAGGCGCCGTTCGTCGAATCGTCTTCATCGAGGGAATAGTCGATGATATTGTCGGCAATGCCCGTCACAAGGTCAAGGGGCACCGCGTAGTTGATGTTCTGGTCCTCCTTGCTGCCCGCGTTGGTGATGCCGATGAGCTCTCCGCTGAGGTTGAAGAGCCCGCCGCCCGAATTGCCCTCGTACAGGGGCGTGTCGATGCGGAGGGTGCGGTAAGAACGGCGCTTTCCGCCCATTTCCAGGGTGATCTCCTCGTACTCGGTGCTGATGATGCCCTGCGTCACGCTGATGCCCTCGCCTTCGGGGTTGCCGATGGCGATCGCGGTCTCGCCCACATAATAGCCGTCTGCAACGGTCACCGCCTTCACGTCGGGGTTGAGGGCGCGGAGCGCGGAGAGGGAGCCGCGCAGGACGGCGATGTCGTTCTCCATCGAGCCGCCCACATATTCGAAGGCGACGGCGCTTTCGCCGTAGTCATATTCGGTGTAGCCGTCTTCGTCGGTGTCCGCCGTGCCGTCGCCGTCTTTATCGATGAGGGTGGGCTCGTTCTCGCTGCCGTAAAGGTAGCCGTGGACGGCGCGGGCGATGGTGCCGCCGTTCTTTTCCGTGTCGGCGTCCTCGTTGTAGACGACGTGATAGTTGGTCACAAGATAGGCGGTGTCCGCCTCTTCGTCGATGCGGTAAATGACGGCTGCGCCCGTCGAGATGACGACGTCGGAAACCTCCGTCGTCCCCCAGAAGGGGTTGAGGGAGAGCTGCGTTTCCACGCTTTCGGCGTAAATTTTCAGGGTGGAGTTGAGGCACGCCGCAACGGCCTGCGCGTTGGAATCGTCCTCCACGGTCAGATATTTTTTGAGCAAGTCGGAAAAGGAGAGCTCTTCTCCCGTCTCTTCGAGGTACGCTTCATATGCTTCTTTTACGGTGTTGCTGCTGTTTCCGGAAGCAGTTCCCGAAAGGACGGCAGAAGTGCCGTCCGAATAGAACACGGTGTATTGAGGCGTGCCGTCCGATGCCGTCGTCTGAGAGATAGAAGTCACATATACCTCGTCGGAAGTGCCGCCCGTGGAGCACCCCGTGAGCGCCAGCCCTAAGGTGAGGATGCCCGCCGCCGTGCAGATGGCGGCCGTCTTTGCAAACTGCTTCATAATTTCCTCCTGCGCGCGGGGCGCGGTTTTTGCCGCTTTTTGCCGCTGCGCCCGTCCGCTTGTTTTCGTATTTGATTATACCCAAAAAAATGGAAGATAGCGTTATCGCTGTATGTGTTTTTTGTTAAAATTGTGCGAAGAAAAGCGGGGGCGCCCCGCATTGGCTCCCTTGTCTTCCCCTTGCCTCCCTCTTTGAGGGAGGTGGCAGGCGAGGAACGAGCCTGACGGAAGGGTTGTTTTACTCGCGTAGTTCCGACCTTTACAACCCTTCCGCCTCGCTTCGCTCGGCACCCTCCCTTGCACAGGGAGGGCGGGTGAAAAGAGCATTTTCCCTTTTTTTATAAAATCTCTTGTGTTTTTCGCTCGGTTGTGCTATACTGCTCTTGTCACGCAAACTGAATAACGAAAAATAGTAAGGAGCGAAATAGGCATTTCGTATCCTTTTATTCCTTGCTATTTTTCGTTCCTCGTGAAGCAGAAATCTGCGTTGGGAGTTTGCGTGACAACAAATCGGGGATACTGAATGCAGGGCGTGTCCTCGGTTTGGGGGCACGCTCTTTTTTGCCCTGCAAATAAAATTTTTTGGAGGGTGAGGGATATGATCTGCAAGAAATGCGGCGCGAAGTTCGAAGGCAACTTCTGCCCCAAGTGCGGCACGCCCGCAGAAAAGGAGCTGACCGTCTGCCCCAAGTGCGGGCAGGAACGAGGCGCGGGCGACCGCTATTGCCCGAAATGCGGCTACGATTTTGCCCGTTCCGATCGGAAGGAGAGCGTGAATTTCGGCGCGAAGGCGGCGGAGACCGTCAAAAAGGTGCCGAAGAAAGCGTGGGCGGCGATCGCGGCGATCGTGCTCGTTGTCATCGTGATCATTGTGCTTGTTGCCGTGCTTTCCAACAAGTTCCGCCTCGGCGTGGTGGAAAAGATCGGGATCGGCGACAGCCGCCAAAGCGTCATCGAGCTTTTGGGTGACCCGTATGACTATCGGGAAGGGAGCTCGACGTTCACCTATTACAGCAATAATTATCTGAAGCTTTTGGAAAAGAACGACAGTTTCGACCCTGACGACATCGAGGATTGGGGCGACTTTGAGGACGCCTTCAATGAAGCGATGGAGCTGGAGCAGAAATTACAGACGGAAGAATACAAATACATCGAAGTGCGATTTGATGCGGAAGGTGATGTCACAAGCGTCGCGTTTGATAAATCGCGTAGTGAACAAACAAAAGATGAAAGCAAATCGATAGAACAATATGAAGTGCTCTCGGTTTCATATGTAGACGAGGGAGAATATGAGACCATCTACAAGATATATTATCAAGACGGCAGTTATCGGTTAACGACAATAACAGCAGAAGAAGACGATAATGGCAATGATTTGATCTGGTATGATGCGTGGGGGCAGATCTCACTAATGACAAAAATACCATCCGGTGCGGCAGCTGCAACATCTTCTTATCCTTGGTCGTTTTTTACAATTGTTGTCGCCTTGGCAATTCTTATTCTTATCGCAACTGTTATTATGATGAAGAAAAGCGAAAAGAAAAAGTTTAAGATGTAATGTAAAATGACTATAAAAGAAATGACTATAAAAGGCGGAAAGACCATCAAGCTGAAATAATTGGAGTGTAAGCGCCGCCGCGCGGGCATTCGCCCGCGCGGCGGCGCTTCTCTTTCGGGAGTGTCATTTTGGAAACGGCTGAAAAGAGCGCAGCCGCTCTGTGTGCGCTGCCGTTCGGGCGGCTTTGCGCGCTCAGAGGGCTCCGTTCGTTTCGGCGCTTTCGGTCGTTTCGGCGCTTTCGGTCGCTTCGGCAGTTTCGCCTGCTTCGGCGGCTTCGAGGGCGGCCTGCTTTTTCTGCATTTTGCGCCAGTTCAGAAAGCCGTACAGATCGTTTGCAAGGAACATCACAAAACAGATGATGACGGAAAGATAGGAAAGATCTTCGATGGCGGCGAGCGTCCACAGCACGATGAGCACGACGTCGTTCGCAGCGTAGGCGAGCGCGTAATAGGGGCTGCGGCGGAAGGTCAGGTACACTGCGAGAAAGCTCGTCGCCACCGAAACGGTGCTCGGGATGAGGTTGGCGGTATGCAGGGCTTTTAAGATGAAGTAGAAGGCGGCGGTCACGGCAGCGGTGAGAAGGAAGGCAAAGACCATCTCCCCTGCGCGCAGGCGGTTGACTTTGACTTCGGCGCGGTTGCCCTTGAAGGGATGGCGGAGCCACGCGATGAGCGCCACGAGCGCCATGGGCGCCGTCATGCCGAGATAGGTGATCATCTCCCCGTAGTAAGCAAACGTCCACGAGATGACGCCGTAGAGCGCGCTGAACAGCAGCATGAGCGCCTGCCCCGCGGGGTTGCCTTTGGCGCAGAAGATGAGCGACGTCGCCCCGACGAGCGAAGCGATGAGCGTGAGCCAGTTCGTGCGGTCGAAGGCGCAGAAGGAGACGGCGATGAGCAGGACGGACGCGCCCCAAAGGAGCAGCTCGCCTTTCGAAAAGGAGCGGAAAAATCGTTTGACGGCTTGCATTCTGACCTCAAAAAAGGGCATCCGCGGCACATCTTCCAAGACCTAACGATGCGCCAACGAATGCCCTTGCATTCCCTACCCGGTGGCAGGTTCTCTTTTTTTATGATGATAGCAAAGCAGCTTTGAAAAGTCAAGCGTTTTGCGCTCCCTTTTTGCGGAGACTGTTTGCGGCGGGGACCCTGACAGGCGGCTGTTTTCTGCGCCTCACAATAATTGTAATTTTATAAAAAAACGAGATTGGTTTCTATATCTCTTGTCAAAACTCCAATTTTATGATATAATCAAAAAGATAGTGGAGAGTCTAAACGGAACATGGATCCGGGAGGGGGACTGCGATGGAACGGTATGACGTGTTTATTTGCTACAGGGGGAACGAAGGAGGAGTCCTTGCGGCAAATATTTATTCCGAACTTTGCCTTTATACCAACAACAAGCTGAAGATCTTTTTTGCCCCGCGCTGTGTTCCGCACGGTTCTAATTTCCGGGATGCCTGCCTGATGACCGCGGGAACGGTCTCGTTGCTCATCATGATCCTTTCTCCCGATTTTTTCGCGGGGTGCGATCAGCCGGATGATATTGTTTACGGGGAATTGAAGAATGCACTGAAGAATGCATCGACGCGGTTCCTCCCCATATTGATGCCGGGGTTTGATTTTAAAGACGTCGACCTGTCTCCCTTTTTCGATGAGACGGAGATCGATCGCATCAAGCATATCAGCGCCATCAAATTTACCGACGTATATTCCTTCAGTTCTGCCGATCTGCTCATCCCCATTTTAAGAGACAGAATGGGGAAGGAGATCTTTCAGTCCGGAGACGACGGCACGGCATCCCCTGTCAGAATGAGGACCCATATCGGGGATAAGGGGAAAAAGCACTTTTTTACGGACGCGAACAAGACGGAACAAAGGCGTCTGCGGCAACAGCAGGCGCTGTTAAAGAAGTTCGATCTTCCCGCATACGATAAGCTGCTCTGCGGCAAGGAAGGGGTGGATGTGCTCGATCTCGGGAGCGGGAACGGCCTTGCTGTGATGGAACGCTTGGGCGGAAGGAGCGAAGTGTCGCGCCTGATCGGTCTGGAATACGATCCTTCGCTCGTTCAGAGAGCGAACGACACATACGCGGGTTCCAAGGCAAAGTTTTATTGCGCCGATCTGGAAAGCGAGGATCTGGAAGACCGGCTTTTGGAGATCATGGAAGAAAACGGGATCCGGCAGTTCGGGTTCGTTAATATCCTTGCCACCGTTTCGCATTTAAAATCGCCGTTTCAGGTGCTGCGCCGCATAAAGAAAGTTTGCAAAAAAGGAGCGCCGATCCTGATCAGGAACGTGGATGACGGTCTTAATCTTTGTTATCCCGACGAAAAGGGGCATTACGCAAGGGCGCTTTCATTGCTTGCGCAATGCGAAGCAACGGGATATCGCTATTCCGGGCGGGAATTGTTCACGTTGCTCAAACGCAGCGGATATCGGAAGATAGAGCTGTTTGCCGCGGGTTTGAATACGATCGGGCTGGACTATGAAGAACGCTCCGCATTGTTTGACGTTGTGTTCAAATTCGTAAAACAAGGGATACATACGGCTGCGGAGAATCATCCCGATGACATTCGGCTCCGGGAGGATGCCGCCTGGCTGGATTCTGTTTACTACGACCTGGAAGAAGGGTTCCTTTCGGAAGACTTTTTCATGAACATGGGATTTATGCTTTATACTGCCGAGGTGTAAAACAAAAAATGAAGATCGCAAAGGAAGAACTTGAATTTCTTGTGTTGGGGCGAGAGAGCATTCCCGCCATGCTCGGGATGCAGGAGGAGGCATTTGCTTGCATGGAAAATACGGATGTGCTGCGGCGCAACACCGCAGATTCTCTTTCATGCTGTTTTTCTCCCCCTTCCGTCTCGGTCGGCGTTTTCTATCGGGGAGAGATGATCGCGTTCGGGATCTTGTACGCGCCCGGAAAGGATGCCGAAAATCTTGCTTATGATGTGCCGGATATCCCGAATGTTGAGTTGAGCGCCAATTTAAAACTGGCGATCGTCCGCCCCGCCTATCGGGGGAACGGGATCCAGAGGATGCTGATCGGGGAGCTGGAGCGGCACGCGGTCGCTGCCGGGATGCGTTATCTGTGCTCTACGGTCTCTCCACTCAACCGTTACAGCCGTGATAATCTGCTTGCGGCGGGATACAGGATCGTAAAACGGTTGGAAAAGTACGGGGGATTGCAGCGCGACCTGTTTTCGAAACGCATCGGCTGACGAGCCTTGCGGGATGCCCATTCGGACAAAAGAGGAAAGAGATATGAAAGATCGGGAGAACGGAGAAATGGCTTCCGGTGCAGGAACCGAAGCGTTTGTATTTATCAGTTATTCGTCCAATGACGGCGATGTGGCAGGCGATGTGTGTGATTATCTGGAGCGGTCCGGGCTCCGCTGCTGGATCGCTCCGCGGAATGTGCTCCCCGGCAGCAATTATGCGTCTCAGATCGTAGCGGCGATCCGCGGGTGCAGCGCATTTGTGCTGCTTGCTTCCCATCATACCAATATTTCCGGACATGTGAGCAATGAAGTCGAGCTGGCGTTCGACGCCAAAAAGACGATCATCCCCTGTAAGATCGAGGAGATGACGTTTACCGACGAATATAGTTACTATCTGGCGCGCAAGCACTGGATCGACGCCTTTCCCGACCGTGCGGCGGGATTGCGTCAGCTGCGGGATGCGCTGTTTTCGGATATGGAACGGGCGGCGCTTCCCGGGAAGGAAGAGGTCTCTCCGTCCAAAGACGCCGTAGAAGGCGTTGTGCCGCGCGAAGAAAAGCACGTCGCCGACGAGCCGGAAAAAAAGGATTACACCCGCGCCGAGATCGCGGATATCATCCGCAGGAAGTCGCGCAAATTTCCCTATAATATCCTCGACAAGATCTATACGCGCGAAAAAGCAGGCGCTTTCCGGGAGCGCGCATTGAAGATGTTCGGCGAAACGGCAGAGGTGTATTTCCGCGGGAAACGCACCGAGATGCCCCGCGACCCGATCGGGATGCTCGCCGACGAATTTTTGAGCAAGCGGGATGCCTGCGTGCAGGTGAGGGGGCTGCCGGGCGTCGGGAAAAACATGCTGCTCCAGCTCGTTTTTTATGAGCTGCTCGATCGTTTCGAACGCGGGGAGAGCGATCGCCTGCCCTACTACATTGCGCTCAATTACTTCGAGAAATTTCCTTACAACAAGGAAAACGAGATCGATCAGATGCGCTCGCTCATGCAGAACGAGTACCATGAATTCTTTGATTTTCTTGCGCAGGAGCCCGCCGTCGTTCCCGTCTTTTTCGTGGACGCCCTTCGCGATTACAGCGTCAGGCGATATACGCCCGAGTCCGTTCTGGCGGAGATCCTGCGCCCTTACGGAAAATTCGCCCGCATGACGGCAACGGACGTGGGGCTCGTTACGGCGCGCTCCCGTCTGAAAAAAGTGATCCCCATCACGGGAGATCACCCCGGCTACACCGTGCGCATCCATCCCGTTGCTCTTTCCGAGCGCGCGTCGGTCATGACGCTGATCGGAAGCGTGATCGAAATGTACGGCTGCGACGCTTCCGCCGAAGACATCTACGAGATCTTTGACAAGATGCATTACACGTCCGTGGATATCTTTCTCGTCCGGATGATCGTGACGCAGCTGGAACGGGAATTTTATTCCAAAGACCTCGACCTTTCGGATATGTACGAGGAGCTGGCGCTGAGCGAGCTCGGAGACCGCGATCGGCTCGAAGAGGCCTCCGAAGAGGTTTTCCGTTATATCTTCGACGACGAGTACGTTCCCCGTGAGGAATTGGCGGGGAAGAGCTGGTCTTTGCCGAACAAGCATCACACCTACCGTGAATTCCTGATCGCATATTATTTTATGCGCAGGATCGAGACATACCGGGAGTCGGAAGAGAACGCTTTCTTCGGCGTCACGCTCACGGCGACCGCAAATCACTTTTTGCTCGGGTTCCTGAATGAGAATTATACGCTGCAGGAGACGCTCCTGAATTTTGTCGAGGAGAATTATCAGTCGTTCGATATCCGTCAGAGGTCGAATGCAGCCTATTGGCTGGGTCGGGTCCGCCTCGGCGATCTCGGCCGTTCGGCTGTCTCTTTTCTGACAAGTGAATTCGATCGGCTCAAGCCCGCCGTCAAAACCTGCAACCGTTTCTCGAAGGAGAATCTGGACGCGCAGTTCCTCTTCCGGTCCGTATGCGGAGGATTGCTTTCGCACGGCAAGGCGGGCGCGCTCGATGATTATCTCTGCCTCCTCGTCACCAACGACGTCGCAAACGCCGTCAACCGCGGGGAGACGGTGCAGTATTTCGGGGAGGATCATCAGAACGAATACGGCGCATACGATCTCGATACCGATCCCGACAGGGGAGAGGAGGCGATCGGCGCTCTGAATGCGCGCATCGAGCGCGCGTTGTCCGAGCGCAACGGTGGCTTTGTGGAGAACAACCTGATCACGCTGCTCACCATTTTGCAGGCGCGTGCCGAGATGCGTTCGAAGCATGCCGCCTTCGGGATCGCGCCCTATCTGCGGCGGGCGCTCGACTATATCCGTGCGTACCGCAGACGTCCGACCAAGATCCAATCGGGGAAGATACTATATTATGTCCAATGCGTGGAGGAAGAGTTCGGCAGGTATCTTGCAGACAGCGAGTATAACGTTGCCGCGGATACGTATAACCGGTATAAGCAGCTTCGGGACGTCAAACGGACGCAGTGGGTCTCACGCGGCGTTTCCGATCCCGAGAGCGTAGAGGAACATTCCTA
Organism: uncultured Clostridia bacterium; assembly: GCA_944376295.1. Taxonomy (GTDB): domain Bacteria; phylum Bacillota; class Clostridia; order Christensenellales; family Borkfalkiaceae; genus Gallimonas. The sequence goes on from CALWCE010000013.1 coordinate 37,929, forward strand.
CGGCGCATGGCTCATGGCGATGTTCTTTCTGCCCGAAGACGCTGCCGTGGAAGGTTACAATAAGCGCGAGATCCTCGATATGCTGCTCATCCACGATCTCGCCGAAGGGGAGCTCGGCGACAGGAAGACGAAGCTCTCGGAGCCGCGCCGCGAATTGAAGGAGCAGAACGAGGTCCTTCGGAAATTGTTCGTGAAGGGGACGTATCCCGGGATCGCCAACATGACTTACTACTATAACGTCTGGACGGGGTACTACAACGGCATCAACATCAATGCCAAGATCGCCCGCGATATCAATCTCGTTCAGTCTATTTATACCTTCTGTGAGTATTACGGGCGCGAACCAGGGAAGTTTACGCCCGACGAGCTCGATACATGGCTCGCCGAGAAGGCGGATCTTACCACCGATCTCGGATATATGCTGTTTGAACGCCTGATCGAGCAAAACGGTAAATTTGCTTCCTTTGTGAAAGGGAGCGCCGGAGCGTGGTAAAGGGAAGATAGCGGCGTACGCGCTTATCAATGTACGGAAGAGGGATGGAAATGATCTGGGGTATGATCGCGGGAGTCCTGAGCGTTGCGGCGCTGTATCTCGCGACGATGTATGTCTATTTCAGATGCAGGAAGCGGTTCGCGCATTGCCGCTTTGCCGTGGACGCGGCAGTCATCGTCATTGCGCTTGCGGCAAGCGTGGGCGTGCGTCTGGCTGTTTTGGGGGCGTCTTCCGTCTCCGATGTGCCGAGCGGGTTCGACCGCGTGCTGTATGTCATCTATTCCGCGATCGGCGGCCTTACCTTCGAGGGGATCGATACCGAGGCGGCGGCGAGCGCGGGCCCCTTCCTTCAAAGCCTGTACTACGGCGTGATCCTCTACGTCGGTCTCGTGGCGCTGAGCGTGATCACGGCGCGCATCAGTTACGAATGGTTCAGCGGGTTTCAGTTCGCCGTGATGCGGCTTTGGTATCGGCTGAACGGGTACGATATCTATATTTTTACCTGTGTGACGGTCAACATGCTGCTCCTCGCCAAGGATATCGTGCGGACCTATGAGGACGCGCGGCGGAAGAAAAACGACCGCGGCCTTGCGAACAGGCGCTGCGTCATCATTTTTGCCGGGAACGAACTGGAAGTGTTTGACCGGAAGAACGATCTTCATCGGGAGATCGTAGAATGCGGGTATTATTATCACTCCTATAATAAACGGCGGAGCAAATCTGCCGAGCCTTCCCTCCTGAGAGCGCTCGGGCTGACGGGGAGATGCGGGATGCTCCGGAAAAAGGGACCGAAAGATCCCCGTATCTGCATTTTTGCGATGCGGCAGAGCGAAGACAGGATGGGGGAAGAGGCCAAAAACAGCGACTTTGTATTGGACGACATCACATATTCGCTCCGCGAATACGGGAAAAGGGGGTTCCGCGATATCTCCCCTTCCCCGAAACGCCCGTGGAGGGTCATCGATTACTACGTCCTGACCGGGCATGATATCAACTATGAATTTTATGATTTTGTGATCGATAAGCGCATCGGAGAGGGCGTAAAAGAGATCGTAGGGGGGTGCGCGCCGCGCAAACGGCGTGCGCTCGAGGAACGGCTGAGCGGGGGCATCGCTCCCGTCAAGCGTATGTTCCGGCTCCATATCGTCAACGAAGCCGTGATGTCGGCAGCCGACCTTGTCGCCGCCCGCAGGAAAAAGTTCGAGGCGGCGGACGCCGCGTCCGAAGTCGCGGCTGGGAAAGGACGCAGCCTCTTTCTGCGGGACATCGGTCTCGGGGAGCGGCATGACGGCAAAAACGTCTATCGGATCGTGCTCATCGGGTTTGGCGTCTCCGCGCAGCATGCCGTTCATATGCTTTTCACGCAGACGGCAGCCCTCGATCGGAAGGGGCACAGTTCGGTTTTTATCGCCGACGTGTACGACCCGGAAGCGGACAGCAAGATCGGCCTCTTCAGTTCCGAGCATCCGCTCTATCGCTGTGTCGACTGCGGCGCCGATGCCCGCATCGGTCCCGTCGGGGATATTTTGAACGCCGCCCATACGGGGCGTGCGCACGAAGAGATCTATCGCGCCTATGCCGAGGAGACGGGAGCGGATGCAAAGGACGCCCGGGCGGAGGTCAACGCGCGGCTGGGATTCCCCGTCATTTGTTTTCACAGCGTGCCTCCCGTCATCGCGCTGTTCGACGAGATCGAACGGTGCGCGCTCGACCCGGGCGTTGCCGAAGGCTGCGGGGCAAGGGCGGTCGTCGTCTGTTTTGACGATGACGAAGCCAATCTGCAGGTCGCGAACGCGGTCATCGACGCCGTCAAGCACGGGGGCGGCCGCGCGGCGGGAGAAGTGCTTTCGCTCTATGTGTATATCCGCGACGAAAAGAATATCGATCGCCTGAATTGGACGGGGGAGGACGACGCCTATTTCCGCGGCTGCGGAGGCGGGCTGCTCGTCATCCCGTTCGGGAACCGCGAGTCCGTATACAGCTACAGCGGGATGCTCGACGAGCGTCAGGCGGAGAGATATCACTATCTTTATCAATCGCTGTGCAGCGAATTCGAAAAAGAGAAACATGCCGAAAGAGAGGGGGAAATGCCTGCCGGACTCAAATGGGTCGGGGAGGCGAAACAGCTCCTTTCGGGGAAGACCGAGGATGCGGCGGAATGGATGCAGTCCTGCTGCCGTGCCGTTGAGGAGCTGATCGCCCGCAAGGACGAGAGGCAGGATATCCGCATCAAATGGCTGGAGCAAGGGCCTTATCTAAGGGCGTCCAACAGCAGCGTCCATGCCTACAGTGTGGTCTTCCGGAAATATATCGAGGAGGCGATGCGGAACAAGACGCTCTCCTGCGAAGATATTTTGCTCATGGCAGCGCTTGAGAAGCTGCGCTGGAACAGGTTTTATATGGCGCACGGCTGGGTCTTCGGCCGCTATCCGGACCGAAGCGAAAAGGCGATGCGAAGACGCTGGAGGATACACGATGGGTTGAATTGCTTTGGGATGAACGACATTGAATATCAGATGTACGATCTGATCAATGTGCTCTATAGCGTTCAGGACTGTGCAAAAGATTGATTTTTCTGCACAGCCGCTTTCTTCCGTTCGCGGGAGGGGTATTCAAGACTGTTTTACGAGAGGAAAGTATGAAAGAGAAGATGAAAAGAACGGGACTGTGTTTGGCTGCCCTGCTCATCGTGCTTTGCATGATGCTGGGCGCGTCTTTCGGCGCTCGGCCTGTTTCTGCGCGTGCGGACAGTTCCGAGATCAATGTGTCGCGGATCATGAACGTTGTCTATGACGATTCGGGCAGCATGCACAACAACGGCTCGCATTCCTGGTATCAGGCAAAGTATTCCATGGAGATCTTTTCCGCATTGATGCAGGAGAACGATCACATGAACATCTATTACATGAGCAGCTATGTGGGCGTTTCCGAAGAGGAGGTGGACCAGGTAGAGCCGCTCATCTCGATCGACGGGAATGAGACGCATAAGCAGCAGAATATTGCCGAGATCCATGACTGCGTGACCTATACGAGGACGACTCCGTTTTCTTCCATCGAGGGCGCTCTGGGCGATCTGGAAGAGGAAAGCGGATATACGGAAAAATGGCTGATCGTGATCACGGACGGCGACGAATTCGACGACAAGGAGCAGAGTTCCGATCTGGACGCGCTCTTTCAAGATTGCGGACGGGAAGACATTCGCGTCGTCTACCTTGCCATCGGAGAAGACGCCATCGTTCCCTCCGGAACGGACGACGTCTCCGTCTATCAGGCGGATCCCGACCGTCAGGACGGCGGGAGCGAGATCCTTTCCCGTGTGACGGAGATCTGCCAAAAGATCTTCCAGCGCCCCTCTTACGAAGTCATCGTAAACGGAGAGATCGAGCTCGATCTTCCCGTCAGCGAGCTCATCGTCTTCGCGCAGGGGAAGGAGGTCTCGGTCGGCAGGGTCGACGGTGCTTCCGTCAATACCGTGGCGGCTTCCATCACGCAAGACGATACGGACAAGGCGACGCTCAATCCCGATGCGGATGTGGAGATCTCGGAAATGTATGGCGAGATCGTCACCTTCCTGCCCGAATCGGGGAATTATTTCAACGAGGGGAACTATCCTCTTGAGATCGACGCGGAAGAATATATCGTCTATTACAGGCCGTATCTTGAATTTGCCGTTGAATTTGAAGATCTTGACGGGAACGAATATACGGGATCGACGCTTCCTTCCGGCACCTATCGCGCAGATTGCTATCTCACCTATCCCGAAGGGCATGAAAAATACGGGGAGCGCGTGGATACGGCGGGGCTGGATGTCAGCTATTCCAAGAAGATCGTCAGAGACGGGAAGGAGACGGAGATCACGTCCGATATCTTTGAACTGGAAGAAGGGGATATCGAGCTCATATTCCGTGTAGATTATTTGAAATATGTTTCGGTCGAGAAGAAATTTTCCGTCTCGGTGCGCGATATGCAGTTCGCGTTCACCTTCCCCTCAGCGCCCGAGTTCGATCTGACCAAACTCGAATCTTCCGGCGGGCTGGAGGTCTCTCTCACCAATAAGGGAGAACCGCTCACGGCGGAGGAGTGGGGCGGCATCAAGCTCTCCGTGGAGTCGGACGGCATTGATTTCCGCATCGAGAAAGGAGAAAACGGCATAGTAACGCTGTTCCCGCTCTATCTCGGGGGAGACCTGATGGCGACCGGGATCGGAGACATCGGTTTCTCGCTGGAAGCGATGCTGGACGGTTCCTTCGTGGCGGCGGGGAGCGGTTCGCTCACCATCGTCGACGACCGCAAGGACGCGGTGCTGGCGCTCACCTTCGATCAACAGGAGACGGGCTATTCCAACAAGAATTTCGCCAACGAATCGCCCGAGCGCACGTTCACGGTGACCATCAACGGGGAACCTCTGACTAGGGAACAGTACGATTCGCTCAGCTTTACGGTGGACGGCGACGGGTTTGTCCTGCCCGAAGTGGTGCTGGACGACTTCCGCGAGGGGCAGCCGACGACGGGCCGCGTGCAGTTCCTTCCGGGAACGGACGAGCTCAAAGACCTGGCGGGCGATCATGACTTTACGGTGGGCGTGGAAGGAAATTATCTCGGTCAGCCGCTGTCGGCAACGATATCGGACTCCATCGCCGTGGAAGACGCGCGTTCGGCATGGGAGATCTTCCTCGACCTGCTGCCGCTCATCATCACGATCCTCGTCATCATCTTCCTGATCCTCGCCTATGCGCCCATTATCAAGCACTATCTGCCCTGGCAGATCGTATATGAGTTTAGTACAAACGGTCGCGAAAAAAAATATTATCCATATAAGGAACCGAAACCGTGGCTGACTGTTTTGATCCCCTTCAGGTCGATGACCTATAAGATGAAAATAGATAGGTCGGGATCGCGTGGAACCGGATCCAAAGCCCACATTACAATAAGAGCAGAAAGAGGCAGGGGACGAGCCAAATGTGTGAAGATCGATCAAGGATATTCCGTTCAAGGTCCGAATTGGGGCGGGAAGGGTCAATCGATCAGCTTGGGCTCAACACCCATCTATCGGGCGGACGGCTCGCAATGCGGTAGATTTGTCAAGTTTAAATAATAACTATTAAAAAACTTAAATTCAAATACAGGAGAAAAAATTATGGTAAGACAAGAACTCAAAGCAAAGCTGCCCCTGACGCTCTTTGTGGGTCTCGGCGGGACGGGATGCGACATCATCCGCCGCATCAGCGAAATGACGAACAGCGATCAGCGTCAGTTCATCCGCTTCGTGGCTTTCGATACGGACGCCAACGAATTGCGCGAGCTGCGCCATGCGGTCAGCGGGCTCTTTTCCGTGCAGACCTCCCAGCGCATGACGGTGGGGCAGGCGCTCGATACCAATCCCGTGGCGATGAACGAGTGGTTCCCCAAGAATCCTCAGCTCTACAATAAGCCGCTGACGGAAGGCGCAGGTCAGATCCGCGCGATCTCCCGCCTTGCCTTCGATTCCTGCGTGCGCGAAGGGCGCATCAGCGGGCTGCATCAGGCGATCGACGAGCTGCAGCGGCTCAATTCGGATGACATCGAGCAGGCGATGCGCGTCGTCATCGTCACGACGCTGGTCGGCGGTACCGGGTCGGGGATCCTGCTGCCCGTCTCCATGTATATCCGCAACTATCTCGAGACGCACTGCGGCAAGAAGCCCATCATCCGCGGTTTCTGCCTGCTCCCCGACGTCTTTTTCAAGGATCCGAGCAAGTCGGAGCAGGAGAAAGAGGATCTGAAAGCCAACGCTTACGCGACGCTGCGTGAGCTCAACGCCTTCATCATGCGCGCCGATGCGGGAAAAGATTCCGATCTGTCCCGCCGCTATTCCTTCAAGCTCCCCCGCGAGGGCACGGGCACCGAGTTCGAGACGCTGAATGAAAAGCCGGTGGACTTCTGTTTCCTCTTCGACGGGCAGAATTTCGACGGCGACGGCCTTGCCAACCTCACGCAGTACAAGGACCATGCCGCGTCGTGCATCTATGCTTCCTCCGTCAGCATCCTCAACAAGCGGCTCAACTCTTCCGAGGACAATACCATTCTGCAGCGCTGTGCCGAGGAAGGCCGCAACTGCTACTGCGGCATCGGTTCCGCCAAGCTCGTTTTCCCCTATCATGACGTCCGCGACTATGTGAGCTATAAGTGGATGGAGCGGGCAATGGGGGAGAACTGGCTGAAGTATGACAGGGCGATCAGAGCGGAGAACCGCAAGCAGGAGGCAAAAGGCGAGTTCAAGGCGGTCAATGATGACCGAAAGAAGTATATCGAAAAAGTGGACGAGGGAGCCGCCAATGGCAATGACTTCAGTGCCGCCATCCTCAGCGAATGCGTTATAGCTTCTTCAACGGATCCTTCAATTAAGCTGAATAAGTGGGAGGAGTATCTCAATGCGCTGATCGAGTATGTCGGCAATCGTGCAAAAGATTTTGAAAACAGAGCTCCCGGATTTGGCGCGATGTCCGGTGCGGAGATCCGAAGCATGATCAAAGAAGATGTGCAGAGTAACATTGATGATTTTGATTTCAGCGAGGCATTAAAAGACTTAAGAAAGGTCAATGAGGAAATAAAGATTTATTCCGATGCGGCGATAAGGGCGGCAAAGGAGAATGCTAAAGCTGTTGCTTCCGAGCTCTTCAGCTGCGACTATCTTGATCCGAAAGATGACAAGAAGGAGCATATCTCCTACTGGCTGACGGTCGACAAAGTCCCGATGCATCCCAATTCGATCAGATATTTCCTCTATCGGCTCTATAATGTTTTGGATGATGCATCCCGGAAACTGAAGACGGGAGGTGTGGGTACACTGAAATCGGAAAAGTCGTTGAAGGATGCCATTGCCAACGTATTTGGCGATCAATCGCATAAACAAGGGGAGGGGAAAAAGCCTTATATTGAAAAGATGGCAGAGGAAGCCAGCCATGGCTCAAAGAGAACTCGTGCCGAAAAGTTAAACCAAGCTGTTAACACATACGATCAATGTCTTGAGAATATTCAGAGTTATTATGCTACTGTTTTGATGGAAGAGGTTTTGGAGAGGGCAAAACCTTTCGTCGATGAGGTCGGAAAGGCGTATGAAAGATTCTTTGAAGATCTCGAGGCGTTGATCCGCGGTTTCGCAAGACAGGAGCACAGGATCGAGACGGCGTACGAGACGGGGATCAATTCGCCTTCGGCGGGCTCTCCCACGCAGTACGTCTGCGCGACCAAGGAATGCCTGAAGTCTTTTGTGGACGCGTGCGGCGGCAGCATCAATTCTTTCTCCTTGACGGATGATTTCCGCCGCAAGCTCTTTGACGGCTACGATAAAAACATAGAGGATAAGACCGTCAAACCGTGCGGGATCTTTAATGCCGTTGCCGTTCCCGATAAAGAGCGCACGACCAAGCTGCAGAATCTCGTCAGCATCGACGTGCTCGACTTCTGGCGCAATAAGCTGGAGAGCGATTACGGTTCCCGTATCAAACTCGATATCATCGACGCGCTCTTCAAGGAAGCGGAGGTGGTAGGCGGCGCCATCGAATTTGCCGATCAGATGGCATATATCGAAAGGAAGAAGAACGAGATGTTCAAGCTCGCCGCTCCCTTCATCGACAAGCCGAGAGGCATCGAACCGCGCATCATCCAGGCGGTCGGGATCAGCAAGAAGGTCGTGGAAGCCGATTCCGTCGACGATGCGGAGACGCTCGGCAAGATGCGCGTTCTGAGCGAAGTGTTCCCCGAAAAGGACATCGATCCGTTTATCGATGAATTCCAGCTCGTCTGTCTCAAAGCGGTGTATAACCTCAAGCTCACCGATCTTCCCAAGTTTGCTGCCGCCAGCGAGAACCCCAACAATCCTTCGCCCGACGGCTCTTACTGCCGCGCCTACAAGCTGCGCATCGATCAGATCCTGCCCAATTCGGAAAAGACGCTGCGTCTGACGCCGCACATCGACAAGAATTGGCATTACCTCGGCGTTTTGCCGGAACTTGACGACAAGACGGAGGAAAAGGATCTCTTAGAGGCGCATATGGCGTTCTTCGCAAGCTTTGCCGAGGGCTGGATCAATCTCGACAACGGCGGGAAGTATTACTTTACCAAGGAAGACGGCGGGCGCATGAGCGACGATATCGTAGTCCGCGACGGTCGCTGCAACCGCCTTTGCGAGGTCTTCGAGGCAATGCGCATGAGCCGTCCGCTGACGCGCGATCTTCTCAACCGCTTCAGGAGCGAATTCGAAAGAGAACAGAACGGCGGCGGCGCTTCGGGCAGAGATTATACGCAGAGCAACGTCTATCAGGCGATGGAGAAATATCTTACTTCGAATATCTGCTGGCCTGCCGGCGCCAAGAAGGCATTGCGCGAAAAGGGCATCGAGTCCAACGGGTTCAAGATCAGTATCTTTGAGCTGCCGATCCTCTTCAAGATCACGATGGGGGACAGCACGTTCAAGAACGAGACCGCCACGAAAATGATGACTAACTTCATTTTCATCATCCGCCGCTATCTTGCAGGGTTCTATGGCGGAAGCCAAGCCAAGCTCGACGAGTACTATTTTGCCTGGATCAAAGAACAGGCGGAGCGCATGATGGAAAACCTCGCCGATTACTATGACTTCGGGAAAACAGACCCGAAGACCATCATGCGCGATCCTTTTGACGATGAGCTCGTGATCGATATGATCGGCATGCTGCAGAAGAAAACGGTCAGCCTCACGCAGCCCGACAATGCCTATGCCGAGGCGACTCCCGAGCAGATCGAGTTCTCCGAAAGCATCATGACAATGTTTGAAAAAAACAAGGAGAGGTACGAAAAGCGCAGAAAGGAGTTCGAGGGTCCGAAAAAGGAGACGGAAACCAATTAAAACGGCTCAGGCAAACTGCGGTTGCTCAAGTATGGAGCTGAGAGCGGCTTTCGACCCGTCGGAGAGAAGGCATTTTCGGCAGTGACCGTCCTGCAAGTATAACATCAAAGGAGAGTACCGGGCGCAGCGGTTCTCTGCGCCCGGGAAACATTGTATGAGATCGGTCTTGATCATAGCGAAATCGCTCGTCGAGCGATATAAAAAATTCGAAAAATTTTTTATTGATTTACAAACAGAAGCGTGGAATGACGGGATCGGCGTCTGTATTTGGGATAATACGATCGACCCTATCGAGGAGAAGGACGGCACGCTGTCCGGTTGGCTCGAAAAAAGTGTCCCCGGGCTCTACGAAAAAGCAGGGAAATCGGAGTACTGGAACGCCTATATCCTGAACGATATTTTCAATTCTTACAAAAAGATCGGAGAAGACCTGCAGAATAAGACGCAATATTCCGTCAATCCTTATGAACTTTCCCCCTGTGTGAAAGCGGACGAAGAATTCGATCCGGAACGGGCAAGGGAGCGGTTTGAGAAGAATCAGCTCCTCAATCTCGTCTGGATGCTGGGCGGGCGGGACGTGGAAGAGAGCACGACGTTCGACCGGGAGGCTGCCGGCGGGAACGCCGTGAATGACTACGTCACAAAATACGCCATTCATGTCCGGCGTCCCGTGCGCATCTATCTCATCACGCCGCGCATTTATGAAGGGCTTGAGGTCAGAGAAGATCGCCTTGCCCGTATCGTCAAGGAGAAATGCATCGATAATCTTTCGAAACTGAGAGAGAGTACGGATGAGAATTCTGACGGGTCGGATCGGAAGGAGCCCGAGGAGGAAAGGGGATCCGCTACAGCGACGGGTCCCGAAGAAAACGGAGGCAAGGCAGGTCGGGAGGAGTTGGTGCGGCTGGCAAAGCTTGCCCGCCGGCACGACATCGAGAGCCAGCTCCGCTATTCCACCTTCCCCGGCAGGTTCCAGTATCCTCAGACATGCCGTTTCTTTGTCTTCGATCTTCCGCTCGAAGAAAACATCGTGTTTGATAACAGCTGGCTGTCCTGTCTTTTGGCGGTCTATACCATGATGCTCAACCGATGGGACAACGGACAGATCGTTCCGCTCCAGCTCTATCGGCTGAAGATCACGATCTCCAAAGAGCTGCTGAAGGAATTTCTCGAGCGTTACAACGCCAGCCTGGACGCACAGATGCGTTTGGTGGACCGTAAGATCAACGAGCTCGAGGCGAAGATCCGCGCCGCGATGGCGGATGCGGAGTCCCGCTCTCATCAGGAGAAACAAAAGGTCAACGTGGGATTCCCCAATGCGGAAACGGATGCGTTTTATCAGCACTCATCCTTCATCGGGATCGTCAAAGAGCTTCCGGAATACGACGAGGCTGTTTGGTCGGAACACAATCAAAGGGTGCGTAAAGCGACGATCGCTCTTTTTAAATCCATCCGCCGATGCAAAGACATGGCGGTGAGCGGCATGAAGCGCGACTTTGCGGAGGCGATCCCCGAACTTGCTTCGAAAAACGTTTCCAAGTACGATGTGGATGAGATCCGCGGCATCATGGATGAAGAAGAGCTCGGGATGGTGCGGAGAAATCTCAGTTACGAGGGATCGCGCCGCCAGTTTGACGAAAGTGTTGCGGAAGCCGAGAAGAAGGTGTCGGAGCGCCTGAAAGAACGCATCAAAAAGCGTGCTGCGATCCTGTCTGTCTGCGCTGCCATGCTTCTCTTTCTGGTGGGATTTATCCCCTTCGTCTTTCAATCTTCCGGGCTTTTGAGCGTACCTCTCGCGATCGTTGTTACGGTGGTGTCGACTTTGCTCGTGGGTGCGTCCGGGATCGCCGTGCTGCTGTGGCGGCGCAAGAGGATGCGCAGGATCGTAGAAGAATACAATCATGCCGTCAGCAATTGCGTGCAGAGGCTTCGCGACGCCGCCGAAGAACAAGGGGATTATCTGAGCGACGTACTGGATTATATGAAGAAGTATCAGCTCGTCCATGGCGTCAAGAGAGATCCCGGATACCAGACCGAACTCGGTTACAGCAAGTTCCAAAGACGCATGCTGGACGAGATGGCTGCGCAGTGCAGGAAACTGGCTGAAATGAATCACTTCGATCTGGACGAGACGGGTCTTTTTGACTGCGGCATGGTGCACCCGGATGAGATCAAGTACGGGGAGCCGCTCAAGGTCCATAACGACGCGATCTTCGGCGAAGGCGCATTCAACGCCGAACAGAATACGATCCGGATCCCGTTTGAATTTGTGGACGAGATCTCTCTGCGCGTTCTTCCCGTCTATCAGCTGAGCCCGTCGGAGTGTCCGAACAAGACGGGAGAGACGGCAAAGAGCCCGGACAAGACGGGAGAGACGGCAAAGGACACGGGCAAGACGGGAGAGACGGCAAAGGACACGGGCAAGACGGGAGAGACGGCAAAGGACACGGGCAAGACGGGAGAGACGG
>CALWCE010000014.1 GCA_944376295.1 uncultured Clostridia bacterium
CGGGAGAGACGGCAAAGGACACGGGCAAGACGGGAGAGACGGCAAAGGACACGGGCAAGACGGGAGAGACGGCAAAGAGCCCGGACAAGACGGGAGAGACGGCAAAGAGCCCGGACGAGACGGGAGAGACGGCAAAGAGCCCGGACGAGACGGGAGAGACGGCAAAGAGCCCGGACAAGACGGGAGAGACGGCAAAGGACACGGGCAAGACGGGGGAGAAGACCGGCTCCTATCGGGTCGGCTGCTATTGGGATCCCGTTGGTTTTGAGGAAGGGCGGATGTCCCGCAGCGATATCGGAGGATGAGAAGGAAATATGCTGCAATTTCTTTTGCTATTGGTATACATACTTCCGTTCGCGCTCAGCGCGATCCTTTCCGCATTCGTAAATATCCGTCGGGAAAAGCGCAATGCGCAGATCCTTAACCCCGTTTTGGGGACGGTCTTTGTGATCCTCCTGATCGTTTTTCTCGATCGGATCGGAACGGGTTTCCGCGACCTTGTGACGTGGTTGGGGACGAACGTATCCTTTTTGAGCTTCCTTCGGGATCTCGACCTCGTCTACGGGGTGACGTATATCCTCAATGCGCTCATCATATTGGCGTTTGTGGCGGTAAAATCGCTGCTGCGTCCGCTCATGCTGAAGATGCATAGTTCCGAAAAGATCATGCAGGTGCTTACGGGCAGGTGGTATGAGTGTATCCCCCTGACGCAGGCACAGCTCGAAGAACTGCGCGAGAAGGAGAGCAAGCGCGGCAAAAAGCGCAGAAAAAAGCGCGGAAAGAGGGCGTCGTCCAGGAAGAAGGAGGAGGAAAACGACGAGCGCTTGCGCGTCCGCTGGTATGTCAAGCGTTCCTACAGCGAAGTGCGAAAAGTCTTCCTGGGCCTCTATATCGGAGCGGTCGTCGTTTCCTGCCTGCTCTTCATTCTGGCGGGGGAACTTTCCGGAACGTCTGCGTTCACGGCGTCTTTCTATCCTGCGCTCGGCGTTCTGCTCCTGGGCGAGATCTTCTTTTTCCTCAACGGCTATACCTATCGCGAAGCCGAAGAGAAGCGCAAGCTGAAACCGCCCGCGCAGGAGGTCGAGTACGAGCCCATCCGGAAAAAGTACGAGGAGCTCTTTCCTGCCCGTCTGAAAGAGAGCGGGAGCATCCTGCGCGTAGAGAAAAAGAAGGACGCGTCGGAAGCGCTCATCGAACAATACGAAGAAGAGTATAAGCTGACCAATTCGCACGATGCAGAGCTTTTGGGAGAATATACGAAGCTGCTTGCCAAGAGAAAGCAGGTAGACGAGAATCTGATGTCGTCCGTCCGGCGTCTGCTCGACGGGGAAAGCGTGCTGTTCGCATCGCCTTTCTATGAGAAAGTGACAGATTATATCTTTCTTTTCCTGCTGCGCCGCCTGATGGAGAACGATCGGGTGCTCCTCGTGATGGGCCGCAACGGGGCGGAGAGCAATATCGTCGATTGGGTAAAACGCGGGCTTACGGGGATCAACGGGTTCGACGAACTCTGGAAGGTCTCCTCCCTGGAAGAAGCGGACGAGTCTTCCGATCTGATCTATGTCCCGTTAAGGCATATTTACGGGCAGGAGCTCTTCCAGAAGAAGCGGAAGATCTTGTCCGAGGTGGGCGTCGTCATCCTGTTCGACGCTTCCAGGCTGCTCGGAACGATGCAGATGGGGCTGAGCGTGCTCGTCAATTATGTCCGCAAGGGCAAAAAGCCGCAGTTTGTCGTTTTCGACCGCAATTGCGACGGCCTGGTGGACAGCCTTTCCCACGTGCTGCATACCAGCATCGAAGAAGTCGTGCCGACGGCGCGCAACAGCATCGATTGCGGAGAGATGATCTGGAACGCGGACGGTGCGATGCTGCAATCCAAACTCGGCGTGAACACCTCCCGCTATTTCGGCATGGGCGTAGAGCTCGCGATGCTTGCCGTGCGCAACAAAGTCTCGAGGGTATCCTGGCTCTCTTACGAAAAATTCCCCAACAGGGATATGCGCTGGATCATGCTGCAGTACTATGTTCCCATCTGTAAGGCGTTGGGGATCCCGGAATCCAAATCTGCGTTGGAGGAGCGGATCGATCTGTGCGTCGATCCCTGGGCGATGCGCATGCGGAAGAATGCGTATCTTGTCATCGAGGATGAATACAATAATATCTACGAGACGGCGCGGCAGTTCTCGGCTTTGGCGACCGAACAGGAGTTCATGCACATCATTTCGCAGAATTATCTGTTGAAAGATTACATGGCAGCCCATGCCGATCTCTTCCGGGATGACCCCAAGGCGATCCCCAATATCGTTCCCGACTATCAGCGCAGCGTCAAGAACTCGGTTTACAAGGTGCTCATGCGTCTTGTCGCGGGGGAATTGCCCGAGGAAGACGCCGAGGAGCTGCTGGCGCACTGCGGCTGGGCGGCGGACGGGAAGAGCACGGTTTTCGAACGGCTGCTGAATGTTCTGAAAACTTATTTCAAGGGGACGGAAGTTTCCGACGGGAAACTGAAGGAAGTGCTTGTCCGCGAGGAGCATGCTTCCGCCGATATCTACAGCGAAAAGAAGGAGGTCTTCTATTCCGTCAAAGACAAGGAGTTTATAGACGAATTCCTCTCTCAGCTGAAGATCTCCTATTATGTGGCGGAAGACGTCACGGAACGCGGCGTCCTGGGAGCAAGGTTATACGGCCATGTTTATCAGGACTTCCTTCCCGGTGTTTTCACGATATTGGACGGAAAGTACTATGAAGTGATCTCCGTTTCCAAGGCATACGGCGTCGAGGTGCGCAGGGCGGCAGACCATCTCACGCAAAGAAGATATTACCGTCAGCTTCGCAATTATAAGGTCTCGGGTTTCAAAGCGCTTGAGGAGACGGCGTCTCGGAAGAGCTACGGGAAGGTCTGGTTCGAGATCGGAGAGGCGGAGATCAAAGTCGATACCTACGGCTATCTTGAGATGAGCGATTTCGGAGACATGAAGCATGCCAACAAAGTGCTGATCAACGATGTCGAGCAGCGGATTTACCGGAACAAGACGGTGATGCGTGTGAACTTGGAAGGCAGTACGCCCGAGGTAAGGACGACGATCGCCGTCATGATCAACGAGATCTTCGTCTCGCTGTTCCCGGATACGCACAACTTCATCTGTGCTGCCGTTCCACGGCAGAAAAATGAGGGGCTCGATGGTTATTTGCCCGAACTTTCGACGGATGAGTCCGACGACGGTTATCTTTATATCATTGAGGACAGCCTCATCGATCTGGGATTGCTTATCTGCGTCAGCCGCTATTTTATGCGCATCATGGATATCATATGCGATCTTCTGACCTGGCACGGGGACGTCATGCGGGAAGAGGAGAAGGGAGAGGCGTCCGTCGGCGGCGCACCCGAACAGGAGCCCGCCAAGCCCGAAGCGCCTGTTAAGCCCGAAGCGCCCGCCAAGCCCGTCAAGCCCGAGGCGCCTGTTAAGCCCGACGAGCCTGCAAAGCCCGAAAAGCCCGAAGAGCCCGAAAAGCCCGACGAGCCCGAAAAGCCCGAAGAGCCTGCAAAGCCCGAAAAGCCCGACGAGCCCGAAAAGCCCGACGAGCCCGAGGAGCCCGAGGAGTCCGAAAAGGGCAAAAAAGAGCGCCGTGCGGGGGGGCTGAGGAAATTCTTCGAAGACTGCAAGGCACGCCGGGAGGAGAAACGCGAACGGAAGAAACGGGAAAAGGCAGAGAAAAAAGCCGGATCGGAGGAAAAGAAGAAGCAGAAAGAGCAGGAGAAGCTGTTAAAAGAACAGGAGAAAGCGCGTGTCCGGAAGGAACGCAAAGATGCCAAACGAAAAATGAAAGAGCAAAAAGAGCATCCCTCTGCAGAGCCTGCTTCCGATGTTTCCGGGGAAACAAACGGGGCGGACGGCTCGGGTACCATTTTGACCCAAGACGGGCCCGAGCGCGAAGACGCTCCCGAAGCAGCGTCCGAGCGCGAAGACGCTCCCGAAGCGACGCCCGAGCGCGAAGAAGCTCCCGAAGCGGCGTCCGATCAGGAAGAAGCTCCCGAAGCGGCGCCTGAGCACGAAGACGTTCCCGAAGCGACGCCCGAGCACGAAGAAGCGCCCGAAGCGGCGCCTGAGCACGAAGACGTTCCCGAAGCGATGCCCGAGCACGAAGAAGCGCCCGAAGCGGCGCCCGAGCGGGAAGAAGCGCCCGAAGCGGCGTCCGGTCCTGAAGAGAAGATCAATTTCTACAAGCTTCCCGATCGGGATGCGTTCATGCATGCGTCCGCCGGACCGGACCGCGATGAAGGAGAGCAGGACGAAGTGGAAGGGGAAGAAGCCGTGACCCGTAAGGTGGACCTGAAAGACGGCAGTCTCCTTCCGGAAGAAGCCGTGAAGCCCTACTCGCAGCGCTATTTCATGCTGTACGGCTATGAAAAGCAGCCGGAGTTTTTGAAGACCGACGAGACGTTGGCATATCTCAAAGAGATCGGCCTTGAAAACAACTACCTCCATCAGGCAAGGCGCAAGAAGAAGGAGCTCGAACAGCAGCAATATTACAATTGGCAGTTCAAGGAGGGGAAGCATTACTGCGATTTCTGCGGCAAACTCATGGAGGACAAAATGGAGGTCCTTGCGGACGGCCGCGAGCGCTGTCCCGAGTGCTCCGAGACGGCGGTCTCCAAACTGAGCGACTATAAGCGCGTCTATAAAGAGACGCGTAAGAAGATGGCGATCCTCTTCGGGATCACGATCCGCTCCAAGATCAAAGTGAAGTTCGCAAATGCTCAGGATATCGCGCAGCGCCGCGGGTCGACATTCGAACCGACGCCCGGAATGGACGGACGCGTGCTCGGTTATGCGATGAAAAAGGGAAACAAGCGCTATATCTGCATGGAGAACGGATCGCCGAGAACGGAGATGGAGATGACGCTTGTCCACGAGCTCACCCATCAGTGGCAGTATGAAAACTGGGACGAGGCGTTTGTCCTCGACCGCTCTCATCTCCCGATCATGGAAGGCATGGCGGAGTGGAGCGCGGCGCAGTATATCGCTTCCATGGGGCTGACGCAGCGCGCGGAAGATTTCATCCGCCGCGAAACACGCCGCAATGACGAGTATGGCGCCGGGCTGAGGATGTTCCTGGAAGTATATCCTGTCTATATGACGATGGAGCTCGGGCGTACGCCGTTTGAATTGAGGGGAGACCCCCTTTCTCAACAGCAGGAATGAGCCGCGTCAAGGAACCCGCAGGCATGTAAAAACCGGTTGACAGAACGTCCGCGTTCTGTTATCATACAAAGGCATAGGGGAGTAGAAGGCCCCCTCGGGCGGTATTCTTCCACATACTGCGGCGATGCGCCGCGGGGATACCTGAAATTTTGAGACCTGTGCACGGAACGCTTTTTTGGCGCGCCGTGCATGGGTCTTTCTTTTACGGGAGGAAACAAGTTCTCATGAGCATTTTCGATATCGTCTTATTGGGCGCGGCGCTTTCGATGGACGCGGCGGCGGTCGGCATGGCGAACGGCATGGCGGAGCCTCGTATGAGCCGCAAAAAGACCTTTCTCATCGCCCTCTTTTTCGGCGTCTTTCAGGGGGGGATGCCTCTTTTGGGGTATTTCGGAAGTTCCGTCTTTTCCTCTCTCGTCGGGCGCATCGCACCCTATCTTTCCTTTATTCTGCTCCTTTTCCTGGGCGGGAAGATGCTCATCGACGCGGCTTCGGAAGAGGAGGGGCGCTTCCTTCTGAGGCGGGAGGGGCTGCGCCTTCCCGCGCTCACCGCGCAGGCCGTCGCAACTTCTATCGACGCGCTCGCCGTCGGCGTTTCGTTCATGGCGCAGGAGGCGGCGGGCTCGCTTTCGCTCGGCGTGCCGCTCTGCGCCCTCATCATCGCCGCAACGACCTTTCTTCTGTCGCTTGCCGCCGTGCAGGTGGGGAAACTTGCGGGCGATAAACTCTCGGGCGGGGCGCAAAAGATAGGCGGGCTCGTGCTCGTCCTCATCGGCATCAAGCTGCTTTTTGAAGCATTTTGAAAGCGTTTTGTCCGCATGCCTTGACAAAATGCCTTCCCTCTGTTATACTGTAAACGGGAACATATCCCGCACGAGAGAATAGAGGGGGAAAAACAAATGAAACAAAACAAGGAACCCAAGCGCTACGATTTTGCGCGCAAACCCAAAAAGCCGAGCAAACTGTGGATGTGGATCGCCAACAAGTTTGCCATCGACCCCCGCCTCAAGGGGCGGCCCGTCACCATCAACAAGATCGACATGGAGGGCATCGAGCCGCCCTATCTTCTGCTTGCGACGCACGCGAGCATGCTCGACTTTCCCCTCATGTATAAGGCGGTGGCGCCCTACGGCGCCAACAACGTCGTCGCCATCGACGCCATCCGCGACGTGGGCGACTGGCTCATGCGGCAGCTGGGGTGCATCTGCAAGCGCAAGTTCGTCAAAGACCTGCACCTCATCAAGAACATGAAGTATTGCATCGACACCCTCGGGGATATCGTCTGCGTCTATCCCGAAGCGCGCTATTCCTTCGACGGCACGACTTCCTTTTTGCCCGATTCTTTGGGCAAGTCGGGCAAGCTCATGAAGGTCCCCGTCGTCGTTCTCAGGATGTACGGTCCCTTCATCTCCGCGCCGCAGTGGAACAAGGTGGAGCAGCACCTTCCCATGCGCGCCGACCTCGTCTGCGTTGCGAACGCGGAGGAAGTCAAAACGCTCTCCGCCGCCGAACTCAACGCGCGCATCCACAAGGAACTGCAGCGCGACGAATACGCCTGGCAGAAGGAGGAGGGCATCCGCAACACGTACGAAAAGCGTGCCGAAGGGCTGCATCACATCCTCTATCAGTGCCCGCACTGCAAGAAGGAGTTCGAGATGTATTCGAAGGGCACCAAGCTTTGGTGCAACGCCTGCAAGAAGGTGTGGGAGATGAGCGAGCTGGGCGAACTTCATGCCGAAGAGGGGGAGACGGAGTTTTCGCACATCCCCGACTGGATGGCGTGGGAGAGGCAGAACGTGCGCGAGGAAGTGGAGAGCGGCAGATACCGCTTCGAAGACGAGGTCACCGTGCATACCCTGCCCAACGCCAAGCGCTTTTACGATCAGGGCATGGGCAAGCTCGTGCAGACCGTCGAAGGCACGCATTTGACCTGCACAGCCTACGGCAAGCCCGTCGATCTCTTCTGGGCGGGCAACGAGCTCGAGAGCGTGCACATCGAGTACGATTATCCTTTCCGCAAGGAAAAGTATAAGAAGAACATCTTCGGTGACTGCATCGACATCTCGGTGCACGACGACAGCTATTGGCTGCACCCCGTATCAAACCGCACGCAGCTGAGTAAATTCTCCTTTGCGACGGAGGAAATTTTCCGTCTGGCGCAGGAGAGGGTGAAACGCGAGCATTCCGCCAAGCAAAATTGAAAAGCATCCATCGGCATTGAAAAGTATTCATCGGATGGATCCTTTGTCGCCGATACTTATTTGCAAACCGACAGTCAGGCGCCTTGAAAGGCGCTTGACTTTTTTTGTGCAACAAGTTACAATTTGAAAAAGCGGTGTTTTGCCGTAAAAAATTTGTAATGATCTTTTTCGGAGCAGAGTTTTGAAACATCTTTTCTCCTGTCTGAAACGCTTCAGGGCGGAATGCATCTTAGCACCCCTTTTTAAGCTTTTGGAGGCGAGCCTCGAACTTGTCACTCCGCTCATCGTCGCCCTCATCGTCGACAAGGGCATTGCGGAGGGGGATAAGCAGTTCATCGCCCTCATGTGCCTCGTGCTCGTGGGCATGGGGCTTGTCGGGTGCGCCTTCTCCATCGCGGGGCAGTTCTTCGCGGCGCGCGCCGCCGTGGGCTGTTCGGCGGAGCTTCGTTCCCGCCTCTTCCGCAAACTGCAGCCCTTCTCGTTTTCTCAGATCGACGAGATGGGTACCTCCACGATGATCACCCGCATGACGAGCGACATCAACCAGGTGCAGACGGGCGTCAACATGACGCTGCGCCTCTTTCTGCGTTCGCCCTTCATCGTCTTCGGCGCGATGGCGATGGCGTTCACCGTCGATGCGAAGGCCGCGCTCGTCTTTGTCGGCGTCATCCCGCTCCTCGCCGCCGCCGTCTATTCGGTGATGGGCGCCTGCATCCCCCTCTATAAAAAGGTGCAGGCAAAGCTCGACAGGGTGTTTCTGTCCGTGCGCGAAAATCTGGCGGGCGTGCGCGTCATCCGCGCCTTCTCGATGGAAGAAAAGGAGCGCCGCGCTTTCGACGGGCACACGCGCGAACTCGAACGCGCGCAAAAAAAGGTGGGGCGCATCTCGGCGCTCACGGGGCCCGTTACTTACATCCTCATCAACCTCGCGCTCATCCTGCTCCTCTATCTGAGCGCGGGGCGCGTCGATGGCGGCATCCTCTTAAAGGGCGACGTCATCGCGCTTTACAGCTATCTTTCGCAGATCCTCGTCGAGCTCATCAAGCTTGCCAACCTCATCGTCACCATGACGAAGGCGGTCTCCTGCCAGCAGCGCGTGGGCAAGGTGCTCGACAGCGAAGGGGAGCCCTCCGTCCTCGAGCCGACGCTTTCCGCGGGCCATGCAGACAGTGCCGCGGTGCGTTTCGAGCATGTCTCCTTCGCGTACGGGGGAGGCGGCAACGCGCTTTCCGACGTCACTTTCATGGCGCGCCCCGGCGAGACGATCGGCATCATCGGCGGCACGGGCGCGGGCAAGAGCACGCTCGTGAATCTTCTGCCCCGCTTCTATGCGGCGACGCAGGGGCGGGTGCTCTTAAAAGGGCGTGACGTGCGCGGCATCCCCTTCGAAGAGGTGCGCGAGCGCGTGGGCGTCGTGCCGCAGAAGGCGGTGCTCTTCGAGGGCACCATCCGCAGCAACCTTTTGTGGGGCAACGAAAACGCCACCGACGACGAACTGATGGAGGCGGTGCGCCTCGCCCAGGCGGAGGACGTCGTCGCGTCCAAGGGCGGGCTGGACGCCCCCGTCGAGCAGGAGGGCAAGAACTTCTCGGGCGGGCAGCGGCAGCGCCTCACCATCGCGCGCGCTCTCGTCAAAAAGCCTGAGATCCTCATCCTGGACGACTCCGCCTCGGCGCTCGACTACGCGACGGACGCGCGCCTCAGGGTCGCGCTGAGGAGCCTCGACAGCACCGTTTTCCTCGTCTCCCAGCGCGCGGCATCCGTGCTGCACGCCGATCTCATCCTCGTCCTCGACGGCGGCAGGGTCGCCGGCATGGGCAGGCACGAGGAGCTTTTGAAAACTTGCGAGATCTATAAAGAAATTTATCATACGCAGTTTAGGGATACCGACGAAAAGGGGGTACAGGCATGAAAAAAATCTACGGCGCAATGCTGTGTCGCGTTTGCGCGCTCCTCGGTCACTTACGTTTTAGTAAGCTCCCTTCGTCGCTTGCGCACGCTCCTTGCCTTGCTTGTATCTCTTTTCCATGCAAAACAGATCATATGGAGGCGCAGGCATGAAACGCATGACAAAACGCCCCGAAGGCACCTTCCGCGGCATCCTCGGCTATCTCAAGCCCTATTCCCTCTTCCTCGTCTGCACGGTGGTGTGCGCCGTCGTCTATGTCGCGTCCACGCTCGTCGTACCCTATCTCGCGGGGCTTGCCATCGACTGCATGGCGGGCGCAAACGAAGTGGACTATCCCCGCCTCTATGCGCTCTTTGCTGCGATCGGCGTGAGCATCGCTTTCACGGCGCTCTCGCAGTGGCTCATGAGCCTTTCCAACAACCACATCGCCTACCGCGTGCTTGCGGATGTCCGCCGCGACGCCTTCCGCAAGCTCGGTGTGCTCCCCCTGAAGTATCTCGACGGGCGTTCCTACGGCAAGACGGCTTCCGTCGTCATCACGGACGCCGAGCAGTTCTCCGACGGTCTTCTCCTCGGCTTCACGCAGCTCTTTACGGGCGCGGCAACCATTTTGGGCGTGCTCGTTATCCTCTTCGTGCTGCGCTGGGAGATCGCGCTCGTCGTGCTCTGCGTGACGCCGCTTTCGCTCTTTGTCGCCAAGTTCATCGCCTCGCATACCTATTCCATGTTCAAGAAGCAGGCGGCGACGCGCGCCGAGCAGACGGGCTTCATCGACGAGATGATCGGGAATCTGAAGATCGTTAAGGCGTTCTCGCACGAGGGGGAGAACGAAGAGAAGTTCGACGAGATCAACGAACGCCTCCGCGCGTGCTCGCTGCGCGCCATCTTCTATTCCTCGACGACCAACCCCGGCACCCGCCTCGTCAACAACATCGTCTATGCCCTCGTGGCGCTCGTGGGCGCCTTCCTCGTCATCGCGACGGCGGGTGCCGCCGTCCCCTTCACGGTGGGCAATCTGAGCTCCGTCCTCTCTTACGCGACGCAGTACACCAAGCCCTTCAACGAGATTACCGAGGTCATCACCGAATTCCAGAACGCCCTTGCGTGTGCGGCGCGCCTCTTTGCCCTCATCGGCGAGGAGGAACAGCCCTCCGACGAAGGAAACATCGAGCTCTCCTCCGTCAGGGGCGAGGTGAAGCTCTCCGACGTGAGCTTTTCCTACGATCCCGAAAAGCCGCTCATCGAGCATCTCAACGTGCTCGCGCCCGCGGGCAAGCGCGTCGCCATCGTCGGCCCCACGGGCTGCGGCAAGACGACGCTCATCAACCTTCTGATGCGCTTTTACGATGTGGACAAGGGGAGCGTCTCGGTGGACGGGCACGATATCAGGGAGATCACGCGCAAGTCGCTCCGCAGCCACTACGGCATGGTATTGCAGGAGACGTGGCTGAAAAAGGCGACCGTGCGCGAGAACCTTCTGATGGGCAATCCCGAAGCGACCGAAGAGGAGATGATCGAGGCCGCCCGCGCGGCGCATGCGCACGGCTTCATCTCCCGCCTGCCCGAAGGGTACGATACCGTCATCGGCGACGAGGGCGCGCTCTCGCAGGGGCAGCGGCAGCTTTTATGCATCGCGCGCATCATGCTCACCCGTCCGCCTATGCTCATTCTGGACGAGGCGACGAGCTCCATCGATACCCGCACCGAAATGCGCGTGCAGGACGCCTTTTCTAAACTCATGCAGGGGCGCACCTGCTTCATCGTGGCGCACCGCCTTTCGACGATCGAGAACGCCGATCTCATCCTCGTGATGAAGGCGGGTACCATCATCGAGCAGGGCACGCACAAGGAGCTCCTTCAAAAGGGCGGCTTCTATTCGGAGCTTTATAAGGCGCAGTTTGCAGGATGAAAAATTTCGCGAATTTCTTTTTGCTGACGCAAAAATCTTTCCGTGAGGAGATTTCGCCGCAAATCTTTCCCTTCGGGAAATCTTCGCGGCGAGGGGTAAAGTTTGTTGATCTCAACAGACGTCGTCGCCCACGAGCTTGAATGTCTCTATTGGACAATAAGCCTCTGGTAAGAGGCAAATTGAGTGAGCCCGCGCAGGGGAACCCTGCTCGGCTCAGTAATATCAGAAGCAAAAACGTGGCTTTGTCCGCAGAAGTTTCAGAGGATCAAGCCCCCTCCCCTCGAGGGGGTTTTTGCATGCCGCGGGCTCGTTTGGTCGAAAGGCCCGGCTGCACGGCGCGCGCAAGGGCGGTTTTTCCTTGCTCTGCAAAAAAAATTTTGCGCTCGGGAGAGGGGAGTTGCTCTTAACCGGTTGACAATCTGCATAGAGTATTGTATAATCATTAAGACAATGCCTAACTATACGCCTTTTCATGGGGCGATATACGGATAAAATGTCAAAAAAATAACCCAAGCAGGAGGCTGAAAATGACGATTTTAAGCAGCCTGCTCCTTGATGTGTCGACGGGGCTCGCAGTCGCGCTCTTTGTCGTTCTGCCCGTCTTAGGGCTTGCGATCGGCGGCGCGGCGGCGTACGTCATTCTTCAAAAAATTGCCAAAAAGAAGTCGGAGCAAAAGCTCGATGAGACCTCGCAGCAAGTCGAGAAGATGCTCGCAAGCGCGAAGGCGGAATGCAAGCAATTAAAAAAAGAAGCGGTCCTCGAGGCCAAGGAGCAGGAACTCAAAAGAAGAAACGAGTTTGAACAGGAAATGAAGGAGAAGCGCGCCGAGCAGCAACGCATCGAAGCGCGCCTCAACAAGCAGGAAGACGCCCTCGAGCGGAAAGATCAGGAACTTTCCAAGAAGCTCGACAGCGTCGAACAGCAGAAGAACAATTTGAATCACCGCCTCGAAGAGGTGGAAAAGACGAGGGAGGAGCTTTCGCATCAGCATGAACTCATGGTGCAGGAGCTCGAGCGCGTCGCCCAACTCACCAAAGAGGAGGCAAAGGCGCAGCTCACCGACGAAATTTTGGACGAGACCCGCCGCGACTGCGCGGTGCAGGTGAGGAACCTCGAACAACAGGCGAAGGACGAGGCGGACCTCAACGCCAAGAACATCATCACGCTTGCCATCCAGCGCTGCGCATCCGATCACGCTTCGGAGTCGACGGTCTCCGTCGTGCCGCTGCCCAACGACGACATGAAGGCGCGCATCATCGGCCGCGAGGGGCGCAACATCCGCGCCATCGAGAACGCGACCGGCATCGAACTCATCATCGACGATACGCCCGAAGTCGTCATCCTTTCGGGCTTCGACCCCGTAAGAAGGGAGATCGCCCGCCTCACGCTCGAGCGCCTCATCTCTGACGGCCGCATCCACCCCGCCCGCATCGAGGAGACGGTGGAAAAGGTCACCAAAGAGATCGATCAGCAGATCAAAGCCGCAGGCGAGAACGCCATGTTCGAAGTGGGCATCTTCGGGCTGCACCCCGAGCTCATCAAGCTCATCGGCCGCCTCAAATTCCGCACGAGTTACGGTCAGAACGTCTACCGCCATTCCATCGAAGTCGCGCAGCTTGCTGGCCTCATGGCGCAGGAGCTCGGTCTCGACGTCAACTTTGCCAAGCGCGCGGGTCTTCTGCACGACATCGGCAAGGCGGTCGACAGGGAGCAGGAAGGCACGCATATCCAGATCGGCGCAGACCTTGCCAAGAAGTACAAGGAAAACGCGATGATCGTCAACGCCATCATGGCGCACCACGGCGACGTGGAGCCCAAGACCATCGAGGCGGTGCTCATCCAGGCGGCGGACGCCATCTCGGGCGCGCGCCCCGGCGCACGCAGGGAGACGGGCAGCAACTACGTCAAGCGCCTCGAAAAGCTCGAAGAGATCGCCTCGAGCTTCCGCGGGGTCGACAAGAGCTACGCCATCCAGGCGGGCCGCGAAGTGCGCGTCATCGTCAAGCCCGATCAGGTGGACGACACCAAGGCGATGTATCTCGCCAAGGATATCGCCAAGAAGATCGAGAACGAGCTCGAATACCCCGGGCAGATCAAGGTCAACGTCATCCGCGAATTCCGCAGCGCAGAATTTGCGAAATAAAACCACGGCAGCAAAACCGCCGCTCCCGATCGGAGCGGCGGTTTTTTGGTAAGGTCATTGTTCTTTTTCGGGCGGCGCTTTGGCGTCGGCTTTTGTGCCCGCGTTGGCGTCGGCAGCGGCGGCTTCGCTTGAGATCGCGTCGTAATGGCGGCGTGCCGAGGCGTATTTCTTCCCCGCCAGGGCGTAAAAGGTGCGGATGCGCTCGCGCAAAGAAGCGGGGCGCACGACGAAGGCGTCGCGGCCGAACCGCACGAGATACTGCATGAGCTGCTGATGGGAGCAGACGAAGGTGAAGGTGTTGTTTTCGACGGAGACGGGCACGGGGCGGTGCACATAGAGGGCGCGGTACATCTCCATGCCGTGCGCCGTGAACTGCACGACCGCCTCCTCCTCGCGCTTGCCGTAGCGGAACTGCGGTCCGAAGGCAAGCATCCTTGCAAACAGCGAAAGCTGTTCGGGGGAGAATTCGGCGTCCTGAGCAAGGGGCGTCACCGAGAGGATGCGCGAAAGTCGGATGGGGACGCACTCGTTCCCGCGGGCGGCAAGCAGATAGCAGTGCAGCTCTTCTTTGGAGGCGGCGATGCGGTAGGGGGAGAGTTCGTAGCCCTTCTCGCGCGTGCGCTGCGTGCTGAGGAACACCTTCTTTTTCGCGGCGATCGCCTTCTCAAGCGCCTCGTACTGCGGGCGGAAGACGATCTTCTCGCGCTCATCCTGCGGGAGCGCCGCATAGGAGGAGAAAAGGTTGCGGAAGTACTCCGAAAGCGAGCTCCCGCCGAGGAGATACGCCTCGATATAGTCGAGAACGGGCCCGGAAGCGCGCGTGGGCTTGACGGAGACGGTGCAGTCGAAGCGCTCTTTGAGGGGCGCCGCCTCCCGCTTGCGGACGTGCGAGGCGATCGTGCGGCACATCGCTTCAAGCTCGCCCTTTCTGAGGTTGGTCTCCTTTCCTACCGCGCCCATGAGATAGGAGAAGAGCTCTTCCTCCTGCGTGCGGAAGCGCTCGTAATAGTTGACGATGAGCTGCGTCAAAAGCGCATTTTTGTTGAGCGTGCGTCCGTCCGCCTTGAAAAATTCAAAGCTTTCGGCGTCCTTCTCGAGGATGTTCGCCGTCCGCTTCGTCACATTGATCTTTAACTTTTCCGTCATGAACTTTTTCTCCTTTTCCAAATCATACCACAAAAAGGGGTCAAAAGCAAATGAATGAAAGTACATTTCTGATAGTTTTCTTTCAAAAATATGTCTCTTACTCTGCATTTTACACAAAAATAAGGGGGCAAAATAATATTTAAAACTGCGCATTTACAAACGGAATAAGATGTGCGATAATAGGGGCAAGAAAACGAACGGGAGGAATACAACATGAAAGTTTGCCATACGGAAGCCATGAAGCTCATCAAGGAGCTCGAAAAGCAGAAGGACGAGCTCGTCGAGTTCGAGGACCGCAATTCGGTCGTCTCCTACAAGGAGGGCGAGACGCCCATCGACAGCGGCTATGCGTACGAAAAGACGCGCGAAGAGATCCGCGCCATCGACGATAGGATCCGCGCCGTCCGCACGGCGCTCGCACGGGCGAATACCCTGGTCATCGCCGAGCCCTTCGGCATCACCATCGGCGAGGCGCTCGTGCTCCTTGCCCAGCTTCAAAACGAGCGCGCGCAGGTCGAATCGCTGACGGGGCGCAACCCGCTGACGAGCGAGATCACCTACAACGGCGTCATCCGCTTCACGCGCTGCAATTACGACGTCAAGCAGGTGGAGGCCGACGCGGGCGCCCTGCGCAAGCGCATCTCCGAGCTGCAGATCGCCATCGACCGCGCCAATCTTACCAATTATATCGAGATCTGACGCCCTTTCCGAAGAGGGACGGTCTTGCTTTGATACCGGGGAATGTCCCCGGATAACAGGCTACGCCATGGTGGCACAAGGAACAGTCAAAGCTGAAGTTTATCGTTTTTTGTCATCGCTTTGGGAGTTTTCCGTTTGTGCGTTACAGGTTGCAAAGTTACGGAGCAGATCAAGGAGAAATACCTTTTTAATCGATCTTTTACAAGGCTGATCGTCACTCTTAAAAACCAAACGGGCGGGGAGGTTCGGTTTGACCCCGCCTACTTTTTTATTTCAGAGGTTGGCGCTGCCTGCGTCGCCGAAGGAGGAGAACATGAAACACGAACGATTTGGGTTTTACTGCGAGCGGAAAGACGATCCGAACGGGCGCGTCGACACGCTGCGGCTGGATTTTTCCGATAGGACTTACGAATATATCGCCCTCATCGACCGTTCGCAGCTCGGCAAGGGATATTACGGCACAACGCTTATGGAAGCGCACGTCACCGCGGAGCAGCTTGCAGAGCTTTATAGGATCGTGCGGGCGTGTTTTGAAGGGGGAAGCATGACGACGGGCGGAGGGCTTTGCGGTGATGCTTTGCCCGTTCTCCATGCCGCAGAGCCCGAGCGGGAGACGGTCGCAAAAGAGCGCGTTCTTGCCGCCGTGCGCCGCATGCTGACGGGGGAGGCGATCGCCTCGATCGCAGCGCACGGGAAGCCAGAGCGCGCCGATTACTTCGATCTCCCTGCCATGCTCTCGGCGGCGGAAGACTTCCTCGAAGGGAAGATGTCCGCCTCGGCATTCGCCGATTGGTGCCTTTTGATGATGCGCTGCTTTCAAGACGGCGGCTCTTTTTGCGGCGTTTCAGGACTTTGGGAGCTTTACGACGAGCTTGCCGACAGCTTCGACGGCATGGCGTTTACGTCAGAGGACTGTACGGACGAGGAGACGCGCCTTCGCGTATTGGAGTTTTACGCCGAGCTCAAGTACGCTGCCCATCGCCGCCGCTGTCTGCTGCAAAAGGAGGAAAAGCCCTTCCAAAAGAACGGCATCGTCGTCTATGCCGCGTTCGCCTTTACGGCGGGCTTTGACCGGGAGGACGGGTGCTGCGTCTATTTCTTCTGCGTCGCCGATCACCGGCACGAGCGCGTCAACTATTATCAGGTGGACGACCCCGCATTTGACCGGGAGCTTTGTTACACGATGATCTCCTCGCAGGAATTTGAGGATCTTCCGGGCAGATATGTGTATTACGCGCTCGACCGCACGCTCTTTGCTTCGGCGCAGAAGGGGAGCTGAGAAAAAAGGGGGGCGGGGCGCGCCGCTTGCGGCGCGCCCCGCCCCCTATCGTATCGTCGTGATGATCGCATGCTCCTCAGGCGCGGTTTTCAGATGTTTTCGGGGAGGCGTGTGACGTCGCTTCCGAGGAAGGAGACGTCGGCATAGCGTCCGATCGTAAATGCGCCGCTTTCAAAGCGTACTTCGCTTAAAGAGGCGTTGGGAACAAAGGGGATGTGCTGCATTTCGGAAAGCGGAAGTCCGCGGAAGGCGCCAGGTGAGGGCGCGGATCATCGCGGCGTGCGTCGCAAGGACGACGGTTTTTCCGTCGTTTTCTTGGGCGATGCGCAAGACGGCGGCAAGCCCGCGTGTCTGCACTTCTTCGAGCGATTCCCCGCCCGTACAGCGCGCAAGCCCGATGTTCTCCGTCCAGCGGGCGTAGTCTTCGGGATAGGCGCGGGCGATCGTGCCGAAGGGCTTCCCTTCCCATTGTCCGCCGTCGATCTCGCGGAGGTCCTTCTCGGGGCGGACGGCAAGCCCCAGCGCCTCTGCCGCGGGCGTCACCGTCTGCACGGCGCGGAGAAGATCGCTCGAAAAGAAGGCGTCCGGGCGCAGAGAGAGCAGGCGCTCTTTCAGCTCTTCCGCCTGCCGCATGCCGCGGTCGGAGAGCGGTACGTCCGTCTGCCCCGTAAATACTTTGTCCACATTGGCGCGGCTCTCGCCGTGCCGCACGAAACAGAGTGTCGTCATAAGTGCTGTTCCCGAGGCGCCGCCCCGCTTTGCGGGCGCTCTTTCAGCATGGCGTCCACCTCCTCGCGGGTGCAGCGGTAGTCGCCCTCTCCGCTGCGGCGATAGGTGCCCGTGTACGGGTCGGGACCGAGATAGACGGGTTTTTCTTTCCCCTCGGCGCGCGGCACGGAGATGACGACGATGCGGCATTTTCCCGCCTTCTGCACGCGCACGTCGCCGCGGCTTAAAATGTTGGCGCTCACGAAGCGCCGATCGCCGAGGATGTTCCAAAACTCCCCGATGAGCTTATCGGGGTCGGGGAGCTCGACGGGGTGCAGGGAATGATCGGGCCGCTCCTCGACGCCGAGCAGAATGACCCCGCCCTCCGTGTTGGCGAAGGCGGAGTACGTCTCCCACAGGCTCTCGGGCAGCCCGCCGACGGCGAGCTTGGCTTCCAGGCGGTTGCCCTCGCGGTAGCGTTCGAGGTGTGAAAAGTTGATCATACCATCCCCCTTGCCGCCATTATAACACAACTTTTCCTCAAAGGCAAGAGCGGGCGCGGAAAAGCGGGGAAGGCAGAAAAGCGGGCGCGGTGAAACGCGGAGGCGCGAAATGTTTCCCCTCGGTGCAGAAAAGATCTCCCGCCCTGTCGGACGGGAGGCCGGTTCAGACGGCGGCGGGGAGCAGGCGGTCGTCCTTGTCGTACTTTTCAAGATTGCGCTTTTTCAGGCAGGGGATCGCGAAGTAAAAGGCGAGCGCGATGGCGGTGCCGAGCACCCAGCCGATGTCCCACGCCCAGCCCACGCCCGTAAAGCCCATGAAGGGGGTGAGGAGGAAGACGAACACGACGCGCAGGATGAGGTCGGAGAAGGTGCTCACCATGAAGCCGACATTCCCGTTACAGCCGCGCACCGTCGCATCCGCCATGATCTTGACGTTGACGACGAAGAAGAAGGGCGCCGTGAGGCGGATGTATTCGACGCCGGTTTGAAGGGCGAGCGCCGTGTCCTGTTCGCCGCCCGGCATGAAGAGGGAGACGAGCGGGGTCGCAGCCAGCATGGAGACGGCGACGAAGCAGGCGGTGAGCGCCGTCGAGATGAGAAGCCCCCACAAGAACCCCTGACGGATGCGATGGAACTTGTTCGCGCCGAAGTTCTGCGAAACGTAGTTGGTGAGCCCCGTGGCGCAGGCGTTGAAGCAGGTCGTCGAAAAGACGAGCAGCTTAAAACCCGAAGTGAAGCCCGAGGTGATGCCGATGCCCTCCGCATTCGCGAGCTCGTTGATGCGCACCTGGATGACGAGGTTGCCCACCGAAACAAAGCTGTTCTGCAGAATGACGGGAATGGAGAGAAGGAGCAGCGTCTTTAAGAGCGTTCCCGAAAAGAGGGGCGCTTTTTCTTCGCCCACGAAGCCTTTGAGGCGGCGGTAGACGAAGAAGAGGGTGAGGATGCACGCCGCGCCCTGCGCAAGGAAGGTCGCCCATGCGACGCCCGCAACGCCCCAGGGCTTCACCATCACCCAATCGAGGAAGATGTTCGCAAGCGAGGATGCGACAAGGAAGAGGAAGGGGGTCTTGCTGTCGCCGAGCGCCGAGAAGATGCCCGTGCCGAGGTTATAGAGGATGAGGAAGGGCAGCCCGTAATAATAGATGTTGAGGTAGGTGACGGAGTCTTCCATTGCCGATTCGGGCGTTTTGAGCGCCTGAAGGACGGGCTCGCAGGAGAGCACGCCCGCAAGGAGCAGCACGCAGCTCAAAACGAAGAAGGAAAGGAGCGCCGTCGTGATGGCGGATCTGACCTTCGCATGCTCCTTTGCGCCGAAATAGCGCGAAACGAGCACGGCGCAGCCCGCGTTCGCGCCGAGCGCCACCGCCATCAGGATATTGACGATGGAATTGGAGGCGCCGATGGCGGTGAGGGCGGTCTGTCCTGCGAATTTGCCTGCGATGATGGTATCGGCAAGCGTATAAAACTGCTGAAAGAGCGCGCTGCCCAGAAGGGGCAGGATGTAAAAGAGCAATACCTTTTGGGGCTTTCCCACGGTGAGATCGCAATTCACGGCCGTATTTCCTTTGAGGGCGGAGCCGCCCCTTGAATTTCCGCCGTGCATTATAGCACCGCGCCTTTGGAATGTAAAGCAAATGAAGGGCGCATTTCCGTGCGGGGAAGCCTTTTTTTGCAAAAAGAAGGGCGCCCGACGGCAAAGCCGTCGGGCGCCCCGTTTCGGGTCTCCTTTTTTAGAAGAACACGCCGCGCGCTTGCTCCTTCACTTCCTGCGAGGCGGTGAAGGGGATGCGGGTCGTATAGCCGCGCTTGGAGGCAACGATCATCTTGGTGGGCCATGCGAAGATGTCGCGGTTCCACACGTTGACGGTGTCGTTATAAAGTTCGCGCGCCGCCGTGATCTCCTTTTGGAGATAGGAGTTCTGCTGCATGGCGTCGGCGATCTCCGCATGCGCCTTGAGGTCGGGGTAGCTCTCGAAGGCAACGTTGATGCTCCTGCCCACCGCGTCGAGCTGCTGCGCCATCTGGTTGCGCGCCCCGTCGTCGGCGGGGGCGCCGCCCGAACGGTACGCCGCGATCTGGGTCATCGTCGTCTTATCGAGGTCGATCGCCTTATCGAGGAGCCGTGCGCAGTTCTGCAAAATGACGACGCGCTGTTCGAGGTAGTTGTCGATCTGCGAAGCGTCGTGCTGGATCTTCTGCTGCAGCTGCGAGAGGTAGTTGCCCGCCTTCACTTTCATGAAGAGGAAGACGATGCCGGGGATGATGCCGAGGATCCAAAGGATCACCTCGAAGATCACCGAGCCGACGCCCGTTTTGACGGGGATCTGCTTTTCGATGACGTTCACGTCGCGTCCCTGCCCGTTGACGGGGCCGTTGAGTTCGTCGAGTTCGTTTGCCATTTATGTTTCCTCCTGATTTGATTTCTCTATCGCTTCGGCGTCTGCCGTCAAAGCCGTCTCTTCCTGTTCGGGCGCGTCCGTTTCGGGAGCCTCTTCTGCGGGCGCTGCGCTTGTTTCTGCGGGTCCTGCCGCCCCGTCTGCCGCGGCCGCTTCCTCTATGGGCGTTTCGGGCGCGGGTGCGCTCGCATCTTCCGCTTCTTGAAGCGCTTCGTCGGGCGACTCTTCGGCGCGTGCCTTTTGTTCTGCGGCGTCGAGCATGTCGGAGGCGGCCTCCACCGCCGCGATGCCCGAAAGGATCGCCGCTCCCGCCGCTGCCGCTTCCTTGAGCCCGAAGATCGCGGAAAGCTCGCTGTCCGTGCTCTCGCTGAGGCCGCCGTTTGCGACGGGGAACGCCATGAGTCCGTCCGAGAACGCCGAAGCGCTCTCGCCGAAGCGGCGCACAAATTCCTGAAGCGCGCCGTTCTTGTGTCCTTCGAAGGCCTCGCGGGTGCCGCCCACGCGCTTTAACGCCATTTCGCTCATGCGCTCGACGGGGATGTATTCCACCCACGGCACGGGAACGGCGTGGTATCTGCCGTCGCCGCCGTAGACGTTCACATAGTCGACGCGGTCCACGGCGTCGAAGGAGTGCGCCGTTACCGAAACGCTGTCCGTCTTCCCTTCTCTCCGGACGGGGCGCGCCTTTAAGATGGTCTCCGTCTTGGCGTCCTGCGGGGCAAATACGGAGTGGGCGAAGCGGTTTGCAAGCACTTCCGCCTCCCCGCCCGTGTAGTTATAGTCGTAAACGTCGCGGTAGATGAATTCCGCGGGCTTCTGCATGCGGTAGAGGGGCACGGCGAGCACGGGTGCAAGGTCGAAATACATCGACTTGAAATACCCCGAGTTGAAGGAGACGAAGGACGCTCTGGATGCCGCAAGATCGTAGCTCTTGTAGCGGGCGGGGTCGGTGTCCGTGAGCCAGTTCTGCGCGTGTTCGGAGCAGATGACGTTGATCATGCCCGATTTCACGAAGGAGAAGTCGTCGCCGTAGCCCTTGTCGGAAGTGATCAGGTCGAGCATGTTCTGCTGGGCGAGCGGGGTGAACATGAGGCGGTATTCCACTTCGTTGTCTCTGTCGAGCGCGCCGAAGAGCACTTCGAATTCGGTGTTGGCAAGCTCCGTGAAGCGCTTTCCTTCGCTGATGGCTTCTTCCGTGCGTTCTTTTAATTCTTTCCCGCCCTTTTTTACCTTCTTTTCGCGCTCTTTTTCGGAAAGGAGCTCGCTGTGCTGCGGGCCGCGCGTGAAGGTGAGGCGGGGCGCGCCTTCGTTGGCGTAGACAAGGCGCGTTTCAAAGCCGTAGTAGGGCGCGGGCTTGACGACGCTCGCCGTCAGCGTCTGCGTGTGGTGTTGGGTATGGACGTGCCCTTCCGAGTCCGTCTCCGTCGTCGTCCAATGGATGGTGAGCGTGCCCGTGTACGTCTTCGTGCCCATCGTGCGGCGGAAGCGCCGCTCAAAGAGGAAGGGGCTCCCTTCCGCCGTGCCCGAAAGGAGATACACGGTGGAAACGTTCTCGTCCTCGTCGGGTTCGTAGCCGTACTTGCGGCAGAGAAGGTCGAGCCGCTTCACGTCGAGCTGTTCGTCGAGCGTGAGATCGGGCATCGTCTTCAAGACGAGTTCGTGCGTCATGCCCCAGGTGAAGAGGGCGTTGAGGGGCGCCATCTCGTCGTAAGCCTGCTTTAAGACGGCGTTCGCTTCCTCCACTTCCTTTTTGTGCCGCTCTTCGCGCTCTTTGAGCTTTTTCTTGATGACGGTGCAAAGCAGCACGATGAGCCCGATGCCGAGAAGGGCGCAAAGGATGCCGAGGAAGAGATACAGCCAATATCCCTCGCCCGAGGCATACGAAAAGATGAGGATGACCGCCGCGAGGA
Organism: uncultured Clostridia bacterium; assembly: GCA_944376295.1. Taxonomy (GTDB): domain Bacteria; phylum Bacillota; class Clostridia; order Christensenellales; family Borkfalkiaceae; genus Gallimonas. Next base: position 22,012 of record CALWCE010000014.1, read on the forward strand.
ATGCGACGACGGTGAGGACGATGAGGAAGATTTTGAGCGCCCTGAAGGAGCCCAGCTTTTTGCCCGCTTCCTCCGCTTCCGCGGCTTCTTTATTGTATCGCGCGACGGTCGCCTTGTTTTGTTCGGGGTCGACGCCCGAACGCTTCACGAGCGCGTCGAAATATTCCTCCGCGTTGCGCTCCATGGCGTCTTTTAAGTGCTTTTCGTAATATTCGATGGGCTCGAAATCGGCAAGCTGATCCATATCCTCCACCCGCTTAACAAATTCTGTCTCTATTTTACCTTATCCGACGGGTTTCGTCAAGAGGTATGATAAAACTTCCAAATATTATATTTTATGCGCGACGTGACGCAAACAGGCGTATGTCCGGGAATTTCAAAAAAGGGCTTGTGAGGAAGAGAGGGAAGTGCTATACTGAACAGGGATGCGCTGTTTTTTTAAAAACCGCTTTTGCGGCGAAAGGTTTGCGGCCGCAGAGTTGTATTATCGGTGAAGAGGGCAGGAAGATGCAGAACATTTCCGAAGAGACGGTCCGTGCCGTCATCGGGCGTTACGGCGACATGGTGATGCGGATCGCCTATCAGAATACCCGCGATCGTGCCGAGTCGGAAGACATCGCGCAGGAAGTTTTCCTCACGCTCTTTTTGCGCCCTCTTCCCAAGAGCGAGGAGCACTTGAAAGCCTGGCTCATCCGCGTCACGATCAACAAGAGCCGAAACGTTATAAAATCTGCCCGAAGGAAGGTGCTCCCCCTCGACGAGCGCATCGCTCCGCCCTCTTCATGGGAGCGCCCTTCGGAAGCGGAAGTCCTCGAAGCGCTCTTTGCGCTCCCGCATGACGAGCGCAACGCCCTCTATCTTTTTTACTATGAAGGATATTCGGCAAAGGAGATCGGGAAGCTGCTCCGCCGTTCGGAGAACGCCATTTATATCCTGCTCTCGCGGGCGAGAAAGCGCTTTCGCATCATTTGGGAGGAAGAGGATGAAACCTGAAGAATACAAAAAAGCCCTCTCGGCGGTTGCGCTCGGTGAAGAGGAAGAGGAACGCCTTGCGGCGGCGGTCATAAAAAAGCTGGAAAAAAAGCGGCAAAAAAAGCGTATCGTGCGGCGGGTGCTCGTGCCCGTCTTCTCGGCGGCAGTCCTCTGCGTCGTCGCCGTGCCGCTCGCCATTGCCTGGGCGCCCGCGGGGGCGCCCGCAGGGTCGGAGCCCGATCATTCCGATCCTCCTTTTTCCGAAGAAGATCCGCCTGCCGAGGACGTTCTGCCCGAAGAGCCCGAAGCGTTTTCCTGCGTCTATGAAGCGGGCGGCGTGCGGCTTTGCTTTGGCTTTGACCTCAACGAGATAAAATAAGGAGGAAATGACATGAAACGCAAGTTTATGGCAGTTTTCAGCGTGCCGCTGTGCGCGGCGATGCTTCTGATGAGTTCGTGTGCGGGCAGGAGCACGCTGCTGCGTGCGGCGGCGGAGTCCGAAGGCTTTTCCTTTGCGGAGCGGGAGGACGAAAACTTTCTCGCCGTGCAGCAAGGGGCGCAAGATTTCGCGGCGCGCTTTGCCTCCGCCGCGCTTCAAGAGGCGGCAAAAGAGGGTACGGAAAACGCCGTTGTTTCGCCTATCTCCGTCTACATGGGGCTCGCCCTCGCGGCGGCTTCGAGCGCGGGAGAGACGAAGGAAGAGCTCCTCTCCGCTCTCGGCGTGACGGAAGAGACGCTCGGGGAGGGCATCTCCGTTCTCTGGCGCTCCCTCAACCGCGAACTCGGCAAAACAGGAGACATCACGCTGAGCAACGGCATCTGGCTGGATGCGTCTACGCCCTTTGTCGAGGAGACGCTCGACGTGCTCGCCGAGGACTATTACTGCAACAGCTACTCCGCCGATTTTGCAAATGACAACGATGCCGCCAACCGCGCGCTCTCCAAATACATCAAGGACGAGACGAACGGGCTCATCGACGCCGATTTTGCGCTCTCGCCCGAGACGGTGTTCGCCCTCGTCAACACGCTGTACTTGAAAGATACCTGGAACGAGTACGGCGACGACATCGCCCGCACCGAGGAGAGAGCGTTCACGCAAGGAAACGGCGAAGAGGTGCTGCGCCGCCTTTTGCAGGGCGATCACAGCATGGGAAGAAAATATGAAGGGGAAAACTATACTTCCTTTTATACTTCCACCCTGCACGGGTTCCGCATCACCTTCCTCGTGCCGAAGGACGGCGTCTCCCTTTCCGAAGTCATGACGGCGCAGAACATCGCCGAAGTCTCCTCGAAAAAAGATTGGAACGCGACCGACGAGGAAAACCGCATCCGCTACTACACGCGCTGTCTCTTCCCCGAGTTCGAAGGGGACTATGCAGGCGACGTTTCGCCCGTTCTCAAAGAAGAGTTCGGCGTTGAAAAGCTCTTCGACCGCAATCAGAGCGATCTTTCCGCGCTCACGGGCAAAACGAGCGGTGTCTTCTGCACCGAGGCGAGGCATATCGCAAAGCTCAAAGTCGACAAAAAGGGCATCGAAGGGGCGGCGGTGTTCGTGCTCCCCGGCGCGGGCGCAGCGGGGCCCGACGAGTATGAGCAGGTCTACGAAGATTTCCTCGTCGACCGTGCGTTCGGATTCGTGCTCGCCGACGGTTTCGGTACGACGCTGTTTGCAGGGGTCATCCATGAAGTCTGAATGTCTGAAATACAAAAACCTGACGGCGGAAGAGGTCGCGCCCTCCTTCCTCGACGGGTTTGAGCGGCGGCAGGAGGTCATGCTCTGTTACCGCCGCGGCGAGAAGGGCTGGGAGGTGCGCCCCGATCCCTTTACGGACGACTGGTCGGAAGAGGAGCGCGCGGCTGTCGTGAAAGCGTTGCGGGAGACGGCAAAAAGCGGCGGCTTCGTGCAGGCGGCGTTCTTCGAAGGAAGGCCGGTGGGCTTTGCGGCGGTTTGTAAGCAGCCCCTCGGGAAGAAGCGGGAGTATCTCGATCTTTCAGAGCTGCACGTCTCTCAGGAATGGCGGCGGCGGGGCGTGGGGCGCAGGCTCTTTCAGGCGGCTGCCGCCTGGGCGAAGGAACACGGCGCGGAAAAGCTGTATATTTCCGCTCATTCCGCCGTCGAAACGCAGGTGTTTTACCGCTCGTTGGGCTGCACCGACGCGGTGTGGGAGGATAAGCGCCACGTCGAAAAGGAGCCTTTCGACTGTCAGCTCGAATACTGTTTATAAGTTTTGGGCCGCTGCCCGCGGGGACTCCTGCGGGCAGCGGCTTAGCAAGAGATCGAATGACCCGTCGGAAGAGAGGAGTTTTGCAGGGAAGTCGGGCAAGCCCAATGGGAGCCGGCTGCAGAAGGGTAAAAAAATTTCGGAAAAGGGAGTAAAATCGCTTGCTAAATTCGGTCAGGTTTGATAAAATATGATTCGTCAATTGAACATTGGGGTGTCGCCAAGCGGTAAGGCAACGGACTCTGACTCCGTCATTCGTTGGTTCGAATCCAGCTACCCCAGCCAACTATACCATATATTGTATAAGAAAGGTGCTTCCAAATACAATATATGGTTTTTGTTTTATTTGGCCGGTTTTATCCTTCCTTTGATTGTGGGGAAGATCGTGGGGTAATTGTGGGGCGAATAAGCGGCTCTTTATAGGATATAATCGATTTTTTGCGCCTCCTGCACGAGATACTCTTTCGAGTAGTCGGTATAGCCTCTGTCCACGGCGGAGGACTTCACGTCTTTGTCGAACGAGTGCCCCGCCCAGAGCATCACGGCTTCGATGTTGCAGCCGGCCTCTTTCGCTCGGGTGATGAAGTTATACCTCAGCTCGTGGGTATGGCGATGAGGGAACAGGCGTTTGAACGTCGTGTAGATCGTATTGACGTTCGTGTTCCTCGCCTTCTCGAAGTCCACATATGGCAGCACACGGCGGAACACGGGCGTGAAGGGAATGGAGCGCTTGACTTCGCTTCTGCCCATCTTCGTTTTGCTTGTGGTGCAGGTGAGCATTTCATTTTCAATGGAGATGGTTTTAAGTTCACTCCGTCTCAATCCGAAATACAACAGCACCAGGAGCGCAGAGGACGCCTCGTTGTCCTTATGTTCGATACACCACTCGACGAGCGTCTTTTCCTCCTCCTTGGTCAGCGCAGAGCCCTTCTTCGGCTCGTAGTAAGGAAGCACGATCTTCTTCATGGGCGAAAGGGTATGTAAGTCCTCGCAGGCTAAATCGAAGATGCAGCAGAGGACTTGGTGCAGTTTCTCCGCCGTACGGTGCTTGCCTTCGTCGATAAAGCGGAAGAGATAGCTCTGCAGCTCCTGCCGTGAGATGTCGGTGATGGCCTTGTCTCCGAAAACGGGCAAAAGATTGACGGAGCTGAGGCGCTCGTACTCCTTTACGGTGCTCTCCTTGCACGTCTTGCGCTTGATCTCCAGCCATTCCCGGAGGTAGTCGGCAAAGCGAGCATCGGAATGACCGGGAGCCGCTTCCTTTCCCTTTGAAGGCATAGGCAGCGGCCGTTCGCCGTTCATCTGTTCGAGCAGCTTTGCAGTAAACTTCTCGCGCATCTCTTTGAAGTCCTTGGCGCAGGCGAACACCTTGAATCCGTCTCTGCGGTAGTGTGCTTCGTACACGCCCTTGTGAAAGCGGTACGGGATGATCCTGTCTTCACAGGCAAATATTCTACGGTATTTTTCCGGCATACGTTTGATCTCCTTTTTTGATAGCGTAAAGCCGGATCTTGACTTTCTTCCCAAAGTCTTGGCGACCTCTCCGCTTGGAACAGGTTCGCCGCTTGATCTGTTCGGCGCGACGAGGGCTTTCAGCGTCTCCAGCGTGACGGAATCTGCCGCCATCTGCAGGACTTTCGCTGTCAGTTCGTCCTTTGCCTCGCCTTGCAGGTCAACATGGTTGAGTTGCTTTACGATTTTGATGAGTTCTTCTTGTGTCATTGTCCTCCTTGTGGAAATGTTGAGAGTAGAATTTACTCTCTTGGGGTTTGTATCCTAGCATATTTCCGTTGATTTTGCAATACTTCCGATAAAGTTTTTTAGCTGAATTTTATTTTGTCCAAGACGAATGGCTGCGGGGAGAGGTGCGGGTGTCCTCTCGGCGGCGTTTTGCTACGTCTATGACCTCCTGGAGCTTTTCGGGTGCGTGGGCTTGGAGTGTGCGCAGGGTATCTGCGTCCTTTTGCAGGGCGGCATTTTCCTTTTGCGATTTTTGCAGCTCGGTATAAAGTTCCGTTTGATCTTTATGGCTGTACTCTAATTCCTTTGCAAGGCGCGCGTTCTCCGCGATGAGGGCGGGAATTTGACGCTTGTCAGGCTTCTTGCCGGTTGCTCCTTTGAAGGTCTCTGCGGCGGCCGTGAGAGGCGCAACTTCGCGGGTCAGACGTTCGCGCTCGCTTTCCAGTCGTTCCGCTTCCCGCTCGGCGTGGGCTTGTCTGCCCTCGGCAAGTTCGGCGCGGAATTGTATTTGCTTCAGAGCTTCGGTTTGCTCCGCCAGCTCTCGTCCCTGCTGCCGCTTCTGCCATTGGTACTTGGTCGTGTGCTTTTTGCTGCTGCCCACCTCGCCGCGCTCCAAGCTGTAGTACCGCGCCACTTGCTCCTGATATTCATCTTGCAAGTTCGCAAACGAGCTCTGCGCGCCGCGCTGTTCCCAAAACTCGGACGAGCAGATCTTCGGCTGCTCAAGCTGCGTCCGCTCATAGAGGCTCCTTCCGTTCTTGTCCTTCGCCTGTACGGGGGAGCCCTTCTCATTTCGTAAAACTTTGCCGTCTGCGTCCTTTGCATACACCTTCCTTCTGCCCTCGTCGACGACGGGAAGATAGTAGAGCTGCAAATGCGGCGTCGTCTCGTCGAGGTGCACGGCTGCGGAGAGAATGTTTTTGTCGGTGCCGTGATAGCCGATCTCCTGCAGCAGAAAGAGATAGCTGTCCGCGAAAAACTTCTGCAATTCGTAGGGGAGCGGCTCGCCAGGGACATAGCCGAGATTCTCGAAGAAGGCGCGGTCGCTCGTGATGATGACGCCCTCGAAGGCAACGGCCTTCTTGGTCTCCTTGAAGGTGGCGTTGAGGGCCTGCACGGTTTTCTTCCACTGCGCGTTCAAGCCTCCCTCCGACTTCTTGAAGTAATAGTTGAGCGGCGTGCGGGAGCTGTCGATGTCCTCGTTGCGGTTTTGGCGCGCGGTGCGCTCCGTTTCCGCGCCGATCTTCCCGAGGTCTCCCTTGGAAAACTTTTCGATTCGTAAAACTTGGTAGCTGATATGTGTTCCTCCAATGTGTTTTTTGGGATGCAAGATTCACCGCATGGCGATGTATCTTTATCTCACTAGGCTACAAGTAGCCTCGTTCGCCCTTGCAGGGGGCTGGGTTTCCCGTCGGTTTACCGTTGGTTTCCGTCGAGGAAGTTGCAGATCATGCGGAAAAACTTTGCCGCCTGCTTGTCGTCGAGCGCCTTGATGGGCGCATAGTAGATGTCGTAAAAAGTGAATAGTTTCATATTTTCCTCCTGATGTTTTTTCGCGGTTGTTTTACGGCTTTCCGCAAAAGCCGTTGTTCGTGCATGGGCGTGCTCCTTTCGCGCAAACAAAAAGCCCGCAGGTTTTTCTGCGAGCTTTGCGCGGTATTGTTTTGCGAGGGGCGCGATGTTTCCCCCTCATATAAAAGCAACGGCGACACCTCTTTTATGCACACTTTGGAATTTTTTTTCGGAAAAATTTTTGTGAGAGGGGCTGGCGGGTTCTTTCAGGTTTTCAGGGGGTCGTGTTGTCCGCCAGATTGATGAGCGGGATACCTTTCCGTTTTGCGTATTGCCAGGTTTTCGCGGCTCCCCCGAAGTTGTGCGTGATGTATCCGATGACGAGATCTGCCCGCTCGGCCATCCATTCGTTGCGGCGGAGAATGGCATACTTCGGCGGCACGTTCTCGAGCGCGGGATAGATGACCTCATCGAAGAAGCCTTCCCGCTCTTTGAGTTCCTTTTGCAATGAGACCGTGAGATAGGGTACGACAAGGCAGTTGCGGATATTTTCCGCTGTTTTCTGCGCCTCTTTCACGCATCGGGCAGCGAAGCGGTCGAAAGAGCCGTATCCGCCGGTGTAACAGATAAGGGTCTCGTTGCTATCGGCAAGGGTCGCAAGAATGCCTGTCAGCCGCCCCTTGACGTCGCCCGTCTCCTGAAAATCTCTGTGTCCGCAAAAGGTTACGATCATGTTCCACCTCTTGGACATAATAACAGAAATTTTACTAAATAGCAAATATGCAATAGATAGCAGTAAATAAAATTTTGCGAAATCTATACTACTACTGAGAAAAACGTATTCGAGGTGAGTAGTATGCTGTTGGAAGATGCGATTGCGCTGCGGATCGAGCAGCTCTGCATTGAGCGGAACATGACGAAGTACGCGCTGTCGGAACGGAGCGGGGTGCCGCAGTCGACGCTGACGTCCATCAAGAAAAAGCGTAGCCGTTCGGTGCAGATCAAGACGCTGTATGCCATCTGCGAGGGGTTTGACATCAGCCTCGCCGAGTTCTTTACCTCTCCGATCTTTGCGAGGGATACATTGCATGATTAAATCAAAGCGGCCATGCGCCGCTTTTTTCGTGCCGTCTTTGGGGGGTAGGAGTGAGGCCCTCTGAAAAAAATAATTTCAGAAATTTTTCCAAACACGACAATATCTGTCATATATCCTATGCTATAATGCGGGCATGGATATGACGGCATATTGGTTGAATTTCAAGAAGAAGCGGGCTGGGGATGGGAAATACTACTATTTTTACCCCTACACCCGATGCGAGATCGGCGACACGCCGACGTTTTTCATCGACGGCAAGCAGTATGTCCGCATTGAGGTCTCCAAGACGGAATATATGGCCCTGCGCGAAATGGACGACGAGGAATACAACGATGAGCGCAGCGTGCACAACAAGCGGTGGACGGCGGATATTCCTCGGCTTGAAAATGAGGACGGCGACGCGGTCGACTTTTGGGCCGATCGCGCGGAGGACAAGCGGACGCACGACGTCGAGGGTGACATCTGTGAGGAGATGGACCGCAAAGCAGCGGTTCGAAGTCTGTCTCCTATTGAGCGGCGCATCTATCATGCAGACAGAGCGGGTTTCACGCAGTGTGAGATCGCAAAGATGGTCGGGGTCGACCAGGCGACTGTCTCCCGCAAATTGGATAGGCTTTACGACCACATGAATGCCGTGCGGCTGCACGACGGCGAGCGGACGCGGAAGGAGCTGGCGTTTGAGATCGGTTGGGAGAGCTTTCTGCGCAACGGCAATATGAAAAACGATGCGGATATCAAAGCTTTTGCCTTCTTTTTGCGTGCGTCGGGTGATTTTTTGGCTCTTTTGTATAAATGGTTCTTTACGCCTGGAGAGCTGCTGCGCTATACAGTGCGGTACCTGATGATAGGGGGTTCGGAAACAAAAGAGGAACTGTTGGCACAGCTTTCAGGTTATGGGCAGGCGATTTTTGCACAACAGGAATTCGCCGATGAGATCGAGCAGATTCTCTGTTTGCGTCTCTTACGGGAGGTCGAGCGGCGCGCTGTGACCATCCATGAACCTTCCGGTAACGCATTTTACCGCTATGAGGAGGAGATCAAGGAGTTGGCTCATCGCCGCAGACTTTCATACAGCTTTTATTTTGAAGAGTTGCTCACACGCAAGTACAAGCTTCGGAGAATCGGCAAGATTCTTTCTTATGCCAAGCGAATTGCAGCACGGACACGGAATGCCGCACAAAAAGCTGCATTGCGCGAGGAAATCATCGCATTAGAAAGGGAGTATTTGGGCCTTAAACAAATCCTTGCTCGCGTCGTTGAGCGCTGTGTTGTGCGGTATGAGAGGATGGACGACAGAAAATGATAGATGTATTCAAATTTCCTCGCTTTTTTTCTTTAAGTGTGATATAATCAAAACTGGAGATATATAGGGTATTCTTCTTTCCCGGAAAGGGGATGGAGCTATCGAACAAAGGATGAGTGTTTGTGGATAAGAAAGAGTACAGTGCGAGCGCGGTCAAGGTCTCATTTTGGTTCCAAGAGTTCAGAAAAGTCATTCAATTATTAGCGAATGGAAACAGTTTGGATGAAATCAAAGCGATGAACCTGAACGAGAATATTTTTTCTGCTGTGACGCCGCAGCGGGCGAAGCAGATTTTTAATGTCGTTGCAGGGCGAATGGCAACATTGCCGTCCGATATTTACAACATCTTTTTAACTTCCGACCTGGCGACCCAAAAGCTCATTGCCCTGATCGCTGCAATGGCTTATGATGAGCTGTTCTTTGAGTTTGTCTATGAAGTGGTCCGTGAGAAGATGTTCATGGGGAACGATGAACTTACAGACAGCGATTTTCGTGTCTTTTTCAAAGGGAAACAGGAGCAGGATGCAAAAGTCGCCGGTTGGACGGATGCAACGTTTGAGCGCTTGAAGAGGTGCTACAAAAAGATGCTGTATGAAGCAGGGATCATCAATAAGGACGTTGGAATTAGGAAGATCATTCCGCCGATCGTCGATCCTGTTTTGCAAACGTGGGCAGAAAGCCACAAGATGAGCCGCTATATCAAAGCTTTTTCGGGAGAGAAATAATGGCAGAAATCAGAGAAAGACTGGATAAAATGGAGGAGATGATCAGAAAACCGCCCTTCCGGCAGAGCAGCGGCAAGGCTAACGAGGTGAACTATTGGGTCTTTGACTATCCTCCCGAATGTGAGCTGGAAGTCCGTGAGCGGATCGAATATCTGAAGGGCAGAAATCAAAGCGGCAGGGATGGATTTAAGCTGGTCGTCTTTGATTTGTACGATATGATCATTGAGTTTTTGCAAAATAAGAACTTCATGGAAAAATGCTATGAGTTTGAAAAGCGAAAGGGCTTCGATCAGATCGTGAAGGCTGTCGGAAACTCCTTGAAAATCAACGATGATGACAGTTATATCGTGCGGTATATCAGGGAGCATACGCCCGATGACGCGGTGGTCTTTTTGACGGGGATCGGAAAGTGCTATCCCATCCTGCGCTCTCATAAGGTGCTCAATAACCTTCATCAGGCATTCGTGCGTGCGCCCGTCGTGATGTTTTATCCGGGGACGTACAACGAACAGGCGCTGTTACTTTTCAATGAAATAAAGGACGATAATTATTATCGCGCATTCCGCATGATCAAGTGAGGGAGAGGGAACGATGCAGATCAAAGATTTATTTGTAAAGAAGATCGACCGAGAGCTTCAGGGGGTCATCATAGTCGGTCAGGACGAGAAGGCCAATGTTGTTCAGGAGCTGGAAGAATATGTGGTAACGCGCGAGCTGCAAAAACACTTTGCAGACTTTTTTGCCGCATATAAGAAGGGGATCATCGGTACGACGACCAAGACGGGTGTCTGGATCTCGGGCTTTTTCGGGAGCGGTAAGTCGCACTTTCTTAAGATCCTCTCCTATCTCTTGGCGAACAAAGAGGTCGGAGGAAAGACTGCGCTCGACTATTTTATCGATGACGACAAAATCAAAGACCAAATGGTGCTGGCAGACATGAGGCTCGCGGCTGAAACGCCCGCAGATGTGGTCTTGTTCAATATCGATTCCAAGAGCGATACGAACGGAAAGCGCAATAAAGATACCATTGTCAATGTCTTTCTGAAGGTCTTTAACGAGATGCAGGGATTTTGCGGAGCCATTCCGCACGTTGCAGACCTGGAGCGAAAGCTCACGGAAGAAGGAAAGTACGAAACATTCAAAGCCGCCTTCAGAGAGGAATATGGTGACGAATGGGAAGATTCCCGTCAGGACTTTGACTTTATCCAGGATACCATTGTCGACGTGTTGGTCTCAATGGAATTCATGACGGAGGCTGCCGCCAGGAATTGGTGTGAAAAGGCGACGGGCCCGTACTCTATCAGCATAGAGGACTTTGCAAAGCGCGTTAAGGCATATCTTCAGAAAAAAGAGAAGAACCGCCACATCGTGTTTTTGGTCGACGAAGTCGGCCAGTATATCGGAGACGACTCCAACCTTATGCTCGATCTGCAGACCGTCTGTGAGGAATTGGGGAAGGAGTGCCAGGGGAAAGCGTGGCTCATCGTCACCAGCCAGCAGGACATCGATTCGATCACACAGGTCAAGGGGAACGATTTCTCCAAGATCCAGGGGCGGTTCGATACGCGGCTTTCCCTCTCCTCTGCCAATGTAGATGCGGTCATCAAAAAGCGTATCCTTGAAAAGACGCCTACCGCAGAGGAGACGCTCGCGCTTCTCTATGAGCAAAAGGCAACGATCATAAAGAATCTTATCGTCTTCAATGACGGCATCGAAAAGAAGTTGTATTCGGGGGCGCAGGATTTCATACAGGTCTATCCGTTTATCCCGTATCAGTTCAATTTGCTCGCAAGCGTGCTCACGTCCATCCGCACGCATGGTGCGTCCGGCAAACACCTGTCGGAGGGGGAACGCTCGATGCTCGCCCTTTTCAAAGAGTCTGCCGTTGCTATCAAAGAACAGGAAGTCGGCTCATTTGTGCCCTTCTATCAGTTCTACAACGCACTCGTCAATTTTCTGGACCACAGCCATAGCAGCGTCGTCGTTCGTGCGTACGAGAATGACTATATCAATCCCGAGCACAAATCGGACGTCTTCGCCGTAAACGTGTTAAAGACGCTCTTCATGATCAAGTACGTCCGTGAGATCGAGGCGAACGTCGATAATATCACGAGTCTCATGATCGAGAACATCGATGACGACCGACTCGAACTGAAGGGCCGCGTAGAAGAAGCGCTGAAAGTGCTCATGCGGCAGATGCTCGTACAGAAAAACGGGAGCATCTATATCTTTTTGACCAATGAGGAGCAGGAGATCAACAACGAGATCGAGAAGGAAAACGTGGAGATGTCCGAGGTCATCACGAAAATTTCCGAGATGATCTTTGAGGATATCCTTCCCGAAAAGAAATACCGCTATCCTGTATTCAACGGACGCTATTCTTTCCCCTTCAATGAGGCGGTGGACGATCGCCTTTATAAATCGACGCAGAATTACGATATCGGCGTGCGTATCATAACCCCGTGGTATGAGAACGGCAACGATGAGGGGCGGCTCCGCATGATGTCGGGGCAGGGGAAAGAGGTGATTGTGGCTCTGCCCAACGATGACGAATTCCTGACGGAAATGCGCGCATACCTGAAGATCGACCGTTTCCTCCGCAGGAATACTTCCATGCAGATCGCCAAGTATTCTTCGATCCGCGAGGCAAAGAACCTCGAAATGCGCGAGCGGAATGCCAACGTGAAACTGTATCTGACGGAGGCGTTGAAGAGCGCCAGAATGTACGTCAACGGAGATGTGGTCTCCATCACCGCGAAAGATGTAGAGCACAAGATCATGGAGGCCGTCGGCAAGCTGGTTCAGACGGTGTATCACAAGCTGAACTACATCGACGCGCCGATGGTGGAGATGGAGATCCGCAGGGCGCTCCAATCGGACGATCAGGGGATGATCGATCTGGAGGGGCTCAAAGAGAGCAACGTGCATGCCTTGGAGGATGTTCAGAGCTTTATCGCGATGAATACCCGCAACCATATGAAGACCTCGATGAAGACGCTCAAAGACCGCTTCATGAAGGCGCCCTATGGGTTTGTCGAGCAGGATGTCGAGTGGCTTGTCGCGCGGCTGTATGCCCGCGGGGATATCGCTCTCACCGTCAGCGGGGAATCTGTCAGCTTGAACAACCGCTCGCAGGAAGAACTCTTTAACTATATCACGAAAAAGCAGTATGTCGAACGGTTGCTCATGGAGCAGCGTACGCGCGTATCCGACCGCGAAAAGAAAATCGTGCGCGACGTGATGAAGGAGCTTTTTCAAACGACGAGCACGACCGACGACGAGGATGCGATACTGCGCAGCTTCCGTTCCAATGCGGAAAAGTTGATCGGCGAGATCACGATCCTTGAGAAAGAGTACGTCCGCTATGCGTACCCCGGGAGAGAGGTCTTGTCGCGCGGCAAAGCACTCTTGCGCGCTTCGCTGCAGCCTCTCTCTACGGCCGAATTTTTCGCCGAAGTGAGCAAAAAGCAGGACGACTATCTCGACTTTGCCGAAGATTTTGAGCTTATCAAAACATTTTTCGGCGGCGGGCAGAAAGATATTTTCGAGAAAACAGTTGATAGCCTTGCTATCTACGATGATTCCAAGACGTATATCGTTGATCAGGGACTTGAAGCGGTCGTGGCGCAGATGCGCGATATCGTGCGGCAGGATAAACCGTATGCGAACATCCCCCGTCTCCCCGAATTGCGTGAAAAATTCACGGATATATACAGCGAGATTTTGGATAAAGAGGCCGGTCCCGTTTTGCGGTCTATCGAAAGCGACCGAGACCGAGTTCTGACGGTATTGCACGACAAAGAGTATGCGGCGCAATATTCGGCGAAGTACCGCGCACAGTTCGATGAGATCAAGGAGGGCGCGGAACATTGCAATAACGTGTCGCAGCTCAGGAGCTATGCCGATAAGGCAGGTGCGCTTAAAATTCGCCTTCTCAACGAGATGGATGCGCGCGACGCCTCACTTGCTGCCCAAAGACAGGCGGAGCAAAAGCCCGAAGATACTGCAGGAGAGGAGCCGCCTGCGCCCGTTAAAACACGAAAGGTCAAAAACGTATCCATGAAAAAGGTCGTCGGGACGTCGTCGTGGCGACTGGAAAACAGAGAGGACGTGGAACGCTGCGTCGGAGAGCTGCGCGCGGCGCTCCTTGCGCAGATGGACGGAGACGACATCGTAAACATCGAGTTTTAAGCATTTTACAAAAGAGGAAATCACGGATGAATAAGACGGCGATCAAAAATTTTGCTGTTTGGGCGAGAAAGAAGCTCATCGCAGATATCCGCTACCGTGCGGGGCTTTTGGGCATCACGGAGAAAGGCATTCAGGAGGCCCTTCCGCAGTCTGGCGGCGGCGTGGAGTTTTACGACATCGGTATGACGAAACCTTATGCGGTAAGCGGGGCGGCGGTCAAGCAGCGGGCGAGTCTCGTGGAGGCCATCCGCAAAAAGGAGCGGGAGAGCGACTACAAAACTGCCTATCAGTTTATTGTGGAAGAGGTCGCCTATACCTGGTTCAACCGCCTCATCGCTGTGCGCTTTATGGAGGTCAACGACTACCTTTCTTCGCATCTGCGCGTGCTCTCATCCGAGTCCGGGAAGGCGGAGCCTGACCTTGTCTCGCGGCCCTTTGATTCTGATCTTACTTTCTCCGAGCAGGAACGTGCGGAGATCGTGCGGATGCAGCAGGAAAATGCCGTCGATGAGCTCTTCCGCCTCCTTTTTATCAAGCAGTGCAATGCTCTGCACGAGGTGCTTCCCGCGCTCTTTGAGACGACGCGCGATTACACCGAGTTTTTGCTCAGTCTTTCCGTCATCGACCGCGACGGCGTCGTCTACCATTTGGTGAACGACATCCCCGAGGAGGACTTCGACGTCAACCGCGGCGGTCAGGTCGAGATCATCGGCTGGCTGTATCAGTATTATATCTCCGAAAAGCACGAAGAAGTCGTCGACCCGCTTCATGGAAAAGTCATCAAAAAAGAGGACATCCCTGCCGCAACGCAGCTGTTTACGACAGACTGGGTCGTGCGCTATATGGTGGATAATTCCCTCGGACGCTATTGGATCGAACGACACCCCGAGAGTACTTTGGCACAAAATCTGCAGTATTTTGTTTGCCCGAAGTCGGGGGAGATTGCGTATGTACAGGAGAATGCACCGTGTAAGCCGCAGGAACTCACCCTTTTTGACCCTTGCATGGGCAGCGGACATATTTTGGTCTATGCCTTTGAGGTGCTCATGCTGATCTATCGGGAGTGCGGTTACGGCGAACGAGACGCCGCGCGGGAGATCGTGGAAAATAATCTCTACGGCCTCGATATCGATCGGCGTGCCTTTCAGCTGTCCTATTTTTCTATTATGATGAAGGCGCGGCAGTACGACCGCCGCTTTTTGTCGCGCGGTATTTACCCGCAGGTGTATAGCCCCATTGACGATACCGAACTTACCGAGTACGGCTCGATGGTGCAGGTGTCTGTATTGGAAGAAAAGCCGCCGCAAGATGCCAGTGCCCCGCTGCTTGGACAAGATACAGAAATCGAGTTGAACGATTGGGATGTGCGCCGCCTGCTTGCAAAAACGTATAAGGCGGTCTGCACGAACCCGCCCTATTTGAATAAATACAATGCGAAATTGAAAGCGTTTGTCAATGAGAATTATAAAGACTATGCGGGCGATCTGTTCAGCGTGTTTATCTATCGCAACTTGCTGTTTTGCGAGCCGGGCGGATATTGCGGATATATGTCTCCGTTTGTTTGGATGTTTATTAAAACATATGAAAAACTGCGGACGCAAATCATTCAAAGTAAAGCATTGACGACGTTGGTGCAAATGGAGTATTCTGCCTTTGAGGAGGCTACGGTTCCGGTTTGTACATTTGTTTTGCAAAATAAAAAAGCGAAACACGCTGCTTTGTGTTTCCGTTTGACTGATTTTAAAGGGGGTATGGAAGTGCAGCGCCAAAAGGTATTGGAGGCAATTCAAAACCAGAATTGCGGCTATTTTTATGAGGCGCAGCAGGCGAATTTTGCAAAAATCCCCGGCAGCCCCATCGCCTATTGGTTTTCAAAAAAAGCGCTTCAAGCATTTGAAGCAAAAAGATTATCCTATGAATATCAAGCACGTAATGGAATTACCACTGGACAAAACGATTTGTTTATTAGGTGCTGGCATGAAATAATTCCTAACAAATTAAAGTGGGTTAAATGTAATAAAGGTGGTCCATTTAGGCGCTGGTACGGAAACTTGGACTATCTTATTGATTGGGAAAATGATGGCTTCCGACTCAAAAATTTTAAAGATGAAAATGGGAAGCCAAAATCAACACTTCGTAGTATTGAATTTAATTTTAAGCAAGCAATTACTATGTCGAGAATAGGTTCTGGCACAACTAGCTTTCGCTATTTGCCAGAAGGATTTATAACAGAAGGAGCATCTAATAATATATATTTTGAACAAGGAGGGCAAAATCTTCTTGCTTTTCTTAATAGCAAGTCATGTGAGTACATATTGAACCTATATAATCCTACAATAAATGTTATGCCAGATGATTTAAGAAATCTTCCACTGACTTACGAAACGTATAATTTAAATCTATCGACAATTATTAATGAATGTATTGAAATTTGTCATATTGACTGGGACTCTTACGAAACCTCGTGGGACTTCAAAAAACACCCGCTGATTTGAGGAGGAGCAAATGAAAGAAAAATTATTGGAGTTGATTGGGCAGATTTCCGATATTGAGACATTATTTCATAAAAGTTCTGGAATAGGTACGCCGCAAGTTGAGATCATTTATGATGTCCAAGAGTTTAAACTTTGGCTGCAGGCTGTTAAATTTGAATTGACGGAAATACATAAAAGGACAAAAGAAGAATTTATTCGGGATACATTAAATGATATAAGGATGAATTTCAGAGGTTGGCATGACAGAGATGACTTTAATACGTTAAAAGGAGATTTAACTGCTATAAAAGACAATATCGATTCGTATTATCCGCAGGATAAATCTTCACTCAAAGCAGGAAAAGTATTGGAGAATACAGCAATGAAGAATCCGAAAATATTCATTAGTCATTCGTCAAAAGATGTCGACTATGCAACTCAACTTGTTACCCTATTTGAGGACATGGGGTTAAATGATGATCAAATTTTTTGCAGCTCCGTTCCCGGATATGATATTCCACTGGATAAGGATATATTTGAATATTTGAGGGAGCAGTTTTTACAATATAAGCTGCATGTTATTTTCGTGCTTTCTCCAAATTATTATGATAGCAAAATAAGCCTTAATGAGATGGGGGCTGCATGGGCTTTAAGAACAAATAATACGTCTATATTATTGCCGGGCTTCGATTTTTCACAGATGGAAGGCGTGATAGGAAAGGATAAAATATCAATTAAACTAGATAAATCTGATGACGAAATGAAAGATAAGTTAAATCAGCTATATTCAAATATTGTAGAGGAATTTGGGCTGACAAAAAAGAGAGATGTGATTTGGGAAAGGAAGAGGGATTCCTTTATAAGTGAAATCAAAAAAATGCGAGAATGTTAAATATGGACAGATCACTCTTAGAAAAATATGCAGCAGGGAAGATCGGTTCAGATAATATCCCTGCGGTTAACTGTTTTATCAAAAAATGATAGAACTTTATACAATATCCGCTGCTTTAATTGCTATGTTGCTTAACTTCATTTAGGAGGTGTACTTTGTCATATTCAGATAATATTCAAGCCTTACTGGAAGCCAAAGAAGGGGAGAATGTGCAGTTCAAGGAGGCGAAAACCCGATTTGATTTTGGGGAAGCCGCTAAATGTTGCTGCGCTTTAGCGAATGATGGTGGCGGGAAATTGGTATTTGGTATTACAGATAAAAGACCGCGCTCAGTAGTGGGAAGTTTGGCATTTGACCAGCCTGAACGTACCCGCATGGGACTCATCGAAAAGCTGAAGATCAATATCGATTTTCAGCTATTATACCATGACGAGAAACGTGTTCTGATTTTTGATGTAAAGAGCCGCCCGATAGGGCTTCCTGTTCAATACGATGGTGTTGCGTGGGTCTATGAGGGAGATTCTCTTGTGCCCATGCCGGAAGATATGCGGCGCCGCATCTACGAAGAAGCCGGGACCGATTTTTCCGGAATGGTTTGCGCCGGAGCGACGATTGAAGATCTGAATGAAACGGCAATCGAAAACTTTCGCTCTAATTGGATCGAAAAGAGCGGGAAGAAACAGTTGGGAGCGCTTTCTAAGGAACAGATCCTTCTCGATTGCGGTGCAATTACCGATCAGGGGGTGACGTATGCTGCTTTGATCCTGTTTGGGAAAAGTTCGTCTATCACAAAGTTTTTACCGCAGGCAGAAATCATCTTTGAATATCGCTCCACGGAATCTTCCGGACCGGCAAACCAACGGGTAGAGTTTAAGGAGGGGTTCTTTACTTGTTATGACCGCATTTGGGAGCTCATCAATTTACGGAACGATAAGCAGCACTATCAGGAAGGCTTCTTTGTATTTGATATTTATACTTTTAACGAGCGTGTTGTCAGGGAAGCTATACTCAATGCAGTAAGTCACAGAAATTATCAACTGGGCGGCAGCATTTTTATCCGTCAGTATCGGGACAGATTGGTTGTTGAGAGTCCGGGCGGACTCCCTCTTGGCATTACGCTTGGTAATATATTGGATCGTCAACTGCCACGCAATCGTCGTATCGCAGAAATATTTTCTTTGTGCGGAATGGTGGAACGTTCGGGGCAGGGGATGAATTTGATGTTTGAATTGAGTATTCAGGAGGCAAAGCCGCTGCCTGATTTTTCGGGCACAGATGATTATTTTGTCTGCGTTACATTGAATGGACTGATCATTGATAAAGCTATGCTCTCTGTTATCAACAGAATTAGTGAACAATGTGCGGAGTTGCTTTCGACGGAGGATTTTTTGACAATTGATGCGCTATATCACGAGCGAACGCTTACGGAAAGGATGTGTTCTCGTTTGAATCGGCTGATAGAGATGGGGATCGTAGAACATATCGGCAGAAAAAAATATGTGCTTGCAAGAAGTTTGTATGCTGCGGCAGGCAAGTCAGGGGTGCATACCAGACGGGTTGGACTGGATCGGGATACCAATAAAGAGTTGCTTTTAAAGCATATTCGGCAAAATAATGCAGAAGGGACTCCGTTTAAGGAGTTGCAGCAAGTTTTGCCTGGGCAAAGCCGAAATCAAATCTGGGTGCTTCTGCGGGAACTCCGTGATAGCGGCAAAATTGTCTGCAAGGGGAGAACAAGATCTTCGAAATGGTTTATAGCAGATTGCGACTAATTTGCGACTAATTTGCGACTTAATTGCGACTAACTTGCGACCGAGCAATAGCAGAGAGTCAAGATGCTGCGGTTACGATTAGAAGAATACAGGGACTCTTACGAAATCTCTTGGGACTTCAAAAAATATCTGCTGACTTAAAACGATGTAAATTGTGTTTTATAAGATATAGCGACAGGCTATAATCAAATTAAAAAGGAGATAAAAGATGGAATTTACTTTAAAGAACATAGGGATTATTAAGGACTCTAAGATTAAATTGGATGGACTAACGGTGATTACTGGTCCTAACAACTCCGGGAAATCAACTATAGGAAAGGCGCTGTATTCAGTGATAAAAACAGAGAATACCCCAAAAGCAGAATATGAAAAAGAGATTGAAAAGACAAAAAGCAATACATTCATTAAAATTGCAGAAGAGTTTAAATTTAATTCAATCGCGAAGTATATCAAAGTACGAAACGATTCAATGGGCACAATAATAAGTCTGTTCTCGTTAGTTAGCTCTATACACATCTTAAATAGTCTCGCAAACAATTATGACACAGCGAACGAAAAAAGTATGAGTTTAGGGAAAGGGTTTGATTTATTATCTGACTTTTTGGAAAAGGTTAATAAAGAGTATTTGCTAAACATTTCCACGAGGGATGGATTGGAAGATCCTTACTTCAAAGAGTATTTAGATGGGTTTGATACAAAGATCAGTAATGCGCGGGATCTGTATAAGAAGACGAAAGATCTTATTTATACAGATGAAAATTATCAGCTATTCACCATGAGAACATTTTCCAGGACGTTGGAATCTGAGTTTTCGGGGCAGGTTATATCCAATATTTTTTCATGTAAGGGAGGAGATACAATAGGAAGATTGATTTTAACAGACAATAAACAGATCCTTGACGATGTTTATGTGGACTCGAAGGGAGCCGTGCAGCAAAATCATTTTACCTTTCGGACAATGATGAGGTCTAATGTTATCTTATTTGATGATGCATACGCAGTTGATGACTTAAATAAGCATACAAAATGGAGAGGAGCGAATAATCATGTAAAATATCTTTTGGATTGTCTTCAAACAAAGGAGAACGAAACAATATTTGAGGAGGAAATGTCAAAAGTTGATATTAAGCATATTTTAGAACTTATAGCCAATTCCTATCCAGGCGCGATGTCAAACATGGCAGGTGTATACACATATAGCGATGACATTATTAAAGATTTATTTATCGAAAATTTGGCGACAGGATCAAAATGTTTCGCGGTAATCAAGCAATTAATAGAAAATCGCCAAATAAGAAGGAATACTATGTTGATATTGGATGAACCAGAATCGCATCTACATCCAGAATGGCAAAATGTTTTCGCTGAGATTATCACCATATTGGTAAAGGAATGGGATGTGAAGGTTCTTTTGACAACACATAGTCCTAATTTTCTATTGGCACTAGATACCTACGCGATGAAGCATAAGATTGTCAAGGTAACGCATTTTTATCAGTCTAAACATAATGTAGACCACTCGGTTTCTTTTGATTGCGCTGACGATAAAATTAATGAGGTTTATGCAAATTTATCGCTTCCCTTTATTGAATTGGATGCGCTTCGGAGTGAGCTCTTAGCACAAGAAGCTGAGGGGGACGAAGATTAAATGAATACAGAGTTACAAAAGATAGATGCATATTTGGCTAGCCATGGTTTTCAAAAAAAATCATATCTTGACTTATCCAAAGGCAGTAAAAGTCGTTCTCTCGTTAATGATACTACGGCGGAAGCTTATTGTTATGATGATGTTCCTACACATTTTTTGAGAATTAAAACAGCTTCGGCTGATGCGATACTTTTAAAGGAATCGTTATATTTTATTGAATTTAAATCAATGCTTAGTTGCAATAGAGATGCAAAAAAGTACGAAATAATTAAACAGAATCTATTCATCAAATTGGGTGAAAGTTTATTATTGCTAAATAAATATTTGAATCCTTCTGCTGGCGTTAGCGGCAATTTTAAAAAATATTTTATTATTGTTGTGAACCCCATAAAATCTCCAACAACTGCGCTAGTTGGTTCAATGGTAGGGTTGTCGAAAGGGGCTTATAACCCAACATTATTCCATACTATATTTGATAAATATAGACAATGCGTTAATGGTTCTCCCACATTTTATGACGACGTAATGATTTGGAATAATATTAATTTTACTGTTGAAATAAGCAAGTTGCGATAGAGGATGGTATAAAATGGGCAGATTACTATCAGATAAATTCGCGGCGTGGAAGGCGGAGTGCGAGGAGCGGTTTTTGCAGCTCAAGAAAAATGAAGAGGAACTCAACCGTATCTTCATCGACATCTACGGACTCAACGACGAACTCACGCCTGACGTCGCCGACAAGGACGTCTCCGTTCACCGCATCTACGACACAAAAGAGGACATCCCCGAGAGCATGAAGGGCTCTGCCTATGTGCGTACCATGCGCGACGAGATCGTCTCCCTCATCTCCTATGCCGTCGGCTGTATGTTCGGCAGGTACTCTCTCGATGTGGAGGGACTTGCCTATGCAGGCGGCGAGTGGGACGCCTCTAAATATTCCACCTTTCTCCCCGATGCCGACAACGTGCTCCCCATTACCGACGAGGAGTATTTGGAGGACGACGTCGTCGGGCTGTTCTGTGCGTGGCTCAAAAAGGTGTACGGAACGGACACGCTCGAGCAGAATCTCGACTTTATCGCCAAGGCGCTCGGCAATAAGGGGGAGACCAGCCGCATGGTGATCCGCAATTATTTTTTGAAGGATTTCTTCTCCGATCACTGCAAAACGTATCAGAAGCGTCCCATCTATTGGTTGTTCGACAGCGGGAAGCAGAACGGGTTCAAGGCACTCATCTATCTGCACCGCTACACGCCGGATACGGTGGGGCACGTTCGCGTCGAATATCTGCACCGGATGCAGCGCATCTATGAATCGGAGGCCGAGCGGATGCAGGATACCGTCGACCACAGCAGTAATCCCCGTGAGGCGGCAGCTGCTGCAAAACGTAAGGAAAAGCTCATCAAGCAGCTGAAGGAGTGCCGTGAGTACGACGAAAAGATGGCCCACCTCGCCCTCAGCCGCATCGCGCTCGATCTGGACGACGGTGTCAAGGTCAACTATCGCAAGATGCAGACCGCCGTCGACGGGAAATTTTACGAAGTGCTTGCAGATTCAAAGAATATCATGTCGAAGGAATAAGGCGAGACTATGGCAGTATTGAGTTTGAAACAGATCGTTGACCGGTTGAACAAGGAGTTTCAGGGGGAAGCCCGCAAGCTCATATTCTGGTACGACGATAAAGCGGAGTTTGCCGAGGACATCGCAGAGATGCAGCTGCAGAATGCGAAAGTCTACTTTTTGCAGCAGGACAATCAGTTCTACACCAAATATTTTTTAGAGAAAGTGGACCCGACTACCAACTATCTCGTCTATGCGCCTTTCCCGAAGCCGGACGTGAAGGACAACCACCTCGAGGACATGGTACTCTATTCCAGGCGGTTTAATGCTGACCGCATTTCGCTGATGGCTGCCGACCTCGGCATCTCGCCGCGCGGTGTGGAAGTACTGAAGCAGTATGAAACATATTTTGCCAATAAGGACCGCGTTCAGCGTTTTTATGATCTGGAAATCGAAACCTACAGTGAGGAAAATATCCGAGTCGGCATTTTGGCGGCGATCGTCCGGGCGCGTACCTGCTCCTTTGAGGAGATCGTCCGTATTCTGTTGACGGAGGGGGAACCCGAGTGCGAAAAGCACCTTTCCGAAATGGAAAAGTTTGGGATCCTCTGTGTTTTCTGGGAACTTTGCGAAAAACAGTTCGGTTTTCGCGATGAAACTCCGACTATCGAAAAGCTCGTTCTTTCGATGTTTGTCACATATACGGCAAAGACGGTGCAGGCAGCCTTGTCGCCCGCGTGGAGGCCATTCATTGCGGATAAAGCGGGCAATGTCATCGCGTTCTTGGACAACCTGATGAACAACGTGCTGTATTGCGAACGCTTTGATGCGCTCTCGGCATACGTTGCGGCAAAGCTGAATGTTCGTTCTGCGCTTGCAGAGTATGCACCCGAAACGCTCCTCGGCTGCGACAGCTTTCTTGATATCGACCGCATCATTGTGCAGTGGATCGTTGAACGCCTCTTGGAGGAGAATACACACGCTGCCCTGCAGGGGATGGGGATTCCGCAAATTTGCGAGAAACGTGAAAAAATGCACTTCGGTATGCAGACGGGCGAAGTGTACCGTATGCTGCGCAGCGCCTTTGCGCTCATCTCTTCGGCGCACTATTCCTGCCCCGAGACCTACAAAAAGATCGCAGAGCAGTACTTTGCAGCCGACTATAAGCTCGATCGGGAGTACCGCCGCTTCTATGAGGCCTATGATCGAACGGAGGATTCGGCTGCCTTTGAAGCGCTGCGCGAGCTCGTTGAAAAGATTTATACAAACGAATATCTTGCAAAGCTGCTGCCGAAGTGGAGTGCGGCTCTTGCCGCAGAGGAGGTATGGTTCGGCGTTCCGCTGCAGCGAGACTTTTATGACCGCTGCCTGAAAAGGGCAAAGGAACGCACGGTTGTCATCATTTCCGATGCAATGCGGTATGAAGTCGGGCAAGAGCTCTTTGAGAAGCTCTCCGACGATCCCAAATGTACGGCGACGCTCAAAGCACAGCTCGGCGTATTGCCTTCCTATACGCGGCTTGGAATGGCGGCGCTTCTGTCCCACGAAACGCTTGCAATCACGGATGACTATCGCGTGCTTGTCGACGGTGTGCCATGTGATACATTGCCCGCGCGGCAGTCCATCCTGCAAAAATATTGCGCGAACAGCGTCTGCGTGCAGTTTGATGACATCAAGTCGCTGAAAAAGGCGGAACTTCGCGAGATCTTTACGGGCAAGCAGATCGTGTATGTCTATCACAATCAGATCGATGCGCGCGGAGACAAGGTCAATACGCAGGACGAGGTGTTTTCTGCCTGCGAGGAGGCAGTCAATGAGATCGCAGACCTCATCCGCCGCATTTCGGCGAATGCAAATACATACCACTTCCTGATCACGGCAGATCACGGCTTTCTGTATAAGCGGGATAAACTGACCGAAAGCGATAAAATCGGCGGCATCAACGAAAAAGACAGCTACATTAACAGGCGGTTCATTCTTTCCGAAAAACCGGTGGCGGGAGAGGGGATCCTTTCCATTAGCCTCGCTAAGATCCTTCATGGAAAGGATACAAAGTTTGTCTCCGTGCCGGTCGGGAGCAATGTTTTTAAGGTGGCAGGCGGCGGACAAAATTATGTCCACGGCGGTGCGTCTCCGCAGGAGATGCTCGTCCCCTTGATCGGAGTGAAGATGGAGCGCGGGCATATGGAGACGAAGAATGCGGGGATCGCGCTCGTCAGTATGCTGCAAAAGATCACCAACAAGATCGTGACGCTTGACTTCATTCAGTCGGATGCCGTCAGTGATACCGTAAAGGCGACGACGTATCGGTTGTATTTCCTTTCCGAGGACAATGAGAAGATCTCGAACGAAAATACCTATGTTGCCGACAGCAGGGATCCGGATGCAAGGAACAGGATGTTCCGCCTGCGGTTCCGCTTCAAGGATCAGAAGTACGATCGTTCCAAGGGTTATTTTCTCGTCGTGTGTGACGATTCTTCGGGATTGGAATTGTTCCGGCATACGGTCGTTATGGACCTCGCTTTTGCAGACGATTACGGATTTTAACAGGATAGGGAGGGAGCAGTATGATCGAATACACCGAAGCTGATGACAAGCGGGCAGTACTGAAGCGCAAGCTGAGAGAGCGTTTTGACGGGAAGATCGTCCGCAAAGACCTTACAAAGAAGATCAAAGAGGGGGCAAACGTTCCCGTCTATGTTCTGGAGTTTTTGCTGGGGCAGTATTGCAGTTCGGATGATGCGGAGATCATCGAAGAGGGCGTGGAGAATGTCAAGCGCATCCTCGCCGATAACTTCGTCCGCCCGGATGAGGCGCAAAAGGTGCTTTCCGTGCTGCGTCAGCGCGGAAGCTATACCATCATCGATAAGGTGACAGTCGGGTTGAATATCAAAAAGGACTGCTACGAGGCGGAGTTCTCCAATCTCGGTCAGAAGAACGTCCCGATCGGGGAAGAATATCCGACGAAATTCGATCGCCTTCTTTGCGGCGGCATCTGGTGTATCGTTCAGCTCGACTATGAATTTGTAGAGGAGGAGCGGAGCAATCCCATCCGCATCCGCAGCCTCACGCCCATTCAAATGCCGCATATCGATATGCAGGAGCTGAAGGAAGGGAGAAAAGTCTTTACAAAAGAGGAATGGGTGGACGTACTGCTTCGTTCGATCGGTATGGAGCCGGACGCTTTGAAGGAGCGGGAGAAATGGCTTTTGATCGCGCGGATGCTGCCGCTTGTCGAGAATAATTTTAATCTCTGTGAACTCGGGCCGCGCAGTACGGGGAAGTCGCACCTCTATAAGGAGATCTCACCGAACAGCATCTTGGTGTCGGGCGGACAGACGACGGTCGCCAATCTCTTTTACAACATGAGCTCCAAGTCAGTCGGTTTGGTCGGACTTTGGGACTGCGTTGCCTTCGATGAAGTGGCGGGCATCAAATTTAAGGATAAAGACGGCATTCAGATCATGAAGGACTACATGAATTCGGGCTCCTTCTCGCGCGGGAAGGAGGAAAAGAATGCGTCGGCTTCCATGGTCTTTGTGGGAAACATCAACCAAAGCGTCGATGTTCTCCTTCGTACGTCAAGTTTGTTTGATCCCTTCCCGCCCGAAATGGGAACGGATACGGCGTTCCTGGACCGCATTCATTGCTATATCCCCGGATGGGAAGTCCCGAAACTTCGCCCCGAGCACTTTACGGATGACTATGGGTTCATCACCGACTATCTGGCAGAGTTCATGCGGGAACTCAGGAAAGAACAGTATGGCGACGCGCTCGATAAGTACTTCCGTCTGGGCAGCAATCTCAATCAACGGGATACTGTCGCCGTGCGCAAGATGGTCGATGGATTCATTAAATTGCTCTATCCAGATGGGGCGTTTACAAAGGCCGATGTAGAGGAGGTCCTTCAGTTTGCTCTCGAGCTTCGCCGCCGTGTAAAGGAACAGCTCAAAAAACTGGGCGGCATGGAGTTCTATGATGTCAATTTCTCGTACATAGACAACGAGACTTTTGAGGAACATTATGTTTCTGTTCCCGAACAGGGTGGCGGGAAGCTGATCCCGGAGGGCATCTGTAAGCCGGGGCAGATCTATACCGTTTCGCGCGGGAAGTCAGGCATGATCGGGGTATTCCGTTTGGAATCGCAGATGCTGCCTGGAAACGGGAAATTTGAGCGTACGGGGCTTGGCTCCGATCGGGAAGCGAAAGAGGCGTCCAACACGGCGTTTAACTACTTGAAGGCGAATGGCGGCAGGATCAGCGGCGTCATCAGTACTTTGACCAAGGATTATGTTGTCAATTATCAGGACCTGCAGGGCATCGGCATGACAGGGAAACTTGCGCTTCCTACCCTGATCGCACTTTGCTCCATCGCGCTGGGTAAGCCCGCAGTCGGGTCATTGGCGGTTCTTGGAGAGATGAGCATCAGCGGAACGCTGATCAAAGTGGACGAGCTTGCAAATTCTCTGCAGGTGTGTTTGGACAGCGGCGCAAAGAAGGTGCTCCTTCCGATCACGTCTGCCGCCGAATTAGGAACGGTCCCTTCCGACCTCATCGGCTGTTTTAATCTTATCTTCTACCAGAGCGTCGAGGACGCCGTGTATAAAGCTCTAGGCGTGGAGTGATGGGATGGCAGGGCAGTGGTTTCAAGAAGATTAAGCGGGATTACGTCCTTTCTGCTCATTTTACAAAAGCGAAAACGCCTAAATTCTATTCCACTGCGAGTGCTTTCTTTGTAACGTTATACAATCTGAATTACAAAACAGAAGTAAAGTAGCAGGTAAACCAAATCAAACGCAGGAAAAACTGCTGCAGCTTTTAAAGAAAAATCCAAATGTTACAACAGAGCAAATGGCCAAGGCATTACAGATGAGTTCGTCTGGAATCAGAAAAAACCTCTATGCTTTAAGAGATGGGGGCTACATTGAACGGGTTGGATCGGATAAAACGGGCGGTTGGAAAGTATTAAAGTAAAAAGTCGTTTTTATAAGAGCAAGAAGCGCATCGGGAACGATGCGCTTCTTGCTTGTTGCCGTCCGATATGTACGACAATGAGATTTGTGGGGTAGATTGTGGGGAAGATAGTCAAAATCGGCTTAATTTTAGGGTTTTTCGGCTGATTTCAGCCGTTTTTGAGCTTTTTAGAGTGCCTCTGACTCCGTCATTCGTTGGTTCGAATCCAGCTACCCCAGCCAATTTATGCACGATTTTGTGAATAAACAGCACAAAATCGTGCATATTTTTTATTTTTATACATTGCCTTTTCGCCCGATTTTGGCTGAAAACCGGCGATTGGGGAGAGATTGGGGAGTAAACGGGGAGCAAAAAACGCCCGCTATAGGCTACAAGGCGTAATTTACTTTTTCCGCTTCCCTTAGTTGAAACTCCTCGGAATAGTGCGTGTAAACGGTGGA
>CALWCE010000015.1 GCA_944376295.1 uncultured Clostridia bacterium
AACGTCTTACCCGTTCCGGGAGGGCCGACAAGCAGCACGCCCTTGGGGATCTTTGCCCCGAGGTCGGAGAACTTCTTAGGGCTCTTTAAGAATTCGACGACTTCGGCGAGTTCCTCCTTCTCTTCCTCCGCACCCGCAACGTCCGAGAAGCGGACCTTGATGTTGGTGGAGACCTTCGCTTTTGTCTTCCCGAAGCTCATCGCTTTCGTGCCTCCGCCCATCGTCGAACGCATCACGAAGAAGATCGCGACGACGCCGACGATCAGCACCGCAAGGTAGACGATCGTCGTCCAGTTCGAGCCTGAATTCGGGTTGGAAAAGCTGTAATCTTTCAGGTCGTAGTTCGCCACCCAATCGTCAAGGAGATCGCGCATTGCGTCAGAAGTATAAAGGTTGGGGAAGATCGCCCAATATTCATACGACGCGTGCTCATCTTCCGACGTATATCCATAGACGACATATCCGTTGACATGCACTTTTACGATTTTGCCTTCGGTACCCTCGGGCAATTTTACCAAATCTGTAAATTCACTCGCACTACGCTCCATGTTGTTCTTGATCTGGCTCGTCACAAGGAAATAGATGCCGATACCAAGAACCAACACAAGAGCAAGAGCGATGATGATCTTCACTGTCTTGTTCAAAGTTTGCTCCTTTTATTTGCCCGTAGTATGGGCAAGTTTTGTTCCTTTATTTTACCATAGATGGGGTTTGTTTGCAAGTGTTTGTCCGCCGATTTCTTGCTTTTTACAAAAATATCACAAGATTCCCATCTTATCCCTTTTTGATATGTTTCACATGAAACTTTTCACCTAAATTTCCGTAATGTTGGGCTTGCACCAATTGATTTATAACAAAAATGTGTTTCATGTGAAACCACACGAGAATTTTCAACCAAAAATTGTAGTTTCACGTGAAACATCAGGTGCAGAAAATCTACTTTTACGCAAAATGGAATAAGAAAAACATCCTGCCGAAGCAGGATGTTGCAAGTTGGAACATTCGATCTCAGAGCAAGAGTTGAGAGATATATTCGTTGAACCATTGTCCGCTGATCGCATAGCTCGTTGCGGCGGCAAACCAATCCGAACGGAAGATGGGACCGACGATCGAAGTCGAGGAGAGAAAATCATGCAAGCCCTGAACGGGGATCCAGCTGCAGACGGCGAGAAGCAGGAAGAGAAGGATCGCCGCTTTCAGCAGTCCGAGCAGACCGCCCAGGAGTCTGTTCACGACGCGGAAGGGCGTGCATGTCTCGGCAAGTCCGCTCAGGCATTTATCCAGCAAGACAGCTCCAAGTTTGACGATCACGACAAGCAGCACAAAGGCGATCGAGATCGAGATCCACTTCGCAAGCGCGCTCCCGAGCAGAACGGCGGGCGTTGTCCCCGCACCGATCGTCTCGACCGAGGAGAAGGAGCTCGTGATGACCCATCTCGGGATGAGACCGACGCCAAGCCCGGACAGGACGGAAGAAAGATCTGCGCCCGAGACTTCCGATGCGATAGGGGTAAGAAGCGCCTCTTTGTGAAAGCTGTTTGTTAAGCCTTTTGCAATCGCCGTCGTCATCGAAAAGACGTTTTCGAGAAAATTAGCAAAAGAGACGCAAAATATGACGGCAAATACGATAGCGAAGAGCGTTCCCGCCATTTTGCAGATGCCGGAGATGAACCCGCGGAACGCTCCGATGCCGACGCCGGCAACGAGAAGCGCCACGAAGACCGCGTCAACGATCCACGTCCAGGATGTGAGCAATAAAAATTGCATGGCTGCCTCCTAATTTGATCCTATTATAGCATGGAACTGCGATTTTGTCGTCAGTTTTCCGTCATTTCAGGAATGAAATTCCTTCAACGTGTCGATGATATCATCATGGACAGATCTTCGACGTTTGAAACATGTTTCCACCACGCGAACGCATTGGCGCCGCTCGCCCTTGCAGGCAAGCTCTCCTCTATGATTAGAACATATGTTCGCCCCGTTGTTGTCTGCGTCGGCAGCGACCGCGTCGCGGGAGACAGCCTGGGCCCCGCAGTCGGCTCGCGGCTTGCAAGGGAGGGCGGGCTCACCGTATTCGGCACGCTGGAAGCTCCCGTGACGGCACGGGAGATCGCACCGCTGAGAGATCTTCTCAAAAAGGCTTTTCCGCGTGCGCCCGTCCTCTGCGTCGACGCCGCCGTGGGAGAGCGGGAGGAGATCGGTCTCGTCAAATTGCTCCCTTCGCCGCTGCGCCCGGGATCGGGCACCCGAAAACAGCTCGGAACGATCGGGGATCTCTCCGTTTTAGGGATCGTCGCAGCACGGGAAGACGGCTTCCCCGCGCTCGAAAATACGCCGCTCAGGCGCGTCGCCGCAATGGCGGACGTCATTTCGGAGGCACTTCTGAGCCTTTCCAGCCGTCTGCCCCGCTGCGCCGCTTGTCTATAAATTGCCTTGCGGCTTAAATTTTTAACGTTGATTTGCATTTTTCAAGAAAAATTTCGGTCATTTTGTTGACGAATGCAAAAAAAACGTGTAAAATGGATATAACAAATCAAACATAAGGAGAAATGTCATGATCAAGAAGACGAAGACCAAGACGTTCGATACCGATACCGCGACTGTTGTGAAGAAGGTCTGCTTCGGGGAATTCGGCGATCCCGCAGGTTACGAGACGACGATGTATCAGACCCCCGAGGGCGACTACTTCCTTTACACGAACGGCGGCGAGGAATCCCCCTACAAGGCGGAGAACATCACGTCTTACTGCAAGTCCAAGGCGCTTGGCTGGATCGAGAACAACTAAGTTTCAGAAAGGAAAAGAGCGGGCCGAGAAGCCTGCTCTTTTTTTTGCTTTTTTGGGGGGGGGCTGCGGGCGATCGGACGGTCAGAGGGCGGGCGATCGCGGAGCGGGCGCGGGAGAGCGCGGGTGGGAACGGGAGAGCCGTATGCGGGCGGGAGCGGGGAAGAGTGGGGGCGGGGCGTGCGCGAGCGGGAGCGGGGCGTGCGCGAGCGGGAGCAGGGTCGACAACCCCTTCGGCTTGCCGCGGACAAGCCGCCATCTCGCGCGGGGGAGAGAACTGCCGTTTTTGTTGACAAACTTACGAAAATGAGGCGACTCCCCCAGTCCTGTTGCCGACATTCGTCGGACAACAGGACAGCTTCTCGCGCGGTGGAAACCGCGCTCTCGTCGCCGCAAAGCCAGCATGTCCGCCGCTGCGTTCCTCGCGGCTTGACCGCTCGGCTTGCGTCTCCTCTTCCCACGCATCTGCTTCGCATCTGCGCGGGAGCCCTGAAACGGCACGGACAATGTGCCGTTTCCAAGTTCGCAGGCGGGCAAAGCCACACCGTGGCTTTGCCAAGAAAGCGCCTGCTCACCCCTCGAGAAGGCGCCTATCATGTGGAATTTTCAGATCAAGGAAGCGCTTGCTCGCTTCCGAAGAGGAGGCTCATGGGATAGGGCTCACAAAAAAAATTTTGCGAAGCAAAAGATTTGCGGAAAGAGCGTGAGGGAGGCAAGGAGAAAGACGCGCTCCACGCTGCGACGAGGAGCCAAAGGAGTACCGAAACTTCGGCAAATACTCCTTCCGTCACGGCACCGAAGCGAGCTTCGGATGCCGCGCCACCTCCCCGAAGAGGAGGCTAACATAAGGTGAAGGGCGATGGAAGAACATCGGGAAGGACATGAAAAAACGCACGGCGGGTGCCGTGCGTTTTGCGTTTGTATTGCGTTTTTCTGCTTGCGGTCTATTTGTGAGTTGCTCGGGGCGGGCTCACTCTTCGTCGGGGGCGACGGGAGCGGTGCCATTCGTCTCCGCCGTTTCGGGAGCGGAAGTTTCGGGAGCGTCCTCGTCGCGGACGTTGCCAAGATAAGTGCCGAAGAAGCCGTTGAAGCCGCCCTTGCGGTAGCCGGGAAGGGAGCTGCCCTCGCGCTTGAAGCTCGTACCCGAAGATTCGGGCGTTCCCTCTTCGGGAAGATCGCGCTTGGGGTACTCGCGCTTTTCGCCATAGCGGCTGCCTCTGTCGTTCTTATAGCCGCCTCTGCCGCCGCGGTCATTGCGCCCGCCGCGATCGTTCTTGTAGCCGCTCCTGCCGCTTCTATCGTTCCTGTCGCCGCGGGGCTTTCTGTCGAACTGCTTCATGTTGTTGGGGATGATGACGACGTAGCGGGCGGGTTCCTTGCCCTCACTCTTTGTCGTCACCTCGGTGGAATCGACAAGCGCTGCATGGATGATCCTGCGCTCATAGGGGTTCATGGGCTCGAGGCGCACGCGCTTCCCGAGGCGCACCGCCTTTGCGGCGAGCTTTTCGGCAAGGCGCTTCAAGGTCTCCTCGCGCTCCTCGCGGTAGTTGCCGCAGTCGACGACGACGCGCATATAGTTCTTTCTGCCCGTGTTGGCGACGGCGCCAGCTAAAACCTGCACGGCGTCGATGACTTCGCCCCGTCTTCCGATGACGCCCTTCGTCGCGCCGTCCAGATTGATGACGATCTTTTCGCTCTCTTCCGCGAGCGTGACGACGACGCCGTCGTTATCGAGGCGCTCGAAGAGCCCTTCCAAAAACGCCACGGCGCGTTCGCCGTCCGTGAGCTTTTTGACGGGCGTCAGTCTGACTTTGGCGGGCACATAGCCGAACAGCTTCTTTCTGCCCGCTTCGAGGACTTCCACTTCGACGTCCTCTCTCTTGACGCCGAGCGCCGCAACGCCGTTCTCTACGGCTTCTTCCGCCGTTTTGCCCTCAAAGATGTTCTCTTGCTGATCCATTTGATTTCCCTCTTGTTTTGAGATTATTTTTTCTTTTTGTCGTTTTTGTCCGCAGCCGCCGTCGGGATCCTGCGCTGATACTTTGCGATGAGCTCCTTTTCTTCCTTCTTGCGGAAGGAGCGGTCGATGAAGAAGTTCGAGGTGAGCGTAACGAGGATACCGATGATGCTGCTCATGGCGATGTAGATGGAGAACGCCGCCGTCCACATGAGACCCGTGATCGCATAGATGAGAGGCAGCATGATCATCATGACCTTCTGCGTCCTTGCGCCCTGGCCGTCCACCGTCTGATACTGGTTGGCTTCCTTCTGGCTCTTCATCATGATGAACTGCTGCAGCACCATGAGGCCGATCGTCACGACGATGAGGATGAAGTAGCCGTTCGCCTGCCCTTTCTCCTCGGAAAGGTGCGACGTCATGGCGTCGTAATCGCCCTGTTTGAAAATGTCGCCGATGCTCGCCTGGGTGCCGTCCGCGCGGATGATCTTATTGGTGAACGCTTTGGAAAATTCGGCGTAATCCTGGATGGGATGGGCATAGGAGACGTCGGGATACCACACGTTCCTGATCCAGAGGAAGGAGGGGTCGTTCTCGGTGCGGAACCATTCCGCCGCCGCCTGCGCCCCGAGGTCGCGGATATAGGCGAGGCAGACGGAGTCGAGCGTTGCGCCCTCCGCCTTGAGCATCTCGTCGATCGCCGCCTTGACGGAAGCGTCCTGCTGGTGCGTATAGAGCCTGTCGGTATCGATAAAATACGTCTTATTGAGCGTGTTCTCGTCGAGGTTATACTCGTAATAGATGCACTTGCTCTCATCGGCGGATACGACGCGCATCCTGCGGATGGATCCGTCGAGATAAACCGTGTAGAGGACGCCGTCCTCTTCGTGCGCTTCGCCGTCCTTCCACTCCCAGGTGATGACGGGGGCGTTCTCGTCCTCGGAGGAGAGGCGGTAGTCGACGCCCTCGGGCGTATATACGAGGACGGCTTCGTTATAGGCGTGCGCCATCTGCTCGTACATGTTGAGGTTGGCGTACTGCGAGAAGGACTGGAACGCCGAGATCGCCACGATGAGGATAACGAAAGAGATGATCATGGGCAGGCACGCCCCGAACATACTGTAACCGTTCTTTTTTTGCAGCTCCATCATCTTGATGCTATACGTCTGCTTGTCGTTGGCGTACTGTTTCTGGAGCTTATCGAGGTCGTCCTTCATGTCGCGCATGATGAGCGACTGTTTGCGCATCTTCACGCGCTGATAGACGTCGAAGGGCGTCGTGATGAGCTTTAAGATGAGGGTAAAGACGATGACGCCGAGACCGACGGCGCCCACGCCCTCGATGATGGCCCTGACGATCTTGCCGAGCCAGTTGAGATCGATATAGAACCCCTCCTCCAAGAGAGAAACGGGGACGGATAAAAGTGATAACATAGTCCTCCCTGCGTCCGTTCAGAGCAGCCAACGGACCTTGAAGTATTGTTCCGGCGCGGGATCGTATCCTCCTTTGGAAAAAGGGTTGCACCGAAGGATGCGCCATGCGCCGCATAGGATGCCGGGGATCACACCGAGATTGTTGATCGCCCGCTTGGTGTATTCCGAACACGTCGGCGTATAGAGGCAGGTGTGGCGGGAGAGATATTTCTGATAGAGGCGGATGAGCAGGATGCAGAATGCCTTGAGGTACGGTTTAAAGACCGTTCTTTTCAGATACTTCCGGTTGGCCCTTATGAGCCACGCTGCCCTTATCTTCAAGCAGTTTTTCCCTCTTCAATATGCAGGTGAGGTCCCGCCGGAACACGTCGTAGGAATATTCTTCCGCCTCTTTGGGAATGAGCAAAAAAGAACAAGCGGGAAAAACGCTGCCTTCTGTCGTGCGGAACGCTTCGCGAAGCAATCGCTTGATCCTGTTCCGTTTCACGCTCTTGCCGTACTTTTTCCCCACGCAGACCGCCATCCTGACGGCATCGGAGGGGAAATAGACAACGGTCAAAGAGCGGCAATGCGCGCGCTTTCCCGCTTTGAGGACTTTGATGAGATCCTTCTTCTTTTTGAGGCGCAGATACCGCATATCCGCAACGGTTTAAGCGGAAATGTGCTTTCTGCCCTTGTTTCTTCTTCTCTTGAGTACCTTTCTTCCGCCGGTCGTCGACATTCTCTTGCGGAAGCCGTGTACCTTGCTCTTCTGTCTCTTCTTGGGCTGATAGGTCCTTTTCATGGTATCTTTCTCCTATTATTTTTGAGGTTTCTGCTTGATTATAAGTTTTTTCCCCGCTTTCGTCAAGCGATTATGACGCCTTTATTGCGCATTTCTCACGGGGAGGATCAAATACAGGCTGTTCTTGTTCGCCGCGTTCTCGACGATGAAGGGGGAGACGGGACCGTTGAAGGAGGCGGTCACGCGCTCGTCTTCGAGGGCGCGCAGCGCGTCGGAGAGGAATTTCGCGTTCATCGAGACGGTGAGATCCTTCCCTTCCGTCTCGGCGAGCAGCGTCTCGTCGACGTTGCCGTTTTCCGAATGCGAATAGATGCGCAGCGTCCCGCCGCCCATTTCGAGGGTGACGAGGTTGTTCTTGTCCCCGCGGATGAGGATGGCGGCGCGCTCCACGCTCGCAAGCAGCGAAGCCTTGTCGACGGTGAGCGTCGTCGTGAACGCCGAGGGGATGACGCTCTCCTTTTTGATGAAGTCGCCCGAATAGAGGCGGGAGACGATGGTCATGTCTCCCGAAGACACCATCATCATGCCGCCCTGCGAATAGAGCGTGACTTCCTCGTCGCCGTCTTCGAGCATACGCGCGATCTCGAGAAGGGTGCGCGCGGGGCAGATGAGCTGCTTTTCACCCGATTTTGCGACGATCTCCGCCGTCGAAAGGGCGAGGCGGTAGCCGTCGAGGGCGGTGACTTCGAGTTTATCCTTAAAATCGAAGAGGCAGCCCTTTAAGATGGGGCGGGAATCGTCCTGCGCGCAGCAGAACGTCGTCTCCGCGATGATCTTTTTGAGCGCCCCGCTCTTCATGACGAAGCTGTTCTCGCCGATCGAAAGGTCGATCTCGGGGAATTCTTCGGCGGGCAGCGTCTGGATGGCGCTCCCCGAACCGCCGTAGCAGATCTCGAGCCCCTTTTCGCCCGTTTTCAAGGTGAGTTCGAGGTCGGTGAGCTTGCCGATGAAGTCGGAAAAGAGCTTGCCGGGAACGCAGACCTCGCCCTCTTCCAAAACGTCCGCGCGGAAACTCTTGCGGATGGAGAGTTCCCCGTCCGTTGCAAGGAGCGTCACCGACTCGATGCCCGCGGAGATCTTGATGCACTCGAGGACGGGGGTCGTCGTGCGGACGGCGCACGCCTTGCTCGCCTTGTTCACCGCCTCCGAAAGCATGAGGCCGCTGCATACAAATTTCATTTGCGTTTTCTCCCTTGTCTCCGTTCCCTGCTATTCCTGCCTTCGGGCGGTGCGCCGCCCGTTCGGGAGCGGAAGTTATTTTCTTTATCATTATAGCGGAAACGGGCGCATTTTTCAAGCGTTTCCAAGAAAAAAGGACACAATTCACCTTGCGCT
Source organism: uncultured Clostridia bacterium (assembly GCA_944376295.1). GTDB lineage: Bacteria > Bacillota > Clostridia > Christensenellales > Borkfalkiaceae > Gallimonas. The sequence continues at coordinate 8,292 of CALWCE010000015.1, forward strand.
TTTTTTTCGGGGGTCTTGCTATTTTTCTTCGTTTGTGGTATGATAGCGGTATGGAAACAACGCTTGACATGACGCGGGCGCAGGCGCTTTTAAAAGAACACGCCGATCGCTTTGCCGCTTTCCGGGAAATGCTGCTCGAATACAACGGAAAATACAACCTCACCGCCATCACGGAGGAAGAGGAAGTGAACGCAAAACACTTTCTGGACAGCCTCGCGGGAGAGGCGCTCTTTCCCGCGGGGGCGCGCGTCCTCGAAGTTGGTTCGGGGGCGGGGTTCCCGTCTATCCCCCTCATGCTGGTAAGGCCCGATCTTTGCTTTACCCTCATCGAGAGCACAGGCAAAAAGTGCGATTTTCTTGCAGCTGCCGCCGAAAAGTTCTCTTTGCAGGCAGAAGTTCTGCATGTGCGGGCGGAGGACGCGGGGCGCGACCCTTGCTTCCGCGAACAGTTCGACGTCTGCTGTGCGCGCGCCGTGGCGCGGCTGAATACCCTGCTCGAATACTGCCTGCCCTTTGTAAAACCGGGCGGCGTCTTCCTTGCCTACAAGGGCTCGGGCGCGGAGGAAGAGCTTGCGGAAGCGGGGCACGCGCTATCTCTTCTCGGCGGCGGGCAGGTGAAGGCGTACTCCTATTCCCTTCCGAACGGGATGGGGGAAAGGGTCATCCTCGCCGTCAGAAAATGTAAGCCCACGCCCGAAAAATATCCGCGCGGAAGGGGCAAGGAAAGGAGCGCACCCCTATGAGCGGAAGAGAGAAAGTCGTCGCCCTCACGGGGCACCGGGCGCTGGAAAATTTCGACGAGGACGCGCTCGCGTACGAGCTCGAAAGCCTCATCGGCGAAGGGTACACCGCCTATCTTTGCGGCATGGCGCAGGGGTTCGACCTGCTCGCCTTGAAGCTCCTCGTCGCCTTCAAGCAGGAAAAAAAGCTCTATCTCGAAGCGTGCGTTCCCTACGAAGGGCATGAAAACAGTTTCTCCCGTGCGGAACGCGGTCGCTATATGGAACTTTTGCAGGCGTGCGACAGGAAGACGGTGATCTTCCCCGCCTACTGTTCGGGGTGTTTCCTCGCGCGCGACCGATACATGGTGGACTGCGCCGATCTCGTGCTTGCCCACTGCGAGAAGGAGACGGGCGGCACCGCCTATACCGTCAATTATGCCAAAAAGCGCGGCGTTCCCGTGCGCTTCATTTAAGGAGGTCATTATGGACTGGCTCAAACAGCTCACTGCCATCGAACACGTCTTTTTCTGGATCGCCGTTGCGGCGAGCGCGGCGCTCGTCGTGCAGATCGTGCTGCTCATCGTCTCGTTCGGAGGGGGCGGCGACAGCGACTTCACCGACTTCGACGGCGATATGGATACGGACGGCGGGCTCTCCTTCTTCACCATCAAGGGCATCACGGCGTTCTTCGCCCTCGGCGGCTGGTGCGGGTTCGCCGCGGCGAGCTATCTGCCCGACAACATCTGGGCGCCCATCCTCATCGCCGTTGCGACGGGGACGGCGGCGCTCGTTGCCGTGGGGTTTGCGATGCGCGGCGTCGCCAGGCTGCAATGTTCGGGCAACGTCGTCAAAGAAAAGTTAGAGGGTCTGACGGCGACCGTGTATGTCTCCGTTCCGCCCGCGCGGACAGGGCGCGGCAAGATCACGCTCACCGCGCAGGGAAGATACATGGAGATCGACGCCGTCACCGACGAAGAGGAGCGCATCCCCGTCGACGTGGAAGTGGAGATCGTCTCATATAAAGAAGATTTCGCCGTCGTCAAGAGGAAGTGATATTATCCCATAAAACTCGCCGAAGCGACTTTTATGGGAGCCCTGAAATTATCCCATAAATCTTTTACTGCGCAAAATCTTTATGGGTGCCCTATGACTCCTTCCGTCACTTCGGGCTTAACAACCCCTCCGTCTCGCTGCCTCGGCAAGCCTTCGGACAGCGAGCCACCTCCCCTTACACAGGGGAGGCTAAATTAAGGTGACTCCTTCCGTCACGGCTGCGCCGTGCCACCTCCCTCAGGGAGGGAGGCAAGGAAATAGAAGTTACTCCCTCCGCCTCGCTGCGCTCGACAGCTCCCTTTTATAGGGTTCCCAAAAAAGATTTGCAAAGCAAAGATTTTTTGGGAAAAGGAGGAGCGGGCATCAGAGACCTACCCCGACGAAGGAGGGGCGGCAAAATTTGCCCTGCTCCGACGCGGGAGCCGAGGAAAATCAAGGAAAATAAATTAAAATAAGGAGAGATAAATATGCCCCCTGCAATTATTGCCGTTATCGTGATCGTGGTGCTCATCGCCTTCATGATCCTGCTCACCGTCGCGGTGCGCTACAAGACCTGCCCGCCCGACAAGATCCTCATCATCTACGGTAAAATAAGCCCCAATCCCGACGGCACTTACCGCTCTGCCAAGTGCGTGCACGGCGGCGCGTCCTTTGTGATGCCCTTCTTCCAGAAGTACACCTTCATGGACCTGACGCCGCTTGCGATCTCCGTGGACCTCAAAAGCGCGCTCAGTAAGCAGAATATCCGCATCGACGTTCCCAGCATCTTCACGGTGGGCGTTTCCACCGATCCCGGCATCATGCAGAACGCCGCGGAGCGCCTGAGGATGCTCTCTCTGCAGCAAATTTCCGATCTCGCGCGCGACATCATCTTCGGTCAGCTGCGTCTCGTCATCGCGACGATGAATATCGAGGAGATCAACGCCGATCGAGATAAATTCCTCGAGGCCATCTCCAGGAACGTCGAGGGCGAGCTCAAAAAGGTGGGGCTCCGGCTCATCAACGTCAACGTGACGGATATCACCGACGAATCGGGCTATATCATCGCCCTCGGCAAGGAAGCCGCCGCGAAGGCCATCAACGACGCGAAGATCAGCGTCGCCGAAGAGGACAAGAAGGGTTCCATCGGCGAAGCGAACGCGCGGATGGAACAGCGCATCCGCGTGGCGGAAGCGGAGTCCGCCGCCATCGACGGCGAAAACAAGGCGAAGGCGGATATCGCGCTCTCCCGCGCGCTCCTGCGCGAGAAGGAAGCGGAGGCGAGCCGCCTTGCCGTCACCGCCGAAAAGGTGAAGGAAGCGCAGGCGCTCGAAGAGAGCTATGCCGCGCAGGAAAAGGCGGAAGTTTCGCGTGCCTCGCGCGAGAAGGCGACGAAGGAAGCGGACGTCATCGTCGCCGCCGATATCGAAAAGCGCAAATTGGAGATCGAGGCGGAAGCCGTCGCCGAACAGATCAGGCGCAAGGCGCAGGGCGAAGCGGACGCCATCTATTCGAAGATGAGCGCCGAGGCGCGCGGAATCATGGAAAAGCTCACCAAGCAGGCGGAAGGTATGGATGCGCTTGTGAAGAGCGCGGGCTCTTCCGACGAAGCGGTGCGCCTTCTCATTGCCGATAAGCTCGAAGCCATCGTCGCCGAGCAGGTCAAGGCGATCGCGGGCGTCAAGATCGACAAGGTCACCGTGTGGGACAACGGCGCCTCTTCGGACGGAAAGACGGCGACCGCAGGCTTTTTGAGCGGGCTTTTGAAGAGCCTGCCGCCCCTCGAAGATCTTTACCGCATGGCGGGGCTGGAGATGCCCGAACTCGTTGCGCCCAAGAAGGCGGATGAGGGGAAGGACGGAAGGGCGGAAACGCCCGCTCAGGGATAATTATCCGCTCAGGTTTCGGCAGTATGCTGCGGCATACTGCCGTTTTTTAATATGAACTGTCATATTTTACTTGACAGCCCCACGGCAAAAAGGTATGATGAAGGACGGGCAGCCCGCATTTCACGGTCTGCAACGTCCGAAAGGCGGTACACTATGGCTTGGCACGAGACGCTCTACAATGTCCTTACGATCTTCAATAACGTGATCCTCTATCTCATCGGGATCCCGTTCACCCTGCAGGTCATCTACCTGCTCCTCTTTTGGCTCCCCAAAAAGACGTACCCCGTCAGCGAGACAAAACACCGCATCTGCGTGCTCATCTGCGCGCACAACGAGGAGGACGTCATCGGCGGCACGGTGAAGAGGCTCTTCGAGCGGCAGAAGTACCCCAAAGAGCTCTTTGACGTCTATGTCGTCGCCCATAACTGCACCGACCGCACGGCGGAATTTGCCGAACGGGCGGGCGCGAAAGTATTTATCTTTGACGATCCCGATCCTTCCCGCCATATCGTCTCCTATGCCTTAAAATACGGGTACGAACGCATCCTGGCGACGGGCATCCCCTATGATTTTTCCATCCGCCTCGACGCGGACAACCACGTCAACGACGAGTTTTTCTCGCTGATGAACGACGCGTTTTCGGCGGGCGTGCAGATCGCACGGCCCTACGAGTCGGCGCTCAACATGACGCAGAACGCCTTCACGCGTGCCTGCGGGCTCTACTATATCTTCGATTCCCGCTTCTCTTCGCGCGCAAGAGAGCGGCTGCACCTCGACGCGCACGTCAACGGCCCCGGCTCCATGACAGATATGTCCATCATCCGCAAGTTGGGCGGGTACGACACGGTGAGCATCGTCGAGGATACGGAGTTCTGCTTCAAGCGGATGCTCGAGGGCTACCGCTGCCACTTCGTGGAGGACGCCGTCGTCTATGAGGACCTGCCCGCCTCCTTCCGCGATACGCTCAACCGCAACAAGCGCATCGCTTCGGGCAACGTGCGGCTGCTCGCCCGCTATACGCCCAAGATGCTGTGGAAGACGGTCTCCCGCCTGCGCCTCTCCTGTCTGGAGCAGCTGCTCACCTACTTCTTCATGATCATCTGCGTGCTGCTCTGCACCTGGATCCCCGGCTACTACATCTATGCGTGCAGCTATCTGGGCGCAAGGGGACTGCTGACGACGGAAGCCGTCGCCGCGGCGGGGCTGACGGGCGCGGGCTTTTACGACCTTCTGACCATCATCGGCATCTGCCTCGGGGCGCTCTTCCTCTTTATGGGCATTTTGCAGGGCGTCCTGCTCGTCCTTCTCGACTATAAAAAGATGGGCGCAGAGCGCCGCCGCGACCTGCTGCCCGGGGCGTTCCTCTTCCCCTTCTTTACGGTCATCTACTGCGTCACGATGGCGATCGGCGTCTTTTCCAAGCCCAAATGGCGCAAGATCGGACGCAATACGGGAACGTCCCCCGCGGGAGAAGATCGGGACACTCCGAACATATCATAAAAAAACCGCCTTTTTGAAAAGGCGGTTTTTTTATGGAAGGATGCCGAAAAGAGAGCCCGTCGTATCCAATTCGTGTTTTAAGAGGGCGGCGGAATATTCCCAGACGTCGGAAGGGGAAAAGAGATGTTTTATTTTCCACGCGCGCACAAAGGAGGGGTACTTCTTTTCGGGCGAGGGGAACTTCTTTTCGCCCCTGACGCAGACGAGAAGGGCGCGCTCTTTGGGGGAGAGCACGCGGTATTCGAGGTAGTTGCCCGCGTCCTTTTTAAAGCGGTAGATCTGCGTGCAGGTGGAGTCGGTACCCTTCGAATAGTCGCGCTCGAACAAAAAGCCGCGCTCCGATAAAAAGGTGAAATATTGTGCGATCTTTTCGTCTTCCGTCATCGTATGCTCCTTATGGGTCGTTTGCTCCATTATAGCACAGCGGGCGGGGTTTGTCTACTTATGGGCGCATTTTGCGGGAGGCGGGTATTTGCGGAGGAGAGAAGCGCCTTTGTCGGAAACGGGTTTAGAAAAATAAGGCGACTCCCTCAGTCTTGCCGCCGATGTTCCATCGGACGACAAGACAGCTCCCCCGAGGGAGGAGCCAAGGGAGATGACGGCAAGCGGGCTTAACAACCCTTCCGTCAGGCTCCTTCCTCGCCTGACACCTCCCTCTTATATAGGGCTCCCGCAAAGATTTTGCGAAGCAAAAGATTTGTGGGAAGAGGAGCAGCGAGCATCAGAGCAAAGCCGCGAGTAAAACAAGCGGCTTGCGAAATTTGCTCCGCTGCGACGAGGAGGCTATAATAAGGAAAATAATAAACATCCACCGGCATAGCCGGTGGTTTTTCATTTTACTTCGCCTGCGGCTCGTGCCGCCATAGGCGGGGCGGGCTGTAAGCCCTCATATTACTGGCAGCGCGCAAGTCGCGCCTGTGACGACCTGGCAGTCACGCATTTGTTACTTGTTACCCGTAAACGGGTCGTCCAGATCGTCTATGCTCATCTGGCTTGATTCTTTATCTTGTTTCAACTGCGTTGCGATGTACTCTTTGATCGCTTTGGCGTTTTTCCCTACCGTGTCAACATAGTAGCCCCGGCACCAGAATTGTCTGTTCCTGTACTTGAACTTCATGCTTCCCCATTTTTGGTAGATCATCAGGCTGCTCTTCCCCTTCAGGAACCCCATGAATCCCGAGACACTCATCTTGGGCGGGATCGCTAACAGCATATGGATATGATCGGGGCATACTTCGGCTTCTATGATCTCCACACCCTTCCACCGGCATAATTCCCGAAGTATTGCCCCGATCTCCAACCGCTTTTCTTCATAGAACACTTTTCTGCGATATTTCGGCGCAAACACCACATGATACTTGCAATTCCATTTCGTATGTGTTAAACTTCTTACGTCATCCATCCGGATGTCCTCCTTTTGATTCCTTTCGTTGCAACTGCCAGGTCGCAACTCCATTTTATCAAAAGGAGTTTTTTATTGCAAGCCTCACCGCTAAAGCTCTCTGTTACCCGCGGACTATCCGCGGGTTTTAGTCACCAAAAAAGGAGATGCCGGGGTGGCATCTCCTTTTTGGATGGAAGTTTTTGCTTTGCGGCGAATGGGCGCCGCGGAAGGTTTACGCTTCGCAGTTCTTTTTGAGGGTCGCGAGGTTTTCGGAGAGCTCCTTGGGCAGCTTGTCGCCGAACTGCTTGTAGAACTCGGCGATCTCGTCCGCTTCCTTGCTCCAGCGCGCCTTATCGACGTAGAGGATACTTTCGAGCGTTTCGACGGAGTAGTCGAGGCCTTCGATGTCGATATCCTTCGCGTAAGGCACATAGCCGATCGCGGTCTCCTGCGCCTCGATCTTATTGTCGCAGCGCTTTAAGATCCAGTCGAGCACGCGCATGTTGTCGCCGAAGCCGGGCCAGAGGAATTCGCCGTTCTCGTCCTGACGGAACCAGTTGACGTTGAAGATCTTGGGGGGATTTGTGACCTTCTTGCCCATCTCGATCCAATGTGCGAAGTAATCGCCCATGTGATAGCCGCAGAAGGGCTTCATCGCCATGGGGTCGTGGCGCAGCACGCCGACGGCGCCCGTTGCGGCAGCGGTCGTCTCGGAGCTCATGATGGAGCCGACGAACACGCCGTGATCCCAATCGCGGGACTGATAGACGAGGGGGGTCGTCGTTGCCCTGCGGCCGCCGAAGATGATGGCGTCGAGGGGCACGCCCGTCTTGGAATTGAACTCGGGCGAGATGCAGGGGCAGTTGACGGCGGGAGCGGTGAAGCGGGAGTTGGGATGTGCCGCCTTCACGCCGCTGTCGGGCGTCCAGTCATGTCCGAGCCAATCGATGAGGTGCGCGGGAGCGGGCTTTGAAAGGCCTTCCCACCACACGGTGTTGTCGGAAGGGTCGAGGGCGACGTTGGTGAAGATGGTGCCCTTCTTGGTCGCGGCGAGCGCGTTGGGGTTGGAGTGGTCGTTGGTGCCGGGCGCGACACCGAAGAAGCCGTTCTCGGGGTTGACCGCCCAAAGCCTGCCGTCCTCGCCCACGCGGATCCAGGCGATGTCGTCGCCCACCGTCTCGACCTTATAGCCGAGCTCCTGATAGTGCTTGGGGGGGATGAGCATGGCAAGGTTGGTCTTGCCGCAGGCGGAGGGGAATGCAGCCGCCACATACTTCTTGGTGCCGTCGGGATAGGTGACGCCCAAGATGAGCATGTGCTCTGCCATCCAGCCTTCCTGTCTGCCGAGATAGGATGCAATGCGGAGCGCGAAGCACTTCTTGCCGAGCAGCACGTTGCCGCCGTAACCCGAATTGACGGAGATGATGGTATCGTCTTCGGGGAAGTGCATGATATAGCGCTTCTCGGGGTCGATATCGCACTTTGCGTGGAAGCCCTTCACAAAGTCGCCGTCCTTGCCCAATGCTTCCAGGCAGTTGAGCCCGACGCGCGTCATGATGCACATATTGAGGACGACGTAGATGGAGTCGGTGACCTCGATGCCGATGCGGGAGAAGGGGGAACCGACGACGCCCATCGAATAGGGGATGACGTACATCGTTCTGCCCTTCATCTTGCCGCGCGCGATCTCGCGGAGCATGGGGTAAGCTTCCTTGGGGTCCATCCAATAGTTGGTGGGGCCTGCGTCCTTTTCGTCGCGGCAGCAGATGAACGTGCGCGCTTCGACGCGGGCGACGTCGTTTTCCGCCGTGCGGTGGTAGTAGCAGCCGGGAAGCTTCTCCTGATTGAGGCGGAGCATTTCGCCCGTGCTGCAAGCTTCTTCGCGAAGGGCGTCGATCTGAGCCTCGCTGCCGTCGATCCAGACGATCTTGTCGGGCTGAGCGAGCTCGGCGCTGTCCTTCACAAAGTCAAGTACCTTCTGATTTTCGGTGTAACCTTGCGTCATAAAGACCTCCGAGTAAATTGTTTCCTGTATTTGAGGCGGTGCGGCTTGCAGAATGCAGAGAGCCCGCTCGGGAGAAAAAGCCCCCTCGTCCGCCACTATTATTATAGCACGAACAAAAGTCAATGGCAAGCAAATCGCCGCCCTTGCCGCGGGCAATTTTTTGGGGAGACAAAACGAAGCACCGCGGCGAAATAGCCGCGGCGCACTCTCTTATTTTACAAATTCGCCCGTTGCGGCGTCCTGGAAGGCGACGAAGAAGCCCTCGTCGTCCGAATAGGGGGAAGAGGGCACGAATACCGCGCGCTCTTCCATCTCGGGGGGCTTTTCGCCCTGCGCTTCCACCGCAAGACACACATAGCGGGGAACGCCCAAGTGATAGACGATGCCGAGGAGAGCGCCCTCCCACAGCGTCCACTCCGAATGGGGCAGAGCGCGGCAAAGGCGGGTATCCGGCTTGCCCTTCCGGAAAGCTTCCTCCATGCGCGGGCGGATGCTCTCGAAGTATGTAAGCGTCCGCGGGGGCGGGTCTTGGGACGCCGCCCCGGGCGACGCATAATAATTTTTTCCCGCAAGCGCCTCGTCGTCGTAGCCGTCACAAGGCGGCGTTTCTCCGCTCATTTCGGGCGAAATATCCTCGGGCAGCTCTTCGGGCGGGGTTTCGGACGGACCGTTCGGGAGCGGTACGCCCGGCGCAAAGGGGGTATTCGGCCCCGGAACGCCGGGAACGCCCGTCGGGGGAAGGGGCATGGGCGGGACAGGCTGCCCTTTCTCTGCCTCTGCTTCCCGGAGATCGGGCTCTGCGCGCCTTCCGGGACGGGAACGGAAGATCCCGACAAGCTGATGATAGTCGCTCGGCGCGCTGCCGCAAGACCCGAATGCAACGGGCTCCGTCTCCTCTTTGACAAAGCACAAGAGCACGGCAAACCCGTTTTCGAGAGAAGGACAGTCCGGCGCGCGCAAAGAGGTGTTGCCTTTGAGCTCGAAACAGTATTCCTTTTTCCCGACGATAGCGGCAAGGGCGTATCTTCCCTCGCGCAAGGGGGCAAGCCCCGCGATGCGCGGCGTGAGCGTGAGTTCGTTTCCCAGCCGCTCCGCATAGACGGCGCCCATGAGCGGCATGCCGTCGGCGGTGAAGCCCTTTCCGATCTGTTTGAGGATGCAAAGTTTCTTTTCGTATGCCATGTTCCCTCCGTCTGCGAAAAATTCGCGTATCGTTCTTAGGATACGCGGTTTTCGAAGAAAGATCGTGGCAGATCTGCACGAAAGAAGGGTGTTTGTATCTTTTTTCCGCTTCCGAAAAGGCCTCTTTCCGCAGAAGATACTTCTTATATAGAAAAGAAATAAATAATAATAGTAATAATAGTGGCTGTTGAAATGTGGATAAAAGAGAGAGAGGGGAAAAAATGGCTGCAAAAGCGGGAAAAGGGGCGGAAAAGTGCGCAAAAAGGAGGAAAGACAGGAAAAGGGCGATGTGGAAAGCGTGTGGACGAGCGTTGTGGAACAGTGTGGAAAAAGAGGGGGGATGTGGAGAAAAAAACAGGGAGATCTGAGCGCCGCTACGGCGAAAGAGAGAAAAAAAAGGACGGAAAGGGAGAATTCCACAGAAATATCCACAATGTGGAAAAAGTTATCCCCGAAAGAGGGGATGTCCACAGGGCGGGAAGGGCAGAAAAACAGACCGCCCGCGCTGCGGAACGGCCTGTTTCGGAAAATCTGCTCAGATCTTTGTAAAGAGGATGTGGATAACGCCTGTATCATCCCCCTTTTGGCGCTGCACAAAGTCGATGCCCTCTTCCGTGAGAGTGCCCTCTTCGGGGAATTGGGGGAGACCCTTGACGGTGAGCTTTTCGCCATCCTGAGAATAGGTGCCCTTCATCTCGCGCCCGCCGTTGAGCATGGTGGCGGCGCCGCCCGAAAAGGTGAGGGTGCATTCCTGTGCGGTGGTGTTCATCATCGCGACGAAGAATTCGGCAAATTCCTTTTCCTTGTCGCTGAGATCTTTGAAGTATTCGGGATACGCCTTTTGAAATTTGTAGGTGCTGCCGGAAACATCGTGTGTCATAGAAGACCTCCTTTTCTGGTTTGATTTTTTATGTGCTTGTGGGGGGCTTGCGGCGACGCGGTGACTTCTTCCGTCGCGTCGCCGAGCTTAACAACCCCTCCGTCTTGCCTTTGGCAAGCCACCTCCCCTTACACAGGGAGGCTATAATAAGGAATCTCTAAAATTATGCTGCAAGCAAGGTTGCCTTGCGCAGCAGAACTCAATTTGTACCCGCAGGGCACTTATTGTCAAATAAGGACAAAACAGTGTGTGGGCGATAACGCTGCTTAAAATCGCGGTACTTCACTCCTCACGGAATTTGTTTTGCGAAGCAAAAGAAATTCCGTGAATTAAAAATCTACCGAGCCGAGCAGGGTTCCCCTCTGTTTTCTAAATAATGGCGCAAGCAGGGTTCCCCTGCGCCCGCGCACTCAATTAGCGCATACCTGCGCTTAGTCTCGCGGAAAGATTTTTGCGTCAGCAAAAAGATTTTCGCGAAAGCATTACATCACAACGATATTCTCTTCCGCGAATTTCTTTTTGAGGTCGGCGGGGAAGTTCCCGTCGGTGATGAGCACGTTGATATCGTCGAGGTGCGCGAAGGTATAAGGCATGATCTTGCCGATCTTGGAGCTGTCGAGCATCATGTAGACGGAACGCGCCTTCTTTCTTGCAAGGATCAGAAGGTCTGCCTCCACCTGAGAGCCGCACGAAAAACCGTCTTCGGGCGTGAAGGCGGAAGCCGAGATGATGGCAAGCTCGAAGTTGGTGTTTTCGAAATACATCTTTGCCGAAGGGGAAGAAGTCGAAAGGTTTTCGGGCATCACCTGTCCGCCCAGCATGGTCACCTTCATGTTCTTCTTCTTGGCAAGTTCGATGGCGACGGCAAGACCGTTCGTGAAGACGTGGATATCGATATCGGGCAGCTCTTTTGCAAGATAAAGCGCCGTCGTGCCGCCGTCCATGAAGATGGACGTGTTCTCTTCGACGAGGCTCGCCGCTTTTTGGGCGATCGTGATCTTTTCGTCCGTCTGCGAAGCGATCTTGCGCGTGTAGCTCTCGCCCGAGACTTTCTGTACCTCTTTGACGGACATGGCGCCCCCGCGCACGCGGATGACCCTGCCTTCCTGTTCGAGCTGTAAAAGATCGCGGCGGATGGTCATCTGCGACACATTGGGAAAGTGTTCGTCGAGCTGCTCCAAGGTGAGCTTGCCGCGCTTGTCTAAAAGTTCTGCGATCTCTTCGATCCGTTCTTTTTTCATCGGAAAATACCCCTTTACTCCCAGTTTTGTTTTCTGTCATATTTTAACACAACATTGTCGGAAATGCAAGTGCTTCATCCCGAAAATTTCACAATTTGTCAGATATGCTGTAAAAAAAGTGTAAAATTTGCGCAATTTTACTTCGGTCGTTCACATAATGAAAAATAATAACGCAGTATTTCGGCGGAAAAGAGGATGAGAGGCGTGATTCCTTCCGAAGAAGCGGTCGAAAACGCTTTGCAATTTTGTCCCTTCCGTGTTACAATAGGGGCATGAAAGAGACGTATTTGGAAGCGCTCGACGAGTTTTTTGCGGCGCACTATTCCGATTATACCAAGCTTGCCGCGCTCGAGGGCTACCGCCGCCCCGAGCTATTGACCGTTGACCGCGACGGGAACATCGGCAGGAAGGACAGTTCCCTCTTGCGGCTTTGCCATCAGGAAAAGTGCGGCGAGCTTTTGAAGACGCTGAAGGAAGGGCTCACGGATACGACGTTCACCTTTTCCTTCCGCTTCCGTACCTTTCGCGAAAAATGGAACGATCTTTTCGACAAGAATACCTTTGCAAAGCATCTTCCCTCCATCCTGGCGCACAGCGGAGAGAGCGTCGGGAGCGCGGGAGAAAAGCTGAGCATCCCCGCCGAGGTGTGGGAGGGCATCGTCAAGGGAAAGCTCTATCCCCAAAAGAATACGGTGCTCGCCTTGGCGCTCGTCTGCCGCATGCGCCCGCAGGACACCAACGCCCTTCTGGTGCTCTCGGGGTTTAGTTTCGACCTCACCGTCGTATGCGACGTCGTGGTGGAATACCTGCTGGAGCGGGAACTTTTCAACCCCGAGATGAGAGACAGGTGCCTTCAGGAGTACCATATCGAAAACCTGCCGATCGGGAGAGAGGAAGAAAGGAGCGGGGAAACCGCAGCAAAACACTTGACGGGAAGCGGGAGCGTGTGCTAAAATATCTACAATTGAATGAAGAGAGCCGATGCGGCGGAAAGAGTACCGCCCTTTGCCCGTAAGAGAGGCGCCCCATGGCTGGAAGGGCGCTCGGGAAGGGGGACGGGAACGTGCGTCCTCCGCGCTTGAGGTCCGGAGCAATGTCCGCGGCGTGCCCGCCGTTATCGGGGCAAAATGAGGGAAAAGTTGCTTTTCCGAAATAAAGTGGGACCGTGCCGAAAGCGCCTTTATACAATGGTATAGAGGTGTTTTTTTGTACCTTCACGCAAAGGAATTTCAGCAATGATAACATCATAATACAAAGAGAAGGAGGGGGATATGTTTTTTTCGAGACTGAGGAAGGATATCGAGGCGGCGAAGCGCAACGACCCCGCCGCACGCAACAAGTTCGAGATCTGGCTCACCTATTCGGGCGTGCACGCGCTCTCGTGGCACCGCTTTGCGAACCGCCTCTATAAGATGCACCTGCGCCTTTTGGCGCGCTGGGCGTCGCAGTTTGCGAAGTTTTTGACGGGCATCGAGATCCACCCCGCCGCGAAGATCGCCCCCGGCGTCTTCATCGACCACGGCATGGGCGTCGTCATCGGCGAGACGGCGGAAGTGGAAGAGGGCGTCGTCATCTATCAGGGCGTCACCCTCGGCGGCACGGGCAAGGAGCGCGGCAAGCGCCACCCCACCATCAAAAAGAACGTCACCGTCTCGAGCGGGGCGAAAGTTTTGGGCGGCTTCACCGTGGGCGAGGGCGCGCGCATCGGCGCGGGTGCGGTCGTCTTAAAGGAAGTGCCGCCCTATGCGACGGTCGTGGGCGTTCCCGGGCGTGTCGTGCGCATCAACGGCGAAAAGACGCAGGACCTCATCCCCGAAAAGGACGATCCCGTGATGAAGGAAGTCAGCTTTTTGCGCGAGCGCATCTTCGAGCTTGAAGAACGTCTCGAAAAGTTTGCCTCGTGGGAGGAGACGCACGCCGTGAAAGAGAACGGAGCGGCCGCCCGGGACGGAGACGCCGAAAAAACAGCGGCGCAGGAAATAACGACAGACGATAAGGAGAAACAAGATGAAAATTTATAATTCTTTGACGAGAAGGAAGGAAGAATTTGTTCCCATCGAGGAGGGGAAGGTGAAGATGTACGCCTGCGGCATCACGGTGTCGGGCGAGGCGCATATCGGGCACGCCTTTCAGGCGATGCTCTACGATATCTTCCGCAAGTTCCTCGAAAAGCAGGGCTATCAGGTGACCTACGCCCGCAACTATACCGACGTTGACGACAAGATCATCGCCCGCTCCAAGGAGACGGGCATCCCCGCGGACAAGTATGCCGAGATGATGATCGAAAAGATCGACCATGTGATGCGCGAGTTCGACGTGGACGACCCCACTCTCTGGCTCAAAGCGACGGAGAACATCGGCAATATCATTTCTTTTGTGGAAGCGCTCATTTCCTCGGGGCATGCCTATGCCGCGGACAACGGCGACGTCTACTTCGACGTCGATACCTTCCCCGCTTACGGGCAGCTCTCGGGCAGAGACAAGGAGGACGCTTTGGACGGCGTGCGCGTCGAAAACGACGACAGCAAGCGCCACCCTTACGACTTCGCGCTCTGGAAGGCGGCAAAACCCGGCGAGATCTGCTGGGATTCGCCGTGGGGCAAGGGGCGCCCGGGCTGGCACATCGAGTGCTCGGCGATGAACCGCGCCGCCTTCGGCGATCAGATCGACATCCACGGCGGCGGGAGAGACCTCATCTTCCCCCATCACGAGAACGAGATCGCCCAGAGCGAGGCGCTCACGGGCAAGCGGTTCGCAAAGTATTGGACGCACAACGGGCTCATCAAGGTCAACGGGCAGAAGATGAGCAAGTCGCTCGGCAACAGCCTGCTCCTTGAAGACCTTCTGAAGCAGTATTCCAACGAGGCGGTCAAGTTCGCGCTGCTTTCGACGGGCTACCGCGGCGACATCAACATCACGGACAGCCTCTTCCCCGAGGCGGAAGCGCACCTGCGCCGCTTCTACGAACTCATCGCCCGCGCCGAGGAAGCCTTCCCCGACGAGCAGGGCGGGGAGGAGAGCATCGACAAGCGCTTCGACGAGGCGATGAGCGACGACTTCAACACCGCGCTCGCCCTTTCCGACCTCTTCGGCTATTTCAAGGAAGTCACCCGCCTGCTTGCAGAAAAAGACCCCAGGGCGCGCCGCATCGTCAACCAAATTCGCGCGACGTACTCCCTTCTGGGGCTCTTCAAGAAGGACGCGAAGGAATATCTTGCAGCATACGGCGAAAAGCAGGAGGACATCCCCGAGGAAGTGAAGGCGGTCGCGGAAGAGCGGAAGGCGGCGCGCGCAAACAAAGATTGGGCGAAGTCGGACGAGCTCAGAGAAAAGCTCAAGGCGCTCGGCTATGCCGTCAAGGACAGCAAGGACGGCTATACGCTCACAAAGCTTTGAGGAAGCGGGCAAACGCCCCGAAAAGTTGTTGACAAACGGGGGCGCGCCGATTAAAATTAGCGATTGAAAAGACAGCGGGGCATCCCCCGGGAGAATATACCATGAAGATCACATCCAAACAACTCAGGCAAAAGTGGCTCTCCTTCTACGAGAGCAAGGGACACACCGACATCGGCGCCGTCTCCCTCATCGGCGACGGCTCGACGGGCGTCATGTTCAACGTGGCGGGCATGCAGCCCCTCATGCCCTACCTTTTGGGCAAAACACACCCCGCGGGCAAGCGGCTGTGCAATGTGCAGGGCTGCGTGCGCACCGTCGATATCGACTCCGTCGGCGACGCTTCCCATTTCACCTTCTTCGAGATGATGGGCAACTGGTCGCTCGGCGACTATTTCAAGAAGGAAAAGACGGCGTGGACGTTCGAACTCCTCACCAAAGAATTCGGGCTGGATAAGGACAAGCTGTGCTCCACCGTCTTCGAGGGCAACGAGAGCGCCCCCCGCGACGAGGAGACGGCAGAGCTTTTGAAGGGGCTCGGCATCAGGCCCGAACATATCTTCTTCCTTCCCAAGAGCGACAACTGGTGGGAGCTCGAAGGCACCGTCGGCACCCCCTGCGGCCCCGACAACGAGTGGTTCTATCCCATCGACGAGGAGAAGGAAGACCCCGTCTTCCCCGACGACTATGTGGAGATCGGCAACGACGTCTATATGCAGTACCGCAAGACGGAGACGGGCTATGTGCCGCTCGAAAACAAGAACGTCGATACGGGCTTCGGGCTCGATCGGATGCTCCTCTTTTTGAACGGGCTTTCGGACGGGTATAAGACCGACCTCTTTTTGCCCGTCATCGAAAAGCTCGAAGAGATCTCGGGCAAGAAGTACGACGAGGACGAAGAGGCGCGCAAGGCGATGCGCATCATCGCCGACCACACGCGCACGACGGTGATGCTCATCGGCGATAAGGACGGCATCCTGCCCTCCAACACGGGCGCGGGCTATATCTTACGCCGCATCATGCGCCGCGCCATCCGCTACTGCCGCCAGCTCGGCGTGGAGACGAGCGCTCTTTTAGCATGCGCCGCCATCTTCATCGACGAAGTGTACGGCGAGGCATACCCCAATTTGCACGAGAAGAAGGAGTATATCCTCTCTGAGATCAAGAACGAGGCAGACCGCTTCGAAGCCACCCTCGCGCAGGGCATCAAGGAATTTGAAAAGTGCGTCCAGGGCCTCGAGCGCAAGAACGCCTTCATGGCGCAGAAGGACCCTTCCTATCAGAAGGAGACGGTCATCGGCGGCAAGCAGGCGTTCCGCCTCTACGATACCTACGGTTTCCCCCTCGAACTCACCGAAGAACTCGCCTTAGAGCGCGGGCTGACGGTGGACAGGGAGGGCTTCGACGCCGCCTTCAAAGAGCACCAGGAAAAGAGCCGCGTCCTTGCGGGCGGGCAGTTCAAGGGCGGCCTTGAGAGCCATTCCGAGATGGCGACCAAGTACCACACCGCGACCCACCTTCTCAACGCCGCGCTCAAAGTTGTCTGCTCGCCCGACTGCAACCAGAAGGGCAGCAACATCACCGATGAGCGGATGCGCTTCGACTTCAACTTCGAGCGCCCCATGACGAAGGAGGAAATTCAGCAGGTCGAAGACCTCGTCAACGAGAAGATCAAAGAAGATATCCCCGTCGTCTACAAGGAGATGAGCCTCGATGAGGCGCGGGCAGAGCACTTCGTGGGCGTCTTCGACAGCAAGTACGGCGACGTCGTGAAGACGTACTCCATCGGCGATTTTTCGAAGGAGATGTGCGGCGGGCCGCACGTTGCGAGCACGGGCGTTTTGGGGCACTTCAAGATCGTCAAGGAGCAGTCCTCCTCGGCGGGCGTGAGAAGGATCAAGGCGATCCTGGAATGAGATCACGAATTTGTTTTTGAACCGACAAAAGCAATTTCCGTGAGGAGAGGAAAACCCGACGTTCGCCTTCGGCTCGGAGGCAATTCCGAGAGTGCGGCGAAAGATAAAGTCATTTTATGAAAATATGCGGAGCGCGATCGCAGCTCCGCTTTTTCGAGGGATAAGAAATGAAAAGCGAACTTCAGAAACTCAAAGACGGCGAACTTTACGACTACACCGACCCCGAAGTGCGGGCGGCGCACATCCGCGCGGTGGAGCTGTGCGACGAGTATAATGAGACCAAGCGTACCGAGACGGAGAAGCGCGAACGCATTTTGCGCGAATTGTTCGGCTCGCTGGGCGAAAATGCGCTCGTTGAGAAGAACATCCGCATCGATTACGGGTTCAACGTGCATGCGGGCGACAACTTCTTCGTCAATTACGACTGCGTGTTTCTGGACTGCGCGCCCATCACGTTCGGCAACAACGTCTTTATCGCGCCCCAATGCGGCTTTTATGCCGTCAATCATCCTTTGGAAGCCGATCTTCGCAACAGCGGCGTCGAGACGGGCGTTCCCATCACGGTGGGGGACGACGTGTGGATCGGCGGGGGCGTCAAGGTGATGCCGGGCGTCACCATCGGCAGCAACGTCGTCATCGGCGGCGGCAGCGTCGTGGTGAAAGATATCCCGTCAAACTCCCTTGCCGTAGGCAACCCCGCCCGCGTCGTAAAGAGCATCCCGCCGAGGAAGTGAGATATAAAGGATATTCGCCGCGCCATCGTCTCGCGCGGCATTTCCGAACGGCTTAAAATGATAAGTGACAAAACAAAAAATGCCCGAAAAAAGGGGATTTCGTGCAAAAAATGTGCGCGTTCGCCCTTCATTCGGGAGCAAACAAAATTTTTGCGCTTTTCGGGAAAAAATTAAAAATCGCAACTCAAAACAGCTTGACGGAACTTTTTTTCTTGCCTATAATGAAGGAGTAAATCGTTTCTCGAGGCACAGCCCCTGCTAAACAGCAACGATAACGGAATGATCAGGCAAGTAAGGAGTACACAGATATGAAAACCTATATGGCAAATGCTCAGACGGTTGAGAGAAAGTGGTACGTTGTCGATGCAGCGGGGATCCCCCTTGGCCGGCTCGCTTCCAAGGTGGCGGCGATCCTTCGCGGCAAGAACAAGCCCACGTTCACTCCCAATGTCGATACGGGCGACTTCGTGATCGTCATCAACAGCGACAAGGTGGTGCTCACGGGTAAGAAACTCGAAAATAAGTTCTATCGCTATCATACGGGATACATCGGCGGCCTCAAGGAGATCGCTTACGGGAAGATGATGGCAGACCGTTCCGACCTCGTCGTCTATGAGGCGGTCCGCGGCATGCTCCCCAAGAATTCCCTCGGCAGACAGATGATCAAGAAGCTGCGCGTCTACAAGGGTGCGGAGCACAACCACGCGGCACAGAAGCCCGAAGAGCTGAAATTATTTTAACGAGGTATCGACATGGCTAAGGCAAATTTGAAAAAGAAATTGCAGTTTTGGGGTACCGGCCGCAGAAAGAAGGCCATTGCCCGCGTTCGCCTCATCCCTTCGGGGAGCGGCGCCATCGTCATCAACGACCGTTCCCTCGAAGACTACTTCCCCATGGGCACGCTTCAGTACATCGTCAAGCAGCCCCTTGTCGAAGTGGCGGCGGAAGGCAAGTACGATATCTTCGTGAACGTCATCGGCGGCGGCTATACGGGCCAGGCGGGCGCCATCCGCCTCGGCATCGCAAGGGCGCTCCTGCAGAGCGAGCCCGAAGTCCGTCCCGCCCTCAAGAAGGCAGGCTTCCTCACCCGCGACCCCCGCGTCAAGGAGCGCAAGAAGTACGGCCTCAAGAAGGCGCGCAGAGCTCCTCAGTTCTCCAAGAGATGATCTTCAAAAACACAGAAGTCCGCACCCTGCGGACGTTTTTGTTTTGCGCGGAGGAGCGGACGATTTTTGGTTGCAGCCTTCGGGGAAATGCGGTATAATAGCAAAAAGGAGGGCGCCATGAACGACCGTACCAAAGACTATGTGTTTCTCGGCTATTCCCACAAGGACGACATCTTTGGCATTTTGGAGGAGTTCCGCCGCCGCGGCTACAACGTCGCTTATGACGATGCGATGAGTTACGGAGAGGAATGGGATCTCAACGCGAGGCGGCATATCGGCAGCGATAAGTGCAAGGGCGCCGTCTTTCTCGTCAGCGAAAACTTCCTCGTGAGCAAGTCCGTTCTCACCGAAACGGAATACGCGGCGCGGTTCAGGAAAAAGTCGTTTTGCGTGCCGATGCAGGGCATGACCGTTCCCGAGCTGCGCCATTCCCTTGTGTTCGGCGAGCTCTTAAAACAGGATCCCGGGAACGAAGAGCCGAAACAGAAACGGGAGTGGTTCGCAAAGGCGCCGGCGGGATCCAAAGAGGCGTTCGTCGACAGGAGCTTCCGGTATGCCAATACGTCCTACATCGCCATTGCGGGGGTAAAATGATGAGAGCGGTCATCCTGATCAATGCCTATTCCGGGCCGGAGCACAGCCTGTATCAGTCCGGGCGGCTGAAGGAGGAGCTGGAAAAGAGGGGGGTCGCGGCAGACATCCGCCGCAACAACTTTTTTGCCGCTTCGCTCGGGGACGGCGGAGAGGTGCTTTCCCGCCTTTCGGGGTACGATTTCTGCATCTATCTCGACAAGGACAAATATATTTCCCGTCTCCTGGAAAAGACGGGGATGCGGCTGTTTAACCCGCACGCCGCCGTCGAGGCCTGCGACGATAAAATGACGACGGCGATCTGTCTCTCCGATGCGGGCATCCCCATGCCGAAGACGCTCCCCGGGCTGCTCTGCTACGACCCTTCGGAGCGCATCACGGACGAGACGCTCGACAGCGTCGCCGCGGAGCTGGGATTCCCGCTCATCGTCAAGACAAGTTACGGCTCGCTGGGGAAGGGCGTTGCCAAAGCGGAGGACAGGGAGGAGCTGAGAACGCTCGCGGAGCAGGTGAAGTGTATGCCGCACCTGTTCCAGCGCTGCATTTCCTCCAGCTACGGCCGCGATATCCGCGTGATCGTCATCGGGGGAAAGTACGTCGCCGCGATGGAACGGCGGTCCCTTCACGATTTCCGCTCCAATCTGGAGATGGGGGGCGTGGGCTCGCCGTTCGAGGCGCCCGAGGAAGTCCGCGCGATGTGCGAAAAGGCGGCGCGGCTCCTGCGCCTTGACTACTGCGGCGTCGACGTGCTCTTCGGCGAGCGGGGGTATTATCTCTGCGAAGTCAATTCCAACGCCTTTTTCCGCGGCTTCGAAGAGGTCACGGGGGTCAACGTCGCCCGCCTTTATACCGAACATATCCTCTCCGTCATGGAGGAACGCTCATGAAAGAAGCGCCCGTGCGGCGCTTATTTCTTTTCCGCCTTTTTTGCAAGGGCGTCGTGACGCTTCAAAAAGCTTTCGAGCGCCGTGGGCGCGGGGTCCGCGGGGGGCGGAACGCGCTCTTTTGAGGGCGCTTCTTCCCCTGCTTCCCGCTCGCCTTTTTCCTCCGCGCGGGGGAGGGCGGAGAGCGCGTCCAAAAGCTCGAATATGCCGAATCGTTCCATAAAAGCGCACCTCGGGGGCTAAAATTTCTCAAAGAAAAGCGCGTGCAAAGCGGCTTTTTGATTGCCAAAACCCTTGATTTAGTATATAATGGAGAACGTATCGTTAGAACGAGAATTTTACGGTACCTTATAAGGAATCCTTTTATGCGGAACTTTTCGAAAAAACTCATCACTATCGTGACGGCGGGAGTGCTTGCGCTCGGCGCGGGAGCGCTTTCGGCGTGCGATGCGTCCTTTACGCCCCTCGATGGGGACTTTTCCTCGGGCGAGGTCGTTTCCAACGGCGGCTTCGTCGTCGAAAAGGGCAGCTACGTCTACTTCATCAACGGCGTGGAGGCCTATACTGCGGATAACACCTACGGCACCCCCGTCAAGGGTTCGCTCATGCGCATCGCAAAGAGCGATCTCGAAGCGGGCATCAACAGCGCGGAGACGGTCATCCCCTCTCTGATGGTCGCCGCCGACTATTCTTCGGGCATCTACATCTTCGGCGACAGGGTGTATTACGCGACTCCCAACAACGTGCGCAATACCTCGGGCGTCATCGAGAGCGAGTACCTCGATTTCAAGAGCGCCCGCCTCGACGGTTCGGATATCCAAAGCTATTTCAACGTTGCGGACAACGCCACCGTCTACCGCTACATGGAAGTGGAGGGAACGGTCTATCTCGTCTATGAGAGCGATTCCGAACTGCACTCCTACAACACCGGAAACAAGACGGACACCGTCCTTGCGAAGGATGTGACGGAATACGTCGTCGACACGGCGGCGAGCGGCACCCCTTACGTCTATTATACGATGGGCGTGACGATGGATATCGACGTCGAAGGGAGCTCGCTCGCGCGCGAATACAACCAGATCTACCGCGTGCGCGCAGACGCGACGGAAGCGCCCTACGAATACAGCTATTCCGAAGAGTATCTCGAGGAGCACGACGGCGAGGAGCCCTATTGGAACCTCGGCGAGATCGTCCTCGACGGGATCGGCGCGACGTACGTCAATTCCCCCACGCAGTTCACCCATGACCTCGAAGAGGGCGTGACGCCCCTCTCCTACGCGGGCTACACCTACACCTTGCAGGCATATTCGAACGGCGGGCTGTACTTCACCCGCACCGATCTCGCGCAGACGGGTTCGACGGGCGAGGGCGGCTGGCTTTATTACCTCTCCGCAGACGAGCTCGGAAGCGGCTGGAATTCTGTTTCGGGCAACGGCGCGGAATATCTCGACGTCGTGGCGCAGACCACCGATCACGCCGGCACCGCCGCCATCTTCTATCTTGACGACGCAGGCGCGCACCACTACCTCTATGTGGACGGCAGCAATATCTTCCGCGCAGACGTGACGGAAACAGGCACCGAGACGACGCTCATCGCACGCGGCGCGACGGACGCCGTGCTCGTCTCCGTCGACGATACGTCGAGCGACGAATATGCTTACGTCTATTACACCGTCTCGGGCGACAGCGGCTCGAATATCTGCCGCGCCGTCTACAACGGCACGGAAGAGGACTACCGCATCCTCGGATATGAGGACAACGCGCCCTTTGCTCCCGTGCAGCTGCTCGATATCGAGCATGCGGGCAGCTGGTATAACTTCGAGATCGTGGACGGCACGCTGTTCTTTGCGGACGCCGAGACGATCGGGAATACCTCCTACAATTACATTTCCGCCTTCTCGCTCAAAAACGAGAGCGGCGCGGTGATGGACAACAGCGAGCTCAAAGCGCTCAACGAAGAGTACGAAAATATCGTCGGCGAAGAGGGCGTCATCGAGTCCTCCGCGGACGACGTGGGCGAAAACATGCCGACCGCGCTCCGCTACTACTTCTTCATGGGGCAGGACGACGTCTTCTACGCCGCCGCAGAGAAGTATTCCGACCGCGAGTACGTATTTGCAAACGGATACCTTACCTATGATTCGACGGCGTTCGCGCGCAACATCCAAGATGCGATCGACGAAGGCAAGAAGGACACCTACCTCTACAGCACCGAGGAGCAGGAGTACTTCAAGCGCTTCACGGAGGACGGCGACGGCCTCGGCGAGGCGCGCACGAGGAGCCACTTCATCCGCCGCATCGGCGCGATGAGCGAGAGCGATTTTGACGCGATCGAGGCATATTGGGAGGGCTCGCTCGAGCACTACTCCGTCACTGAGGAGGAGAGCGGACTTCCCGCATGGGCATGGGCGCTCATCGGCGTCGGCATCGGCATCGTGGTGGTCGGCGCAGGGCTTGCGGTGTTCTTCATCCTCCGCGCGAAGAAGAACAAGGAAGGCGGCGGCGACGAGCCCAAGATGTACGTCGATACGACGGACGACCGCTCCGTGGACGTCTATGCGGACGATCTTGCCGTCGAGGAAACTGCGCCTGCCGGCGAGGCGGTAGAAGAGCCTGCTGCTCCCGATGAAGAAGGAGCAGAAGCCGAGGAAACGGACGGCGACAAGGACCTCGATTCGGACGACGAAGCTGCCGCGCCTGCAGAAGCAGAGGCTCCCGCTGAAGCAGAGGAGGCTGCCCCCACCGGCGAGGCGGCGGAAGAAGAAAAGAACTGATCAAAAAAATGCAATATCCCGCCCTTTTGGGGCGGGATTTTTAATATATTATGAGGCGAAAGAGAAATTTTCGAAAAAAAGGCGACTTTTTTCCGAAAGGAATAAAAAAACGGTTTACAAGAAAAATAAAAATAAATATAATCTACTAGCCTGATGCCCGAGACGGGCGGATACGGGGAGGAAAATTATGGTACGTTACATGAAATGCCCGCGCTGCGAGCTCAACTACATCGACGCGGAAAAGCAGGAATACTGCGACGTCTGCCTCAAGGAGATGAAGGGCATCCGTACGGATGCGGACGAGATCGAAGAAGAGGAAGAGGGCGAGATCCCCACCGAACTTTGCCCCGTCTGCGGCGAGAACATGATGATGCCCGGCGAGAAGATGTGCGAGGAGTGCCGCAAGAAGGCGGAGATGGAGGAGGCGGAGCCCGATCCCGAAGAGGACGACGAGTGGCGCGAATACCTCGACGACGACACGGACGACCTCGACGCCGAAATGGACGGCATGAAGGAGGAGTTCGCCGAGCTCGACGAGGAGAACGCCGAAGAAGAGGAAGAAGAGTTCGAGGAAGAGAGCGAAGAAGAGGACTTTGACTACGTCACGGGCGACGAGATCTATACCCTCGGCGACGACGATGAGGACGACGAAGAGGACGAGGAAGACTTCTGAGAGGTTCACACTTTTTTGTGCAAGCACAAAAAAGTCGTGAGGGGTGGAGTGCCGCGATTTTAACGGGCGCTTTCGCCCGCGAACCTGTTTGTCTTTCTCTGACAAGAAGCCTCTGGTAAGAGGCAAATTGAGTCCCGCAGCGGAGGGGAACCCTCCTCGCGGGATTTTATTTTAGAAGCGAGGGGAACGCCACCTCCCTTGGCTCCTCCCATGGGGGAGCTGTCGAGCGGAGCGAGACTGAGGGAGTCGCCTTATTGTAAAAAGCGCGATATGCGGGAAAGGCGTTTCTTTCTATCGTGCATAACGGTGGCGTGACGGAGGGAGTTATTGCATTCTTCAACGGGTGCAAATTGATTGAGCCGGCGCAAGGAAACCTTGCTCGGCTCATTTCATTTTAGAAGCGAGGGGAAACAGTAACTTCCTTGCCTCCCTCCGAGAGGGCGTGAAAGCGTATTCTTGGCAAAGCCCCGGTGGGGCTTTGTCCGCTTTCGAGCTTGGAAACGGCACATGGAGCGTGCCGTTTCCTGACCGAGCGCGGTCTCTACCGCGCGAGAAGGTGGCGCGGCATCCGAAGCTTGCTTCGGATGCCGCGACGGAAGGAGTTAAGGTCTGTTTTCGCATTGTTAGTGTTTTATCTTGCTTTTTCCGCGGGGCTGTGCTATACTATAAGCGTCACTCAAACTGGATATTGTTACCCCATAAGGTACGAAAAGGCATTTCGTATCTCTGTTTCCTTATGGGCGTACGGTTTGAGTGACATCTACCGGAGATGCAAATGCAGCGTGCCTCTTCGGAGGCACGCTCTATTTTTTTATAAGGAGGAAAAGAATGAACAAGATCGGTTGGGAAGACGACGCAGTTGTGACGGAGGAAGACATCATCGCCGCGCTGAAACCGCTCGTCGACGAGTACTTTTTCGGGGAAGCGAAAGATATGGGGAACGTCCTTTTTTATACGCTCCCCGACGGCAGGAAGTTTTCTCTTACGGCAGAGAAAATTTCGTCAGATATTCGATAGAGAGGAGCGCCGTTATCGGAAGCAAGCTTATGAAAATGCGGCGACTCCCTCAGTCTTGCCGCCGATATATCATCGGACGGCAAGACAGCTTCTCGCGCGGTGGAAACCGCGCTCGGTCAGGAAACGGCACGGACAATGTGCCGTTTCCAAGTTCGCAGGCGGGCAAAGCCACACCGTGGCTTTGCCAAGAAAGCGCCTGCTCACCCCTCAAGAAGGCGCCTAAAATAAGGAATTTTACAAATCAATAAAGCACTTGCTCACCCCCGAGGAGGGAGCCAAGAGGGGGGCAGGAATTTGATAGACGCGGCGCGCCGCGGGATAATTCCCGCGGCGCGCCGCTTATTTTTATCGCAGGGGGCATGCCGCTTTTCGCGCAGAAAAAGGGATAAACGCTCCGAACTGTGCATACGTTGAAAGGGAGAGCGGGGGACAGGCGGTCTCGCGCGACGGGAAGGGGTACATTCGACCCGAAAGCGCGCGGCTCGACAAAACTCCCCAAATTCTCCGTGCAAAAAAATAGTATCATAACCGAGGTGACAGGGACAAATGATCTTACGGCTGCGTTCGCTCGTACTTAGCTTTGCCTTGACGGCGGCTGTCGCCCTTTCCGCGCTTGCGGCGGGGGCGGCAGGGGCGGAGGAAGTCTTCTGGAGCGGGGCGCGCTCCCTGCCCGTGTACAGCGTGGAGCGGGAGGACAACGCCCTTTCCATCACCTTTGACTGCGCGTGGGGCACCGAGCACACCGATGCGATCTTGAAGGCGCTCGAAGAGGCGAACGTCAAGGCGACCTTCTTCACCGTGCAGTTCTGGGCGGAGGAACACCCCGATCATCTCAAAAAGATCGACGAGGCGGGGCACGAGATCGGCACGCACAGCGCGACGCACCCCAAAATGTCTCAGCTCTCCGAAGAGGCGATAAAAACCGAGCTTACGACCTCTTCTCGCGCTATCACCGAAGTGACGGGAAAGCAGGTGACTCTCTTTCGCCCGCCCTTCGGCGATTACGACAACGCCGTCATCGACACGTCGCTTGCTTTGGGGCTCATGCCGATCCAATGGGACGTCGACTCCCTCGACTGGAAGGACCTTTCCGCGAAGGAGATCGCAGAGCGCGTTGTCTCCAAGGCGAAGAGCGGGTCTATCATCCTCTGCCACAACAACGGGCTGCATACGGCGGAGGCGCTCCCCGTCATTTTGGATACGCTGCGCGCCCGCGGCTTTACGTTCGTGCCCGTCGGCGAGCTCATCTACCGCGAAAATTACACCATCGACCATACGGGCAGGCAGTTCTCCGCCGCAAAGGGCTGACGCGGCTTTTTTTCAGGGAAATACTCATGGAGGTACTCGAAGGATATGGATCACATCATGGAAAAAAACAATAAGGTCTACTTGAGAGGAAGTATTGTGTCGGAAGCCGTCTTTTCGCACGAGGTGTACGGGGAAGGGTTTTACGAACTGTTTGTGCGCGTGCCGCGCCTTTCGGGGCAGGCGGATATTCTGCCCGTCACCATCTCCGAGCGCATCATCCGCAGCAACGATCTCAAAGAGGGGAGCATCCTCTGCGCCGAGGGGCAGTTTAGAAGCTACAATAAGCTCGAAAACGGGCGTTCGCGGCTCATGCTCACCGTGTTCGTGCGCGACATCGTTGAGGACATCCCCGGGCGCAACCCCAACAGCATTCTGCTCGGCGGGTATCTGTGCAAGCCGCCCGTCTACCGCACCACTCCCTTCAACCGCGAGATCTCCGATCTCCTCGTCGCCGTCAACCGCGCTTACAACAAGTCCGATTACATCCCCTGCATCGCGTGGGGGCGCAACGCCCGCTTCGTGCAGGATCTTGCCGTGGGGGCGCGCATCATGCTCTCGGGGCGCATCCAGAGCCGCGAGTACCAGAAACGGCTCTCCGAGGATGAGGTCGTCACCATGACGGCGTATGAAGTCTCCGTCTCCAAGCTCGCCACCGTCGACGAGGGCGCCGTGCTCGATCTGGAGCAGGAATTCGAATACTACACCTCGCCTCAGGTATAATATGTGCGGGGAGCTGTCTTGATAGGGGGAAAGAAAAGGACCGAAGCGTTGTGCTTCGGTCCTTTTGCCGTTTAATCGTCCTTTTCATGGTCGGGGAGAGGGTCGGCGTGGAACACCTTTTCCGCGATGCGGCAGAACGTGCGCGCGTCCTCTTCGCCGATGAGCCCGATGATGCGGCGGGCGAGGGCGAGCGAGCGTTCGTGCTCTTCCAAAAATTCGGGGAGCTTCTTCTTGACGGGCACGACGTAGGTGGTACGCTTGTCCTCCCCCGTCCTGCGCTCTAAAAACCCGCGGGAAGCGAGCGTGCCGATCGTGCGGTTGACGAGCGATTTGAGCATCCGCGTGCGGCGGCAGATCTCTCCGAAGGTGACCGCGCCCACGCCGTCTTCGCGGTAGCGTTCATAGACGATGGACATGACCACCGCTTCGTTGTAGATCATCTTCTGCGTGATGCGCGTGTTTTTGAGAACGCCCGTGGCGTGGATCCATGCGAGGATGAGGTCCTCCTCGAGCTGCGTATCGCCCTTCTTTTGTTCTTGTTCCGCCATGCGTCCTCTCCTCTTCACTTTGTAAACATTTGTATTATACCCTTTGGCGGGGAGAATGTCAAGGCGGGCGGGCAAAATAATGTTTGCATTTTTGCGTGTGCGGTATTATAATAAAAAAGAGGGCGGCGCGGACAGCGCGCCGCCGAGAGGAGAACAAATATGAAACTGCCTTCGGACGGCGCGATGCTGTTGAGTTTCCTCAATACGAAGCTGCGCGACGAATATTCCTCGCTGGACGAACTTTTGGAAGACTGCGGGGCGGACAGGGGCGAAGTGGAGGAAAAACTGCGCGCGCTGGGGTATGAGTACGACCCTTCGCGCAATGCCTTCCGCTGAGCCGTGGGGAACTTACGCCCGATTGTGGAAATGTGGGCGGGTTATCCACACCGTTTTGTTGAAATGTGGATAAGTCGGGGGATATGCCCGCCGGGAGAGGGAAGTTGACGTTTACTCCGGCAGTGACTCCCTCAGTCACGGTGTCGGCTTACAGCCGAACGCCGTGACAGCTCCCTCAAGAAGGCGCCTAAAATAAGGAATTTAGCCAAATTTAGAAAGCGCTTTCTCGCCCTTGAGGAGCCTATCATGAGGTGACTCCTTCGTCTCGCTGCGGTCGACAGCTTTTTGCGCGGGGAAGACCGCCTGGGGAGAGAGGCGGAAATAAGGAATTTCATGAAATAGCACGGAAGGAGGAGAGCATGTCGGACGGGGAGATCGTCTTGTGGGTGTTTGCCGCGCTCGTCGGGGCGGCGGCGCTGCTCTTTTTATTGCAGATCCTCATGGTGGGCATCACCTTTTCGCTGCTTTACGGCAGGGTGGAGCACACGCATTCGCGGCGCGCGCTCTTTTCCGACTTCCCCGCGATCGCGGTGCGGCGGGAATTTGTGTCCGTCGGCCGCCGAAAGAAGCTCGCCGTCTATCACCTCGGCGAGGAGAACACAAAGGGGCTCGTCATCCTCTCCCACGGCATCCGCGACCGTGCGGAGGGCTACTTTTCCGAGGCGCGCGGCTTTCTGAACGAGGGGTACCGCGTGCTCCTCTACGACGCCACGGGCAGCGGCGCTTCGTCGGGCAGGAGCCAGCGCGGGCTGCCGCAGTCGGCGATCGACCTTCAGTGCATCCTCTTGTGGGCGGAGCAACAGCCCTGTTTTGAAGGGCTCGACTTTTATCTTTACGGCCACAGCTGGGGCGGGTACGCCGTCTGCGCCGTGTTCTGCAAGGGGGAGCATCCGCGCGTGAAGGCGGTGTGCTCGCTTTCGGGCTTTTCCGACCCTTCCAAGATGCTCTTTGAGAGCGGTTCAACTCTCACCGTGCATTTCGGGCGGTTCATGTACCCCGCTCTCCTCTTCATGCAGGGGATACGCTTCGGCAGCGCCATGTATGATACGGCGGAAAAGGGCATCCGTAAAGCGAAAAAGACGCGCTTTTTGATCCTGCACGCCGAACACGATCGGGCGGTCAGGCTCAACGGGGCTTCCGTCTATGCCCGCCGCGCCGAGCTCGGGAGCGAGGGCAGCCGCTTGAAGTTCGAGATCGTGAAGGGCAGGCACCATCTCAACGCCTGGTTCTCGCCCGCCGCCTGCAAGAGGGACGAAGCGTTCGAGGAGCGATACCAAAAGATGGTGGGAAGGTTCGGTTTTCAGCTCACGAAGGCGCAGGAGGCGCAGTTTTATTCGGACATCGGAAGAGAGGAACGCATCGCGCTCTCCGAGCCCGACCCTGTCTTCTTCCGGCGCATCGACATATTTTTCAGGGAGGGGATATGATCTCGAAACTCGATCTCATGAAGTTATTTTCGCAGTATGAAGGGGAGATCTCGATGTCGGACTTCACGCCCGAGGAGCTTGAAGAGTACCTGCGCGAGGCGGAAGGGGCGGAGGCGCCGCTCTCCCCCGCCGAGTGGAAGGCGCGCTATTTTGAGTACTACGACGACGTCAAAGATAAGTCTTTGAAAAAACAGGACTGGTGAGGCGGCGATTTTAAGCTGCGCCGCTTTTGACGGTGACCGAGGGGGAGGACTCCCTCAGTCACGACACCGAAGCAAGCTCCGGATGTCGCGACAGCTCCCTCATGAAGGCGCTTATAATAAGGAATTTCCATATTTTGACCTCCTCTTCGGGGAGGTGGCTCGCTGTCCGAAGGATTCCCGAGGCAGCGAGACGGAGGGAGTAAAAGGAGGGATGCGATGCCGCTGCGGTACAACGGAAAGAACATAACATTTGCCCGCTCTCTGCGAAAGAACGCTACGCCGCAGGAAAACCGCCTGTGGTACCGTTTTTTGCGCGGCTATCGGGTCAGGTTTCAGCGGCAGCGGCCGATCGGCGAATTTATCGCCGATTTTTATTGCCATCGTGCAAGGCTCGTGATCGAGGTGGACGGTTCCCAACATTTTTCAGAAGAAGGAGAGAAGTACGACGCGTTCCGTACAGAGCGGTTGGCGGAGTACGATCTGCAAGTCATCCGCTTTACCAACCGTCAGATCGACGAAAATTTTTACGGCGTCTGTGAATACATCGATCTTGTGGTGAAGAATATCCTTTCAGCTGCCGAAGAATAAGGATGTTTCGGTTTTTTGCGGAGCTTATGCTCCCGCAAGGGAACAAATGCGCGGTGAAATCGCTTGACGGGAGAGGGGCGGATGCGGTATCATGGGGGCGACAGAAGGTTTTCGGGTAACACTTCTGAATAAAAAAACCGAGGTACAACTTCATGAAGCAATTTTTTACCACCAAACGCATCTGCCGCGCCGGCATCATCGCCGCGCTGTATGTTGCGTTTACTTATGCCTTCGGGGCGATCGCCTATGAGGGATATCTGGAGATCAGGCCCGCAGAGGCGCTCACCATCCTTCCGCTCTTCTTCCCCGAGGCGGTCCCTGCCCTCTACATCGGCTGCATGCTGGCAAATTTGGGCTCGCCCTTCCTCGTCTACGACGTGTTCATCGGCTCGCTCGCAACGCTCCTTGCCGCCCTTGCGACGTGGGGCATCGGGAAGCTCATCCGTGGTCATATAGCGCGGGTGGCGGTCGGGGGCATTTTCCCCGTCCTCTTCAACGCCTTTATTATCCCGCTCATCATCGTCTTTTTGTGTCATACTTTGGTCGCGGAGACGGCGGCGGCAAGTTATTGGTTTTTCGTCGGCTCGTTTGCGGCGACGCAGGTGCTGTGGGTGTATGCCCTCGGCGTGCCGCTCTACTATTTTGTGTATAAGATGAGGAAGAAGGGCGTTTCCGCCTTCCTCGACGGCAAGAAGCAAAAGCCCGCCGAAGCCGTGCATACCGCGTAAAGATAAAACGCCGCGCCCGAACGCGGCTGAAATACAGGAAGCGGCGCGCCGCTCCCCTCGGGGAGCGGCGCGCCGCGTTATGATAACTCCTTCCGTCACGCTGCCGACATGCGTCGGACAGCGCGCCACCTCCCCGAAGAGGAGGCTATAATAAGGTGACTCCTTCCGCCCCTTTGGGGCACCTCCCTCAAAGAGGGAGGCGAGGAGGAAGCGAAATTTGCCCTGCTCCGACGAGGGAGGCGCGGGGTCAGAGGATATTTTCCAGCACGAGTTTGGTGAAGGGGACTTCCTCCATGAAATCGGCGGGGCGGAAGACGACGTGATTGAATTTGGCGTACTGAAAAAGATGCGGCTTCAAAAGGACGGGCGTGGGCACGTCCAGCTCGTCGCAGATGTCGGCAAGATAGCGGAAAAATTCCGAATAGGTGAAGCGCTCTTCCCGCGCATACACCGTCTGTTTTTCGATGTGGTCGCCTTGATAGACCTTTCCCCAGATGCGAAACATACTGCCATTATAGCCGATTTTTTGCAAAAAAGCAAATGTGTTTGACTTTTTCTTCCGATTTCTCTATAATGAGAAAATAAAAGCGTAAGGGAGGAAGCTATGAACAAGCTGGAACGCGAGATCCTCGACGTCTTGACGGCGGACTGCCGCTGCCCCGCGGAGAAAGTCGCCGTGATGGTCGGGGAAGAGAAGGAAAAGGTGGAAAATGCCATCCGCGCGATGGAACAGCGCGGCACCATCGTCAAATACGCGGCGCTCGTCAACCTCGACGAGGAAGAGGACGAGTGCGTGGAAGCGCTC
Organism: uncultured Clostridia bacterium; assembly: GCA_944376295.1. Taxonomy (GTDB): domain Bacteria; phylum Bacillota; class Clostridia; order Christensenellales; family Borkfalkiaceae; genus Gallimonas. The sequence continues at coordinate 39,938 of CALWCE010000015.1, forward strand.
ATCGAAGTCAAAGTCACCCCGCAGAGCGGTTCGGGCTTTGACGGCATCGCCGAAGAGATCGCCCAGCACGACGAAGTCAAGACGCTGTACCTTATGAGCGGCGCTTACGACTTCCTCGTCATCGTGGAGTCCAAGTCCATCAAGGGCGTTTCGCGCTTTATTTCCGAGTGCATCTCCACCTTTGACTGCGTCATCTCCACGGCGACGCACTTCATCCTCAAAAAGTATAAGATCGAGGGAGCCATGACGAAGAAACAGCCGCGCGGCAGGCTCTCCATCCAGCCATGAGGGACTTTCTCAATTCCCGCTCCAAGGCGTTGAAGCCCAGCGGCATCCGCAAATATTTCGATATCGTCGAGCACATGCCCGACGCCATCTCCCTCGGCGTCGGCGAGCCCGACTTCGTCACCCCGTGGGAGGTGCGTTCGGCGGGCATCCGCTCGCTGCAGCGCGGCTTTACGCAGTACACGGGCAACCGCGGCCTTGTCGAGCTGCGTACCCTCATCGCGCGGTATCTGAAAGAGCGCTTTGCGGTGGAATATTCCCCCGAGCACGTCATCGTCACGGTGGGGGCGAGCGAGGGCATCGATCTTGCCCTCCGCGCGGTGTGCGACATCGGCGATGAAATTCTGATCCCCGATCCCGCCTATGTTTCGTATGCGCCCATCGTGGAGCTGTGCGGCGGCACGCCCGTGTCCGTCCGCTGCAGCGCGGAGAACGGCTTCATCTTCACGCCCGAAGCGCTCGAAGAGGCTCTCTCCCCCCGCACCAAGGCGGTCATCTTCGCCTATCCCAACAACCCCACGGGCGGCATCATGACGAGGAAACAGCTCGAAGCCGTCATCCCGTTCGTCGAAAAGCACGATCTTCTCGTCATCTCCGACGAAATTTACGCCGAACTCACCTACGGCGGCAGGCACTGCTCTATCGCCGCGCTCCCCGGGATGAAGGAGCGCACCGTGCTCCTCGGCGGGTTCAGCAAGGCGTTCGCCATGACGGGCTGGCGCGTGGGCTTCACCTGCGCCCCACCCGAGATCGACGCCGCCATGCTGAAGATCCACCAATACACCATCCTGTGCGCGCCGCGCGTTTCGCAGCACGCCGCCGTTGCCGCCCTTTCGGGGGGCTTTGAAGACGGCTTTTCCTCGGTGGAGAAGATGCGCTCGGAGTACGATAAGCGCCGCCGCTTCCTCGTGAAGGCGATGAACGATCTCGGTCTCACCTGTTTCGAGCCGCGCGGGGCGTTCTATATCTTCCCCTCGGTGAAAGCGACGGGGCTTTCGGGCGAGCAGTTCGCAGACGGTCTGCTCGAGGAAGAGCACGTCGCGGTGGTGCCCGGGAACGCCTTCGGCTCCTGCGGCGAAGATCATATCCGCTGCTCGTACGCGACGGGCATGGCGGAGCTTGAGGAGGCGATGCGCCGCATCGAGCGCTTCGTCAAAAGAAAAATGGCGCGATAGCGGGCAAGCGAGTTGACATTTGCCTCAAAATCGCATATAATAATGCGCAGTGGAGAGAAAACCGTGGTTTCCGAAGGGAGATCACGGTCGTCTTTCATTGTCAATGCCGCCGCCCGCGGGCGGCGGAAAGAGAGAATAAAAATAGCGCCTTACGGCGCAGCGAGGTTTTATCATGGCAGATCAGTTTTACATGACGCAGGAAGGCTACGAGGCAGCCAAAAAGCAGCTCGAGTACCTGCAGACCGTCAAGCGTGCGGAGATCGTGGAGCGCATCGCGGAAGCGCGCAGCCACGGCGACCTCTCGGAGAACGCCGAGTACGACGCCGCCCGCAACGAGCAGGCCGCCAACGAGGGCGAGATCGCCGAGCTCGACTATAAGGTCAAGAACGCCGTCATCATCGAAGAGACGGACGACAACAGCGTGGTCCACATCGGTTCCGCCGTCACCGTCTACGACGAGGAGATGGAGGAAGAGGTCACCTACACCATCATGGGCACGACGGAAGTGGACGCGATGCGCAATATCGTCTCCAACGAGTCCCCCGTGGGCGCGGCGCTCCTCGGCCACAAGAAGGGCGAGCGCGTCACCGTCAAGGCGCCCGAGAGCAGTTATATCCTCAAGATCGTCAAGATCGGTTAAGGAGCAGTATGGACGAGAATCAGACGTTATCGCCCGAAGCGGAGGCGGAAGAACTTGCCGAACAGGCGCGCATCCGCAGGGAAAAGCTTGCAAAACTCGCCGCGGAGGGGAACGACCCCTACCGCAAGACCAAATACGACGTCACCGCCCGTTCGGATGAGATCAAGGGCGATCTCGCCGCGTTCGAAGGGAAGGAAGTGTCCGTCGCGGGCAGGCTGATGAGCCGCCGCATCATGGGCAAGGCGTCCTTCTCGCACATCCGCGACCGGAACGGCGACATCCAGCTCTATATCACCCGCCAGGACGTGGGCGAGGACGTGTATGCCGCCTATAAAAAGGACTACGACATCGGCGACATCGTCGGCGCGCGCGGCACCGTCTTTCTGACCAAGACGGGCGAAGTGAGCATCCATCTGACGCATCTTGAAATGCTCTCCAAGGCCTTAAAGCCGCTGCCCGAAAAGCACAACGGGCTGCAGAACGTCGACATGAAGTACCGTCTCCGCCACATCGACCTCATCATGAACGAGGACGTGCGCGAGACCTTCTTCCGCCGCGCGAAGATCATCGCCGCGGTGCGCGGGTATCTCGATTCGCACGGGTATATGGAGGTGGATACCCCCATCCTGCTGCCCCTCGAGATCGGCGCGGACGCCCGCCCCTTCAAGACGCACCACAACGCGCTTGACATCGACATGTATCTTCGCATCGAGACGGAGCTCTATTTGAAGCGTCTCATCGTGGGCGGGTTCGAGCGCGTCTACGAGATGGGCCGCATCTTCCGCAACGAGGGCATGGACTCTTCGCACAACCCCGAGTTCACGACCGTCGAAATGTATCAGGCGTACGTCGATTACCGCTACATGATGGACTTCATCGAGGGCATGTATCGGCACATCGCAGAGGAAGTGTGCGGCACGCAGCAGATCGGCTATCAGGGTACCACGATCGACCTTTCTCATTGGGAGCGCATGACGATGACGGAAGCCGTGAAGAAGTATTCGGGTGTGGATTTTGCGCTCGTTGCTTCCGGCGAAGAGGCGCAGAAGCTTGCAAAAGAGCACCATATCGAGCTCGAAGAGGGCAAAAAGACGAAAGGGCATATCCTTGCCGAGTTCTTCGACGCTTACGTCGAGGACAAGCTCATCCAGCCCACCTTCATCTACGACTATCCCGTGGAGATCTCCCCCCTTGCCAAGCGCAAGCCGGAAGATCCCACGATGACCGAACGCTTCGAGTACTTCATCAACGGCATGGAGATGGGCAACGCCTTCTCCGAACTCAACGATCCCATCGACCAGCGCCGCCGCATGACCGAACAGGCGGAGCGCAAGCGCGCGATGGGCGCGAACGCCGAAGTGGACGAAGATTTCCTCGACGCTTTGGAGCGCGGCATGCCCCCGACGGGCGGCCTCGGCTTCGGGCTCGACCGCCTCGTCATGCTTTTAACGGACAGCGCGTCCATCCGCGACGTGCTGCTCTTCCCCACGATGAAGCCCAAAAAGTAATTGCAATGCAGCGCGTTTTCGCGCAAAGGGAGGAACTTTGGACGCAAAGATCACAAAATCGAGGCTCGCCAACCTGTTATCCTATGACTGGCTGAAGATCATCGCCGCCATTCTTGCGGTGGTGTTCCTTCTCCTCGTCTTCTTTACGACCATCAAGACGCGCGCCCGCCGCGAGCAGATCTTTACCGTGTACGTCTATTCGACGGAGGAGGATGCTTCGGGAACGGACCCCGATCAAACGCTCCTCAACGGCGACGACGCGGCGTCTTTCCCGAGCCGCCTTCTGGAGGACGGCGTGCTCTCCTATGACGTGCTGGACGCGGAGTTCGAAAATTTCGGCACGAGCGCATACAGCAAAACGGCATTTACCGCCCGCCGCATGGCGGGACAGGGGACGGTGGTCCTCATTTCCGACTATATCTCCGAGGGGAAACAGCCTGCGGAGGAGGGGGAGGAAGTGATGTCCGCGCTCGACCATGCTTTTGGGGAGATGGGCGAGGGGCTGCTCGAACTTGAGCAGTACTTTGCCGACTGCGAGGCGTATCTTGCCCGCTTTTTCGGCGAAGACTGGCGCAGCGGCACGCTCGACGAAGAGGAGGCGCGGGAGTGCTTCCTTGCCCGCAACGAAAAGGATAACCGCTATCACCTCGATTCGCAGAAGGAAGCGGGCATCGAGGATGAAAAGCGGCGGCTCGAGTCGCTGCGCGAGGACTATCTCTTCGTGCGCGACGTGTGTTTCGGGTCGGGCGTTTATACCACGGTCTCCCTTGCCTCCGAGGGGGGCGAGGCGGGGCTGTATGCCGTCAACATCGGTTCGCTTCCCTCGCTGCAGGAGCTCGTATATCACAACGTGAAGAGCGGGGAGACTTACGTCCGCTCGAGCGAAGATATCTGCGCCGTCTTTTTGGTAAACGATGAGGATGCGGGCAAAGGCGCGGACGTCAAGAACGACCTCCGCTATGAAAATATCTCCTTTTTGCGTTTTCTTTACGAGGAGTACGGCGCGTGAAGCGCGTTCCCCGCTGCCATATCCTGAAGATGCTGCGTTCTCAGAAGAGGCCGCACATCTCCTTTCACACCCCCGGGCACAAGCGCACGGGGGCGGATATCACCGAACTTCCCTATTCGGATAACCTGCTTTCTCCCCGCGGCGTCATTGCGCGCGCGGAGGAGGACATCGCTCACATCGCGGGGGCGGAACGCGCCTTCCTTCTGACGGACGGGAGCACGTCGGGCGTGCATGCGATGCTGCTCGCCCTGCGCGAAGCGGGCATCACCCGCGTCGCATACCCCGCGTTTTCGCACAAGTCCGTCAAGGACGGGTGCTATCTCCTGGGGCTTGAAGGGGTGGAGATCGCCTCTTCCCGCACGCCCTATCCCCGCCAGCCTTCGTCTGATGCGATCGAGGCGGCGCTCGAAGGAGCGGAGGCGCTCCTTCTGACTTCGCCCGACTACTACGGCAATTTCCCGCCTCTTCAAGAGGCGGCGCGGCTGTGCAGAGAGCAGAAGAAGCCGCTGCTTTTGGACGGCGCGCACGGCGCGCATCTGCACGGCACGAAAGATTACGCGGGCAATTTCGCCCAGATGTGGGTGGACGGCGCGCACAAATCGCTGCCCGCCCTCACGCAGGGCGCGGCGGTGTTCGCGAGAGACAAGTTCTGGGCGGAAAAGCTCGCCTCATCCGTCGTCCGCTGCCGTACGACGTCGCCCTCCTATCCCATTCTCGCGAGCGTCGAATACGCCTATAAATATCCGAGGAACTTCCCGCTCGAGCGGGCGGCGAACGCCCTGAAGCGCGAACTTCGCGCCGAAGACAACGCCGATTGGACCAAGCTCCTCGTTGCGTTCGGTCCGGAGTGCGCCCGCGCCGAGGCGTTTTTGGAAGCGCGCGGCGTCTTTCCCGAATTCAACGACGGGAACTTCCTCATGTTTTATCTTTCCCCCTGCACCAAGCTCCGGGAGCTCAAGCGCCTCAGACGCCTCTTGAAAAAGCTCCCGCGCGGGGAAGTTGATATCCCCGCGCCCGAGGCGGGGAAAGCGGGGGAGCGCACCGAATGGGTGCCCCTTGCCGAGGCGGAGGGCAGGCTGTGCGCCGCCGAGTGCGGGCTGTTCCCGCCCTGCGTGCCCCTCATTTTGAAGGGCGAGCGCGTTTCAAAGGAGGCTGCCGAGCGTCTTTTGTCCGCAAACGGCACCTTCGGGCTCAGAGAGGGGAACATTCTTGTCTTCGAGGAGGACGCATGAAAGAACTGCTGAGAGAGACGCTTGTCTACAAAAGGCTCGCCTCGGACGCGCGGGCGGGGCGGCAGGCGCACGCCGTTCTCATCCTCTTTCCCGACGCGGCGCACTTAAGAGCGCTCCTCAAAGAGTGCGCCAAAGCATTTTTCGGGGCGGAGGAGGGCTCTCGCACCGCCCTTCTCATCGACAAGGAGAGCTATTCGGACTGTCTCTTCTTTCCTCAGGCGGGGGCAAAGCTTACCGTGGACGACGCGGCGCGCATCCTCGAAGAGAGCCTGCTGCGCCCCGTGGAAGGGGAGAAAAAGCTGTTTGTTCTGGACGCCTTCCATACGGCGGGCGCGCTCGTGCAGAACAAGCTTTTAAAAGTCCTCGAAGAGCCGCCCGAGGGGGTGAGCTTTCTTTTGGGGGCGGCGCAGGAACACGCCGTGCTGCCGACCGTCCTCTCGCGGACGGAGAAGTTCCGCGAGCCTCCCTTTGCGGAGGAGAGCATTTTTAAGGCGCTTTTGAGGATGTACCCCGCGGGGCAGGGCATGGAGCGGGCGGCGGCTGCGAGCGGGGGCATCCTCTCGCAGGCGGAGCGGCTGCTTGCGGGCGGGGGAGAGAGCTTCCGTCTCGCCGAAGAATTTTTGTTCGGCGATGCGCCCGAGGCGTTCTGCCGCAGGGCGGACAAGGCGGATAAGGACGGCTTTTTTGCGGCGCTCGAGCTGCTCCTGCGCGATGTGCTCCTCATCAGGACGGGGCAGGCGCAGTTTGCGAGCAGAACGGACGAAACGGCAAAAGCGCTCGCAGAAAAGTATGCGGCGGGGACGCTCTTAACGGCGCTCGAAGGGGTGCGGGAAGCGGAAAAGCGCGTCAATTTCAATGCGGGGTTCGGACAGGCGCTCTACGTCCTTGCCCTTTCGATGAAGGAGGAAGAGAAAAGATGGCAAAAGTCGTCGTCGTAAAATTCAGGAACAGCTGTAAGCCCTATTACTTCAGCGCGGGAGATCTGAAACTCGAGCAGGGGCAGGGCGTCATCGTCGAGACGGCGCACGGCCTCGAATATGCGACCGTGCTCGAAGGCGAGCGGGAAGTCGAGGAGCTCACGGCGCCCTTGAAGCCCGTCGTGCGGCCCGCGAACCGCCACGACCTCGAAACGATGGAAAAAAATGATGCGAGAAAGCCCGAGGCGATGCGCACCTGCAAGGAGAAGATCGCCGCCCGCGAACTCCCCATGAAGCTCATCGGCTGCGAGTTTGCCTTCGACGGCAGCAAGGTCATCTTCTACTTTTCCGCAGAAGGCAGAGTGGACTTCCGCGAGCTCGTCAAAGACCTTGCCTCCGTCTTCCGCATGCGCATCGAGCTTCGTCAGGTGGGCGTTCGGGACGAAACGCGCATCTTAGGCGGCATCGCTCCCTGCGGCAGGGAGGTGTGCTGCGCGAGCTGCATGCCCGACTTCCAGAAGGTGAGCATCCGCATGGCGAAAAATCAGGGGCTTTCTCTGAATCCCACCAAGATCAGCGGCCTGTGCGGCAGGCTGATGTGCTGCCTTGCATACGAGAATCCCTATTACGCGACGGCGAGCAAGCAGGTGCCCAAGCTCGGCGGCAGCGTGGGCACGCCCGAAGGCAGGGGCAGCGTCGTCTCCGTCAACATGCTCAAGATGATCGCGCGCGTCAAGATCGAGAAGGACGGGGCGCTCATCTACCGCGACTTCCCCGTTTCCGACCTCGAATTCAAGCGGGGCGCGGAAAAACCCGAAAAAGAGGAAAAGGAAGAGCCCGAGGAAGAGATTTCCGCGGAATAAGGCAAAGTTTTTCTGCGAAAGTCCTTTACGAACCGCCCGTTGTGTGGTATAATAGCACTAAGATTTAGAAGGGAGGTAATCAAGATGGCTCACAAGATCTCCGACGCCTGCGTCTCCTGCGGCGCCTGCGCCGATGCTTGCCCCGTGAATGCGATCGCTCCCGGCGATTCGACGTATGTCGTCGATCCCGATGTCTGCATCGACTGCGGCGCTTGCGAGGATGGCTGCCCGACCGGCGCTATCACGGCAGAATAAAAGTTGCACAAAAGGGAAGAGGCGCAGTAAATAGCGCCTCTTTCTTTTATATGGAGACCGCGCATGACGGGGTTGGGAAGGGGGGAGACGATGCCGCTGCATTATAACGGAAAGAATGTGGAGTTTGCCCGCATTTTGCGGAAGAATGCGACCCCGCAGGAACAACACCGGTGGCATGACTTTTTGAAGGAACATGCGGTCAAGTTCTATCGGCAGCGACCGATCGACGAGTTTATTGCGGATTTTTATTGCCATGAGGCCAAACTTGTGATCGAGATCGACGGCTCTCAGCACTTTTCCGAACAGGGAGAAAAACGCGATGTATTTCGCACGGAAAGGCTGGAAGGATATGATCTGCAGGTCATACGGTTTACCAACCGCCAGATCGATGAGAATTTCTTGGGTTTTTGCGAGTTTATCGATTTGGTCGTAGAGGAGCGTCTTGCTGCGTTTGGAAAATGAGGTGACTCCCTCAGCCTCGTCGTCGGCTTGCAGCCGAACGTCTCGGCAGCTCCCTCAGGAGGGCGCCTAAAATGAGGAAATTCCACATGATAGCCTCCTCTTCGGGGAGGTGGCATGCCGTTCGGCGTTTGCGCCGATGGCATGACGGAGGGAGTTTTGTTGGTTCAAGCGGATCGCTTGTCCTGAAAGCGAAGTGCTGAAAATGAGGTGACTCCCTCAGCCTCGTCGTCGGCTTGCAGCCGAATGCCTCGGCAGCTCCCTCAGGAGGGCGCCT
>CALWCE010000016.1 GCA_944376295.1 uncultured Clostridia bacterium
AGCCCGCGCACATAGAAGCGGGTGTTTTCTTTTTTCAAAAGGTCGACGATGACGCCGTCCCATGCGAGCACTTTGACGCGCGGCTCGTTTTCATAGGTCTTTTGCACCATTTGAAGGCGCTCTTCGAGCGAAAACATGCAGTGCTTTCGCTTGTTTTCGGCAATGGCGACAACGACTTCGTCAAAGAGGGCGAGGCACTTTTTCACGGTGTCGTCATGCCCGAGCGTGAAGGGATCGAACGTCCCCGCGAATACGCATTTTTTCATTGCTCTCCTCCTTGCGCAAGGCGGAAAAAGGTCACCCGCGTGCGGCCGTAGCGGCGCGCATCGGCTATTTCCCAGCCCTCGGGGGCGCTCTCCTCGCGCTCCCCTTCGAAGACGACGAGCCCGCCCTCTTCCAAAAGCCCGCGCTCCTTCACGAGCGCCAGAATTTCCGCAAGGCACTCCATGCGGTAGGGCGGGTCGCAGAAGATGAGGCGGAACTTGCCCGAAACGCTCCTCAAACAGCTCTTATAATCGAGGTTGTAAACGGCAGCGCTTTCGCCCACTTTCTGCAAATTGGCGCGGCAGACTTTGAGGCTTTCCTTGGAACTGTCGTTGAAGACCGCTTCCTCCGCCCCGCGCGAAAGGCTCTCGATGCCGAGCGCCCCGCTCCCCGCAAAGAGATCGAGAACACGCGCCCCTTGAAAGCAGGGCGTCAGGATCTGAAAGACGGACTCCTTGACGCGGTCGGCAGTGGGGCGGATGTCCGTGCCCCGGAATTCCTGCAGGACGCGACCGCGGTATTTTCCCGCAACGATCCTCATTTCTTTTTCTTGGATTGCAGCGTCTTTAAGCGCTGCGCCTCCGTCTGTTCGTGATGGAGACGGGCTTGACGCGCCTCTTCCGCAGCCCGTTTGACGGCCTCTTCGCGCGCCTCTTTTTCGGCGCGCTTACGCTTGTTCCTGTATGCGCCGAGGATATAGAAGGCGCCGCTCACGAGGATGGGCACGAGGACGGCAGTCAGCGTCCAATACCAGGAAAGCCCTTCTGCTGCGGGAACATAGCGGTTGAGCCAGCTGAACGGGATGACCGCGCAGCCCGCGAACATGGCGAACGCCTGAAGGAAGCCGTCCCCCGTCGTCGTTCCCTGCAGCGCTCCCGACAAAATGCCGAAAAGAAAGACGGGAACGCCGATGAGCGCGCCGATGAAGAAGCCCTTCCAGGGGCGGTACTCCTTTTCGACGTGATGATCGGGGGAAGCGTCGATGCCCTCCTGTTCCCGCAGGCGGTAGACCTGCCCGGAAAGGAAGACGTCGTAATGTGCGCTCCCGAAATGCATGAGCAGATGCGCATTGAAAAAGATGCCTCCCGCGATGCAGGCAACGCCGAGCACGATGCTCAGCCAGACGATCGTGACCGCCTGCGACGCGAGCATAAGAAGGCTCATGAAAAAGTACATGAGCGCGGGCGTGATCGCTCTCCGCCATCCCTCCTTCTGCAGCCGCCAGAAGAGCTGCCAGCCGTTCGGATGCGCGTAGTCGATCTTTTTTTTGGGTTTCTTGGGTGCTTCGTTGAGCATAGATCCCTCCGTGCAGGCGGCGGTGCGCCGCAGCCTCTCTATTATACCGCACAACTGCGCGCGCTGTCAAGCATTCACAAAAAGCGCGTGACGCCCTTCTCGGTGACAACTGCGTGAAGAGGCATGTCCGTCTTTTCGCGCGGCAGCCCTTCCACGGCTTGCCCCGCATAAGAAAGCCCCACGCGCAGCACGTCGGGATGCAGGACGAAGTACTTATCGTAGTACCCTCCCCCGTAACCGAGGCGGTACCCCTCCCCGTCCACGGCAAGCAGCGGCGTGAGCGCGACGCGGCAGGTCGTCTCCTCTCCCCCTTCGGGCTGCAAGATGCCGTATGCGCCCGCTTCGAGGGGCTCTGCATAGGGCACGGAGCGCATGACGCCCCCTTCGATGCGCGGCACGCACACCTTCTTCCCGCAGGCAAGCAGGGCGCGGATCAGCCCCTTTGTCGAAACTTCCGACCCGAAGGAAAGATAGACAAAGAAGCTCTCCGCTTCCCCGAAGGCGGAAAGCACGTTCTCTTCGATCAGCTTGTCCTTTTCGGGGCTTTTGAGCTCCGCGCGCACTTCTTTCATGCGCGCTCTTATCGTTTTCTTTTCATCCATATCTCTTCTCCGCCCCCTGCAAGACGCGCAGAAGGGCCTCATATTCCGTTGTCCCGTGGGCGCGGGCGTACCGGGTGACATTGCAAAGGACGAGCTTCTGCGCCCCGACCCTCGCTCCGCCGCCGCGCACGCAGGCGTCCATGCAGAGCGTTTCGCCGCAGAGCCCGCCCGTGCGGAAGAAACCGTCGCCGTAGCCCAGCCGCAATGTGTGAAAGCGCTGCTCCTTTCCTGCGCGGCAGTACCCCGCGCCGTCGCCGACGCGCGTACAGGTATGGGAAACGGGCGCATAGATGCGGGCGGCGGGAGACAAGGGAAGCTCGCCCTCAAAGCCCGCGGGCGCATACCCGTAGAGCCCGATGCCCGGCCGCACGGCGTCCAAACAGTACTCCCTTCCCGCCAGAATGCCGCCCGTCGCCGCAAGATGGCGCACGGCATCCGGGAAGACGGAACGCACCTCCTCCGCCGCCCGTTGAAAGAGGGCGAGCTGGCTTTTCCGCACAGCCTCCTCCTGCGGCGCCCAAAGATGGGAATAGACGCCCGTAAGACAAGCCCCGAGCGCTTTTGCCCGCCGCGCCATGCGCCCCGCATCCGCGGGAGGGACGCCGTAGCGGTTCATGCCCGTGTTGACGGCAAGATGAAAGGGAACGCCCGCCTCTGCCGCGAGCAGAAGGGAGCGGGAGGAAGAGACGGTCGCGGTGAGGTCGTATGCCCGAAGGCGCAGGGCGTCCTCCCGATCGAGAGGCGGGGCAAAGACCAGAACGGGTACGCGGATGCCCGCAATGCGCAGAGCCGCGCCCTCTTTGACGGTCGCCGTGCAAAAACCCGAAGCGATATCGTCGAGGGCGTGGGCGACTTGTTCCGCGCCGTGGCCGTAACCGTCGTCCTTGACGACGGCATAAAGCGCCGTGTTTGCCCTTTTTACAAGGAGCCGCGCGTTCTTCCGGATGCGTCCGAGCGATATTTCCGCCACCACCTGCTGCATACTTCCATTGTATGCAGAACGGGGCAGAGGGAGCGCAATTGCAGCCCCCATCCACGCGAGAGGCGGCGCGTTATCCGAGGCTTACCTCGGCAACATGACGGAAGGAGTTCTGGCAGGAAAAAGAGAACTGCCGTTTTCGGAAACGAACCTACTAAAATCAAGGCGACTCCCTCAGTCGCCTTCGGCGACAGCTCCCCCATGGGAGGAGCCAAGAAGGTTATCTCTCCCCTGTTTCTAAAATGAAATGAGCCGAGCAGGGACTCACTTCCTCTACAATCACTTCCGCGAGCAAAACCACGCTTTTGCGCTGCGGGACCCAATTTGTACCCGCAGGGCATAAATGCCATACTTGGCACTTACTGTATCATAAGGACAAAAAAGCGGGCGGCTGAAACCGCCCGTTAAATCAACCGACCTCACTCCTCACGGCATTTGTTTTGCGAAGCAAAAGAAATGCGTGAACTTTTATTCTTTATAAATAAACCGATGGCAGTGCTCGCATTCGATGACGTTGCCGCCCTCGAGCGCGCTCTGCTGGGCGATGGCGAAATCCATGCCGCAGATACACCGCCCGTTCGTCAAAGGCACGATGACGGGGAAGATGCGGTCTTTGCGCTTGGCTTTATAGCGGGCGAGGATATCGGCGGGAATATTCTTGCCGATCGCCTCGAGGCGGCCGTTGATCTCCTTGACCTCCGCCGCGCGGGACGCCTTGACGTCCTTAAATTTTTCGTTATATTCCTTATACTGCTTCTGCATGGAGATAGTCTGCTTCTTCATGCGGCGGTACTCTTCGCAGGCGTTCTCGATCTCGGAGACGAGCTTAGTAAGCTCGTTTTTGAGCGAACGCAGCTGATCGGAGAGCGTCTGCACCTTCTTTTTGTAGAAGGCAACGTCTCCCCCCGCTTCCACCATCTCGTCGATGCCGGCGTATTCCTGGATCGCCTTGTTGAGCTCCTGATAGTTGAAGGTGAGGCGCATCGCCATCTCCTTGAGTTCGCGGGCGCGGGCGTCCATCGCTTCGAGCTTTTCCGCCGCCGTCTCCATGAACTTCTTTGCCTGGACGTACTTCCTGCGCTCGTCGCTTTGGGAAATTTCCTGTTCGATCTTGCGGAGTTCCGCATCCACCTTCTGATATTCGAGTAATTCCTTCGAAACTGCCATGTTTTGCTCCTTTCCCTGCCGCTTGCGGCAGGCGATTTATAATAGGCGCGCGTCCTCAAAGAACGCACATTCGATGTCTGTCTTTTCCTTCACGCGCCCGAAAAAGCGCTTGAAGCCGTAATTTTCCGCCGCGTAGTGGGTGAGGAGCAGCACGTTCATGCCGTTTTCCACCGCCATCGCGACGAGATGATGCTTGGGATCGGACGAGACGAAGGTATCCGCCCCCGCCTGAAGGGCGAAAGAAACGCTCTTCTCGTCCATGCCCGCGCCGCAGAAACTTGCGACCCGTTTGACGTGCCGATCGCCATACACGACGAGCCGTTCGGTGCAAAAGGTCTCTTGAACGCGCGCCGCATATGCAGCAAGCGGCGCTTCTTCCACGTTAAAGACGCGCCCGTACGCGCCGCCTTCCAACCGTTCATAGAGGGCAAGCGCCTGCTTCCCGCCGAGGCCGCGCATAAGACTCTCGTCGATGCCGCCCGCCGCGATATCGAGGTTGAGATGGGCGGAAAGGACGGAGATGCCCTCTCTTGCCGCCAAGAGGACGTTTGCCCCCGCGCCTTCGGGCGTCAAGCTTTTGAGGGGCGCGTAGATGGCGGGATGATGGGTGACGATGAGCTCCGCCCCAAGCTCCTTCGCCTTTTTGACGGCAGCTGCCGAAAGATCGAGCGAAAAGAGCGCCTTTTTCACGTCCCGCCCGCAGTCGACGAGCAGCCCGCTGTTGTCGTATGCGCCGAACGCTTCGCAGTACGCCCTGCTCAGAGAGAAGGGCGCGATCGCGTCGACAAGTTCATACATCTCCTTCGATCGCATCGAGAATGACCTCCAGTTCGTACTGTCTCTTCCTGAGCTCTTCGCGGCTCTCATGGCTCATGGCGGGGGATGAGAGGCGCCCGCGGAGCTTTTCCCGCTCCCCTCTTATCCACTTCAGAAAGGCGGGAGAGGGAGCGTGCAGATTGTCTCTGCCGAAGCGCAGCTCCCAATCGGTGTAGTCCGCGGCGGCGCGTTCGGAAGAGGGCGCCTCGCCCGCGATGAGATCGTAAAACTTGCCGTCCTCGAAGGTATAGTCGAGGGTGATGGAGCAGCCCCTTCCGATCAGGTACCTTCGCACCTTTTCGCTGTTCTTCATGGGCTGCAGGACGAACTTTTCGGGGAGATACCCGCGCTCTAAGATGCGCACGATCTCCTCCCCGCCCATGCCTGCGATGAGGACGAGATCGCACTCTTTGACGCCGTCCAGCCCGTCCGCGACGACGGGGATGCAGCTGCCCTCTTCCACCTCGCGGGCAAGGAGGGTGCGCGCTTTCTGCAAACTCCCCGCGCTGATATCCGAGATATAGGCGAGGCGGCAACGGCGGTTTTTCAGCATATACTGCGTGCAGTAGCCGTGATCGCAGCCGATGTCGGCAAACACGTCCGCTTCGGGGAGATGGGAGCAGATGATGTCGATGCGGCCCATTTACTCCAAAAAGTCCTTGAGCTTGCGGCTGCGGCTGGGGTGACGGAGCTTACGCAGCGCCTTCGCCTCGATCTGGCGGATGCGCTCACGGGTGACGTTGAATTCCTTGCCCACTTCTTCGAGGGTGCGCGGCTTTCCGTCGTCGATGCCGTAGCGAAGGCGCAGCACCTTCTCTTCGCGGGGGGTGAGCGTATCGAGCACGTTCAAAAGCTGCTCTTTGAGCATGATGAAGGAGACGGAATCGCTGGGCGTCTGCGTCTTATCGTCTTCGATGAAGTCGCCGAGGTGCGAATCTTCCTCCTCGCCGATGGGCGTTTCCAAAGAGACGGGGTCCTGGGCGATCTTCTGGATCTCCCTCACGCGCGCCACGTCGACGTCCATCGCCGCGGCGATCTCTTCGGGCGTGGGCTCGCGGCCGTTCTCCTGCAAAAGGATGCGCGAGACGCGGGTGAGCTTGTTGATGGTCTCCACCATGTGCACGGGGATGCGGATGGTGCGCGCCTGATCGGCAATGGCGCGGGTGATGGACTGACGGATCCACCACGTCGCGTACGTCGAGAATTTGAACCCCTTCTGATAGTCGAACTTTTCCACCGCCTTCATGAGGCCGAGGTTGCCTTCCTGGATGAGATCCAAAAAGAGCATCCCGCGCCCCACATAGCGCTTGGCAATGGAGACGACGAGGCGCAGGTTGGCTTCCGAAAGGCGCTTCTTCGCCGCTTCATCCCCCTCCTGCATCCTGCGGGCGAGCTCCACTTCCTCGTCGCCCGAAAGAAGGGGCACCCTGCCGATGTCCTTTAAATACATCTTAACGGGGTCGTCGAGCCCGATATCCGAAAGGGCCTGTTCGAAGAGCTCCCTGTCGCGCTCGTCTTCGTCGAAGATCTGGATGCCCTGTTCGGGGAGCGCCTTATAGATCTGCTCGATCTGGTTGGGGCCGAGATCGTACTTTTCGAGCACGTCGCAGAGCGCGTTCGTCGAGACGCTGCCCTTCATCTTGTAGGCGGCGACGAGCCCTTCGACGATCTCAGTTACCTTCTGTTCCGATTCCACCATGTGACTTTTTCCTCCGTTCCCCCGCATAGGGGGCGTTTCATGAACGATTTTCCTGTATCTTTCCGCAGCGCGGCTTACGCCGCGGTCAAACGCTGATTTGCTTTGTCCGCCTCGGGGCGGCGCTTCCCTGCTCATTTGAGCAGCCCGAGCTTTTTGGTGAGCGCATTGATGCGGGAAAGCATCTCCCGCTTTTCCTCGGGGCTTGCCGCCGTTTCGAAGCGCGAACGGTAGGCGGCGATCTCGCCGCGGATGCCGCGCTCCTTCAGAAGGCGCAGGCTGTCTGCAAAATACCGCGCGGCGCGCTCGCCCTCCAACGTGTCCCCGAGGTCGAGATCGAGCACTTCGGAAAGTTCCCCTTCCGAGCTCATCTCGTCGAAGAGCCCGCTCGGGCGGATGTGCCCTTCGCGTCTTCCGCGCTCAATGAAGTCTGCGATCGCGGTGAGCTCTTCGCTCGAAAAGCGGATGTCCGAAAGATCGCAGTCCCTTGCATAGGGCTTGTCGAAGAGGCAGGCGGCGAGGATGAAGCGCTCCGCCTTCCTGTCCCCCGCGGCGCCGTCTTCCTTGCGGGAAGGCTCGCTCTCTTTGGGGGCGGCGGGCTTTGGCGACGCTTCGAGGTCGCGCTGCAAGGCGCCGATGCTCACGTCCGCCTCTTCCGAGATACGCTTTAAGAGCTGTTCGCGTTCGGTGGCGCTCTCCGCCTCCCGCACGATCTGAAGGGCGTCGCGCACATAGTCGCGCCGCTCGTCCGAACGGGAAAGATCGTACTTCGACTTTGCCGCGTGGATGCGGAAATCGATGAGCGGCATCGCACGGTCGAGGCACGCCTGATACGCCGCCGCGCCCTGCTTTTGGATGACGTCGTCGGGGTCGAGCCCGTCGGGAAGGGGCACGACGCGCACCTTGAGCCCTTCCTGCTTCATGATGTCGAGCCCGCGAAGATTGGCTTTCTGCCCCGCGAAGTCGCCGTCGTAGCTGATGAAGACGTCGTCCGCATACCGCTTGCAAAGGCGCGCCTGGTCTTTGGTGAGCGAAGTGCCCATGCTCGCGACGACGTTACAAAAACCCGCCTGCGCCAGCGAGATGGCGTCCATATAGCCCTCGACCATGATGAGCGAGTTGAGCCCGCCCGCGCGCCGCAGCTTTTTGACCTGATTGAGATTGAAGAGGGTGCGGCTCTTGTTGAAGAGCACCGTCTCGCGCGTGTTCTTGTATTTGGCGCGGTCGGACTTTTCGAGAAGGCGCCCACCGAAGGCGATGACCTGATCCATCTGATCGATGATGGGCACGATGAGCCTGCCCGCGAGCGAATCGTACAGGCGGCCGTTGGTCTCCGAACAGGCGCCGCTTTCGAGGCATTCCTCCCGCGTATAGCCGCGGTCCAACAAAAATTCAGGGAGCGACCCGAAATCAAGCGAAGCGCCGAGCCCGAACTTCTTCATAACGGTGGGCGAAAGCCCCCGCTTGGCGGTGTAAGCAAGATGCGCCTGCGCCTGCCCCGAATAGAGGTTGGAAAGATAGAACCGCGCCGTATCGCGCATGAGAAGGTGCAGCCTGTCGAGCTTCTTCTTGCGGCGGGCGGACTCCTCTGCCGCCTTATCGTCGTAAGCGGGGACTTGAAGCCCCGCGCGCGCCGCCAAAATTTCCACCGCCTGACGGAAGTCGACGTTCTCGTACCCTTTGATGAAGCCGATGACGTCGCCCGAAACGCCGCAGCCGAAACAGTGATAGTACCCGTCCCCCGCATTGACGGCAAAAGAGGGCGTCTTCTCGTGATGGAAGGGGCAGCACGCCCAATAGGTGTAGCCCCTGCGCTCGAGCTTAATATAGGAGCCGATGACTTCGACGATGTCGTTCTTTTGTTTCAACTCCTGCATGAACTCGGGCGGATACATGTTCTTCATCCCCTGCCCTCCTTCATACGCTCCCCTCACGCGGCACGAACAGCCGCTTGAACGTGTTGATCGCATAGCGGTCGGTCATGGACGAGAGATAATCGGAGACCGCACGCTCGACGCCGTCGCGTTCGGCAAGCGCCGTATAGACGGGCGGCATTTCAGAAAAATGTTTTACAAAATATTCAAAGAGTGCGGTGAGCATGCGTTCGGCGCTCTCCTGGATGAGCTTGTTGGCGCGCTCATAGACGTGTTCGAACATAAAGGCGCGGAGCTCGTCCAAAGCCGCCTGTTTTTCCTCGCTCATGCGCACATAGGGCTTACCGTAAGATTCTTCGTAAATATCAAGGACGGCGGTGTTGATGCGCGCGGAGGTATCCCGCCCGAAGATGCGCGTCGCGCTCTTGGGGAGCTCGTCGGGCGAAAGGAAGCCCGCGCGCACCGAGTCTTCGATGTCGTGATTGATATAGGCGATGCGGTCGGCAAGGGAGACGACCATGCCTTCGAGCGTTGCGGGGTTGCCGCTCTTCGTGTGGTTGAGGATGCCGTCCCTCACTTCGAAGGTGAGATTGAGCCCCCTCCCGTCCTTTTCGAGCACGTCGACGACGCGAAGGGACTGTTCGCTGTGGCGGAAGCCGCCGCTTGTAAGGCGGCTCAAAACGCGCTCCCCCACATGCCCGAAGGGGGTGTGCCCGAGGTCGTGCCCGAGCGCGATGGCCTCCGCAAGATCTTCGTTGAGGGCGAGGCACCTTGCGGCGGAACGGGCGATCTGCGAAACGTCGAGCGTGTGCGTGAGACGGGACATATAGTGGTCGCCGTCGGGCGCGTAAAAGACCTGCGTCTTATTTTTGAGACGCAGGAACGCCTTGGAATAGATGATCCTGTCGCGGTCCCTCTGAAAGTCGGTGCGCATGGGGCACGGAGCTTCCTCGCGCGCTCTGCCGCGGCTTTTTATGGACTTTTGCGCATAGGGAGAGAGGAACAGGTCTTCTTTTTCGTACGTTTTCTCTTTCATTGCCGTAATTCCGTATATTATTACGACAAAACGAGGCAAAAGTCCTCTTTTTAGCGGAAAATTTTAGCAAAACACGGCAAAAACCGAATACTATGTCAGGCATAGTATTGTTATTATGCGTGACATAGTATTACATTCTGAGTGAAATAGTACTCTGTTTGACATAAATGGACGGTATTATGTCAGGCATAGTACTATGCAAAAGCACAAAAAATGCGATCGCGCTTTTATTTTGCGCGACCGCATCTCGTTTGGGTCCAATATCAGGTTTTTGCGTGAAGTTTCAGATGTGCCCTCCCCCATTGACCCCGAGGATCTGCCCCGTGATGTACGGCTCGCTCCCCAAAAAGAAGATGGCGCGCGCGATCTCTTCAGGCTCCCCCATCCTGCCCACGGGGATGTCCTCCTCCATCGCATGTAGCTCCTCGCTTGTGAAGCGCGCGTTCATCGAGGTATGGATAACGCCCGGCGCCACGCAGTTGACGGTGATCTTCGACGGCGCAAGCTCCTTCGCAAGCGCCTTGGTGAAGGCGATGACCGCGCCTTTTGATGCAGAGTACGCGCTCTCGCAGCTTCCGCCCGTCTCCCCCCAGATGGAGGACACATTGACGATCGCACCGCCCTCCCCGATGTGCAGCATCTTCTTTACGGCATGTTTGCAGCAGAGGAACACGCCGCCCGCGTTGACGCGCATCACGCGCTCCCATTCGGAAAGGCTGATATCCTGCACCTGCGCAAAGGAGGCAACGCCCGCGTTGCACACGAGAAGATCGATGCGCTCCATCCCTTCGATGAGCACTTTCACCGCCTCCTCGTCCGTGACGTCCGCCTTCAGAAAGCGGACGCAAGGGAGCGCTTCCCTTGCCCGCGCCGCATCCTCCCCTTCATGGGAATAGGCAGCCGTCACCAGATAGCCTTCGCTTTGCAAAAGCGCGGCAGTCGCAAAACCGATGCCGCGCGTTCCGCCCGTCACGAGCGCATATTTTTGTTTTTTCATGATATTCAGTCCTCGGAAGCCTCCCCTTCTTCGGCTTCGCGGAAGATCTTCAGAACGTCCTGAGCGACGTCCTCCGCCGTTCGGCCGTCTGTATCGACGATATAGTCGGCGACGTGCTCATAGACGGGCGTGCGCCATGCCATCAACTCGCCGAGCTTTTCCGCCGTCTTGCCCGTATCTTTTAAAAGCGGCCTCGTCTCGTCCGCGCGGACGCGCGCGAGCAGCGTCTCAAAGCTCGCCCGAAGGAAGAAAATTTTGCCGTTTCTTTTGAGCATCTCGTTGTTTTCGGGCTTCAAGACTAGCCCGCCGCCCGTCGAAATGACGAGCCCGTCCTGCCCCGAAAGCTCCTTGACGACCTTCGTTTCAAGCTCGCGGAAATGCGCCTCGCCGTAATATTCGAAGAGGTCCGAGATGCGCCCGTAGCGGTCGGTGATCACGATATCGGTATCGATCCAGCGCCGCCCCGTCAGCTCCGCGATGCGGATGCCGACCGTCGATTTGCCCACTCCCATCATGCCGCAAAGTACGATATTCATAACCAAAAACTCTCCAATGCAAGATAATAACTGTTCTTCCCGAAGCCGAGGATCTCCCCCTTGCACACTTCGGTGAGGACGGACTTGTGCCGAAACTCCTCGCGCGCATGCACGTTGGACATATGCACCTCGACGACGGGGACTTTGACCCCCGCGATCGCGTCGCGGATGGCGTAGGAATAGTGCGTGAACGCGCCCGCATTCAAAACGATGCCGTCATAGACGCCCTCCGCCTGCCCGATCTTCGTGCAGAGCTCTCCTTCGAGGTCGCTCTGGAAGAAGTCGACCTCATGCCCGTGCGCCTTTACAAATTCCGCAAGACCCTTGTTGATGCTCTCGAGCGTATCCGCGCCGTACACGCCCTTTTCGCGCATGCCCGTGCGCCCGAGATTGACGCCGTTCAAAACCAAAAACTTCATATCCTTTCTCCTTCTCTCCGCAGCCCGCCGCGGTCCTTATCCACGTTCCCGCGGCGCCCGCCGCGGTCCGTTCAGTCCGCCTGTGCTTTTAAGTATTCCTCATAGAGGCGCTTGGCTTCCTCCGCCTTGGGCTCCCGCCCCACATAGATGCAGTCGCCGTAGTACGCCTGGTAAAAGAGCATGGGACCGCCCTCCACCGTCTTTTTGCCTAAGGTGCGCGCGATGCGCAAAAACTCCGACTCCTTGGGCACATAGATGAGATCGACCGCCGTATCGCACAGGGAAAGCAGTTCCTCGCCCACGGGCCGTTCGCCCGCCTTGGTGCGCACGGAGGGCGTCATGCCCACCGTCTTGTGCATGCCGATGCCCGTGCAGTTGAAGACGACGCCGTACCGCCGCGCCTCCACCTCGGGAAGGGGAACAAAGCAGCCGAACTCCTTCGCGACCGCTTCGAGGCGCTTTTCGTCGCGCTCGTAGGCAAAGACGTTCGCGCCCGCTTCCGCAAGCTTTTTGATGCAGCTCCTGCCCGCGCCGCCCGCGCCGAGGACGAGCACGTCCTTCCCGCGCACTTGAACGCCCGCGTTTTCGAGCATCAATAAAAACCCCATGCCGTCGGTGTTGTAGCCCGTGCGGCTTTCGGAAAGCACGACGTTGACCGCGCCGAACGTCTTGGCATCCCCTTTGAGCTCTTTCAGGTACGGCATGATGTCCGTCTTGAAGGGGATGGTGACGTTGAAGGCGTCGTACGTCTCGAACAGCCCTTCGGCGCGCTCCCCAAAGTTTTCGGGCGGGATGCTCACCGCCTCGTAGGAACACTCCTCGCCCAGCGCGTGCAGTAAAAAGGTGTGCATCGCGGGGCTTTGCGACTGAGAAACATCCTTGCCGATGACAGCTAACTTTAACATATTTTTGCCTGTATCTCCTCTGCCTCGCGCGCGTATTCCGCATAGGGAAGCGCAATGAGGCGGTATGTTCCGCGGCAGACGGGCGCAGTGACGACCACAGCGTCCTTAGCCGTATTTTTCTTATCGAGCAGGGCGAGCGGCGTCCACTCCTTTGCGGGAGGCAGCGCGGGGATACTGCCCAGCACCTCTTTGCAAAGGGAGATGAGCTCAAAAAGATACCCTTCGTCGCATGTTTCATGGCGGCGGGCGATCTCCGCTTCGAAGATGGTGCCGAGCAGCACGCATTCCCCGTGCGACCGCGTTTTGAGCGCCAATTCGAGCGCGTGCGCCGTCGTGTGCCCGAGGTTGAGGGATTTACGGGGCCCGCTCTCTTTGGCGTCCTCGGCGACGACAGACGCCTTAAATGCGATGTTGTCTGCAATGAGGTCAACGGGCACGCTGAGCGCCATGAGCTCTTTGCGCCGCATGAGCAATTTTTCAAAGAGCTCTTCCTTGAGCGCGCCGTGCTTTACCATCTCGCCGATGCCGCAGCGCACCTCGCGCGGGGGGAGAGTCGAAAGAAAGCAGGGGTCTGCGAACACCGCCTCGGGCTGGTTGAACGCCCCCACGAGGTTCTTGATGCCCAAAAAGTCGATGGCGGTCTTGCCGCCCACCGAGGAGTCGACCTGCGCTAAAAGGGTGGTGGGCACCTGGAAGCAGGCGATGCCGCGCATATAGAGCGCCGCCGCAAGCCCGCCGACGTCGCCCACGACGCCGCCGCCGATCATCACGAGGCAGCCCGTGCGGTGCAGCTGCGCCTTCGCCATCGCTTGTAAGAGGGCGAAAAGCGTCTCTTCCGTCTTGTGCTCCTCGCCCGCGGGCATCGTGAATACGGGCACGTCGCCCAGCACTTCGCGGATGCGCGCCCCCCACAGCCGCGAAACGTTGCCGTCGGTGAAGACGAAGCGCTCGGAATAGCTCTCGAGCGCGCGGGGGAGCTCCCTTTCGAACGCGCCCTCGCCGCAGTAGATGGTGCTTTTTGAGGGCTGCGCCTCTTCGTGTAAGACGATCGTCCTCATTTCATCTCCTCATAGCGGCGCTTGATCTCTTGCATGTTGCTGCCGCCCAGCTGTTCCAGAACGACGGAACAAAGTTCGAAGGCGAGCGCGCTTTCGAGGACGACGCCGCACGCCGTAAGGGCGCATACGTCGCTGCGTTCGGTGGAAGCGCGGGCGGGCACGTTGCCGTCCGTATCCACCGTCCGAAGCCCCTTCATGAGGGTGGGGATGGGCTTCATCGCGGCGCGGAGCACGAGCTCTTCGCCGTTGGACATGCCGCCTTCGATGCCCCCCGCGCGGTTGGTCTTGCGGAAATAGCCGCGCCCTTCCTCAAAGAAAATCTCATCGTGTGCAAGGCTCCCGGGGCGCGAAGCGAGCGCAAAGCCTTCGCCCACTTCGACGCCCTTCACTGCCTGCACGCTCATGAGCGCGGCAGTCAGGCGGGCGTCCAGCTTCTCGCGGTAGGTCATGCAGCTGCCGAAACCGCGTTTTAAGCCCTGTACGCGCAGCTCCACCGTGCCGCCGAGGGTATCCCCCTCCGCCTTGGCGCGGTCGATGAGCGCCGTCGCCTCTTGTTCCTTCTCCGCGTCCATCATGCCGAGGACGGGAGACTTGTTTTGCAGCGCTTCGAAGGGATATTCCCGCCCGTCTGCAACGCTCCCCAACGAACGCACATAGTGACGAAGACGGATGCCGAGCGCTTCCAAAAGCTGCGCGCACACCGCGCCCGCCGCAACGCGGGCGGCAGTCTCACGGGCGGAGGCGCGCTCCAGCACGTTGCGCGCGTCGTCCGTTGCGAATTTGATCATGCCCGTAAGGTCCGCATGCCCCGGGCGCACGCGCGTTACGCGCCGCGCCGACACGTCGCACCCCTCGGGCGCCATATACTGCTTCCAATTTTCAAAGTCGCGGTTGAAGACGGCAAGCGTCAACGGGCTCCCCAGCGTGACGCAATTCCTCACGCCCGTCACGATCTCGGCGTGGTCTTTTTCGATCTTCTGCCTGCCGCCCCTGCCGTAGCCGCCCTGGCGGAGCGCAAGCGCGCCGTCGATGCGCGAAAGGTCGAGGGTCAGCCCCGCGGGCACCCCCTCTAAAATGGCAAAGAGCCCTTTGCCGTGTGATTCTCCCGATGTCGTCAAACGCATAATAACCTCTATGTCTGATAACTGAGGCGATATTCTCCGCCCTTAACGGAGAGGACGATATCGCCCAACTCGTCCGTTCTGTATATTTCCGCCCCGGCTGCCTCGGCGCGGGAAAGCGCTTCGGGCGCAGGGTGACCGTAGCTGTTTCCTTTCCCGCAAGAGACGACCGCCTGTTCGGGCGAAAGCAGCGCAAGCCACTCCTCGGTATTCGAGGACGCCGACCCGTGATGGGAAAGCTTCAAAATATCCGTCTCTTCGAGGCGCACGCGGTAACCGCCGCTGTCGAAGATGCCCTCCGCGAGCGCAGATTCTTTGACGAGGCCGCGCTCCACGGCGGCGGAGATATCCCCCGCCAGCAGGACGCCCACGCCCTCATAGCGCAGATAGAGGACGGAGGAAGCTTCGTTCCCCTCCTCTTCGTCCGTACTGCGCGGCGAAACGCAGGCAAGATAGGCGCCCGAGCCGTCTGCAACGACGTCATAGCGCGTCATCGTATCCGTCTTCGCGCCGCTCTTTTCAACGGCTTGAAGGAGCGCCGCGTATTCGGGCGTCTCTTCCCCGTATGCGGGGAGATAAAACACATCCGCGCCGAACGCTTCTATGAGCGCCTGAAAGCCGCCGTAATGGTCGGCGTCGGCATGAGTCAGGATCATCGTGAGCTTACTCGGCGCGAGCGCCTTTAAGAAGCGCACCGTGTGATTGCGGTTTGTGAAACTGCCGTCGCCCGCGTCGATGACGACAACGTCCCCCGAAGGGAATTCGACGACGGTGCAGTCCCCCTGCCCGACGTCCAGAAAGTGGACGCGGAGCTCCCCTTCCTCCCGCGCCGCCAACTTGTAGGCGGGCAGAAGGGAGGAAAGCGGCACACACATGTGCAAGAGCGCAATGACAGCAACAAGGAGCAGAGCGCAGAGGGCGGGCAACGCCCGTTTCAGCTTTTTCAGCCGCTCTTCTTTTCGGACGGCTTTTTCGCGTTCTTCCCCTTCGAGAAGGTCTGTATCGCGCTTTCGATCTCCTCCATGCATCGCTTGGCCTCCTCATAGCCGAGGGCATACATCTCTTCCATCGCCGCCTCCGAGATATCGGTGGAGCGGAACGCCCCGAGGGGCGGGCGCAGCATATAGTCGGCGTTTTGATATCCCCGTTCGCGCTGGTCCTTCGTATAGTGAACGGGCTGGATATGCGTCAACGCGCTGCCCAGAAGGCGGGAAAAGCGCCCCTTCTCCTCTTCGGGCTTTGCAAAAGCGCCCAAATCGATGCCGATGACGAACTGAGCTCCGAGCGCGCGGCACACGTCGGTGGGGATGGCGTTCGTGAAGGCGCCGTCGTATAGTTCGCGCCCGTCTGTTTCCACCGCCTTGAAGAGGGGCGGGATGGCGGAAGACGCCGTGACGGCGCGGGCAAGCTTCCCCTTTCTCAGGACGACGAGGCGGTTGTCCTTCCCGTCCGTCGCGCAGGCGGCAAAGGGAAGGCGGAGCGTCGTAAAGTCGCCTTCGAGATAGTTTTCAAGGAAGCGTTCGGCAAAGGAAAGGTCGGCAAAGGGGCGCAGGTTTTTGGAAAATTCCCTGCGGTTGACCGCTTCCACGATGCGGCGCATGTCCTCCGCGGAATACCCCTTTGCAAGCAGCGCCCCGACGACCGCGCCGATGGACGTGCCCGCAACAAAGGAAAAGGTGATGCCCGCCTCCTCGAAGGCTTTCAGTGCCCCGAGGTGCGCCATGCCCTTCGCGCCGCCGCTGCCGAGGGCGATCCCCAAGCGCACGGGCGGCTTTTTGGGAAGGAAGAGCTGCCTGAGCCGTTCGAAGATCTTCATGATGCCCCTCCTTTGTGCGCTATTTTAGTGGTTTTCCCCGATTTTACCCCCATTTTACTGCATTTTCGGGAAAATGTAAACTGCTTTGAGGAAATTTCCCCGCGGCGGAACGCAAATTCGGGAGGCGGGCGGTTGACGGAGCGGGAAATTCGGGCTATAATATCATGGAGAACATTATTTCGGGAGCTTACCATGACCCATTCCGCATCCGCACAAACGAGAAAACGCGTTCTGATCGTCTCGATGGCAGTCTGCGCGCTCATCCTCATCGGCGGCATCGTCTTCACCGTCTGCATGTACTCGGGCGGCGACTTTGCACGGGGAGAGCTTATGCGCCGCCTGTGGTACGCCGTACTCTGCATCGCCATGATCGCCGCCATTTTTTTGGTGGAGCTTTTGTTCCGCATCCGCTTCCCGCTCGCCCTCGAAGTCTCCCTCATGGCGTTCGCCGTCGCCGCGCTGTGCGGCGGAAACTTATACGGGCTCTACGGCTATGTCCCCTTCTGGGATAAGCTGCTGCACACGCTGAGCGGCCCGCTCTTTTCCATCGTGGGGCTCTCCTTCGGGGCGCTGCTTTTAAAAGACATGCTCGAAGGCGTAGGGAAGGCGATCGCCGTCGCCCTGTTCGCCTTCCTCTTTTCGCTCGCCGTGGGATATTTGTGGGAGGTCTTCGAATACTCCGTCGACAGCCTGATGCCGGGCGGCTACAACAACCAGCGCTGGCAGAACGGCGTCGTGGGGCAGCTCGAAAACGGGAATTGGGAGGTGACCGAGCCGCGCGGAAGCGGTCTTATCGACACGATGAGCGATCTCATCTGCAATCTTGTAGGTACCCTCTGCATCCTCGTGCCCGTCCTCGTCCTCTTTGTCAGGAAGCCTTCGCGCGCCGGGCTGTTCGCCCTCGAACGCCGCCAAAAGCGCACAAAAAAAGCCCGCCCCTCACCCGAGGAACGGGAATAAACGCCGAAACGTTTGCGGCGCAGCCCCTCACCCGAGGAGCTGCGCCAATTTTTTTGCGACGCCGTCCTCCTCGTTGCTGCCGATGACCGCCGTCGCCCGCTCTTTTAAGGAAGGCACGGCGTTGGAAACGGCATAGCTCTCGTCGGCAACTTCGAAGAGGGGGATGTCGTTCTCCGCATCGCCGAAGACGACCAGCTTTTGCGCGCCCAGCCGCGCTTTGAGCGCAAGGGCGGCGGAGGCCTTGCTCACGTCCTTTTTGACGACTTCCAGCCACTGCGCTTTGAGGTAGATGTCGGGCGCGAAGAAGCAGCGGTAGCGGGCGCGGAGCGCCTCACAGACGGGCAGAAGCTTTTCCTTTTCCCCGAGGCAGGCAAAATAGAAGACGTCGCCGTCCAGAATGCCGTCGGCGGAGAAAAGTTCGCGGGCGCGCTCGCTGCCCGCCGCGCTTCCCGTGCGCGTTGCGATGAACGCCCGCTGCGCCTCCCCGCTGCGCTCCCAAAAGTAGGAAAAACGGTTCTTGCCAGCAAGGAAGGAGTAGGTGACGGGGAACAGCCCGTTCGCAAGAAACGCCGCCAAAATTTCCCCCTTTTCCGCCTCGGAGAAGCGAGCGACAGAGAGCGGCTTTTTCTGCACGGGGTCGGAGACGACCGCGCCGTTGTGCAGGATGACGGGATCGGAAAAGCGGATGCCGCGCGTGACGGCGGAAGAGGTTTCCAGCGAGCGCGCCGTGGCATAGGAGATGTGCGCGCCTTTTTCAAGGAGCGCGTTGAGCGTCTCTCTCGTCCGCTCGCTCACCGTCTGCGCGGGCGAGAGCAGCGTGCCGTCGAGATCGGCAAGATAGAGGGTGAGCATAACGGGGCTCCTTGATGTTTTTTGAGGGGGGTAACTTCGGAAAGCGCTTGTCAGATCGACAACGTCAACCCGTCGTAAGCGGCGATGACGCCCAGCTCTTCCTCCGCGCGGCGGAGCTTTTCTTCCGTCGGTTCGCTGTTGTGCGAAAAGTGGGTGATGACCGCCTTCGTGTGCCCGTCGACAAGCCCCATTTCCCGCAGCCGCCGCAAAAGTTCCGCATTCTCTTTCACGCCCATGTGGCGCGCGGAGTGGGGCGCATCGTCATAGAGGAAGGTGCAGTCGAGCGTCACAAGATCGCAGGGAGCGCCGCCCAAGCCCTGCAAATAGGTATAGCTCTCTTCGGGCAGCGGGCCCGTATCGGTGAGGTGCAGGATGCGCTTGCCCTTCCCCTCGAGAAGATAGACGAAGGGCTCTAAGGAGGAATGCATCGCCTTTAAGGGGTGCGCCGTCCAGCCGCCGAAGGAGACGGGAGAAAACGCTTTCAGACAGGTGAAGGAGAAGGTTTCTTCCACTTCGGGGCGCATCTCGCGGCGGACGCTCTCGTAAAACACGTTGAGAACATCCGCATTGCCCAGAATGTGCAGGGCGGGCGAAGTCATGTTTTTGGCGTATTTATAGCCGCGCAGCACAAAGTCGTGCGCGTAGAAATGGTCGCAATGGGAGTGCGTGACCAAAAGAAAACGGACGGCAGAGAGATCGACGCCCGCCCCCAGCCCGTGATAGAAGGCGTCGGGCGGGAAATCGATGCTGAGCTCCCCGTCTACGAGCACCTGCGCGCGCGAGCGCACCGCCCTGCCGCCACGGAGACGAACGGAGCGGCAGAAGTTACAGTTGCAAAAGAGCGCGGGGATGCCCTCCGCCGCGCCCGTCCCGAGAAATTGGATGTTCATAAGTAAGTATTGCGAAGAAAATCTTCCTCATCCACGTCCCCCATCAAGGAAAAGTTTCGAGCAAGACGAGGAGCCCGAGGAAAACCCGAAGGAGTTTACAAGGAAGTAAATGACTGAGGGTTGCCGCAGGGCGACAAAGTATTGCGACGAAAATCTTCCTTGCGCCTGTTTTAACATTCAAAGATGATCGTTACGGGTCCGTCGTTATGCTGCTCTATCTGCATATCCGCGCCGAAGACGCCCGTTTTGACGGGAACGCCCAGAGAACGGAGATAAGAGACGGCGTGCTCATACAGAGCGTCGGCGCGTTCGGGGCGCTCCGCCTCGGAAAAAGAGGGGCGGTTGCCCTTTTTTGCATCGCCGTAGAGGGTGAACTGCGAAACGAGCAGCACCTCTCCCTTTACGTCGCGGACGGAGAGATTCATCTTACCCGCCTCGTCTTCGAAGACGCGTAAAAGAGCGACTTTTTCCATCGCCTTTTCCGCCTGTTTTTCGTTATCGCCCGCTTTCACCCCGAGATAGACGACGAGCCCGCGCCCGATCTCGGACACGAGCTCACCGCTCACACACAGGGCCGCGGAGGCGACGCGCTGTGCCACAAATTTCATGCTTAGACTCTGCCCATGTACTCGCCCGTGCGGGTGTCGATGCGGATGGTATCGCCCTCGTTGACGAACATGGGGACCTGGAAGGTCGCGCCCGTTTCGACTTTGGCTGCCTTGGTGACGTTGGTCGCCGTGTTGCCGCGCACGCCGGGTTCCGCTTCGATGACTTTGAGTTCGACGAAGTTTTCGGGCTCGACGGAGAATGCGCTGCCGTAGAGGAACTTGACGGTGACGGTGTCGTTCTCGCGGATGTAGCGGAGCGCGTCCTCGACCTGGGAGAAGTTGAGAGGGGTCATGTTGAACTCATCGTCCATGAAGTAGTAGAACTCGCCGTCCGTGTAGGAATAGGTCATCTTCTTGGTCTCGACCTGCGCCGTCTCGAGCTTTGCGGTGGGGTTGAAGGTCTCGTCGGAAAGCACCTGCCCCGTCACCACGTTCTTGAGCGTGCAGCGGACGAACGCCGCGCCCTTGCCGGGCTTGACGTGCTGGAATTCCGTCACGGTGTAAACGCCGCTCTTGTATTCGAAGGTAACGCCCTTTCTGATGTCGCCTGCCATGATCTGTGCCATAATTCGTTCTCCTTGTTTTATCTAAAATTTATGCTCTTACAGAATGAGGAGATCTCTCTCCGTCTTGCCCATGAAGGAATGCACCCTGCCCTCTTTGAGGCATACCGTATCTTCGATGCGGATGCCGAATGCGCCCGCTTCGTAGATGCCGGGCTCGTCCGAGAACACCATGCCGTCCGAAAGCACCTCTTCGCTCACGGGCGAAAGGCGGGGGAATTCGTGGATGAGGAGCCCCACGCCGTGCCCCAAAGAATGGGTGAAGAGTTTGTCGAGCCCCGCTTGCCGCAGCGAACCGCGGGCGATCTCGTCCGCCTCTTTGCCCGTCATGCCGGAAGTGAGCTTCTCTTTGACGAGCTCGTGCGCTTTCAGCACTTCCGCGTAGGCGCGCTTGAAGTCTTCGTGCTTTTTATCGTCGCCGAAGAGGAAGGTGCGCGTGATATCCGAACAGTACCCCTCCACCTTGCAGCCGAAGTCGATGAGGATGGGGTCGCCGAATCTGAGTTTCGTTTCCCCCGTCTCGTGATGGGGCACGCTCGCGCCCGCCCCGAAGGCGCAGATGGTCTCGAACGAGGTGCCGCTCGCGCCGAATTTTCTCATGTTGTATTCGAGCAGCGCCGCGACTTCCGATTCCGTCATGCCCTCTTTGATCTCGGGCAGCGTTGCAAGGAACCCGTCCTCTGCGATGGTGCACGCCCTTTGGATGAGGGAGAGCTCCTGTTCCGTCTTGAAGAGCATCGCGTCCTTCAAGGCGGGCATGCAGTCCTCGAGGGCAAAGCCCTTCTTTTTCAGCTCTTCCGCACGCGCAAGGTCGGTGTAAGGGTAGGGCACGCCGAGCGTCTTATAGGCGCTCAGAAGCTCCATCGCTTCCTTGTAGGAGCCCTCGACGACCTCGATGCAGCTCGTCTTCAATGCCTTCTCCGCCGCTTCGAAGTAGCGGAGGTCGGCAACGTAGCGGCAGTGCTCCCCGTCGAGGATGACAAAGCCGTCCGTCGAATAAAATCCCGTGAGGTATCTGCGCAGGAAATCTGCCTCGACAAAGAGCGCGTCCGCGCCCGATGCCTCAAAAATACGCCTGAGTTTTTCTTCCAACATAGCTTTATTATAACAAAGCGGTGCGGCAAAGTCAATGCTTTTTGAGATTTTCTTGCCCTTTCCGCCGTGATTTGCGCTGAAAACGCGCCCGAATTGCGCCCCTTCCGCAGAAAAACCGCCCGCTTGGGAAGCGCCGAAAAGTCAGTTTCCCGCCGCGGCGAGATAGACGCGCTTCATCTCGGCGGCGTCCTCCGCCTGCGTGCCGTCCGACTCGCTGACGATATACGGCTCGAGCTTCAGATCGCAAAGGACGCGGGCAAGCGGCTCGAATTCGGGACCGTACACCTCGTCTTCGAAGGTGAGGTGCTTGATCTCCCCTTTCGCGCCGTACATGATCTTGGAAAAGTGCACATGGAAGTGCTTCATGCGCTCGTAGCCCAGAACGTCTAAAAAGCCTTCGAGGAGACGGCGGTAGTCCTCTGCCGTTCTGAGGCTCCCCTGCGTGCGGGCGTTGACGTGCCCGAAGTCGATGCAGGGCGTGAAGACGGGGTCGATGGAACAAAACGCCGCAATTTCTTCGGGCGTGCCGATCTGCGCGAGCTTGCCCATCGTCTCGGGGCAGAACATCATGTCCTGCATCCCGTTGAGATAGATGTAGTCGCGGAGCACTTTCAGCCTGTCGACGCAGCGCATGACGGCGACGGAGCGCTCGTCTTTCCCTTGCGCCGCAGGGTGGAAGACGACGCGCTTTCCCCCCATCAGCCGCAGCATCTTTGCGCTGTCGAGGACGTAGCCGAAGGACTTTTGCGCCATCTCGTCGTCGGGGTTTGCAAAGTTGATGAAGTAGGGCGCATGGACGGAGAGCTCGACGCCCTCCTTTGCAAAGGCGCTGCCGATGGAGCGCGCCTTCTCCGCGCCCATGCGCACGCCGCGGCCGAAGGAATATTCGAAGCAATTAAGGCCGCGCTCTCTGCAGTAGTGCGCCGCCTCTTCGGTGTGCTCGTAGCCTTCCTGAAAAAAGCTTTCGGAATTGCCGCTCGGGCCGAATTTGATCATATCATTTCTCCTCTTTTGCGCCGACAAGCTCCAAAGCCGCCGTGCGGTCGGCTTCGAGCTGCTTTTCAAGCGCCTCTTTGCTTTGGAATTTTCGGACGGGGCGCAGCAGCCTGACGGGGAAGAGCGTCACTTCTTCGCCGTAGAGATCGCCTTCAAACCCGATAAGGTGCGCCTCCGTCTTGCGCGCCTCCACCCCGAAGGTAGGGCAAGGCCCGAAATTGACGATAGCGGGATACTCCTCCCCGTTTTTTAGCCGCGCCCGCGCCGCATACACGCCCTCTTTCAAGGGGAATTTGCCCGCAGGAAGGCGAAGATTGGCGGTCGGGAAGCCGTAGGTGCGCCCCACCGCCCTGCCGTGTTCCGCTACGCCCCGCACGAAATAGGGGGTGCATAAAAGCGCGTTGACCTTCTCGATCTCCCCCTCTGAAAGGAGCTGTTTGATGCGCGTCACCGCGATCTTCTCCCCGCCGAGGGCGGCAAGGGGCAGCACGGTGACGGGGCAGGGCGCTTTTTCTTTCAAGAGCGCGGGCGTGCCCGCAGCGTCCTTCCCGAAGCGGAAATCTTCGCCGCAGAACACCGCCTTTGCGGGGATGCGGGCAAAGAGATCGCATAAAAAATCTTCGGCGGGCGTTTCGCGGAATGCCCCGTCGAGGATATGCTCGTCGGCAAAAGAAAAGCCGAGGGCGCGGAAGATCTCTTCTCGCTCGGGAAGGGGAAAAAGTTCGCCCCCCTTGCCGCCCGAAAGCGCCGTGAGCCCCACGGGAAGACCGGTCTTCTTCGCGGCGGAAAGCAAACTCCCGTGGCCCTTGTGAAAGCCGTCGAACCCACCCAGAAGCAGGGCGCATGGCCTGCCTTTCGCCCCTTCGTCAAAGTATTTCAGCATAACTTCTTTTCGGGGCGGAGCTCCCCGCCCTCCACGCGGCCGAGCCCGTAAAAGCCCTCCGCCGAGTAAATTTTATACAGTCCGTCCTCGCGCGCGCAGGGGAGCCGCACGCCCTGAAAGTAGCGCTTATCCTCCACCGTGATGGACGGGAAGGGCAGCACGCTGTCCGTCGGGATGAGGTATTCTGCGACGTTCTCGGGCGTGAGATCGGAAAGGCGCACCGCCGTTTCCAGCGAAAAGGGGCCGCTTCTCTCGCGCAGGAGCCCGCTCATGTACGCCCCCGTGCCGAGCTTTTGCGCAATGTCGCGGGCGAGCGCGCGGATGTAAGTGCCGCCGCCGCAGGTGATGCGGAAGGAAAATTCGTCCGCCCCCGTCTGCTCCAAAAGTTCGACGCCCTCGATGCGCACGCGCTTGGGAGAAAGGGTCACCTCTTTCCCCGCCCGCGCGAGCTCATAGCTGCGTTTCCCCCCCACGCTCTTGGCGCTGAAAATAGGCGGGAGCTGATCGATCTCCCCCACGAAGCAGGGCAGCACGCTTTCGATCTCCGCCGCCGAAGGCACTCTCCCCGCGGGCCGCACGGCGCCCTCGCCGTCCAGCGTATCCGTCGTCACGCCGAAGCGGAAGTGCGCGAGATAAACTTTCGTCTTATCGAGGAAGAAGTCAAACAGCCGCGCCGCATTGCCGACGCCGACGGGCAGCACGCCCGAGGCGAGCGGGTCTAAGGTGCCCATATGCCCCGAAGGGGTGTGCGTGAGCTTTTTCACGCGCGAAACGGCGAAGGTCGAGGTATCCCCCGCCTCTTTGTAGATATTCAGAAAGCCCGTCATGCGTCCCCCATGTGGCTGTAAACGGCATAGCGGAGGCGGTCGACGACTTCTTCGAGATCGCCGAACACCATGCAGCCCGAAGCGAGGATATGCCCGCCGCCGCCGAAGACTGCCGCGACTTCGTTGACGTTGACCTTGCCCTTGGAGCGGAAGGAAGCCTTATACTGCCCCTTCTTGACTTCCATCAGGCAGATGCTCACCTCGACGGGATCGACGGTGAGGGCGTAATCGACGATGCCCTCGGTATCCGCCTGCGAGAGCCCGCCCTTTGAAAGCGCTTCCAGCGAGACGACGGCGACGGCGAGCTTATCGCAGAGAAGATAGCGCAGGCGGGAAAGAACGCCGAGATAGAGCTCGGAGCGCGCCTTGCTCTGGCGGCGGAAGAGCTCGTTGGTGATGCGATCGACCTTCGCCCCGCCGTCTGCGGCTTGGGCTGCCGCGCGGAAGGTATCGCCGTTGACGTCCGAATGCGAGAAGCTGCCCGAGTCGGTGATGATGCCCGTCATAAGGGCGGAGGAGATGACTTCGTCTTTCGGCACGCCGAGTTCTTCGATGAGCTCGGCGATGTTCTCGCAGTTGCTCGAACGGCAGCGCACGAAATTATACTGACAATAGCGCGTGTTGGAGATGTGGTGATCGATGTTCACCGTCACCTTGCCCTTGCCCGCGCCCTTCAAAAACAGCTTGCAAAGTTCGCCGAGGCGGCGCTCGTCGCTCGAATCGACGCAGATATACCCCTCCGCATCCAGCGTGGGGCGCGTTAAAAACTTCTCCGCGCCTGCAAGGAAGCGGAATTTTTGCGGGAGCTCCCCCTCGTTCACGAGCTGATTGGGGATATTGAGAAGATCGAGCGCGCGCGAAAGGGCGATGCCCGAACCCACGGCGTCGCCGTCGGGGCGCATATGCGTGAAGATGACCGCGCTCTTCAAGGAGCGGAGAACGGCTGCGATCTCGGGGATGGTATTCATGAGGCCTCCTGAAAAAGCGCCGAGGGGACGCCGAAAGCGCGCCCCCTCGGACCGAGAAGTTGTTATTTTTCGTTGAGTTCGTCCAAAAGCTTATCCATGCGGGCGCCGTACGCCATGCTGTCGTCTTCGATGATGGTCAGCTCGGGCACGGTGCGCATGCGCATGATAAGCGCAAGCTCATGGCGCAGAAATCCCGCGTTCTCGCGGAGGATCAAAAACGCCTGCTTCTTGTCCTCCTCGTTCTTCGCGAGCACGCTCACATAAATTTTCGCGGTCTTGAGGTCGGGCGCGACGTCCGCCTCCGTCACCGAGATGAGCCCGTGCAGCTCGGGCTCTTTATTTTTGAGAGGGCCCTGGATGAGCGCGGAAAGCTCCTTCTGCATCTCGCTGTTCACCCTCTGAGAACGCTGTCCTTTCATACCGGCTTGATCTCCTCGATGAGATAGCATTCGATGAAGTCGCCCACGCGGATCTCGTTGAAGCCTTCGATCGCGCAGCCGCACTCGAAGCCGCCCGAAACTTCCTTGGCGTCGTCCTTGAAGCGTTTGAGCTGCTTGACGTTGCCTTCGACGATCATCACGTTGTCTCGGTAGATGCGCAGCTTCCCGCCGCGGACGAGCTTGCCTTCGGTCACATAACAGCCCGCGACCGTGCCGACGCCCGTGATGTTGAAGGTCTGACGAACTTCCGCCTTGCCCATGTAGATCTCCTGATACTTGGGCGAGAGCATGCCCTTGAGCGCCGCTTCCATGTCGTCGAGGAGCTCGTAGATGATGCGGTACATCCTTACATCCACCTTGCTGTGCTCGGCGAGCTGTTTTGCCTTGGTATCGGGGCGGACGTTGAAGCCGATGATGACGGCGTTCGCGGAGGAGGCGAGCATGACGTCGCTCTCCGTGATGGCGCCCGCGGCGGCGTGGATGACGCGCACGCGCACTTCCTCGTTCTCGAGCTTTTCGAGCGCGCCCTTGACGGCTTCGACCGAGCCCTGCACGTCGGCTTTGACTATGAGCTTGAGCTCCTTCATCTTGCCTTCGGCGACCTGGGCGAACACGTCGTCGAGCGTCACCTTCTGCGTCTCCTTGATCATGGATTCGCGCTGCTTGTTTTTGCGCTCTTCCTGCACCTGCTTCATGAGCGCCTGGTCGACGGCGAAGATGGTGTCGCCCGCGTTGGGGACGTCCTCAAGGCCGAGGACGGAGACGGCGGTCGAAGGACCTGCCTCCTTGACCGTCCTGCCCTTATCGTCGATCATGGCGCGGACGCGGCCCATCGTCGTGCCCGAAATGAGGTTGTCGCCCGTGTGCAGCGTGCCGTTCTGCACGAGCACGCTCGCCATGGGGCCCTTGCCCTTATCGAGCTTGGCTTCGATGATGACGCCCTTGGCGTTGCGGTCGGGATCGGCGGTGAGTTCCTGCATCTCGGCGACCAGCCAGATGTTTTCGAGAAGGTCGTCGATGCCTGCGCCCGTCTTGGCGGAGACGGGCACGACGATGACGTCGCCGCCCCACTCCTCGGGCACGAGATCGTATTTCATGAGCCCTTGCTTGACCTTATCGGGGTCCGCCTGGGACTTATCCATCTTGTTCATGGCGACGATGATGGGGACATCGGCTGCCTTCGCGTGGTTGATGGCCTCCACCGTCTGCGGCATGATGCCGTCATCCGCCGCAACGACCAAAACGACGATATCGGTGACGGACGCGCCGCGCGCACGCATGGCGGTGAACGCCGCGTGGCCGGGGGTATCGATGAAGGTGACCTTCTTGCCCTCGCCGAAGGAGACGGTATATGCGCCGATGCTCTGCGTGATGCCGCCCGCCTCGCCTTCCGTGACGTTGGTCTTGCGGATGGCGTCAAGGAGGGAGGTCTTGCCGTGGTCGACGTGGCCCATGACGGTGACGACGGGCGCGCGCGGCACGCTCTTTTCCGCGTCGTTCGCGCTGTCGTACTGTTCGAGGAGGGCGTCTTCCGCCGTCTTCGGGGGCTTGTATTCGAGGTCGATGCCGAGCTCTAAGGCGATATACGCCGCGTTGTCGTAATCGACGGACTCGTTGACCGTCTTCATCACGCCCTCGCGGAAGAGGCGCTTGGTGATCTCCACCGCGGAGATGCCCAGCTTTTCGGAGAGCGTCTTGATGGGGATCTCGCGGCTCGTCACGACGGCATGGTCGATCTTGACGGCGCTCGCCTCGCGCTTGGCGCCCTTCTTGTTGAAGCGCGCCTTGCGGTAGCCGCTCTTATCCTCGTCGAAATCGCCCACGTCCATGCCCTGCTGGCGCTGGAGCGCCCGCTTGTTGACGGGGTGCTTTTCGACGTACGTCTTTTCAAATTTCTTGGGAGAAGAGAACTCCCTTCTCGGCGCCGAAGGCTGCGGCGCGGGCGCGACGGGGCGCGGGATGCGGGGAGCGCCCGTACCCATCGGACGGGATCCTCTTGCGGGACCGTTCTGCCCCTGCGGGCGCATATTCTGCCCCTGCGGGCGCGCAAAACCGCCCTGTCCCTGCGGACGCATGTTCTGCCCCTGCGGACGGTCGGGACGATAGGTGGGACGTCCCTGTCCCTGCGGCGGGCGGTCGCCGCGCGGCGACGGCTGAGGGCGAGGGCGTTCGGGCTCTGCGGCGCGTTCGGGCCGCTGTTCTTCGCGCGCCCTCTCGCGTTCTTCGGGTGCGGACACGGCCTCGACGGGCTGCGGCGCGGGCGCGGCTTCGGCGGGCTGAGGCTGAGGCGCCGCTTGGGCGGCCTCAACGGGCGCGGGCTCGCTCTTTTGCTCCCGCTCCGCCTCCGCTTCGGCGGCGCGCGCTTCCTCTTCCCTGCGCGCCTCCTCTTCCCTGCGGCGGTCGATGACGGTCTCCCACTCGCTGAGCTTTTTCGAGACTTCTCCGAGCTTTCTCTCGCTGCCCGCGACTGCCTTCAAAAGCGCGCGGATCTCGTTGTCCCCCAGAAGGGAGCTCAATTTTTCGATATTCTCGTATGCCATGGATCCTCCATACCCTCTTGCGGAACGCTCCGCCTGACTTAAACTTTCTTCATTTTGCCCCCGAAAGGGGCGCTCTTTTTATTGCGGCGCTTCGGGACTTTCCCGCAAGATAGCGTCCGCCAAAGCCCTGTCGCGGACGGCGGCGAGCTTGCAGCCCTCCTTGCCCGTCATCGCGCCCAGCTCCTCCGCCCATATCAAGGGGCAGGAGAAGCGCTCTTTGAGCTTTTGTATCTCTTTTTTGGAATTTTCGGATGCGGTCACGTCCGCGACGAGCAGGAACACCTTCCTCGAAGCCGCCGTGCCGTTGATGCCGAGCGTCAGTTTCCCCGCGCGCCTTGCAAAGCCCAGATAGCTTGCGATCTTACTGCGCACGATGAAACTCCTCCTCGATGCCCGCATACACCGCCTCGGGCACGTCGCACGAGAACGTCTTGTGCAGCAGTTTCTGCTTTCTGAGGCGGGCGATGCACGCCGCGTTGTTGCAGATATATGCCCCGCGCCCCGGGAGCTTGCCCGAAAGATCGAGCCTGATCTCCCCCGCCGCGTTGCGCACGATGCGCAGCATCTCCTTCTTGGGCTTTTCCTCGCGGCAGGCGATGCAGGTGCGCATGGGGATCTTCTTTTGC
This sequence comes from uncultured Clostridia bacterium, assembly GCA_944376295.1. Lineage (GTDB taxonomy): Bacteria > Bacillota > Clostridia > Christensenellales > Borkfalkiaceae > Gallimonas. The sequence continues at coordinate 28,831 of CALWCE010000016.1, forward strand.
GCGGGCATTTATTCCTCCGTGCCTTCCTGAGGCGCTTCGGCTTCCGCCGCTTCCGCAGGAACAGCGGGCTCTTCGGCTTCGGCGGCAGTTTCGAGCGCCGCGGAGAGCGCTTCCTGCGCTTCCTTCGCCTGCTGCTCCAGCTTGGCGGCGACAGACTCGCTCTTGACGTCGATCTTCCAGCCCGTGAGGCGCGCAGCCAGGCGGGCGTTCTGCCCGTCGCGGCCGATGGCGAGGGAGAGCTTGTCGTCGGGCACGACGGCGATCGCCGACTTCTCGCCCGTCTGCGTCACCGAAACGACGGTCGCGGGAGAGAGCGCCTTGGCGATGAATTCGAGGGGATTTTCGCTCCAGAGGATGATATCCACCTTCTCGCCGCCCAGCTCCTGTACGACGGCGTTGACGCGCGCGCCCTTGTTGCCGACGCACGCGCCGACTGCGTCCACGCGCGCATCTTCGGAAGCGATCGCCATCTTGGTTCTGTGGCCCGCCTCGCGGGAGATGGACTTGATGACCACCGTGCCCTGTTTTATTTCGGGCACTTCCTCTTCGAAAAGGCGCTTGACGAGCCCGGGCGCCGTGCGCGAGACGAGCACCTGCGCATTCCTGCCGCCGCTTCTCACGCGCTTGACGAACACCTTGATGCGGTCGCCCGCTTCGTATTTTTCGCCGGGGACCTGATCCTGCGGGAGCATGAGCCCCTCGATCTGCCCCTTGCCGAGCTCGACGTAGACGTTCTTCATGTCGATCTTGCGGACGAGCCCGCTCATGAGTTCGCCCTCTTTATCGGAAAATTCGCTGAGCGTGTTGTCGCGCTCCGTCTCGTGGATCTTCTGCAGAATGACCTGCTTTGCGGTCTGCGCGGCGATGCGCGTGAAATCTTTGGGGACGAACTCCTCGGAAAGGACGTCGCCTACCTTGGCGGATTTTTTGATCTTGAGCGCCTCTTCGAGGGTGATCTCCCCTTCCTGCGCCTCTTCGCTGTCGACGACGACGTGCGTCAGGAAGAACCGCAGCGTTCCCTTTTCCTCGTCCGCGCGCACTTCGACATTGCCCGTTTCGCCCTCGAACTGCTTCTTATAGGCAGAGGCGAGCGCCGCAGAGAGCGCATCGAGGAACACCTGTTCGCTGATGCCCTTTTCCCGTTCCAGATCGGCAAGCGCCGCAAAGAAATCTTTATTGATCATAATTTACTCCTTCCGAAATGATCGTCCTTCGGTATTTTTCCGTGATTCAGACTTCGATATAGAGGCAGACTTTGGCAGCCTTTTCCCGTTCGAAGGTGCGCTCGCCCTTGTCCGTTAAAATGGTGAAGGTCTTTTCGTCGAAGGATACAAGCTCCCCTTCATATTCCTTCTTCCCGTCGACGGGCGCATAGAGGCGCACTTCCACCTTCTCGTGCAGCCGCCGCGCAAAGTCGCGGTCGGTCTTGATGGGCCTGTCGAGCCCCAGAGAAGAGCAGGTGAGCGTGTACGCCGCCCCGAAGGTGGGGTCGATGTCGTCAAGGAGCGCGTCCGCCGCACGGTGGAAGCGTTCGCACATATCCATATCCACGCCGCCCTCCGCGTCGATCCAAAGGGTGAGCGAACGCTCGCGCATGTTCCACGCCCCGTCCACGAGCTCCACGCCCGCCTCTTCGGCGGCAGGGGCAAGCGCTTCCAGAACTTCGGCAATGGGTTTGACTTTCATTTCCGCCTCCCTTTTTAGGGGCAGCCGCTTCGCGCGCCGCATGCCCCATATAACAAATTTGAGAGCGGTCGCCCGCTCTCAATCTCTGTTTCATCGATCAAGTACCCCGATTATAGCATGCTTTTTGAGAAATTGCAAGCGTTTTTTGCAAACTTGCGCATTTTCCTTGCTGTGCCGAACGGGAAACAGTGCCGCTCGTGCCCCTTATTTGGGGATGCCGCCGAGTTTGACGAGTTCCAGAAAAATTTTGGCGGTGACGAAGGCGTCGTCGAACGCCCGGTGATGGCGGAAGGTGAAGCCGAAATGATCGGCGACCGTGTTGAGCTTATAATTGCTCAGCCGCAAAAGCTGCTGGGAAAGGGCGACGGTATCGAACGTCTTGGCGTCGAAAAGATACCCCTCCTGCTCGCCGTAATAGCGGATGAACTTGTAGTCGAACTGCACGTTGTGCCCGACGAGCGCGCAGCCTTCCGTGAACTTATAAAAGTCCGCCATGACCGTCTCCACGGGGGGCGCGCCGATGAGCATCTCGTCCTCGATGCCCGTGATGCCGACGATCTCTTCGGTGAGTTTGACGGGGCAGGCAACGAAGGAGGAGAACTTTTCCGCGATCTTCCCCCCTTCGATCTTGACGGCGCCCACCTCGATGATGCGGTCCATCGGCCCTGCGACGGGGTTGTTGTTGAGGCCCGTCGTTTCGAGGTCGAAGACGACGTATTTCCCCTCTTCGAACCCTGCGGGGAGCCTGGTCTCGCCGAAGAGCATCCCCTGCACGAGGTCTTCGCAGGGCTCGGGGAAGACGGCGGTATAGCGGGGCGGGGCGGGGCGGGAGGGCCGCTCTTCGAACACATAGTCCTTGGGCGGCGTACCGTAGTCCACCGCCTTGGGGCGGAAGGAAAGAGAGCCGTTGAAAAGCTCCATATCCCCCGTGAAGCACACGGAATCTCCCGCCTTCAAAGCGCGCACCTTTTCGAGCGTCGCCTTGCGCGTGAAATAGGAAAGGCGCAGCTGCCCGCTGCCGTCCGAAACGGTAAAGGAAAAGAAGGGTTTTTCCTTCTTGGTCATACGCTCTTCGAGGAAGGAGATCGTGCCGCAGACGGTGACGCCCGTCTGCCCCGCCGCAAGATCGGCGATATACACGGCGAGTTTGGGGGAAGCGCCGTCGATGGGCGCGTAATTTTCGATGCGGAAGACGCGGGGCGCGATGATGACCTCGGGCGGGGGCAGCGGCTCCTCGGGGGGCGCTTCCATCGTCTTTGGAACGGAGCGGCAGTCGCCCGTCCACGCCCCGGGGAAGGTGCGGCAAAGGTCGGCGGCAACGCCGTCGAGGACGTTCCCCCGCACGAACTGCGTGCGTTCGGATTCGGCAACGCCGATCACGAACCGCCCGCCCGCGCCGTCGAGCTCCACTTTGATGTCCTCGGGCGAGACGAACGCCGCCGCCGCGGGGAACTTGTTTTTCAGCACTTCCGCGATGCGCGCCCGCACGCCCTCTTCGCCCGGCACCGACTTGACGACGCGCACGTCTGCAAGACACCCTTCGGGCACGAACTCGTACGTCACGGCGCGCGCCGAGACGACGTCTTCCTCGTGATAGGTCTCGTCGGTGACAAGATGAAAGACCGCCGTATTTCCTTCGACGACGATCTTCTTCAGCACCGCGCGGGAGAGCGCGGGGATCTCGCGGATGCGCTCCAGATATTCACGGCTCTTCATGCCATCACCTCAACAACTCTTCGAGACGGGCAAAGAACGCCTGCTCCGCCTCGCGTGCGGGAACGCGCACGTTCTCCTTGCCCTTTTCGAAGATGACGCAGTACTCCTGCCCGCCCGCGATCCCGAGATCGCACTCCTTTGCCTCGCCGGGACCGTTGACGACGCACCCCATGACGGCGACTTTACACTTTTTCCTGACGTTGTGCACGCGCGCGGAAACCTTGTCGGCAAGCGCCATGCAGTCGTAGCGGCAACGGCCGCAGGTGGGGCAGGAGACGACTTCGACGAACTCTTGTTCCAGCCCGCAGGCGCGCAGGATATCGTGCCCCGCATAGACTTCGCGCACGGGGTCGGCGGTGAGCGACACGCGGATGGTATCGCCGATGCCGCAAAGGAGGAGCGCGCCGATGCCGCAGCTGCTCTTGATGAGCCCCGCCCGCTCGGTGCCCGCCTCCGTCACCCCGACGTGGAGGGGATAATCCGTCCTCTTGGAAAGCAGTTCGTACGCTTCCACGGTGAGGGGAACGTCGGACGCCTTGACGGAGATGACGATGTCCTCAACGCCGTGCTTTTCCAAAATATTCACGTTATAAAGCGCGCTTTCAACGAGGGCGCGGGCGCTCCTTCCGTACTCTTTCAGAAAGTGCGGCTCGATGCTGCCCGTGTTCGCCCCCACGCGCACGGGGATATGATGCGCCTTCACGCAGTCCGCGACGAGGGCGATCTCCTTCTCCCCGCCGATGTTGCCCGGGTTGATGCGCAGCTTGTCCGCGCCCCCCTCCACCGCCATCACGGCAAGGCGGGGGGAAAAGTGGATGTCGGCGACGATCGGCACACGGACGCGCGCCTTGACGAGGGGCAGCGCTCTTGCGTCCTCCTCGTCGGAAACGGCGACGCGCACGATATCGCACCCTGCCTCCTGAAGGCGCAGGATCTGAGCGGCGCATGCTTCCACGCAGCCCGTCTTTTCGGTGGTCATGCTCTGGACGGAAACGGGCGCGCCGCCTCCGACCGCGACCCCGCCCACCATCACGCGTTTGGTCGGCATATCAGTTCTTTTCGGCGCGCCTTTCGCCCTTCTGCTCCTCTTCCGCCTTGTATTCCATCATCTGCTGCAATTCGCGCATGAAGGAAGAGATGTCCTTGAAGGAGCGGTAGACGGAGGCATAGCGCACATAGGCGACTTCGTCGAGCTCTTTCAACCCTTCCATCACCATCTCGCCGATCTGCTTGGACGAAACTTCCTGCGCCATGGAATTATAGAGCTTCTTCGTGATGTCGTCGGCGAGGGCGTCGATCTTTTCGATGGGCACGGGGCGCTTTTCGCACGCCTTGATGATACCGCGCTTGACCTTGCTCACGTCGAACGCCTGGCGGGTGCCGTCGTTCTTGACGACGAGGATGGGCTGGACTTCGATCGTCTCGTACGTCGTGAAGCGCCTGCCGCAGCCCATGCACTCGCGGCGGCGGCGGATGGTGCGGTCGTCGTCCGCCGAGCGGGAATCGATGACCTTGCTCTCCGTGCAGTTGCAGTATAAACAGCGCATTCTTTCCTCCGTTCCCCCTTATTTTGGGTACTGACTCTCTCGGGGGTACCATATATCCAAACGATATTATAACACGCTTTGCCCGATTTGTAAAGGGTTTCCAAGAAAACGCCGCGCGCTTTTCGCCCGAAGCCGCCCGCAAAAAAGGAGCAGACCTTGACAGGGGCGCAAAAAAGTGCTACCATTTATATATGAACAGGTTTGACAACGAAAACGACAGGGAGCGCTTCTCCCGCACGCGCGCTCTCCTCGGGGAGGAGGCGATGCAAAAGCTCGCCGCATCCCGCGTGGCGGTGTTCGGGCTGGGCGGCGTGGGCGGACACTGCGCCGAGGCATTGGCGCGTTCGGGCGTCGGCGCGCTCGACCTCATCGATGGGGACTTTGTCGCCCTCTCCAACTGCAACCGCCAGGTATTTGCGACGGATCAAACGATCGGCATGCGCAAAGCGGAGGCGGCGAAGGAGCGCATCGCCCTCCTCTCCCCCCGCTGCCGCGTGACGGCGCACGATCTTTTTTTCCTGCCCGAGAACGCAGGAGACCTCGACTTTTCCGCCTTCGACTATGTGGTGGACGCCATCGACACGGTGAGCGGCAAAATAGCCATTTTGGAGCGCGCCCGCCTTGCAGGCGTTCGCGCCGTCAGCGCGATGGGCGCGGGCAACAAGCTCGACCCCACCCGCTTCGAAGTCGCGCCGATCGAAGAAACTTCCGTCTGCCCGCTCGCCCGCGTCATGCGGAGGGAGCTCAAAAAACGAGGCATTGCGGGCGTCAAGGCGGTGTATTCCAAAGAAGAGCCCCGCCTTCCCCGCTTTGACGGCGAGCTGCAAGACGACCCCGCCGCTGCCCCCGCAGAAGGCGCGGACGGGAGCCCCGCGGACGGAACGGCGAACCGCAGACCCGTCCCGGGGAGCGTCGCGTTCGTCCCTTCGGTGATGGGGCTCATCCTGGCGGGCGAGGTCATCAAAGACCTGACGGGCATCCGCTGAACCCCACCCCCGCGCCGCATGATTTATAAGGAAACCGCCTCATCCCCGCCGCCCCGTGCCCTTCCATAAGGGAGGCGAAAGGCAAACATAAGAGATTTTTATTGCAGCGGGGCAAAAAAGCGCTCCGCCGCCCCCATGATATTTGACAATAAAATGCGGTGCGTGTTATAATTCCAAAAAGAGGTAACAACATGAACCGCATCGTCATCCCCGAAACTTACCGTCCCGCGCTGGGCGGCTACGATCTTCAGTGCGCCATCGGCTATATCAAACACGGCTTCCAGGCCGAACTCGAGCGCTCCCTGCGCTTGAAGCGCGTCTCCGCGCCCCTCTTCGTCTCCGCCGACTCCGGCCTCAACGACGACTTAAGCGGCACCGAACGCCCCGTCGCCTTCGACATCCCCGCCATCAGCAAGGAGGGGCAGATCGTGCACTCCCTCGCCAAATGGAAGCGGCTGGCGCTCAAAAAGTACGGCTTTCAGATGCACGAAGGGCTGTATGCCGACATGAACGCCGTCCGCCGCGACGAAGCACTCGACAATCTCCACTCCGTCTATGTCGACCAGTGGGATTGGGAGAAGATCATCTCCCGCGAGGACCGCTGCACCGACTTTTTATATGCGACGGTGCGCGCCATCGTGAACGCCGTGTGCAACGTGAGCGAGGCGTTGAAGCGCGAATTCCCGCAGATCGCCGTCTCCCTCTCGCGCGAGGTCGCCTTCGTCTCCTCGCAGGAGCTTGAAGACCGCTGGCCCGAACTTACGCCCGAAGAACGGGAGACCGCCTTCGTTAAAGAACACCCGACCGCCTTCATCACGCAGATCGGCGGGGCGCTGAAGTCGGGCAAGCCGCACGGCTGCCGCGCGCCCGACTACGACGACTGGCAGCTCAACGGCGATCTCTTCTTTTGGCACGAGACGCTCGGCTGCGCGCTCGAAGTTTCGTCGATGGGCATCCGCGTGGACAGCGCCTCCCTCGACAGACAGCTCACGATCGCGGGCTGCGACTACCGCCGCGCCTTCCCCTTCCACAAGATGCTGCTCGAAGGGGAGCTTCCCCTCACGATCGGCGGCGGTATCGGCCAGTCCCGCCTGTGCATGCTGATGATCGGCTGCGCGCACATCGGCGAAGTGCAGGCGAGTTTGTGGGACGAGAACACCCGCGCCGTCTGCCGCGAAAAGCACATCCCCCTGCTCTGACCTTTTGGGAACATCACGCCCCACTCGAAAAATCGCGCCCCCGAGCCTCCCTCGGCGGGCATTTTTTATTGCGCCGCGGCTTTTGTTCTCGTCCGAACCGCGCCGACACGCCGCTCATTTGGTTCCGAGCGCTCCCGCGCCTCAGACGTCATCGCCAAAGCCGTCATCGAAGCCGTCGTCCGAACCGCCCTCATAGGCATCGATGGCAGTCATCGTCTCCAAAAAATCATGCTCCCCGTCGCCGTCAAAGTCAAACAAGTCCAACGGATCGTACACGTCGCCCATATCATCCCGGAAGTCTTTCATCACAATTCTCCTTTTGTTGTTCAAAACGATCATATCATAGTTTACATTGTTTTGCAAGAGCCGCCCTGCTATTTTCGCCCGAAAGGGCTCGTTCAGAGCGTGCTTTTGCAGAGCGTCGCCTCTTCGGGGCGGCAGATGTCGTAAACGTCGTTGAAGCTGAGATCGAACTGAACGGTCCCGTCCGTCAGCGGCGTCGCTTCCAAGCTGTCTGCGCCCGCAACAAGACGGGCAAACTCTTTCGGGTCGGAGACCGAGAGCAACGCGCAGGTCACGCTGAGCGACAACGTCGTGCCGAGCAGCGGATCCTGTCTCACTTGAAATACTGCCGAGGGTTCTTCCCTGCGGAAGAAGTCCTCGAGCTTTGCGATCGCCCCGGTCACCTCTTCAAAGCGTTTTCCGTTCTCCCGCAGACAGACGACGGGCGGCAGCTTTGCCCTGAGCCAGCCGCAGAAGGCGCCGAGGATTTCATCCGTTTCCTCGGGATCGGGCACGGGCGCGGCGGACGGCTCGCCCGCATCCCGCTCCCCAAACCCTTCGTAAAATTCTTTGACGAACAATTCTTCGAGTTCCGCCATCTCGCGCCTTGCAAAGGGCGCACGTCTTGTGTTGTGTTTCATGGTAACCTCCAAAAATAAAATCAGCTCCGGAGCCGTCTTCCTGCGCTGCGTTTACGGCGCAAGACCGCTATCCAGTACAGGGGATAACCCCCTCTCTGAATATAGTCACAAGGGGGTTACAGTTCCGCTCTATATAAAGAGTAAAATGGGGGTGACAAACGCCGCTCTTTATAAAAGCAACAAGGGGGACACAGCGCACAAAAAAAGCCGTCCCGAAGCATCGAGACGGCAGGTATGGAAGTCAGGAAAAAGCATAAAGAACAGGACGACGGGCGTTCGTCGGCGCGAATGACAGAAAAAAAGGGTAAAAAAAGAAAGCAGCCGCCAGCCAACAGGCTGCATGTCGCGGGGCTCCGAGGACGAAAGCCTTACGGCTAACACCGAGCATACTGCTTTCCTATGCTCATGCTATCATATCCCGCAAATTAAGTCAACCGATTTTAAGAGAAATATCATAAGTTGCAATGCGGCACCACCTTGCACGCCGTCTTCGGCGTCGCGCGAACCGCCGGGTCCTTCATCCACCCGGCAAGGGAACCAAAACAAAAATTGAGCAGGCATAAACGAAACCCCAACGCCGGGAATACTTCGGCGGCTAAGCCGCCTCGTGCCATTGCTCCGCAATGGGGCGAACCGCCGGGTCCATCATCCGCCCGGCAAGGGCGCCACATACAAAAAAATGAGCAGGTACAAGCGACTCCCCAATGCCGGGAATCAACCGACACCCCTAAAGGGGTCCCCTCGGTTGGGCTTCGGCGTAAACGCCTCGCGCGAACCGCCGGGTCCATCATCCGCCCGGCAAGGGCGCCACATACAAAAAAATAAGCACACCATTGTGCACTCATTTTTTTGTTGGTGACCCCTTTGAGGTGAAAGGCGAACTGTTCACTTCCTCAAAACTTACCGTCTTGCTGCGGCCCTTGTAGTTGTATGTAATGACGAAATGGTCGTCATACAGGTAAATACTGTTCACAAATCCGTCGATGAGCCGTTGCTTGCCCTCCTGCGTGGAGATGTCTATCTTGCGGAAGTTGTAGAGAGCGAATAAGATTTGTTCCTTCGTCAGCACGGGATTGCGCGTCTGCGCCTCAAAGAGTTCAATTTCGAGATTGCGCTTGCGCTCCTCCAGCTCGTCCAGCGCCTTCTTCGTCGCGGAGGAATAGATGCCCTGCGCGATCGCCTCCACCAAGTTATTCAGCTTAGTCTCCACGCCCGTCAGCTGCGCTTGGATAGAGCTTTCCGCGCTGTCCTCCTGCAGCTGCAATTCATAGACGCGGTCTGCAAGTTCCTCGATGACCTCATCGCTTGCAAGCAGCTCCTTGATCTCGTCCAACACGAGTTCTTCCAACCATTCCTTTCGGACGGACTTCTTGTCGCACTTACTTTGCTTGGCATGATTGCACTTGTAGTAGCGGTATTGCCGCGCGGTGTGGCTGCTGCCGATGACGCCCGTCATCATTGCCCCGCATTTCCCGCAAAAGAGGCGCGTCGTGAGCAAGTAATCGTCCTCGCTTCTGTGCATGGCGGGGGCTTTTTTATTGCGTGCCATGCGCTCCTGCACGGCGTTGAAAGTTTCCTCATCGATAATGGCAGGCATAGCGTTCGGGAGGACGATGTCGCCGAACTTATACTCGCCGATATACTTGCGGTTGGTGAGGATACGGAAGACGGCATTGTACTTCATCTCAAAGCCCTTGTGCCGGATGCCGCGCTCGTTGAGCAGTTTGACGATGTCATTGACGCGCATTCCGTCGAGATAGCGCGTGTAAATTTCACGGACGACGGGTGCGAGGGTCTCGTCGATCTGGTAATGGTCGGTGTCGTCCACATAGTAGCCGAAGGGCGGGCGCACGCCGTTGCTCTTGGCTTTGAGAGCGTTCTCCGTCATGCCGCGCTTGACCTTCTCGGAAAGCTCCGCCGAATAGAATTCTGCATAGCCCTCGAGGAGCGATTCGAGCAAGATGCCCTCCGCGCCCTGAGAGATAGTCTCTTTCGCGGAGATGACGCGCACGCCGTTCTTTTTGAGGACATTTTTATAGTAGGCGGAATCGTAGCGGTTGCGGGCAAAGCGGTCTAATTTCCAGACGAGGATGCAGTCGAAAGCGTGCTTATAGCTGTCCTTGATCATACGCTGGAATTCGGGGCGGTGGTCGGTCTTGGCAGACTGCGCCCTGTCGATGTAATTCCCGATGACCTCGATGCCATTGAAATTGGCATACTCCAAACACTCGCGGAGCTGCCCCTCGATACTTGCCTCATTCTGCTTTTCCGAACTGAATCGGGCGTATATTACGGCTTTCATTTGTTCATGCCTCCTTTTAATCAAGTGTTAAGGGAAATCCTTTATGGTGATTGGGCTATATCATACAATCTGACTGTTTCGGCCAAATATTTATCAAACAATGCAACATACGATAATTGACCGCAATCTTTAAATGCTTGTCGTAATTTTCCGGTGATTATACAGATACATAAACCATAAAAGATATGCTCTTTATCACTCGGCAGGTCCTGTTTTGTATCTTCATACAGCCAATCTAAATCTTCACAAAAGTAGCTTCCATTATAATATGCGCGACTGTATTCATAGAATGTCGCTAACACACACAGTTCATCAGTCGGCAAATCATAGATCAAAGATATTCCATCTTCAAAGAAGGACTCGCTGAAATTAGATTGATTTCTCAATTCGGATGCCTCGTAGAAATGCGGTTCCGTAATGTCAACCCTATCTGTATTTCGATGTGCGGCTAGAAACGCTCTAAGCTTTTCAAAGGTTGATTCAGAAATTGTTTTAAATTTCTGTTTCAATCCGATATTGTTACAGAACAAATAATGCTTTTTAATCAGAGAAATGGCTTCGCTTAGGTCGTTTTTAGACAGGGCATATTCGTTGCGTATGTTATTCAATATGCAGCCAAACTCATTCGATTTCCAATCTTTAACCGGCGGAAGTTTTTTAGATATTTCTTCGATTTGGATTCTATTTAACTTTTTTGTAAAAGTACCGTGATATAAGTCATTTAATTTCGCGCAAAAATCATATAGCAGATAATCAAAGCAACTTGAAACAACTTTGTACTTATTATAGAATATTCCAAGGTCAATTAAACCTATATCCTTTAGGTTGGTATCAGACCAATTCTTTTTATAAGTGTATCTAAAGGCATCTCCGTCAACATCAAAAGCATAATCGATTAGACTATCGAAGACTGGTTTTATCTCATTAAATCTCTCTTCAATTGTTACATCCATCTTTGCAAACGTTAAGAGGCACTCGACCAGTTTTGATATGTCATGCGTTTTTAAACTTCCCTTTATGGTTTCTGTCGTTTTGTCGTCTGTTTTAATATTGTACTTTCTTCGATAAATCGTTAAAAATTGCTTAATTAATAGCTTCAAGTACAGTTCAACGGAATGTCGACAGCAAAACAAAAGTGGATACACCAATACATCTGCAGGGGTTTCCAAGGGTATGATATGCTGTATCAGTATATCTACGGACCTTTTATATCCGTCTATAATATTACAATCTCTATCGGCTTCATTTACGCCCGAATTGTCTCCGACGCAAGCGCGAATTTCAAGTGGAGAAATATAATTTTCATAAGGATTCAGCTTTAAAAGCTCTATTTCTTCAGGTGTCATATTGTCTCTTCCTCTCATTTCTTACGCGTTCCACATAGCCGAGGAGATACAGGAAGGCGGGGGCGGGGATGCGGTAGATGCTCTTGTCGCCGTAGGCAAAGAGGCCAAAGTCCTCGGGGCGCTTGGTGATAACGAGGTTGGGGCGCTTGGCGTTCGTCTCCGTCACGATGGCGTCGTCTTCCGAAATCTTTGCCTGCTCGCGGTACTTGACTTCGATCATGATGGGCTCAAAACGCTCCGACTTGACGACGATATCGATCTCCTTCCCCTTGCCGCCGCCGCGATAGTACCCGACCGTGGGGGAGTCGGCATAGTAGAAGGCCTTGATGTGCTTATAGACGGCCGTCTCGGCGATCAACCCCAGTTCTTCGGGGTCATTGGTGATGTCGTCCTTCATGAGAACGGCGTTGCGCATGGCGGCATCTGCAATATAGATCTTGTTCTGGTTCTTCAAGACCTTCTTTGCGTCGAGTGTCACGAGCGGACTCACATAGATGAGGCTCGCGCTCTCCAGATAGCCGATATACTTCTCGATGGTCGTGCGGCTGACGCCGTCCATCTCCTTTCCCATCGTCTGCAAGTTGATGATGTTAGAGGAATTGTAGCAAAGATAGAGGAAGATGCGCTCAATGTCGGCAATATTGCGGATGCCGTAGATGGCGGGAATGTCGCGCTTCAAAGCCTTATCGACGATGTCCTCCCGCAGAACGCGCTGGGCATACAGGTCGTCCTTGCTCAAGGCGAGCTCCGGAAAGCCGCCTACCTGCAAGTAGCGGATAAAATGCACCTGCAGCGCGGAGAGTTTGCGCAGGATGTCCTGCTGCTCGCGCTCGTCGCGAAGATACAGCTGCATCGGGTCGATGTCCTTGGGAAGTTCTGGCACGGCGATCTGCAGCAGCTCGCAGTATTCATAGAAGGAGAGCGTGGGCACATGAATGAGCTTCCAGCGCCCGAGGCCGCTCTCGCTCGTCTTATCCGAGAGGATGGGGCTTGCCGAACCCGTCGCCATGATCTTGATCTTCGGGTCGGTATCGTAGAGGATCTTCAGCCAGCTGTTCCAGTCGGCGGCGTACTGGATCTCATCGAAAAAGCAATACACCTGCTCGCTCGCGGAAATGTTCGCGCGGAAGGTCTGCATGACGGTATCCACCGAGCACAGCTTCAAGAGCGGGTGATCGAAGGAGACGAACAGGATGTCCCTGGGAGAGATGCTGTCCTCGAGCAGCTTTGCGATGGTCTGATACATGATGGTCGTCTTTCCCGTGCGCCTTGCGCCGCAGAGTACAACGGAGCGGCGGATGTCCTCCCGCATCATGCAGTCGAGCGCCTCAAAATAGGCGAAGCGGTGCATGGGCTTGACGAAGTCCTTTTGGATAAACCCCGTCCGCCACCACGGGTTGTACGAAAATAAGAGATCTAAAATGTTTTCCTGATTGACGATCGGCATAGCATTCTCCTTGTGAGCATTATAACATGGAAATGCCATTTTTGCAAGCCTATTTCGAATTTTTCTTTATATAATTGCTATTATAGTAGTAATTATTTTGCAAAAAATTTCGTTTTTATGTGGATAAACAGTAGCCGCCCCGCGCCGATTCGGCGCGGGGCGGCTTTGAACAATTTACATTTCTATATTGCATTAAAAGAATCACTTGGAGGAAAACGAACAAAAATGGACAAAATCAATAAGTTCTTCCTTTAACGCCAAAATATACGGGTCGACTCCGATTCCAACATAGTCAATTTCGTTGATTTTCAGAAACCGTATAGAATCGACCAGCATCATTTTAATCCATTCACCAGCCTCGGCAGCTGTGAGAATAGCACTCTCACCAACCGAAACCAACTTTTCATAGCAAATATAATTCGATTCTTCGTAGTAGGCTCCAATCGAAAATTGAGTTATCCGTTCTGATTGATTAGCTAAAATCGAAAATACATAATCATATTCTTTACAGCTGTCTACATGTTTCCATCCATCATACTCTTCTTTCCTGTTAAAGAAAATCATCAACGCTTTCATAATTTCACCTCATAAATTAATTTACCAGATGACGGGCGTAACGCCATCGACATCGTAGTGCCAATAGTTACCAGCCTTCGTCGGCTGAGTTTCACTATAAAAATATACTGTAGCATTCGCAAAAGAGGAACTCTTATCTAATATCTCAATTACCTCCCAATCAGCCTGCGTTGCTGTATAATAAATGATTTTTAAACTACTACAATATAGAAAAGCTTCCGAGCCAATCATTTTTACGCTGCTTGGTATAACTACACTCGCAAGAGAAGTACAACTTTGAATGGCTTCCGGTGCTATTGTTGTAACACTATTGGGGATAACTAAACTAGTCAGTGCGGTGCAACTCCAAAAAGCCCTACCTCCAATAGTACGAACACCCTCTTCTATCGTAACGCTTGTTAAGTAAATACAGCCGCTGAAAGCTTCTGCTCCTATGCTTTTCACTGAGCTTGGAATAACAACGCTTTTTAAACCCCGGTAACTATTAAAAGCTCTTGCTGAGATTTGTGTTACTCCCTGAGGAATCACTAATTTCTCTACAAAAACATCATTCAGATATAATTTCCCTGCTTCTGCTCCTGCTGATAAAGGATTATCTTCGAAATAGACACCACACCATGCAACAATATCACTAAGATATACATTCAGTCCGCTTGTATTTTTAAAAGCATCTTCACATATCTTTTCTATTGTTGATGGCAATTTAATATTTTCAAGTTTACTACAGTTTTCAAAAGCTGATTCACCAATTTCTGTTACTGATTCCGAAAGAATAACCGTTTTTAGGGAGCTTGGGATCCAGCTACTATTAAAACTTGGAGAGGTGGCGCCAAAATATTCACCTAAATTCTTATTTGCAATTGGCAAAGTAAGCGACTGAAGGGAAGTGCAATACTCAAATGCAGAAAGCCGTATGTCCGTCACGCAATCCGGTACAACTAATTCTGTTACTGTCGTATCATAGACGCCGGTAATCACACAGAAATCTTTGCCCGCCACGTATTCAAAATTGGCCATGTCTGCCCGCTCCACAAAGCGAGCTACATATTTAATATTTTCGGCCGGCATAGAAAAGCTATATTCTGCATTTTGGGAAACAAGCGCGCTTCCGTTATACCATCCCTCAAACTCATAAATCGAATACGGTTCAGCCTTGATCGTGACCCAAGTCCCACTCATGAAGGTGCCGTTTCCGCTTAATTCACCGCAATCGCTCTCGGAAGTCAGTGTCAAAGTATATGTACTCTGCGAGCCGCTGCCTCCAAGGTTGGCGATCTTCTGCCAGGAACCACTGACTTTATTGTAAATATCAAAGGTTACAGAATTGAAATAGAAGTCGCCGTCTTTCCCTTGTGCGGAATCGGGTGCAGATGTACCCGTCAACCAGGTCGTTCCATCTTCTCCGTCTTCACCTTTATCACCCTTTTCACCCTGAGGGCCTTGCTCACCTTGTTCGCCTTTCTCACCCTGAGGACCCTGGGCACCGGTTTCGCCCTTTTCACCCTGAGGGCCCTGCTCGCCTTGTTCGCCTTTCTCACCCTGAGGACCCTGGGCACCGGTTTC
>CALWCE010000017.1 GCA_944376295.1 uncultured Clostridia bacterium
ACCATGCGGAAGCCGCTCACGATGAGCTCGCGCGCCAAAATGACGGCGACGCACACCCCCGCCGTGATGCGCATGGCAGTCTCGGCAGAGAGCGCCCCGCTAAAGAGGAGGAAGGGCGCGGAAAAGACAGCGGGCTCCGTGAGGAGCAGGATGAACGCCGTCGAGACGAGCACCTTGTCCGCTATGGGATCGAGGAATTTGCCGAGATTGGTGACGAGGTTCCGGCTCCTCGCGATGTGGCCGTCGAGGGCGTCGGTGAGCGCCGCCAGCACGAAGACGACGGCGGCAATAAGATAGTTATAAGGGATGACGGGAAGATAAAAGATGACGACAAAGAGCGGGATCATGAAGATGCGCACCAGCGTGATCTTGTTGGGTAGATTCATTGTTTGACCTTCTTATGAAGAGAAAAGTTTCTTATTTTGCCCTGCCGGGGGAAAAGTTATTCCGCATGGCCGAAGAGGTCGTAATCCTCCGCACGGTCGATGCGAACGGAGTAAAATTGCCCTTCCTTCGCCTCGCCCGCCGTGAAACAGACGACGCCGTCGATGTCGGGCGCCTGAAAGTACGCCCTTCCCACAAAGCAGGAGCGCTCCGTGTCGATGCCGTCGCAGAGGACGTTCAAAGCTTTTCCGACGAACGCTTCCATATTGGCGCGGGCGATCTCCTTCTGCGCCATGTAGAACTCCTTCACCCGCCGCTGCTTGGTGGCGTGATGCACCTGCCCCTTGAGCTTATAGGCGGGCGTGTTGGGCTCGCGCGAGTAGGCAAAACAGCCGCAATTCATAAAATTTGCCTCACGGAGAAAGGCAAGGAGCGCTTGGTGCTCCTCCTCCGTCTCGCTGGGGAATCCCGAAATAAAGGTGGTGCGGAGGGCGATCCCCGGGATCTCCTCCCTCAGCCGTGCGAACAGTTTGAGGTATTCCGCCCTTGTGCCGCGGCGACCCATGAGCTTTAAGATGCGGTCTTCCGAATGCTGCAAGGGGATATCGAGATACTTCAGGATCTTCGGCTCGTCCCGGATGAGAGCGATGAGTTCCTCCCCGATCTTTTCGGGATAGCAATAGAGAAGGCGGATGTGGCGGATGTTTTCGAGCGCTGCGAGCGCCTTCAAAAGCGGTACGAGCTGATTTTCGCCCCCGTCTTCCCCGTAGCGGGTGATGTCCTGCGCGACGAGGATGAGCTCCTCCGTCTCCCCCATCCCCCTCGCCTCTTCGAGGAGCGCCTCCATCGGATAGGAGAGATACTTCCCGCGGATGGAGGGGATGAGGCAGTAAGTGCAATGATTGGAACAGCCTTCGGAAATTTTCAGGTACTTGTAGTGATCGGGCGTCGAAAGGACGCGCGGCAGAAGTCTCCCCTGTTCTGCGGGAAGGCGGGAGGCGGATCCCACGGCACTCACCCGTTCGCCCGCATAGGCGCGTTCGAGAGCGGGAAAGAGCTCCTTCGCGTCCGCCGTACCGAGAAAGACGTCCGCCTCCGTCAGGGCGGGGAAGACTTCCTCCTCATACCCCTGCGGAAGGCACCCCGTGACGACGAGCTTTTCGAGCCTCCCCTCCGTCTTGAGGCGGCTGCCTTCGAGGACGGACAAGATCGCCTCCTCGCGCGCCGCCGTGAGGAACGCGCAGGTATTGACGATGAGCACCTGCGCCTTGTAAAGATCGGTGGTGACGGGGCAGCCGTGAGAAGCGATCTCGCCCAAAAGCCGCTCGCCGTCCACGCGGTTCTTATCGCATCCGAGCGAAATGAGCGCAAACGTTTTGTTGAGTTTTGTCTCGTTTTCCATAGATCAGTCCAACTTGCCGTACTTGCTCTCAAATTCTTCCTTGGTGAGGAGCACGGTGCGCGCCTTCGCCCTGCCGTCGAAGGGAGAGATATATCCCATGAGCTCCATCCATTCGATGATCTTGCCCGCATGGTTATACCCCACCGAACACTTGCGCTGGATGAGCGAATAGGACGCGGACCCCATCTTCACGACGATGCCGAGCGCCTTGATATACTCGGGGCCGACCGTCCCGCCGTCGCCGTCCCCGCCGTCCTCGTCTCCGCCCTCTTCGGGCGCGGTGCGGTTGATATAATCGGAAACTTCGGGATCGAAGTAAGCTTCGTTGTTCTCCTTGATGTTCGCGACGACCGCCGCGACTTCGGCAGAGCTCAAGAATGCGCCCTGTACGCGCAGGCAGTTGAACATGCCGCCCGTCTTATAGAGCATATCGCCGTTGCCGAGCAGCTTTTCCGCGCCCGATTCGTCGAGGATGGTGCGCGAGTCCACTTCCTGGATGACGCGGAACGCCATTCGCGTGGGAAGGTTGCCCTTGATGACGCCCGTGATGACATCGACCGAGGGACGCTGCGTGGCGATGACGAGGTGGATGCCCGCCGCACGCGCCTTCTGCGTCAGCCGCTGGATGCGTTCTTCGATGTCCTTCTTGGCAACGGACATGAGGTCGGCAAGCTCATCGACGACGATGACGATCTTGGGAAGTTTTTCCTCGTCCTCCGAAAGATTTGCATTATATTCGTTGATGTTGCGCACCGCCGTACCCGAACGCGTCTTCTGTTCGAAGAGCTCGTAGCGGCGCTCCATCTCCTTGATCGCCCAGTTGAGCGACATGATGGCCTTCTGCGTATCGGTGATGATCTCGTTGATCATGAGGTGCGGCAGACCGTCGTAGGGAGTAAATTCGATCTTCTTGGGGTCGATGAGGATGATCCTGAGATCTTCGGGCGAATACTTGCAGATGAGGCTGACGAGCATCGCGTTGAGGCACACGCTCTTGCCCGAATTGGTGGCGCCCGCGACGAGGATATGCGTCATTTTGACGACGTCGCCGCAGACGGCGCGGCCCTCGACGTCCTTGCCGATGACGAACATCAGCTTGGACGGGTCGTCGTTGCGGTAATCGGACGAGGTCATGATGGAGCGGATGCCCACCATCGCGCGGTGCTTGTTCGGCACCTCGATGGAGATGGCGCCCACCTCCGAATTGGAATACATGTTGACGCCGTCGCGCGCATGGAGACGCATGGCGATCTCTTCGTCGTGACGGATCACCGAACGCACCGAAATGTTGCGCGGGATATCGATATCGTAACGGGTGACGGCGGGACCCGACGTCACCTTGACGATATCGGCGTCCACGCGGAAACCCGCGAGCGTTTCGACGATCACGGAAGAATTATACTCGATCTCTTCGGGCGAGACGCTCACCGCGTCGTCGTACGTCTGAAACAGATCGAGCGACGGACGGCGATAGCGCTTATAGGTATGCTTCTTGGGCTTGGGTGCGGGCGGGGCGGGCAGTTCGGGCAGCGTCTCCTCTCCCCCACCGCGCACGCTCGGGAGGCTCGGAGGCGGCGTCTCGTCTTCGGGCAGCGCGTCATCGTCAAAGAGCCCCGCTGCGGAGGTCCGCTCCGAACGCAGTCCGCGCAGGGCGCGGCTGTCCTCTTCGGGAGGCGTTTGAGGCAGCTCGCGGCGGGCGGTGGAAGAGGTCTCCCCGCCGCCGAATCCGACCACTCTCTCTGCGGGCGCGCCGTCCTCACCGGACCCCGCCCTGCGGCTGCCGGCATAGTCGGCGCCGTCGTCCTTGAGCTGCACGCGGTCGGGGCCGCGGCTCGAGGAGAACAGGTCGCGGAACCCCCGTTCGCTCGCGCGGGCATCGTACTCATCCGCGGCGGGCGCGCCGTCTGTTTTTTCCCGCCCGGACGTGCGTGCGGGAAGTTCGGGCTCGGAAGGCACATCGAACGTGCTGCGGTCCCCCCTCCCGAAGTCCCTGCCGCGGGAGGAAAGCCCTTCCGCCGCAGGGGGCGTATCGAAGGGATCCGTGTCCTCGGGCGTCACGTCGCGCGCCGTGAGGAAGCCGTCCGACTTGACGGGTTCCGGCGCAGGATCGCGCGAAGCGCGGCGGAACGTGTCCGCATCGGGCGAAGGTCTCTCCTTGGAGACGAGATCGTCCACACTGGGCGCGGAGGAAAACTCCGTATCGTCCACATCGTTGGCATAGGCGTCGCGTCCGATCTCCTCGGGCGGCGTCTCGGGCGCCTTATAGGCAGGCACGCGGGGATAATTGAGATCTTCCTGACGGAAGGTATAGGTGCTGCTTTCGGTGCGCTCCGGGCGCTGCTCCACGATCTTGCGCGGCATCTGCGGGGGCGTGCCTTTTTCCGCCTGTTCGGAGAACGCGCCGTGATAGCTCGAAGGCGCGGCATTTTGCGTTCCGCCAAAACCGTTATCCGCCCGTTCTCCCGCATTGCCGCGGCTGAAATCGGGACGGATGAACCCGTCCGGACGGTCCGTCTCCCCGCCGCCCTGGCCGCTCCTGCCCGTATCGGCTCGGCGGTCGGAACGCGGGATATCCTGATAGTTCGTATATTTCGGCACATCGCGGGAGGCGCCGAGCGTTTTGCGCTCGGAGAGGCGTTCGCCGCGGTCTGCGGGGCGTTCATACGTTGCGGGGATAGAATAGTCCGGTTTCCGGGAAGGCGAATCGACAGGCTCGACGCTGCTGCGCCGTACGCGCGAATTGAAATAGGAATCCTGGTTGTAGATGAGGTTCTTGCTGTAATCTTGCGCGGGCGTGTTGGAGAACAGGATATCCCGCCCCGAATAGGAACGCGGCGTTTCGGGCTCCTGCGGGCGGTCGGTCCCGTAGTAGCCGACATGACCGCTCCTGCCGTAACCCTGTGATTCGCGGTCCTGCGGGGCATAATATCCCTGCACGGGGCGCTGAGGACGGGTCTGCCCGTAATAGCCCAAGAGCCCGTCCTGCCCGTAGCCGTAATTCGGATACTGCGGCTGCGGATACTGCGGCTGTGCGGGCTGAGGATACCCGGGGTACTGCGCCTGAGGGACATAGCCGTACTGCCCGTTCGGATATGCGGAACCGTCGCCGCTGCCGCTATCGGGAGGATAATACCCGCTCTGCACATAGGGATCGGCATATGCGGCATCCTGCTCTTCGGGGGCGGCATACGCCGTCACGGGCTCGTGCCCGGGCATCGGAGCGGAGCGGTCCTCTCTCTCTGCTCTGCGTTTCTTCTGCTTGGGCTGTTTTGCGGGGCGCTCACGCCTTTCCCGGGCGGAGACCGCATCTTTCAGAGGGGTCGCCCAAAGGAACACAAAGAGCGCAAGGGCAGCCAAAAGCGAAAAGAGAACATAAGCCCCGACCGTTGACAGGACCGCCCGCAGCGGGTAGACGGCAAGACCGAACAACGCGCCGCCCGCCGTCGGCGAGGCGCCGCCCGCCGCGTAGCAAGCGGAAAGATAAGCGCCGTAGCCCTCGCCGAAAAAGCGGGAGCTCGTCGCAAGGTGCGCGATGAGGAAGGCAGCCAAAAGGACCGCCGTGAATTTGAGCATCGGCCGCACGGGGATGAGGTTCCTGCCCGCGACCAGGCACACCGCCCCGTAGAGGAAGAGGATGAGGAAGGGATACAAAGATACGCCGAACACACCCAAAAGGAACGCCGTGATACTCACGCCGATCTCGCCGAAAATAAAGCGCCCGACCGTCGCAATGACGAGCAGGATGACGCCGAAAATGAGAAAGGTCATCCCGATCGTCTCCCGCGTCACAACGCCCCTGCCGCGCTCTTTGTTGTCTGCTCCGCGCCCGTAGCCGTTCAAATCAAACTCCTTTTCAAGAAAGAAGACGCCCCTCTTCCCTGTATTATCGCCATTATGTCACTTTGCATTATATCATTTTCGGACGCATTTTTCAACAATATCGGACGGAAAATTTTGCACATTTTGTTTTTTCTTCCGCTCCCACCCCCAAAATAACGTATTTTGCCCTCTGTTTTTGCCTTCCGCGGGAAAACAAACCTCTCCCGCGCACGCGAACTGCAATTTTTCGGGAAATTTTCAGCGTACCTCTTGTGTTTTCACGAAAAATGTGGTAAAATGACAGGGAAAACTCCCAAACAGGGATGAAAGATCATATGGAGGACATCACATGCAGTATTCACTCGAAGTGGAACAGATGATGTGCGTTGCCAAGGGACCCAAACACGATCCCGCCCCCATTCCGGAAGAGGGCAAGTGGGTATGCGCAAAGCAGATCACGGACATCAGCGGATTTACGCACGGCGTGGGCTGGTGCGCACCGCAGCAGGGCGCGTGCAAGCTGACGCTCAACGTCAAGGAAGGCGTCATCCAGGAGGCGCTCGTCGAAACGCTCGGCTGCTCGGGCATGACGCACTCGGCGGCAATGGCGGCAGAAATTCTGCCTCACAAGACCATCCTCGAAGCGCTCAACACCGACCTTGTCTGCGACGCCATCAACACCGCGATGCGCGAACTGTTCCTGCAGATCGTCTACGGCCGCACGCAGTCGGCGTTCTCGGAAGGCGGCCTCGTCGTCGGCGCGGCGCTCGAAGACCTCGGCAAGGGTCTCCGTTCGCAGGTCGGCACCATGTACGGTACGGCGCTCAAGGGCGTGAGATACCTCGAGATGGCGGAAGGCTATGTCACCCGCCTTGCGCTCGACAAGGACGATCAGGTGATCGGCTATGAGTTCGTCGCCCTCGGCAAGATGACCGACTTCATCAAGAAGGGCATGGAGCCCAACGAGGCTTGGAAGAAGGCGATGGGTCACTACGGCAGATTCGCCGAAGAACAGGGCGCGGTGAAGTACATCGACCCTCGTAAGGAATAAGGAGGACCAAGATGGCTCTGTTTGAAGGTTATGAAAGAAGGATCGACAAGATCATGGGCGTACTCAAAGAGTACGGGATCGACTCTGTCGAAGAATGCAAAGACATCTGCCTTTCCAAGGGCGTAGACTGCGACAAGCTCGTGCGCGGCACCCAGCCCATCTGCTTCGAGAACGCCGTCTGGGCATACACCGTCGGCGCGGCGATCGCCATCAAGTCGGGCTGCACCAAGGCAGCGGACGCGGCAGCCGCCATCGGCGTCGGCCTGCAGGCGTTCTGCATCCCCGGCTCCGTCGCGGAAAACCGCAAGGTCGGTCTCGGTCACGGGAATCTGGGCAAGATGCTCCTTTCCGAAGAGACGGACTGCTTCTGCTTCCTTGCAGGTCACGAGTCCTTCGCTGCGGCGGAAGGCGCCATCTCCATCGCCATGAACGCGAACAAGGTGCGCCAGAAGCCCCTCCGCGTCATCCTGAACGGCCTCGGCAAGGATGCGGCGTTCATCATCTCCCGCATCAACGGCTTTACCTATGTCGAGACGGAATTCGACAACAACACCGAAACGGTCACGGTCGTCAAGGAAGTCCCCTATTCGGACGGTCCCCGCGCCAAGGTCAAGTGCTACGGCGTCGACAACGTTCCCGAGGGCGTCGCGGTCATGAAGCTGGAAAAGGTGGGCGTGTCCATCACGGGCAACTCCACCAACCCCACGAGATTCCAGCATCCCGTTGCCGGTACCTACAAGAAGTGGTGCGTCGAGAACGGCGTCAAGTACTTCTCCGTGGCGTCGGGCGGCGGCACGGGCAGAACGCTCCACCCCGACAACATGGCAGCCGGTCCTTCCTCTTACGGCATGACGGATACGATGGGCAGGATGCACTCGGATGCGCAGTTCGCAGGTTCCTCCTCCGTTCCCGCGCACGTCGAGATGATGGGCCTCATCGGCATGGGCAACAACCCCATGGTCGGCGCGACGGTCGCAGTCGCGGTCGCCGTGCAGGAAGGCATGACGAAGTAACTTCTCTTTATCACGATAAAAAACGGTTTCGGCACTCTGCCGGAACCGTTTTTTATTGTTTTCCGATCTCTGCGCCGCTTGGCTCGCTCCTCTCCCCGCCGTCCGCGCCGAGAAGCCGGATATCATACACATCTTCGAAGGAGAGGACGCCGTCGCCGATGCGGAGAATGCGGCGGACGAGGTCGACCTCCTCGATGGCGCCGCGCGCCTGCAGATAGAAGCCGCCCTCATAGAAGAGCACTTCCGCCCTCTTGCCCCGCGCAAGGAGGGGCAGCACGCGCTCCAACGCCTCCGTCTCCTCCTCGGTGCGCATGCGTTTTTCCCGCCGTTCGTGTTCGCGCTCCTTTTCTTCGAGCGCTTCCCTCAAGCCCCGCAGCGCGTCAAAGGGCGCAAACTGCTTTGCCCGTTCCGATCTATCCATCCGCATTGTGACCTCCGATGAGTTTGTTGCGTTCGAGGAGGGTCGCCCCCTCCTGCAGGTCTGCCGCCGTGACGAGCGCGTTCTTGCCGAACTTCTTCTGGATCTCCAGCGCCGCACGGTTGACGCGCTTTTCCTTTTCCGCCTCCTCCCAATTAGTGAAGAGATCGTACCCTTCGCAGCTCTCGTCGCTCAAGAGCTCGAACCCCACGCCGAGGCGGCGGATGGGCGCATTTTTCAACGTCGTCTCCTCAAAGAGCGTCAAAAGCGCCGGCACCATCTTTTTGGGGAGATTGCTCGAAAAGGGCAGCTTGCGCGAACCGCCCGTGGGCGCGTGCGCCTCTTTGGAATAGCCCACCGTGAGCGAGATGCGCCCCGAGATGAGCCCGCGCCGCATGAGTTCGAGACACCCCGTGCGCGCCATCTCTTCGAAGACGAGCTTTGCCTTCTCATAGGAGTAATCGGAAAAGAGCACCTGCGAATGCGAGACGGAATGCGACTTCGCCTTATAATTCTTGATGTCTTCCATCGTGCAGGTCTCCCTCCCCCACGCGTGGTCGATGAGGAGTTCCGCATTGACGCCGAATTCTCTGTAAAGCGTCTCCTCGGGCAGGGCGGCGATGCCGCGCATGGTATAGACGCCCTTGCGGTCGAGCCGCGCCGCGATCCCCTTCGCAATGCCCCAGAAATCGGTGAGCGGCGTATGATCCCACAGCGTCTTACAAAAAAGCGCCTCGTCGAGGTACCCGATGCGGTCGGGCGACTTCTTCGCCGTGATGTCGAGCGCGATCTTTGCAAGATACAGATTGGTGCCGATCCCCGCGGTGGCGGGGATGTGCGTGCGCCGCGCGATCTCCTCGATGAGGAACTTGACGAACTCCTTCGCCGTCTTTTTGTAGATCCTGAGATAGTCGGTGATATCCAGAAAGCTCTCGTCGATGGAATAGACGTAGATGTCCGACTTGTGCATGTAGTCGAGGTAGATGCCGTAGATCTCGGCGGCGTAGTCGATATACTTCTGCATCCGCGGCTTTGCGACGATCGCGCCGAGGTTTTTCGGCACTTCGTACATGCGGCAGCGGTTTTTGACGCCGAGCTGTTTGAGCTTGGGGGAAACGGCAAGGCAGATCGTCCCCTCCCCTCTCGACGCGTCGGCGACGATGAGCCGCGCTTCCATGGGGTTGAGCCCGCGTTCGGCGCACTCCACGGACGCGAAGAAGGACTTCATGTCGATGCACGCATACACTCTCTCCCGTTCCATGACGCCTCCTCCCGCACCCCGCCCGCCGCGACGGAAGAGGAGCGCGGACGAGATACGAACGTTTGTTTGCAATACTATCTTACATCATTTTGCGCGGCTTGTCAAGAAAAAATGCGCGGTCGGATAAGGAAATTTTTTCCATATCGGAAAAACGCCCGCCGCGGCAGAAAGCCGCGGCGGGCGCAAGTAAAATTTCGAGGAAAACCGTTCAGAATTTGATATGCTCGAAGCCCTCCCTCGACGAGCGGCGGTAAAGGACGGCGCGGCGGCCGATGACGATGACGACCTCGGCGGAAAGCGCGGAGGCGATCGAGGCGGCGAGCGCGTCTTCATCCTCGCCCGAAGCGGGCAGGAGGTTGAGCTTGATGAGCTCGTGCGCTTCCAGAGCGTCCGAAAGGCTCTTTAACAGGTTGTCGCTCACGCCCTCCTTGCCGACCTGCGCGATCGGCTTCAAAGTGGCGGCGATAGATTTTAAGTTGCTTCTCTGTTTGCTGGTCATACTGTTCTCCTGTGCGCCTTACGGCACGAAATCAAATTCGGTGTCCCCCACCATCACGGTGTCACCCTCTTTGCAGCCCATGTTCTGCAGCGCACGGATGACGCCGCGCAGCTTCAGGACGCGCTGAAAGTACGCCATCGACTCGGGGTTGTTCATCACGACGTTGCGGCAGAGCATATCGGCGAGCCCGCCCACGACGACGTACGCGCCCGTCTCGTCGCGGAAGATCTCGAACTGCGCGTTATCGCCCTCGTCGAACTCAAACTCCTCGGCGGGGATGCGCTCGGCGGGCGGCAGCGTACGGAGCATGGAGACGATCTCCGAAAGCAGCGCTTCCAGCCCCTCGCTCCTGAGCGCCGTGATGGGGAAAATGCGAAACTTTTCGCCGTACGCTTCGCGGAAGCGGGCGAGATTTTCCTCCGCGCCCATGCAGTCGCACTTGTTGCAGGCGACGAGCTGCGGGAGCGAGGCGAGCTTTTCGGAATACGCTTTTAATTCTTCGTTGATGGCGGCAAAGTCGGAAACGGGATCGCGCCCCTCGATGCCCGAGATATCGACGACGTGGACGATCATGCGGGTGCGTTCGATATGGCGCAGAAAGGCGTGCCCGAGCCCCGCGCCCTCCGCCGCGCCCTCGATGAGCCCGGGGATATCGGCGCAGATGAAGCTCTCGTCAAAGACGCGCACCACGCCGAGATTGGGCGAAAGCGTCGTGAAGTGGTAATCGGCGATCTTGGGCTTTGCCGCAGAGATCTTGGAGAGCAGGGTGCTCTTGCCCACGTTGGGGAAGCCGACGAGCCCGACGTCCGCGATGACCTTCATCTCGAGGATGATCTCGTGCGGCTTGGTGAGAACGCCCTTCTGCGCGAAATCGGGCGCGTGGCGGCGCGCCGTCGTGAAGCGCACGTTGCCCTTGCCCCCTCTGCCGCCCGCAACGAGGAGCAGCTTTTCGCCGTCTTCGAAGACGTCCATGAGCACTTTCCCCGTCTCCGCGTCGCGCACGAGCGTGCCGAGCGGCACTTTGATGAGGATATCCTCCCCCTGCTTGCCCGTACAGCGGTTGGTGCCGCCGCGCGCGCCGTTGCCCGCAAAGTATTTGGAGGTAAAGCGGAAGGAAAGCAGATCGTGCATGTTGCGGTCGCCGAGGAAATAGACGGAGCCGCCGTTGCCGCCGTCGCCGCCGTCGGGGCCGCAGGCGGGCTTGCCCTTATACGCCTGAAAGCTGTTCATACCGTCGCCGCCGTTGCCCGCTTTGACGGTGATCCTGACACGGTCGGTAAAAGGTTTGTTGTCCATGCGATGAGTATAACAGAATTTTGCCGAAAAAGCAAGCGAAAGCGCGCCCCTGCCGCGCGGGGAGGCTGAGATGGGGAAAAACAACCCCTCCGTCAGGCTCGTGCCTCGCCTTATACAGGGGAGGCTAAGACAGGGGGCGGGCGTCTGCCCGTGCACAGGGGAGGCTATAATAAAGTGACTCCTTCAGTCTGCTTCGCAGACAGCTCCCTCAAAGAGGGAGCCAAGGGGAAACAGTAAATTCCTTGCCTCCCTCCGAGAGGGAGGTGCCGAACGAACGTGAGGCGGAAGGAGTGTAAAGGTCGGAAAAGCGCGAACAAAACAACCCTTCCGTCGGGCTCGTACCTCGCCCGACACCTCCCCTTACACAGGGGAGGCTAAAATAGGGAAAGACAACCCCTCCGTCGGACTCGTGCCGAGCCCGACACCTCCCCTTACACAGGGGAGGCTATAATAAAGTGACTCCTTCAGTCTGCTTCGCAGACAGCTCCCTCAAAGAGGGAGCCAAGGGGAAACAGTAAATTCCTTGCCTCCCTCCGAGAGGGAGGTGCCGAACGAATGTGAGGCGGAAGGAGTGGAACGGGCGGCGCAGCGCATTTTTCCGCATTTTGCCGTACCTTGTAAGGGGTGAGCAGGCGCTTTCTTGGCAAAGCCCCGGTGGGGCTTTGACCGCCTGCGAACTTGGAAACGGCGCATTGTGCGCGCCGTTTCCTGACCGAGCGCGGTCTCTACCGCGCGAGAAGGCAGAGAACAAAGTGAGGCGGGAGGGTTGTAAAGGCAAGCGTCGTACGGACGCAACAACCCCTCCGTCTTGCCTTCGGCAAGCCACCTCCCCTTGCACAGGGGAGGCTATCATGGGGAGGCCTCGCCTGCCACCGTCTCGGCGGCGCAAGGGAAACGCCGCCTCAGTCACGGTTTTTGCCCACAATGGCAAAAACCTCAGTTCGCCGCGCGCGCACGCCACACCGTGGCGATGCGTATCATGCGCGGCTCACCCCTTGCGCAGGGGAGGCTAAGTTAGGGAAAGACAACCCCTCCGGCAGGCTCGTGCCTCGCCTGCCACCGTCTCGGCGGGGCGGGCGGCTATTGTTCTTTCTCAAGCCCTCCCTGGTAAGGGAGGGTGCCGAACAAAGTGAGGCGGGAGGGTTGTAAAAGTCGGAGAAGCGCGAACAAAACAACCCCTCCGTCAGGCTCGTGCCTCGCCTGCCACCGTCTCGGCGGCGCAAGGGAAACGCCGCCTCAGTCACGGTTTTTGCCCACAATGGCAAAAACCTCAGTTCGCCGCGCGCGCACGCCACACCGTGGCGATGCGTATCATGCGCGGCTCACCCCTTGCGCAGGGGAGGCTAAGTTAGGGAAAGACGACCCCTCCGTCGGGCTCGTGCCGAGCCCGACACCTCCCCTTACACAGGGGAGGCTAAGATAGGGCGCGCGGGAGGCTGACGACCCCTCCGTCGGGCTCGTGCCGAGACCGACACCTCCCCTTACACAGGGGAGGCTAAAATAGGGCGCGTCGGAAGGCTAACAACCCCTCCGTCGGGCTCGTACCTCGCCCGACACCTCCCCTTGCACAGGGGAGGCTAAAATAGGAAAACCCCTGCGGGTCTCCCTGCAGGGGCTTTCCTTGCTATTGGACTATCAATCAACCAGACTGTAGTTAGTGAAGTAACTTTTCTCGGAAGATGGTAGTTAGCAGTTGTTCAAGGTGCAAACTTAAGCGTTTGCGGGGTGCTTCTGGACAGTGCCGTTGATCGTGACGATCCCATCGGTATAGTTGTCGCAGAGGATGTAACCATCGGTATCTTTATCCTCGACGAAGTTACCATCAACAGCGTTAACAACGACCTTGCACTCACCCGCGTCTGCACCGAAGTATGCACCGACGACGACCTTCGCATAATTTGCGTTCGCGTAGGTGATGTTCTTGAGCGTGACGGTCGAGCTGAACTTGACAGCGGTATCACCGGAGGAACCGACGACGACAGCTGCACGAGGAAGACCTGCAAGTTCTGCGCCCGTCGTCCAGATACCGTGCTGACGATATTCCTGAAGCGTGAAGCCGATTGCGAACTGGTTCCACTTGGTGCCGTTGTACGTACCGTCGTTTGCGATCGCGGTCTTAAAGGTACCATCTTCGGGAGTAGCGTCGGCGTTGGACTTGTCATTCTTCACGTCGAGCGTTGCGCCGTCGACCGTAACGGTACCTGCGCGGACAACGATCGCCTGGTAGGTGCCGGTGAAGGTACCGCCCGTAACGTTGACCGCAACAGGAACGTTGATGACCATCGCCGCGGTGTCAAGCTTCGTGGTCGCAGCGGAAGGAACAACGGTGACGTCCGTATCCTTCAGGGTGACCGCGTTCTGCGTGTTTGGAACAGAACCCGTCGTGTAGATACCCTTGGTACCTGCATTCACGGTCACGGAGGAATTGTTGAAGACGACGTTTGCCATATTCTCGTCAACTGCGATCTCAAGACCTTCGCCCTGCTCGAAGACGAGGTCAACGTCATCGAAGGTAACGGAGATACCGTCCGCAGAGCCGATCTTGAGACCGGAACCTGCCGCGTTGAAGACGAACTTACCGCTCTTGACGGTGAGGTTATCGCCGATCGTAAGAAGCTGAGCAACCTTCGAGGTCAGCGTGTAACCGCCGAGATCGAGGACATAGTTGTCGGCATCCGTGATATTCCAGGTAAAGGTATCTTCGACCGTGAAGCTCTTGCCGACCGTGATCGTAAGCGTGGTCTTGCCGTCCGTGCCGGGAACAGCCGCGCCCTTGAGAGCGAGCTCGAAGGAAGCGGTGTTGACTGCAACGACAGGAGCATCGGTGACCGTGGTGCCGGTCGCCGTGAAGCGGACGAAGAACTGGTCGTCCTGCGTAGGCTTCATGTCAGTCTCGACCTTCGTACCGGTCGAAGAGTCTTCGGTGTAGAAGTTGAAGTAAGGATCGCCAGCTGCAGGAGCCTTGACGGGATAGACATCGTCGCCCTTCACGAGGACAAGGTAGACGCCTTCGGTGTTGCCGCTTGCCTTCTCGCCCATAGGAAGTGCGAAGGTCGTGCCTGCGCAAGCCTTGATGTAGGTCTCGGGCTTCTCGGAGATCTCAACGTTCGTCCAGTCGATCACGCCGGCATCGATGTCATCGGTGGTGACATTTGCGAAACGGATGTCGTAGGACTTGTAGTACTCGACGCTCGCATCGGTACTCCAGAGGTAGGTGATGGTCACGGACTCGTGCTTAGCATCGGTCTCAGTATCAACAGAGACGGCGCCAAGAGCGGAACCAGGCGTAGCATTGAATGCGGAGCAGATGTACGTCTTGCCGTCGGCGCTCGTCACCTTGCAGTGGTCGCCGCAAGCGAACTCGGTGCCGGCGTGGTTCTTAGGATCGTACTTCGTATCCTTGCCGTCGCCGTTGAGCGTGTTTGCATGCTCGACCTGCGTGAGCTTATCGGTCACTTTGCCGGATGCGAACGCATAAGTATCGGTCTCCGTCTGGGTTGCCTTCGCCTCGAGCTCGATGCCGAAGGAGCAGTTTGCGCATCTGTAGTAGATCTTCGCATAGGATGCGCAGGTAGCAGGCGTGTACTTCACGTCTCTGTAGTCGTTGGGGATGTAGAGGCTGTGCTTGCCGACGTTGTCTTCGACAGCTGCGAGCACTTCGTCGACCTTCGTCTGCGTCCAATCGGTCGCAGCTTCCTCGCCGGTATAAGCGTCCTCCGCGATCACGAAGCCTGCCTTGTCGGTGTAGCCGAGCGTGCCGGGAGCGTTGTCTGCTGCAGGATCGTTCTCGCCATCCTTGTGGACTTCGGGAACGTTCTTGTAGAGCAAGTCGCAGTTCTTGCAGAAGTAAGCGGTCTTGTAGCCGACCTGGCAGTTGAGCTGATACTGGGAGAGAGCTTCCGCCTTGACAGGGGTCTCAACATCCGTATAGAAGTAAGCTGCTTCGTATTGGTGGGAAGCGGAGACTGCCTGCGTGTAAGCGCTGTAAGTCTTGCCGTTCGCCAAATCATTGATATTCGTGCCTTCGTCGAGCTCGTCTCTCTTCCAGTCGAACTCAACGCCTTCGGAAGCATCCATGAGGCAGTGCACGCAGACAGCGACATTGTAGCCTGCCGTCGTGCAGGTGCCGGGAACGGGCGCCATCCACTCAAGGGAAGCGGAGACCTTCGTGTATGCGGTATATGCATTCTTCCAGGTGATCGTCTCCCAGGTGCTGTCGCTGATCGACGTGTTCAGATCCTTATTGGTGATGATGGTGCTGACGTTCACATACTCGTGCTCTTCCTGAGCGGTCTGAGGCTGGTTGCAGACCGAGCAGATCGCGCCCGAGCGGCAGGTAGCGTCATCGGGATCGAAATCGTGTGCACCCGTCGTACCCGTCTTGCCGCAGTTCTTGCAGACTTCGACATTGCGGCAGGTCATCGTGTCCTTCGTGACGCCCTCTGCAACAACGGGTTTGCCGTTCTCATCGACGATATACTCGGTGGGAGCGTACTTGCCGTCCTGAAGGGTGCCGATCACATACTCATGGTCGGTCGCTTCGTCGATCGCATAGCATCTCAGGCAGAAACGGGAAGCATCCGTCTTGCCATCGGTCGTGAAGAACTTGTTGTAAGCAGCCTCGACTTTCTTATATTCATCGAGGTACTCTTCTTCATCGCCGAGATAGTTTTTGACAAACTCAGCCATCTTCTTGAGACCGTCGGTGCCGGAAAGGACGGTATCCTTCTCGCACTTGCCGGTCGCGGTCGTGCCGTTGAGCTGCGTCGTGTTCCAGTTGTGACCGAGCTTCTCGACTTCCGTGTACTCGATCGTACCGCAAACCTCACAGGTAGTCTGCGTGTAGCCTTTGCCTTCGCAGGTCGCTGCGGGGTGCTGGCCGTCTTTGTTCTCGGAAGGAACAGCTTCGCCGTACTTGTGCGCCTCAGCCTCGATGTAGTGCTTGGTCGTGCCTGCAGCGTTGACCTTGACGTTGACGGGGCAGTTCTCGTTCACGCACTCGAACGCATAGATCGCCTTGTTCTCGGCGTCGATGAGGCTCGTATCGACGGTGCAGACGTACTGCTTCGGAGTCTTAGCCGCAAGGGCTTCTGCAAGCGTCTGGTTCATCGTCTGACCTGCGATCTTGTGGCCGGTAGCCTTCGCTTCTGCCGTCTCGGTGGTCTGGCAGCGCGAGCAGGTGCGGACGAACTCGCCCGCCGTGGTGCAGTTGGGAGCGGTCTTGGTCGTCCAGCCGTCTTCCTTTGCTTCCGCAACGGCAGCGGCAAGAGCCTTCGCCTCGTCTGCGCCCGTACCCGTGTAGGTCTCCTTCTCGAGGGTGATCGTCACAGTCACAGCGTCAGCGCTCGCAGCAGAGACGTTCTTTGCGGCAACGCCGTAAAGGGTGTCGTCTTCCTTCTCGTTCGCGGTCCAGCTGTGGCCGAGCGCGGGATGCTCCTGCGCGTAGTGGGAGTCGATATACGTGTCGTTGCAGTAGGTGCAGGACAGCGTACGGGAACCCGCTGCGGTACAGGAAGCGGCAACGAGGTGTTCCGCATAGTTGTGATCGCGCTTGGTGTTGGGGAGGATCGTCGTCTTTTCCTGACCGCAGACGGTACAAGTCTCGATGGTATATGCGTCGGACTCGCACGATGCGGCGTACTCAACGGGATCGCCCCAGGTGTGGACACCGGTAGCGGGAATGGTCTCGATACGGATATCGCCGCATTCGCTACAGGTGTAAGTTCTCGAGCCGGTAGAAACGCAGGTGGCCTGAGTCGTTACCTTGCCTTCGTCCCACGTGTGCTTATGCAGCTCTTCCTTACAGGAAGCGAGCATCAGCGCCGAGGAGCCGAGGAGGAACAACGCGACCAGAGCGATCATCAGCTTGAGGAACTTTCTGGTTGATTGTTTTTCCATAATGATTCTCCTTTAAATATTTTTCGAATCTTTTCAGGTCATATCATCTTTCATATGACGCTTCGGAGCATATTCTATCACGGTGCAATGGCGTTGTCAAGCGTTTCGGCGTAAAATATGACAGGATATCACGAAAATCGCAAAACAAGCCCCGAAACTATCCCCCGTTTCCCCGAGGGATCTTTCCGCTGCTTCCCGAACGCCGCCGCGCTTTGAACGCCGCCTGCTTTCCGCTCATAAAATATTCCGACGCACCATATCCTTATGATACGATCTTGACAATATTCTATCAAACTTCCCCCGCCTTGTCAAGCCTTTTCTTAAATTTTCTCGGCGGCAGATAAGGGATATCTTGCTTAGAACGGCTTTTTTTGCACTTTTTGCCTGTTTTTGCCGTGGAATTGTGGATAACTTTTTCTCCGCTGTGGATAAACTTACGCGATTTTTTGAAATGCCGCCCCTGCGCCCCCGCCGCGAAAGCCGCAAATGCCGCGAAAGCCGCCCGAACAGGAAGCCGCCCGAACAGGAAGCCGCCCGCCCCGCCGCGCGGAGCGCGGCGGGGCGGGCGGCAAAGAGCGCGCGTTT
This sequence comes from uncultured Clostridia bacterium, assembly GCA_944376295.1. Taxonomy (GTDB): domain Bacteria; phylum Bacillota; class Clostridia; order Christensenellales; family Borkfalkiaceae; genus Gallimonas. The sequence goes on from CALWCE010000017.1 coordinate 17,627, forward strand.
TACAATCTTGCGGCGATCGCGCGGAGGAATTCCTCGGAATCGAGCTTCTTCGGGCTGACGCCCTCTCTATGGAAGAGCGGGATGAGATCGCCCGTCATTTCGCCCGCCTCGATGGTCGCCTTCGTCGCCTTTTCGAGCTTTTCCGCAAAGGCGACGAGCTCGGGCGTTTCATCGAGCTCCCCTCTCTTCTTCAAAGCGCCCGTCCAGGCGAAGATGGTCGCGACGGAGTTCGTCGAGGTCTTCTCCCCTTTGAGGTGCTTGTAGTAGTGGCGCGTGACGGTGCCGTGCGCCGCCTCGTACTCATACTTGCCGTCGGGCGAGACGAGCACCGAGCTCATCATGCCCAAAGACCCGTAGGCGGTCGCGACCATGTCGCTCATGACGTCGCCGTCGTAGTTCTTGCATGCCCACAAAAGCCCGCCTTCGCTTCGCACCACGCGCGCCACGGCGTCGTCGATGAGGGTATAAAGGTACCAGATGCCCTTCTCTTCAAACTGTGCGCGGTACTCTTCGTAGACTTCTTCGAAGATCTTCTTGAACCTGCCGTCGTACTGCTTGGAGATGGTGTCCTTCGTGGAGAAGATCATGGGGATGTTGTTCTCGACGGCATAGCGGAAGCAGGAGTGCGCGAAGGAGCGGACGGAAGCGTCCGTGTTGTGCATCCCCTGCACGACGCCCGCGCCGTCGAACGCGTGGATGAGCCTGCGGCGCACTTCGCCCTTCTCGTTCTCAACGACGAGATACGCCTTTTCGCCCGCTTCGAGCTCTTCGTCGACGGCGGAGTAGACGTCGCCGTAGGCGTGACGGGCGAGCACGATGGGCCGCTTCCAGCCGGGGATGTAGGGCACGATGCCCTCGCACAGGATGGGCGCGCGGAACACGGTGCCGTCGAGGATGCGGCGGATGGTGCCGTTGGGGCTCTTCCACATCTTTTTGAGGTGGTATTCGCTCATGCGCTGCACGTTGGGGGTGATGGTCGCGCACTTGACGGCAACGCCCAGCCGCTTGGTCGCCTCGGCGGATTCGACGGTGACTCGATCGTCCGTCTCGTCGCGGTGAGGAAGGCCGAGGTCGTAGTACTCCGTCTTGAGGTCGATATAGGGGGTGAGCAGGATGTCCTTGATCTCCTGCCAGAGGATGCGCGTCATTTCGTCGCCGTCCATCTCGACGAGCGGCGTCTTCATTTGGATCTTTGCCATAAGTTGCTCCCTTTTGATATTATGATATGGTATTATATCACCCGCGTACGGTTTTTGCAACCTTTTGCGCCCGCAAATCGCGTGCGGGAGAGCAGCCCCGCCGAAACGGGCGGCTTTGCGGGCGGGAGCGAGGCGTTCTCGACGAGGGAGACGAGAAAATCGCGCGCGTCCGTCAATGTATCGCCGAAGAGATAGAAGGCAAGAGAGCCCGGCACCGTGTTGAGTTCGTTGAAATACACCCTGCCGTCTTTTGCAAGAAAGAAATCTCCCCGCACCACGCCGCGGAGGGAGAAGGCTTCCGCGACCGAACGCATGGCGGCGCGGATGGCGTCTGCCGCCTCTTCAGGGATGTCGGCAGGGATGACGCTGCGGCGCTCCGCGCTCTCGTATTTTTCTCCGAAGGTGAGGACGGGCGAGGAGGAGAGCACTTCTTCGATCGGCGAGAGGACGAGCTCTCTTCCCCGCTGCACCGCGGCGCAGTTGAGATCGCGCCGATCGGCGAGATAGGGCTCGAGGAGCGCCGCGCCGTCGAGGCGGAAGGCAAGAGCGAGGGCGACGATGAGTTCACGCTCTTCCTTCACGACGGTGACGCCGATGCTCGAACCGAGACGGCACGGCTTGACGACGAGCGGATAGCCGAGCTGTTTTGCTTCCGCTTTGGCGCGCTCCCCCTCCCCTTCCTTTATGCAGACGGAGGGAAGGACGGGCAGCCCCAGCCCTTTCAGGAAAAGCTTTGCAAGCGACTTATCCATGAACGCCGCCGAAAGCTCCATCGAAGGGGAAGCGGACGGCACCCCGTGAAAGGCAAGAAGCGCGGAGAGCGTGCCGTCCTCCCCCATGCCGCCGTGGCAGCAGTTGAGGGCGACATCGAAGGGCGTTCTCCTTCGGAACAAGCCTTTTCGTTCGAGGGCGGCGCCGCTCAGCCCGACGGCAGGATAGCGCTTGCCCTCTATAAAATCCTCGGCGCGCGAGGCGTTCTTTGCGAGCGTCATCCCGCCCGAAAGGGGCAGAAAGACAGGCAGCACCTCATAGCCCGCGCTCTTCAATAAATTTACCGCCATCATGCCCGTGAGCACGGAAATGTCGTGCTCATTGGAAACACCCCCGAAAAAGACTGCGACCCGCTTCATATATCCCTCCCCGAAATAAAATAAATGCCCGCACCAACTTTCTTCGGTACGGGCAACAAAAGCCTTATATTCAATAGGTATCGGGCAGATCGTTCAAAAACAGCACGGTGTCGCCCGCTTTCAGTTCGTTTTTTAAGACGAGCTGCGCTTCGCGCAACGTGGGCAGGGTGCGCAGCTTCCCGTCGTCGCCGCCCGCATTGAGGTACCCCGCGCTGACGGCGGAGACGCGCGTCTCCCCCACGAGCAGGATGCCGTCGAGGCCTACGAGAGCGGCGCCCAGCTCGTCGTTGCGCTTTTCTTCGAGTTCCCCGAGCTCCACGAGCCCCGGCGTCACCACGAACTTACGGCCTTGGAAGAGTTTGAGCGTCTCCACCGCCGCGAGCGCGCCCGCCGTGTTGGCGTTGTACGAATCGTCGAGGATGTTGACGCCGCCCACGACGCGCTTTTCGAGGCGGTGCGGCACGGGCGTGACAAGGGCTGCCGCCGCCGCGATCTCGGGAAGGCTCATCCCGAGCATGGAGCAGAGCGCCGCCGCATAGGCGATATCCGCCGCACTGTGACGGCCCAGGAGCTTTGTTTGGATATGGGCGCGCTCCTTCCCGAGGCGCAGGGTGAAGGAAGTCCCCTCTTCGGTGCAGACGATGTCCTCCGCGGCAAAGTCGCGCCCCTCTTTGAGCGCGCCCGCCTTGTCGTAGCGGACGCTCGCGCCCAGGACGACTTTGGGCGCATATTCCGCGAGCACCCTCTTTTCGGCGGCGATCGCCTCGAGCGAGCCGAACGTTTCGAGATGCTGATCGGAAACGCCCGTCACGATGCCGTACTCGGGGCGGACGAGCTCGCAGAGCTCTTTGATGTCCCCCTCTCTTCTTGCGCCCATCTCCGCAAGGAAGATGTCGCAGTCGAGCCCGCCCTTCACCGTGCGGGCAATGCCCATCGGCGTATTGAAGGACTGCGGCGTCGCAAGGACGCGGAATTTTTCGGAGAGCATCTCGGAAGCGAAGTGCTTGACGCTCGTCTTGCCGAAGCTCCCCGTGATGCCCACCTTGATGCAGGGGCTTACAGCCAGCTTTTTCTTCGCGCGGGCAATGAAGCGGCGGTTATGACAAAGTTCGAAGGGCTTCATCAAAAGCCCCGCAAGCGCCGCAAGGAAGGGAAAGAGCAGCGGAAGGAGCGCAAGCGGCACAAAGCGGAAGAGGCGGAAGAGTTCGCTTCCTTCAGCTTCCGCCGCGAACCACATGCCGCAGCTCACGCCGAAGATGAGGGCGCAGACGAGAACAAAGCAGCAGCCGCCGAGGCGCATCATGCGCGCAGAACGGCGGAGCGGCACTTTGAGCGCATGGCGGGAGGAGAGGATATACAACACCCCCAGCCCGACAAAGGGCGCCGCCGAGACGAGGCAGGCGAGCGAACTCCCCAAAAAGGAGAAACAGAGCGCAAAGAGGGAGACGAGCAGCACCTCCGAGAGGGCAAAGAGGGCATGACGGCGGCGCAGCATGTTGTGCTTGTGGAAATACCAGCGGAAGAGCCCCCTTTCGCTGTACCCGCACTGCTGCAATACCCCGAGCACGGGCGCCATGCAAAAGCACATGACGAGCCCCGCCGCGGCAGACCCCGCAAGAATGGATAAGATCACTTCAAGCGTCATTCAAAAACTCCTCTGCCGCCAAATCAAAGAGAAGCGGCTCCTCGAGGTGGGCAAAATGCCCGCACCCCTTCAAAACGGCAAGTCGGCTCCCCGCCGTGCATTCGTGCAAAATTTTGACGGAGGAGAGCGGCGTCTCCCTGTCGCGCTCCCCGTTCAGATAGAGCACGGGCCGCGCGATGCGCTTTGCCTCCTCCCTGAGATCTTCGTTGACGATCTTTTTATAACTCTCCCGCATGAGCGGGGAAAGCGAGCGGTATTCCGCGCTCCCGAACTTTGCTTCCGCAAAGCGCGGGGCGAACTTTTTGACCAGCCGATAACTCTTGACTTTGAGATGATAAGAGAGCGTCCGCCTTCTGACGATGCCCGCGCACCCCGTGAGCACCGCACGATCGAAAAGCCCCCGCGCAAGGCACTTCAAAGCCACCCTGCCGCCGAAGGAATGGGCGATGACGCAAGGGAACGCGATGCCCCGCTCCTTCAGAAAGCCTTCGAGCCAGTCCGCATACTCCCCCACCGACCATGCGGCGGGAATGGGGCCGCTCCCCCCGAACCCGGGGAGATCGGGCGCCGTCACGCGGAAGTGCCGCGAAAAGTAGTTGATCTGCGGATAAAAACTTTCTTTGCTGCTCAGATACCCGTGCAGAAACACGAGGTCTTTTCCTTCCCCCTGCTGCAAGAAGGAGATGTTCAGAGTTCCTTCTTCATGACGAGGGCGTCCTCGCCGTCCTTATAATAGCGGGGGCGGGCATAGATGCCCTGAAAGCCGTCTTTTAAGTACATTAAAATGGCAGACGAATTGGAGACGCGCACTTCGAGGAACATCCGCTTTGCGCCGCGTTTTTTCGCCTCCTCTTCGAGGCGGGCAAGGACGAGCTTGCCCCTGCCGCAGCGGCGGTACATCTCCGCCGTCGCGATGAGCTGCAGTTCCGCTTCGTCCTCGACGACGCCGATGCCGCCGTACGCCGTGATCGCGCCGTCCTCTTCCATCAAGACCCCCACGAAATGGGGCGAAAGAAAGGACTCCGCCAGCATCCTGACGTTCCACGGGTCCTGAGAAAAGCACTCGCTTTCGAGCGAGGCGATCTCGTTGAGGTCTTCATACCGCCAAAGCCGCATGGTCATTTCCGCATCTCCTCCGCCGAAGACTTCCTCAGATACAATGCCGCAAGCTCCGCCGCGTCCGCGAGGACATCTTGTTTCGCCTCAACGGCGCGCTCGAGTCCCAAGCACACGTCGGCAATTTTCGCCTCCTTCCCGCCGAAAGAAAGCGCCTTATGGGCATAGGGCAGGAAGGTGTTTGCAAGCTCCGACGCCTCCTCTCCCGTCCTGTAAGCGGGAGGAACGGCGACAGTCTTATCCTTTTCATAGGCGCAGGCATACACCGCGCCGTGGCCCGCGTCCACGAGGGCGAGCACGGGCGCATCTTCTACACTATATGCGATGCAGTCGAGCGAGGTGACGGGAAGCACCTGCTTCCCCGCGGCAAAGGCGAGGCCCTTGACGGTCGCGATGCCGATGCGGATACCCGTAAACGACCCCGGCCCCACGACGACCGCGAAAAAATCGCACTCCGCCGCCGTCATCTGCGCGCGCGAGAGCGCCCCGTCGATCTCCTCCATGAGGACGACGGAATGCTTTGCAAGGCAGTCGGGGCGGAACACGCGCTCCGTCCTTTCCCCGTGCTTTGCGATGACGGTGAGATATTCGCCGCTCGTATCGATGGCAAGGTAGTTCAAAATTCGATCTCCCGCTGCGTGCCGCCGCGTTTTTTAACGGTCACGCGCTTCACTTGTTCGGGCAGCAGCCCCGCGATGTTTTCGCCCCATTCCACGAGGCAGATGCCGCCGAGGTCAAAATAATCGGCAAAGCCCAGCTCCTCTGCCTGCCGCTCGCTTTGGATGCGATAGCAGTCGAAGTGAAAGAGCCTCCCTTCATAGCTGTTGATATAGGCGTACGTCGGGCTCGTGACCTCTTCCACAATGCCGAGGCCCTTTGCGATGCCCTTGGCGATCAGCGTCTTGCCCGCGCCCATCTCCCCGTCTAAAAGGACGGTATCCCCGGGGCGCAGCGTCTTTGCATACTCTTCCGCCCAGCGGAAGGTCTCCCCTTCCGAGGAGGAAATAAAAACTGCCATATGCACATTATAGCGCAAACGGCAGCATTTGGCAAGAAATTTTCAAGCGGTCAAAAAGTAATGAAGGAGCGCCAGCCCGACGAGCACCAGCGCGACGGCAACAAAGGAGAGCACGGTGACGACCCTCCGCTTTTTCACGTCCGCTTCCGTGAGCTCGTACTTGGGCACCAGCCGCTCGTTGAGGCGGTTGATGGCGCGCGAGATGCGCTTGTAGACGAGCAGGGTAAGAAGAGACGCGACGAGGCAGCGCAGAAGATTAAAGGGAAGCACGGACACCCAGAGATAGAGCGAATAGAAATTCTCTTGCGAGCAGTTCGGGAAGAGCGGCGTCATCATACCGAGGATGGGCTCCCAGCTGCCGCCGAACATGAGATGCACATAGGCGGGCACGAGCAGGATGCGGTTCAAGAGCACGGCAAGCGCCGTCGAGATGAGAGAGCCCGCGCCGAGCCCAATAAGCGCCCCCTTGAAGGTGCGGTTCTTATTGTAGATGAGCCCCGCGGGGATGACGAGCGCAAACCCGACGAGGATATCGGCAAGATCGCCCACGAAGTAGGTGCTCGTCGAGACGATGACAAGCTTTATAAGCACCATGAAGACGACGATGATGCACCCCGCGACAGGGCCTAAGGCGAACGTTCCGATGAGCACGGGAACATCGGAAAAGCGGAACTCCAGAAACCCGGGGAAAGCGAAGGGAATGGAGAAATTGAGGATATACAGTACCCCCGCGAGCGCCGAAAAGAGCGCGATCATGGCGATGCGCGTCGCCGAAAAATAGTTTTTTGCTGCCATAAAGACACCTCTTATTATATTTCGGATATCCTTTGCAACAAAAAAGCGCCCTTTCCGATAAGAAGGGGCGCGAAAAAAGCCTGTTTCTCTTTTCTCATCCGGACTATACCGTCGGTACGGGAATTTCACCCGTTCGGGGGCACGCGGCCCTTCGCAGACTTTACTGCCGGTGGAGACTTGCACTCCGCCCCAAAGAATATTCGATTGCGTATATTTTATCACGTCCCCCGCGCTCTGTCAAGGATTTTTCGATTCCTTCCATAAGGTGAGGGCAAAACGCTCCCCGCCCGGGAACGTGATGGTCAGCTCATCCCCGCGCTTTCTGATGACTGCCGCAAGCTCGTCTTTAAGTACCACCTGCACGATCTTCAAAAGTTCTTCCGCCGTCATAGCCTTATTCATTGGTATCGCCCCCAAAATGACATTCTAAATGTCATTTTCTCTATGATACAGTTTCAAACTTTATAATGTCAAGCAAAAAGGGCTTATTTTCATGAACGACCTTTACAACTTGGCAAAAAATTTAAAGGCACTGCGCCTGCAATACGGCTATACGCAGAAACAGGTGGCAGAAAAGCTGGGGATCGCCACGCAGTCCTATCAGGCATACGAATGGGGCGTCAACGTGCCGTCTTTGCAAAACTTCATCAAACTTGCGCGGCTATATGACGTCTCACTCGACGACCTCTTGGAATGAGCGCGCTTGACAAATTTCGCGCCATATGATAGAATGAAGGCATCCTAAGTGAGGAGGACAGGAATATGTATTGCAGCCATTGCGGAAAACAGATCGACGACGGCGTTTCCTTCTGCCCCGAGTGCGGCGCGAAGGTGGGCGCGCCCGCCGAGCAGACCCAAAACGATACGCCCCGCGTCTATTGTAAAAACTGCGGGAGAGAGGTCGCCGCCGACGCGGCGCTCTGCCCCAACTGCGGCGCCAAGATCGAACCGCAGAACAAAAAGCCGATCAACGCTTTGGGCATTGCGGGCTTTGTGCTCTCCCTCATCTCGCTGTGGGGAGGCTCCGTCTTCGTTGTGCCCATCGTCGGGCTCATTCTGAGCGCCATCGGCGTTGCGCAGCGCGAAAAGTACTCATCGAACGGCTTTGCGACGGCGGGGCTCGTCATCAGCATCGTCACGCTCGTCTTCTGGGCGCTCATGGTCGCGCTCATCGTCACGGGCGTCGTCACGGGCTTTTTCGACGCCTTCTTCGACGCCGTTTACCCCTCGGGCGCTGCCGCCTTTTGACAAAATGCAAAAACGGACCGCTCGGGTCCGTTTTTTTTGCCCTGTTTTGCAGGCGAGGCGTTGAAAGCGCCCCTTCTCAAACGGTTGACTTGGACCCCGCAGATATAGTATAATGCCCCAAAATGCGTGGAACAAAATAAGGAGCGGCATGAGCGAACAGCAGCAAGACAAACAACAAAAGAGCGCGGCAATGGACCTGCGCTATCAAAACGGGAAGGAAGTAGCAAAAGGCGGCATCCTCGGGGCGTTCATCGGGCTCGCCGTCATCGTGCCCGGGGTGAGCGGCTCGGCGGTCGCCATCATCTTCCGCCTCTATGAAAAACTCCTCTATGCCCTCGGCGGCATCTTCCGCCGCTTCAAGGAGAGCGCGCGCTTCCTTCTTCCCATCGCCCTCGGCGGCATCGTGGGGCTTGCGGCGGGCTTCTTCGGGGTGCGCTTCCTTTTGAATCTGCTCCCCTTCGCCATCGTGGCGCTGTTTGCGGGGCTCATGCTGGGCGCCTTCCCCGCCGTCACCGATGAAATAAAAGGCGAAAAGCCCACTCCCTTGCGCATCGTCCTCTTTCTTTTGGGGCTCTTGTTCCCCATCGGGCTCTCGGCGCTTTCCGTCTTCGGCACGCCCGACATGCTCTCGCTCGAAGATCTCTCGTGGTATCACTACATCCTCTTTCTCCTCGTGGGATATGCGATCGCCGTCACGCAGCTCGTGCCCGGGCTGAGCGCGACCGCCCTCCTCATGACGTTCGGCTGCTTCACGCCGCTCATGAACTCGGTGAGCCTCACCTATTGGCAGGAAAACCCGATGGTGCTCCTCGTCTATGCCTGCCTTGCCGTCGGCTTTGTATTGGGGCTCCTGACCTTCTCGAACGGACTGAGCCGCCTCCTCGAAAAAAAGCGCGCCCCCGCCTTTTACACCATCGCGGGGCTTTCGCTTGGCTCCATCGTGACGATGTTCTTCAACCCCGAGATCGTGGAGGTGTACGAAAGCTGGACGATAAGCGCCGCCATGTGGCGGGAGCTTGGCATCGGCATGGCGCTGTTCGGCATCGGCATCATCGCCGCCACCTACTTTGTGCGGTATGAAAGAAACCGCGTGATGAAAAACAAATAAGCCTTTCAGAAGCGCCCGCCGCGGCAAAGCCGCGGCGGGCGCTTCTTTTTGTGTGCGGCGCCTGCTAACGCAGGCGCCGCCCCATCCCGTTCAGATCTGCATCCCCGCGTCGAACTGCGCGGCATACAGCTTGGCGTATGTTCCGCCGCAGGCGAGCAGTTCCTCGTGCGTGCCCTGCTCGACGACGTCGCCGTGATCCATGACGAGGATGTTCTTCGCATGGCGGATGGTGGAGAGCCGATGGGCGATGACAAAGCACGTCCGCCCCTCCATCAGCCGCTCCATCGCCGCCTGGATATCCTGCTCGGTGCGCGTATCGACGTTGCTCGTCGCCTCGTCGAGAATGAGCATGGGCGCGTCGGAGAGCATGGCGCGGGCGATGGTGATGAGCTGCTTCTGCCCCTTGGAGATGTTGACGGCGTTGTCCGTGAGCACGGTGTCGTACCCTGCGGGCAATTTTTCGACGAAGGAGGCGACCTTTGCCTCGCGGCAGACGCGTTCCACGTCCTCCCGCGAGGCGTCCTCGCTGCCGTAGCGCACGTTTTCGAGCACGCTGCCCGAAAACAGCCAGGTGTCCTGCAAGACCATCGCAAAGGAACGGCGCAAAGAAGCGCGCGTCACTTCGGTAATGTCTTTCCCGTCGATGAGGATGCGCCCCGCCTGCGCATCGTAAAAGCGCATCAGAAGGTTGACGAGCGTCGTCTTGCCCGCGCCCGTATGCCCCACGATCGCGACGAGCTCGCCGCGCTCCGCATGCAGCGTGAAGTCGTGGAGGACGGGCTTTTCGGCGTCATAGCCGAAGCGGACGTGTTCGATATCCACCCTGCCTTCGACGTTTGTAAGCTCCCGGGCGTCGGCGGCGTCGGCGGGCTCCGAAGGCTCTTCGAAGACGCGGAAGACGCGCTCGGCGGCGGCAAGGGCGGACTGAAACTCGCTCAGAACGTTGGCGATCTCGTTGATGGGGCCCGAGAACTTGCGCGAATAGAGCACGAAGGAGGCGATGCCGCCCACGCTCGCGATGACGCCGTTCATATACAGGAACGCCCCGAACACGCTGACGAGCGAGAGCGAAAGATTGTTCATGAAGTTGACGGAAGGTCCCGTGATCGTGCCGTAGCTCTCCGCCTCGGTGTAGGCGTCCGCCGCCACGGCGTTCTTTTCTTCGAAGCGCGCAAGAAAAGCTTCCTCGCAGCAGTAGGCTTTCGTCGTCTTCTGCCCCGAGACGACCTCTTCGACAAAGCCGTTGAGCTCGCCCAGCTTTCTGGAGCGGGCGCGGAAGAGAGGCTGCACCTTATGGGTGAGCCGGCGCGTGAACAGCGCCGAGAGCGGGATGGTGACCGCGAACACCGTGACAAGGAGGGGCGCGGTCAAAAGCATCATCACAAACGACCCGACGATGGTGACGATGCTCGTCAAAACCATCATGACGTCGTTCGCGAGCGATTCGCCCAGCGTGTCGAGGTCGTAGGAGAGCACGGAGATGATGTCGCCCGCCTGACGCGCGTCGAAGTAGGCGACAGGCAGCGTCATGAGCTTGGAAAAGAGGTCGGCGCGGATGCGCTTGATGATGCAGCGCGAAAAGTAGCTCAGCCCGATCGCCGAGAGATAGGATAAAACGCCCGAAGCCGCATACACGCCCACAAGCACGGCGGCGTACCGCCCGATCGCCGTAAAATTGGTTCCGCCGCCCGGCTTGATCTCATTGATGGCATAGCCGCACACCTGCGGGCCGAGCAGGGAAAGCACCGTCCCCGCGAGCGACGCAAAAAAGACGAGGAAAAAGAGCGGGAGATAGGGCTTTGCGAATTTAAGAAGGCTGCGCGCCGCATATCTAACGTCCGCACGCCTTCTCCCCTCCCGCACGGGCTTGAGATCGTTTTTTGAAAGATTCATGTGCAAATTCCTCTTAGAAGACCTGTTTGAAACGCGACAAAGGATTCAGCCGATGAATGCTCCTCAAACCGCCTCCCCCATCTGCGTCTCGGCAATGGCGCGGTACTCGGGGCACGTCTTCATGAGTGTTTCATGCGTGCCCGCGCCCGTCACACTGCCGTTTTCGAGCACCAGGATGAGATCGCAGTTTTTCACCGAGCTCACCCGCTGCGCCACGACGATGCGCGTCGTGCCCGCATACTCGCGCTGCAACGCCCTGCGGAGCGCCGCGTCCGTCGCATAGTCGAGCGCGGAGGAGCTGTCGTCGAGGACGACGATCTCGGGAGAAGCCGCGAGCGCCCGCGCGATGAGCAGCCGCTGTTTCTGCCCGCCCGAAAGATCGCCCGCCTTCTGCGCGAGGTCATGCCCGTACCCTTCGGGGAGCTCTTTGATAAATTCTTCCGCCTGCGCGCAGCGCGCCGCCCGTTTTATCGCCTCTTCGGGCAGGTCTCTGCCGTAGTCGATGTTCTCGCGGATGCTCGACGCCATCAGATAACCGTTCTGAAAGACGACGCCGAACTTTTTGCGGAGCTCTTCCGAAGGGAGGGAACGCACGTCCTGCCCGTCCACATACACCGCGCCCGCGGAAACGTCGTAAAGGCGCAACAGCAGATTGACGACGGTCGATTTGCCGCAGCCCGTCGGGCCGATGATGCCGAGGGACGCGCCCTTTTTTAAGGCAAAGGAGATGCCCGTCAGGTGCTCCTTATCTCCGCCGTAGGAAAAGGAGACGTCTTTAAACTCCACCGCGAAGGCACGATCGCCTGCGGGATGCTCCTCTATCTTCTCGTGCTCGTCGAGCGCAAGCACCTTTTCGATGCGCTCGGCAGAAGCCATCCCGCGCGAGAGGATGACAAAGATGCGCGAAATGCCCAGCATGGCGTTGAGCACGATGATAAAGTAAGTGAGAAAGCCCGTGATATCGCCCGCCTCGGCGGAGAGGAACGCCCCCGCGACGATGACGGCGACGAGCCCCAGATTGAAAATGAGCGACGTCAGAGGATTGGTGAGCGACATCACCCGTTGCGCGCGGAACTCGGAGGAGGCAAGGTCGGAGGCAATGCCGCCGAACTTTCCGCTCTCGTGCTCCGTCTTGGAAAGCGCCTTGATGACGCGGATGCCCGTGATGTCCTCCTGCACGGTGCGCACCATGCGGTCGCCGTTTTTCTGCACTGTCACATATTTTTATGGACAGTTTTTTAGCTACAACAATCAACCTTCCCGAAAAGATCTAAACGAATGAAGAATAAAACCAGAACTTTGACTGTTTTCAGACGTTCTCTCATTAAACCAAGCCATATACTATGTTCCAAATTATCATCATAATGCTCAAATGCGGATCCCGTATTATAGGGCGGATCTATGACAACGCTATTCTTAATACAACAAAAAATTGTGAGTGAATAGGATTTCAACTTGGTAATAAGAAAAAATTTGTGAGTGTTTAGGATTTAAAGTCAAAAAAAAGAACAAACCATTTCTGATTTGCTCATATCACTATTCCTACAACTTGTAATTTATATAATAGCATTTTCCATTGATTTTTCTTTTGTAACTTTTTCACCTAAATAATTAGCAAGCTTTTCTGTAAAAAAGCTAAAGTAAGATACTCCGTTGTTTCTTTTATTTTGAAAATATGGCAAAAATCCCCATAGTGTTGATGGAATCCCCATTACTATTAAATATAATGGTCCAAAAATAAGGGATTGAATTGTATGACCATATTCGTGAACTAAAAGCCTTTTACTTAATTCTTCATCTGGTATTTTATTTTTTGTTCTTTTATCTTTCATCGGATTAGTTGTTGTAAAGACGAACATTCCCAAAGATACACTTGAAGGAACATTTCTTTCAGTAATAATTGCACCGTGATAAAAATAATGTTTATTTTTTATATTAATTAAAAGTACTATAAATCCTAACAATGTTTGTGGCAATCCCCAAGTGCATTGAATTAATATATATATTACATTTTTCA
>CALWCE010000018.1 GCA_944376295.1 uncultured Clostridia bacterium
TACTTTGCCGACTACCCGAAGGAGATCCCCGAAGGCAAGTTCGACCCCATGAGTATAAAACCTGCCTGTATGCTTCTTTCTTACAAAAAGAAGGCGACGGCTTCTTCCTCCCGCGCGGGGATGAATCCCGAACACGCCGTCGATGAAAGAATGAAGTCGATGTGGCAGTCGGAGAGCGGAAAAAAGGGCGAGTGGCTGTGCGTAGATTTGGGGGCGGAGAAGGACGTGCGCTGCGTGCAGGTCAACTTTGGCGATTTTGAAGTTCCCAAAAAGAAAGCGCCGAGGAGGGAATACGGCGGCACCATCTCGCAGGAGCGCTTTATCGATACGGAGCAGCCCGACTATGTTTATACCCTCGAAGTAAGTTCAGACGGCAAAACATGGCAGCCCTATGCGGGCGGAAGTACCAAACTTCCCCATAAACTATGGGCAAAGAAGGCGAGCGCTCGGTATGTGCGCATCACCTTTGTAAGCGCACCTTTCGGGCAGAAGTTTACCTTATGCGGGCTGCGCGTGTTTGGGTTCGGCGGCGGCGCGCTGCCCGAACAAGCAAAGGGGACGGCGGCAAAGCGGCTCTCTCCCACGCGCGCAAGGTTTTCGTGGACGGCGCAGAAGGACGTGACGGGGTACTGCATCCGCCTCGGCATCGCGCCCGACAAGCTCTACACAAGCATTCTTTTGTACGATGAGAACGAGTACACGGCGACCTTCCTCGATGCGGGCACGCAGTATTTTTACGCCGTCGATGCCTTCAACGAAAAGGGCATCACGCAAGGGGAAATCAGACAAATGGAGGGGTAAACGATGTTTGAGATCGATGAAATAAAAATTGAAAACCGCAAGTGCGGGTGCGTCACGGACAGCGACGCGCCCCGCCTTGCGTTTTCTTTGAAGAGCGATAAACAGGGCACGGAGCTTGCAAACGCCGTCGTGCGCGTCGGCGGCAGAGAGTTTATAACGAGTGAGCAGTGCGGCGTCGCCCTCAAAGAGCTTGCATTGCGTCCCTTTCATCGGTACGAAGTATCGGTTGTCGCCACAGATAATTTCGGTAACCATGCGGAGGGTAAGTCATTTTTCTGTACGGGCCGCCGCGAACTTCCGTGGACGGCGAAGTGGATCACCAACACTTCTTACACTTTCCCCAAGAACGCCTCGCCCGCGCCCTTCACCTTCCGAAAAATATTTGCAGCGAAGAAAATAAAGCGCGCTCTTCTGACGGCGACGGCGCTCGGCATTTATGAATTGGAGCTCAACGGCAAGAAGGTGGGGGAACAGTATTTCGCTCCTGGCTTTACGAGCTACAAGCATATCCTGCAATACGACCTCTACGATGTGACGGCGCTTTTGAAGGAACAGAACGAGCTTATCGCTGTGGTCGGCGGGGGATGGGCTGTGGGGCGGTTCACCTATTCGAGCAAGAGCCGCATCACCTGCGACAGACAGGCGTTTTTAGCCGAACTTTTCCTTGAATATGAGGATGGCTCGAAGGAGAAGATTGTCACCGACGAAAGTTGGCAGCAGACGATGGACGGGAACTTCCGCTTCGGCGACTTCTACGACGGCGAAGTGTACGATGCGACCCTCACTCTGAACCAAGCCAAGTGGCGGGCGGCGGATATTTACAGGCCGAAAATCAAGCCGCAGATCACGGCGCGCTATGGCTGCCGCGTCACCGCTCACGAACGGCTCACACCTCTCTCGCACTTTCCCGCGAAGAACGGGAAAGAGGAGATCTACGACTTCGGGCAGAATTTTGCAGGCGTCGTCTTTTTGCGCATTGAGGGGAAAAAGGGACAGAAAGTGACTGTGCGGCACGCGGAGATCGTAACGGACGGAGACTTGAACGTCAAGTCTCTGCGTACTGCCAAGGCGACCCTTGTCTACATTTGTAAAGAAGGGGAGCAGGCATATTCCCCGCGCCTTACCTATATGGGCTTCCGCTATATCGGCATCGAGGGCATTGCGCCCGAGAATGTGGAAGTTAGTGCCTTCGTCCTGCATTCCGACTTTGAGGAGACGGGCAGCTTTGCGTGCTCCGATCCGCTTCTCAACCAACTTCAAAGCAATATCGCATGGAGCGGAAAGAGCAATTTCGTCGATATTCCCACCGACTGCCCGCAGCGCGACGAGCGCATGGGTTGGACGGGCGATATCTCCGTCTTTGCAAAGACGGCGTGCTTTAACTTCGACCTTGCTGCATTCCTTGAAAAGTGGCTTTATGACGTGCGCGCGGAGCAAGGGCATGGCGGCGGGCTTCCGCTTGTCGTGCCAAAACAGGGCATTTCCGCGCCTACCGTGGCAACGGCCTGCTGGGCGGACTGCATTGTCCTCGTGCCGTGGGCGGAATATCTGGCGCGCGGGGATAAAGAGCTTCTTCGCACCATGTATCCCGCCATGAAAAAGTACCTGAAAGCGGTCAAGTTCTGGGCTTCGCTATCGGGTCCCGGCAAATACCGCAGGCATATCTGGAAGTGGCTGTTTCAGTTCGGCGATTGGTGTGCGCCCGAGGGCGGCATCATGGATTGGATGAAGCGCGGGCGCGAGATCGCCACGGCGTATTATGCAAATTCCTGCCGCATCGTTTCGGAAATTGCCCGCATTTTAGGAAAGAGCGAGGACGAGAAATATTACGCTTCGCTCTCGCAAAAGATAGCCGAAGCCTTCCGCCATGTGTTTACGGACGGAAAGGGGACACTCAAAAAGGAATTTCAGACGGGTTATGTGCTGCCGCTCACGTTTGGTATTGCGAAGGGCGAAGAGCGCGAAACGATGGCGCAAAATTTAGACCGCCTCGTGCGGGAACGGGGGTATCATTTGAGCACGGGCTTTACAGGCACGCCGCACATTCTCTTTGCTCTCGCGGACGGCGGAAAGGCGGAGACGGCATACAAACTCTTATTGCAGGATACCGCACCCTCGTGGCTTGCCTGTATCAAACAGGGCTCGACAACGACGTGGGAAGAGTGGACGATCGACCCCCAAAAAGAGGGCAACATCCCTTCCTACAATCACTATGCCTATGGCGCGGTCGGCGACTTTTTGTATCGCAGAGTAGCGGGCATCGAGCCCATAGAAGGGGGATATAAGGAGTTTTCCGTCAAGCCCGTGTTGGGCGGCGGGCCCACTTATGCAAAGGCAAGCGTAAAGACGCCCTACGGCACGGCTGCAAGCGAATGGCATTTGGATGGCGGCAAATTTAGTCTCAAAGTCACCGTGCCTGTCTCCTGTACCTGCCGCGTGACGATGCCGAGCGGAAAGCAAATGGCGCTCAAAAGCGGCGAATATGAAATGGAGGAAGCAGTATGAAATTTCCTGAAAACTTCTTATGGGGCGCGGCGACGGCGGCAGCGCAAGTAGAGGGCGGCTATTTAGAGGGCGGAAGGACGCCGTCCATCTGGGACAACGCCCCCGCGCAAAAGATCAGGAACGGCGAAAACTGCCATGTCGCCTGCGACTTTTATCACCGCTGGCGGGAGGATGTCGCCCTCATGAAGGAGATGGGGCTCAAGAGCTACCGTTTCTCCGTCTCCTGGCCGCGTGTCATGCCGAAGGAGGGCAAAATCAACGAGGAAGGGCTCAAATTTTATTCCGACCTTGTGGATGAACTCTTAAAGGCGGGCATCGAGCCGCTCGTGACCTTATATCATTGGGATATGCCCGCATGGGTGAATGCTTATGGCGGCTGGGAAGATAAGCGCATCACGGCGTTCTTTCTCGACTATGCAAAGGCGGTCGTGGAAAAACTTTCCGATCGCGTCACCTATTGGATCACCTTCAACGAGCCCTCGTGTTTTCTCATGAACGGCTATATGCAGGGGGTGCATGCGCCCTTCAAGCGGCACTATTTAGCGCTCCCCAAGTTCACCAAAATCTTCATGCGCACGAATGCGGAGACGGTCAAACTCATCCGCAAACTTGCCAAAAAACCGCCCAAGATCGGGCTCTCCTTTGCGACGGGCGCATTTATCCCAAAGGATGAAAACGACCCCGTCTCCGTCGAAGAAGCGCGCCAAAAGACCTTCCATAAGGGCATGGGCACCATGAACAACCGCTGGTGGATGGATCCCATCTTGTTGGGCGCGCCCGTCTCTGCCTATGGTGTTTACCGCAACGGCGGGAAAAAAGTCAAAGAGTTCAAGTGCGATTTCGACTTCATCGGCATCAACCATTACGAGGCGTTCAACTATTCCCTTTGGGGCGGCGATAAGAACGTGGACAGGAGCAAACTGCGCCAAAATTCCCTCGGTTGGGTCATCGACGAGCGCTCCCTCTATTGGACGGTGAAATTTATCTACGAGCGCTATCGTCTGCCCATTATGATTACGGAAAACGGCGTCTCTTTGGACGATCAGCCGAACGAGAGGGGCGAAGTCATCGATACGGAGCGCTGCCGCGCCCTCGAAGGGTTTTTGCATAACCTTGCCCGAGCCATGAAAGACGTGCCCGTTTTAGGCTATCAGCACTGGTCGCTGATGGATAACTTCGAGTGGGCGGAAGGGTACGAGCCGCGCTTCGGGCTCATCTATGTGGACTATAAAACGGGCAAGCGCACCCTCAAAAAATCGGCTTATGTATATAAAGATATTATAAGTACAAACGGTGAGAATATATGAATCCCTTATTCCCCTTAAATGAATATGTGCCGGATGGCGAGCTGCACGTCTTCGGCGATCGGGTGTATCTCTACGGCAGTCACGATGAGGAGGGCGGCACGCGCTTCTGTACGCGCGACTATACCGTGTGGAGCGCGCCCGTGACCGATTTGACGAATTGGACTTGCCACGGCGTGACTTACAGAAAGAGCCAAGACCCGAGGAGCAAGGAGGGCAAACTCGTCGATTTCTACGCGCCCGACTGCGTGCGGGGAAAGGACGGAAGATACTATCTCTATTATTTTGCGGCAGGGCCGAATACGTCTGCATTCGGGCCGATGGCGGTCGCCGTTTCCGACCGCCCCGAAGGGCCGTTTGAGTATCTTTCGGACGTCAGGTATAAAAACGGTATGCCTGTTCTCAAATATCTCACCAACGATCCCGCCGTCATCAACGATTACGGCAAAATTTATCTCTATTATGGCTGGGGGCTGGGGCGCGATTTCCGAAACCCAGTTCTAAAACCGCTTTTCAATTTCGTCCTTTCTAAACTCTGCAACCGTTCGCTTTCGGACATCAAAAAGACGAAGCCAAGCATCCTCTCCTGCGCCGTTGTAGAATTAGGGGACGATATGTGTACGGTAAAGGGGGAGCCCAAAGCGGTTTTGGACAGTCTGACGACAGCAAAAAGGGGAACGCTTCTCTATGTGCATCCCTTCTACGAGGCGCCCTCCATCCGCAAATTCGGCGAGTGGTACTATCTCATCTACTCTTCCAATAAAAACAACGAACTTGCCTATGCGATGAGTCGCTATCCCGATCGCGGGTTTGAATATAAAGGCGTACTCATCTCCAATTCCGATCTGGGTTACAAGGGCAATCAAAAGCCGAAGATGTCCGCAGGCACCATCCACGGCAGCGTGGAGAAGATAAACGGCAAGTATTACGTCTTCTATCACCGCTGCACCAACGATACCGATTTTTCCCGTCAGGCGTGCGCCGAGCCCATCCAAATGAATGCGGACGGCACCTTTTCGCAAGTCGAAGTCACCACGCAGGGGGTGAGTGTCCTCCTTGCTTCAAGCGGGAAGTATCCTGCCGCGCTGTGCTGCAACCTCTATAACGCAAAGCGGAAAGACAGGAAAGGCAAGCGTGCCATCATCACGGCAAAGAACGGCGAAAGCTATCTGACGCGCATCTCGGACAGTACCGTGATCGGCTATAAGTATTTTGATTTCCGTTCTCCCAAAGAAATTTCCGTTACCGTGCGCGGCGGAGAGGGAGAGATGCTTGTGAAGATTTCCGAATCGGGCGAGCCCATCGCCCGCGTCAAAGTGGAAGAGAGTAGAAACTGGCGCACGTTTTCCGCTTCCTTACAGCCGGTCGAGGGCAAAAAGCCGCTCTATCTCGTGTGGCAGGGTGAATCCATCGAATTTTTACAGTTTGAACTGAGGTGACAGTATGCCAAGATTTTTCACGATGCTTGCAAAGCACTATGATCCTGCCAATGTCGACAAGGGAATGTTTTCGATGTTTGCGCCTGTCCCGCATTCCGTTCCGGTCATTGCAACGAGCGAGGTCGATCCAAACAGCGGCATTGTGACGGTGGACGGCAAGCCCGTCTCGAAAGGCAAGTGTATTAAGTTTGAGTTTTCGCCTCTTCCATTTTACTTTGTACCCGTGGGAGAGGTGGCGCGCGAATTCGGAAAGACTTATACAGTCCGCCTCACGGGTTTTCGCAGCAAAAAGGGTAAAAAGTTTGCACCATGCACTTTCCGCCTGACGACGGCAGAGCGCGGCACAGACGATGGCAAGCATAAAGAAAACGAAGCTGCCGCAAAGGAAGTTTCCGACGAGGGCATCGTGTTGCTTAAAAACGACGAAACGCTCCCGCTTGCGGCGGGGGAGAGTGTGTCGCTTTTGGGTGCTTATCAGGATTTCCGCATCTCCGCCGTCGGCGCAAGCCTCATCAAGCCGCGCTGGCAGCTCACTTTGGAAGAAGCGCTCGTGCAGCGCGCCTCGTTCAAACTTTCGGAAAATGCAGATACGGCGCTTTACATTATCTCGCGCCGTTCGGGTGAAAATCAGGACAATAAGCCTGTTGCCGGGGAGTATTACCTCACCGAAAGGGAAAAAGCGGAGCTCTCGTCGACGATAAAAATTTACAAACGCGTTATTCTCATTCTCAATACGGGCTATCCCGTGGAGATGAAGTTTATCTCTTCTTTGTCGCTTTCAGCAATCATTTGGACGGGTTTTTGCGGGCAGCGGGGCACGGAGAGCCTTGCCGATATTCTGTGCGGCAGGGTGAACCCCTCGGGGCGGCTTGCAGACAGCTGGCCCTATGACTATTACGATACGCCCACCGCGCATAACTTTGTCAATCAGGGCGAAAACACGCCCGTCTATTCGGATGACGGCAAAAAGATGGGCGTTCGCGTTTTTTACGAGGAAGAACAGTTCGTCGGCTACCGCTATTTCGATAGCTTTCAAAATAAGAGTGGTGGGCAATTCGATGGAAATCGAAATGGCGCGGCATACTTGTTCGGGCACGGGCTTTCCTATACAAAGTTTTCCGTTTCGGCAAAGGCGGCGTGGGAGAGCGGGGTCTTAAAGATCTCCGCGCGCATCGAAAGCGTGGGGAAGTATGCGGGAAAATACTCATTCCTCGTATATGTATCTCCGCCCGCGGGGCGGTTGAAAAAGCCCTTGCGCACCTTTGCTGGATTTGAAAAGACAAAGCTGCTCGCTCCCGGGGAGAAAGAGACGCTCACAATAGAAATTCCCGCCAAAGATTTCGCCGTCTATGACGACAAAGCGCGCGCTTTTGTCCTTGAAGCAGGGGAATATATTATCTTTGCGGGCGGCGCCGTAGATGAGGCGGAGAAGATCGGCTCGTTCACCCTTGCACAGGATGAGATCGTCGAAAAGACCTGCTCCGTCCTCGCGCCCGTCGAAGAGGTGAAGGGTATCTCCACGGACGGAAGCGTTCAGGAGCGTACTTCCCTCGTGCCTCGTGCGCAGTTGTTCCCCGTGCGGGCAGCGTATCAAAAGAAGGCGTGTCCCGAACTTACAAAATTCCGCGGGCCGCGCATCCTGTTTTCCGATGTCAAAACGCATCCCGAAAAGTTGGACGAGTTTGTGTCGCAGTTTTCTTTGAAAGAGCTTGTCGATTTCACCGTCTGCAACGGCTCCTGTTTTGGATCAAAGCAAAGCGGCGCTGCTGGAAAACTTGCCCATTCCGATAAGTACGGCGTCCCGACTTACTATATGAGCGACGGCAACTCTTCCGTCAATCTCAATCGCCGCACCACAGGCTTTCCTGCCTCCAACGTACTTGCGGGCACCTTCAACAAGCAGCTTGCCTATATGGTCGGAGAAGTGCTTGCGAAGGAGTCGAAAGAGTACGGCATCGCCATCAATCTGGGCCCCGGCGGCAATTTGCACCGCAACCTTCTCTGCGGGCGGCATTCCGAATATTTCTCCGAAGACCCCGTTTTGGCGGGAACCATGATGGCGTATCAGGCGCGCGGGCAGGAAGAAAACGGCGTGCGCGCGACGTACAAGCATTTCCTTGCCAACGGCAGCGAGTTGGAGCGCAAGTCTTCGCACAGCATCATGAACGAGAGGACGCTTCGAGAACTGTATCTGCGCGTTTTTGATAAGGCGTTTTCACTTCACAAGCCATCCTGCGTGATGACGAGCTATAACTCCGTCAACGGCATCTACCCGAGTGAGAGCGCGCCGCTTTTGCACGATCTGCTGCGAAAGTGCTGGGGTTTTGACGGCTTTGTGATGACCGATTGGGGAGCCTGCGATACGGCGGACGCCGTTCGTTCGGTGAATGCGGGAACCAACCTCCTGACGCCCGGGGATAAAAAGCTGTTCAAAAAGATCCATTCCGCCGCAAAACGGGGCGAAATTTCCAAAGGGACGCTACAAAACAGCGTAAAACAGGTCGTAAAAGTATTACTCCAATGTGAGTGAGGTGGTTATGAATATTTTTATCGATAAAAACGCAAAGACAACACCTACAAACTTTTCATGGCAGTTCGGCGTGGGCAACGACCACGCCTTTCAGCTCCACCGCACCGACGTGTGCGAGCACATCAGGCTGGCGCATGAGGAACTTGGCTTCCGATATCTGCGCTTTCACGGCATCTTCGACGACGATATGCTCTGCGTGCAGCGGCTTTCCGATTATAAGCCCTTCCGCGCCGTGCCGCACTCAAAGGAGATCGAAGAAGTCAACTTTTTGCAGGTTGCAAAGGTGTACGACAAAGTCCTATCTTGCGGCATGAAGCCCTTTGTGGAATTATCCTTTATGCCCTCTGCTTTGGCGAGCGGGAAAAAGACGGGCATTCGCTATCTCAATAACATCACGCAGCCCAAGTCGCTTGCGCGCTGGTGCGAGTTTGTGACGGCGTTTGTAAAGTTCCTTCTTCGCCGCTACGGCAAAGAGGAAGTGGAGAGCTGGTACTTCGAAGTCTGGAACGAGCCCGACCTTGCCATCTTCTTTAAGGGGAAGCAGAAAGATTATTTCAGATTGTATGAAGCAACGGCGCGCGCCGTCAAAAAGGCAGATAAAAATCTGCGCGTGGGCGGGCCGTCGTCATCGGCATGCCTGTGGCTCAAAGACTTCAAGGCTTTCTGTAAGCAGAACGATGTGCCGTGCGATTTTTTCTCCACCCATCACTATCCCGGCGACGCCTTCGGCAATACCTTTTCTATGAAGGACGCTTTCAAGATGATGCGTATCGCCAAAGAGGCCGCCAAGGAAAAGATAGGTCTCTCCGCCGCCATGCAAAACCTCTTTTTTCGCCCCGAGGTTTATAAGACTTGGAAGAAGGGTGTCTTGTCCGAACTTGATAAGAGAGCGCGGAAAGAGGCAGGGGATAAACCCCTTTTTATGACCGAGTGGAACTCGATGGCGGTGTTCGCCTCGCCCGTGCATGATGAAAAGTATGCGGCGGCGTTCATTGTCAAAACGGTTTTAGATTCCGCTCATCTTATGGATGGCTATATGTTCTGGTGCTGCTCGGATATTTACGAGGAACAGTTCATGCTCGGAAAGCCCTTCCACGGTGGTTTCGGGCTTGTCAACAACGTCGGTATCCCCAAACCAAATTTTTGGGCGTTCAAACTGCTTTCAAAGTTATATCCGCAGCGCATCGTTTTGCCAAAACAACAGGGCGATGTCGAATACGCCGCCTTTACGGACGGCAAAAACGTGCAGGTGCTTTTGTATGTGCAGGATATGGACTATGGCAGGCACGACAAGTATGAAGTCACTTTGACCGTAAATATTCCCGCCCGCCGAGTCACGGCGCAGCGCATTGACGATACGCATTGCAATCCAAAGGCTGAGTGGCAAAAATTTGGCTCGCCTGACCTTCTGACGCGGGAAGAAGTCGCCGCCATCAAGCAACGCACGCGCCTTTGCGCCGAGGAAGTGCCGTTTTCTTCGGACGGCGGCAAATCGATCGTGCAGGCGGCTCTTTCCGCCAATGATGTTGTGCTTTTTACGTTTGAAGCATGAAATATCCCCTCGTCGCTGTGCCGAGGGGCGTTTGCATCTTGCGGTTTTGCACGCCTCGTGATATAATGAGGCAAACGCTTTCAGGAGAGAAGGATGAAAAAGACGGTCGAGCGGGCAAATGCTTTTATCAAAGAACATGGCGGGAAGACGAACGGGCGCTATCGCCCGCGCTATCATGCGTGCGTTCCCGTGGGTTGGGCGAACGACCCGAACGGGCTCATCTTCTTCGGCGGAAAGGCGCACCTTTTTTGCCAATACAATCCCTATCATCCCTATTGGGAGAGCATGCATTGGGGGCATTTTGTCTCCACCGATCTCATCCGCTGGGAATTTCTGCCCGTGGCGCTCGCGCCCGATCAAAACTATGACTGCGGAGGCGGGTGCTTTTCGGGCACGGCGTTGGAGCACGAAGGGAAGCTCGTTCTGATGTACACGGGTGTTACAAAAGAGATACAGCAGCAGTGCCTTGCCATTTCCAAAGACGGCGTCACGTTCGAAAAGGCGGCTTCCAACCCCGTCATTCCTGCTTCGCTCCTCCCCGAAGGCTGTTCGGGGCGAGATTTCCGCGATCCCAAAGTGTTTGAAAGGCAGGGTGTGTTTTACTGCATCACGGGCGTTCGCGACGGGGAGACGGGCGATCTGCTTCTCTTCCGCTCCCTTGATCTTCTTCATTGGTCGTTCGTAGGGCGGCTGCTTTCGCCGGAAGAAGACGGCATGATCATCGACGGCGTGTGCGAATGCCCCGACTATTTCGAAGCGGACGGAAAGGAGCTCCTTCTCTTTTGCGCCATGAACTATCCGGAGCGGGAGGGGAGATTCCAGAATGTGCATTCGTCGCTCTATATGACGGGGCGTCTCGACCTTTTCTCGGGGCGGTTTTTGCCCGAGACCTGCGGCGAGCTCGACGGGGGCTTTGATTTTTACGCGCCGCAGACCATGCGCCTTCCCGACGGGAGAAGGGTGCTCATCGCTTGGAAGCAGATGTGGGGGCGCACCATCCCCACGGCAAAGGACGGCTGGGCGGGGAGTTTTACGCTCCCGCGCGAACTGCACATTATCGACGGTGCGCTCTTTCAAACGCCCGTCAAAGAGATCGAAGGTCACCGCTGCGGCGAGGTTTTTTATCACGATATCCCGCTCTGCAACGAGTGCAGGCAGCTTGCCGGCATCGAGGGGACGGTGCTTGAATTGGAAGCCGTCTTTTCTCTCGGAAGTGCAAAGCGCGCTGGGGTCATCCTCTTTCAGGGCGAAAACCATGAGACTTTGGTGTTTTATGACGCGGAGGCGGGGCGCGTCGTCTTTGACCGCAGCCGCTCGGGCGCCGATCAACGGGGGAGCGAAAAAGAGTCGAACGTGCGCGTTCTGCCCCTTTCCCTCGGGAACGGAACGATCTCCTTCCGCATCTTCCTGGATGTTTCGAGCGCGGAAGTGTTCTTAAACGGCGGAAGGGGCGTGATGACGGGAAATATCTATGCCGACGAGGGCGATACGAGCATTTCCTTCTTTGCAGAAGGCGGCGTAGCAAAACTTCTCTCCGTCAAAAAGTACGATTTGAAATTGATATGAAAAAAGAGCCTGCGAAGCACTCGCAGGCTCTTGACATTTTTACTTTCTTCTGAATACGGGGATGCGTTCGATGGGGGCGGGGACGGTCGCCGTTGTGCCGCCCTCGTAAAGGGTGCCGTCCTCTGCCATCCAATCTGCGCCTGCGGGGAAATATACTTCCCGCTCGCGCACGTTCGCTTCGAGCACGGGGCAGACGAGGATATCCTCGCCGAGCAAAAATTCTTCGTGCTCTTCCCAGCAGTTCTTATCCTTCGGGAAGGAGTAGAAGAGGGGACGGATGACGGGCGCGCCTTCCTCGTGCGCCTTCTTCATGACGATACGCAGATAATCGCGCATGCCTTCGCGGCGGCGGATATGCTCTTCCATGATGGACTGCACGAAGGGGGGATACGCCCAGACTTCGTTCTCTGCGCCCGTGAAGCACATGCCGCCCCCGTCTTTGCCGAGCGGCGGTTTGTCGTGGGGGTCTCTGTCGCCGTGCAGCCGCATGACGGGAAGATAGGTCGCAAATTCGAACCAGCGCGCAAGCAGTTCGTGGAAGGCAGGGTCGTGGATATTGCCGCCGTGGAAGCCGCCGATATCCGCCGTCCACCAGGGGATGCCCGCCATCGCCATATGAAGCCCCGCGTTGTACTGATTGCGGAGCGCATGGAAGGTGGAAGGCACGTCTCCGCTCCACACGAGCGCGCCGTACTTGGCGCTCCCTGCCCAGGCGCAGCGGATGAGGTTGACGATTTTGTCTTCGCCCTCTTCTTCCATGCCCTCGTAGAAGGCACGGGCATATTGCACGGGGTATTCGTTGGCGCATTCGAGCGCGGGACCATCGTAATAGCGGTAGAGCTCCCAGTCGGCGACGGTGTATTCGGGCTCCGCTTCGTCCAGCCAAAAGAGGGTGACGCCGTTCTTTCTGTAATTTTCTTTGCAGCAATTCCACACGAATGCGCGCGACTCGGGGTTGGTGGCGTCGAAGAACTGTTCAAAGCCCCAGCAGTCCATCGTGACGGGAAGCCCTCTGTCGACGCGGACGAGGAGATCGCGCTCCTCCATCTCGCGGTAGTGGACGGAATTTCTATCGACGGTCGGCCAGACGGAGACCATCAGCTTCATGCCCATTTGGTCGAGCTCTTCCGTCATCGCCTTGGGGTCGGGCCAATAGCGCTTATCGAACTGCCAGTCGCCCTGCTGCGTCCAGTGGAAGAAGTCGACGACGATGACGTTCACGGGGATGTTGCGGCGGTGATATTCGCGCGCGACGGAAAGCAGCTCCTCCTGCGTCTGATAGCGCAGCTTGCACTGCCAAAAGCCGAGGCCGTATTCGGGCATCATCGGGGGCTTGCCCACGACTTCCATGTAGGAAGTCAGAATGTCGGAAGGGGTGTCGCCCGCCGCGATCCAATAGTCGATCTGCTTGGAGGAGCGGGAGGTGAATTCGGTATAATTAGTGCCGAGCGTCGCCCTGCCCACCGAAGGGTCGTTCCAGAGGAGCCCGTAGCCGTTCGAAGAGAGCAGGAAGGGGACGCTCGCCTGCGTGTTCTTCTGTTCGAGTTCGAGCGTGGAGCCTTTTAGATCGAACGTGGGCTGCTGATATTGCCCCATGCCGAAGAGCTTTTCGTCGTTGGGTTCGAAGCGCACGCGGAGGGCGTAGTTGTCTCCGCCCACCGAGCGGTATTCCCTGCCCGCGGCGCGCAGCTGCGAAATTTGATCGAGTTCCCGCCAGCCTTCAGTGCCGTATTCCCAGGAGCGGTAATACTCTTTGAGGAGCAGTTTGCCCTGCGTGTTGAAAAAGGCGATCTTGCCGTATTCCGTCACTTCGGCGCGGATATTGCCGTTCTCGATGACGGCGAGATGTTCGCCGATCTTTACCTTTGCGGGGTGCTGCATGGGGGTGTCGAGCGCCCAATCTCTTCCCGAAAAGGCGCGGTTCTGTGTGGCGGTGACGCGAAGTCCCTTCCCCCAGGCGCAGATCCTCAAAAGTTCCCTGCGGCGGCGGAAATAAAGCGCGCCGTCCTGTTCAAACAAAAATTGCATAAGTTCCTCCCTATATTTCGATCGGCTCGATTATAGCATGCGTTTTTCTCTCTTGCAAGAGGGTTTTGCAAAATATCCCCGTCCTTTTTTCGGCGAATTTTGCAAGGCGTTTGACATTTTGCGCTTTGGCGTGTTATAATCGGGGCATGAAGATCTACGAATTGTTCAACAAAAAGCGCACGCTCTCCTTCGAAGTGTTCCCGCCCAAGCGCGCGGACGTCGGCACGAAGGGGGTGTTTGCGACCATCGACGCCTTGAAAGAGCTCTCGCCCGACTATATCAGCGTCACCTACGGGGCGAGCGGCAGCAACAGCCGCAATGCCGCCGAGATCGCGGGCTATATCAAAAAGAGCGGGATCGAACCCCTTGCCCATCTCACGGGCGGGCCTTCCTCTCCCGAGGACATCGACCGCACGGCAGAGGAGTTCTTATCGCTCGGCGTCGAGAACGTGTTGGCGCTCCGCGGGGATAAGCCCGTCGACTACGAAGCGGAGTACTGCAAGTATTTCCCGCACGCGACCGACCTCATGGAATATCTCAAAAAATATCCCTTTGCGCTCGCGGGCGCGGCGTATCCCGAAGGGCATCCCGAGTGCGATACCCTCTATAAGGACCTTGCCGCCCTCAAACGCAAGCAGGACTGCGGCGCGAAGTTCTTCGTCACCCAGCTCTTTTACGACAATTCGTATTACTACCGCCTCGTCAACGAGGCGAAGAAGATCGGCGTCACCGTGCCCATCATCCCGGGCATCATGCCCCTTCTGAAGGTGCAGAACATCAGGCGTGTCAAAGAAATGTGCGGCAGCGCCGTGCCCCTCGAATTCCGCAACATGATCGAGGTGTATTCCGACCGTCCCGCCGTCATGGAGGAGATCGGGCTCAACTATGCCGTCTATCAGATCATCGACCTCATCGCAAAGGGCGCGCCCGGCATCCACCTCTACATCATGAACAACGCGGGGGCGGCGCACGCCATCTATTCCCGCCTCGAGAGGGTGTTCCGTGAATTATTCTGATCTGAATGCGCTCATCCTCACCTATCTCGGCTTTCACGGGAAGGGGAACGGGGAGACGGAGACGCTCATTTCGGAAGTGCTGCCGCGCGTGGACCAAGCGGCGCGCTTCCGCCGCAGTGAGGGGCGCTTTACGGCGCTCCCCTTGTTTTTGCGCAAGGAGCCCTATCTGAGCTTTCTTTCGGGGTGTTCCTCCGTCGTTTTGGAAGCCGTGACGCTGGGCGGGGAGGTCGATCTTCTCATCCGCAGGATCTCCAAAGAGGATATGGCGGCGGGCGTTGTCGCGGACGCGTGTGCAAGCGCTCTTTTAGAAACGCTTGCCGACGAAGCGGAAGAGCCTTTGGGGAAAGAACGCACCTATCGCTTCTGCCCGGGCTACGGCGGGAGCGACATTTCGGACGTCAAGTATATTTTGGAAGCGGTGCGGGGAGACCGCATCGGCATCACGATGCAGCAATGCGGGTTCATGCTGCCGCAGAAGACGATGGCTGGCTTTGTCGGCATCGGAAAGACGGCACAAAAGTCGTGCGCAGGCTGTATCCTGAGCGAGCACTGCGCCTACCGGAAGGAGGGAAGAGTATGTTACGCAAAGTAGTGGTCATCGACGGGGGATTCGGCAGCGAACTTGAACGCCGCGGCGTGCTTGCCGCCGTTCCCGAAGATCTCAACCTCACGGACGGGGAGACCGTCCGTTGTATCCACCGCGCCTATTCAATGGCGGACATCATCACGACCAACTCCTTCGGGCTCAACCGCATCAAGTACCGCGGGAAGTTCTCGATCCAAGAGGTCGCCGAAGCGGCGATATCAAACGCGCGGGCGGCGGGCAAACAAGTCTTTTTCGACATCGGTCCCACGGGCGGCATGATGCAGCCCCTCGGCACGCTCACCTTCGAAGAAGCGTTTGAAGCGTTTTCCGAGATCGCCGCATGCACGAAAGAGCTCGTCGACGGGTATATCGTCGAAACTTTTTCCGATCTTTCAGAGCTCAAGGCGTGTATTTTGGCGCTCAAAGCGCAGACGGAAAAACCCATCTTCGCGACGATGACCTTTGATAAAACCTGCCGCACGCTGAACGGCACCACGCCCGAGATCTGCGCGGCGCTCCTTGAAAATCTGGGCGTTTCCGCGCTCGGCGTCAACTGCTCGCTGGGCCCTCGCGAATTGAAGCCCGTTGTCGAACGCTTTTTGTCCGTTTCACATCTTCCCGTCATCGTGCAGCCCAACCGCGGCATTCCGACGTTCGAGGACGGCAAGACCGTCTATTCTCTGAGCGTTGAAGACTTCATGGCGCCCATGGAGGAGTTCATCCAAATGGGCGTCTCCGTCGTCGGCGGCTGCTGCGGCACGACGCCCGAATTTACCGCACGGCTTGCGAAATTTTCGGGAAAAGAAGTCGAACAGCCCGAACCCGCATTTGAGACCGTCGTCACGTCTTCGACGCGCCGCGTCGTTTTGAAGGGGGCGCGCATCTGCGGGGAACGGCTCAACCCCACGGGAAAGAAGAAGCTCAAAGAGGCGCTCTTGAAGGGGGATATGGACTATCTCGCGCGCGAGGCGATCGCCCAGGAAGAGGCGGGGGCGGAACTGCTCGATCTCAACGTCGGCGTTCCGGGGCTCGACGAGCCCGCCGTCATGGATCGCGCCGCGGCGGCAGTTTCGGAAGCGACCGACCTTCCCCTGCAGATCGACTCCTCCGACCCCAAAGCCATCGAAGCGGGCATCCGAAAGTATAGCGGCGTGCCCCTTGTCAACAGCGTCAACGGAGAGGGCGCGGTGATGGACGCCGTCTTCCCCCTCGTCAAAAAGTACGGCGCCGTCGTTTTGGGGCTCACGATGGATCAGAAGGGCGTGCCGCAGACGGCGGAAGAACGCCTTGCGATCGCGGAGCGCATCCTTTCGCGAGCCGAAGAGTACGGCATCCCCCGCCACAGGGTGATGATCGATACCCTCGTTTTAACGGTGTCCGCCGAACAGCCCCTCGTCAAAGAGACGTTGAAGGCGCTCACCCTTGTCAGGAACTTGGGCGTTCAGACGGCGCTCGGCGTTTCCAACGTCTCCTTCGGGCTTCCCGACCGCCCGCGCCTCAACCGCGCCTTTCTTGCGGCGGCGCTTCAGGCGGGGCTCACGATGCCCATCATGAACCCCCTGGACGGCGAGATGTCGGGCACGGTGTATGCCTTCCGCGTGCTCTCGGGCGAGGACGTGGGGGCGGAAGACTATATTTCGCGCTATGCGGGCGCTGTATCTGCCGCCACGGCTGCGGCTCCCGCCCCCGCAAACAGCACGAACGCTTCGGCTGTTCAGTCTCTTTCCGAAGCAGTCCGGCGCGGAAGGAAGGGGGAGGCGCGCACCCTCACCGAAGCAGAACTCCAAGAGAAAGCGCCGATGGACGTCGTGAACGGCATCCTCAACCCCGCGCTCGAGGAGGTGGGGCGGCTGTATGACAGCGGCACGCTCTATCTTCCGCAGCTCATCGCGGCGGCGGAAGCTGCCAAGGAGGCGTTTGCGGTGCTCGGGGAAAAGTTCGAAAGAAAGGGCGCGGGCCGCGGAAAAGTGGTGCTCGCGACCGTCAAGGGCGACGTGCACGATATCGGCAAGAACATCTGCAAAGTGGTGCTCGAATCGTATGGCTTCGAAGTTACCGACCTCGGCAAAGATGTGCCCGTCGAGCGCGTCGTCGAAGCGGTGCAGCGTGAACAGCCGCTCTGCGTGGGGCTTTCGGCGCTCATGACGACGACGGTGCCCAACATGCGCTCGACCATCGAAGCGCTCCGTTTAGCAGGCTGCAAAACGCCCGTCTTTGCGGGCGGCGCGGTGCTCAACGAAGAGATCGCGAAAGAGATCGGTGCCGACTATTACACCGCGAACGCTTTGGAACTCGTCAAGACCATCGAACGCGAACTTTTGAAGTAACATGTAAAAAAACAGACCGCTCCTTTTTTCGGGGCGGTTTTTTCGTGCTGAATTTTGAAATGCCTATTGACAAATGGGCGGAAATGAGTATAAAAAATACAAAGACTGTATGTACTGCATACAAAGGGGGGGATCACGTGCTGGAACTGAGAAATGTCAAAAAGAGCTTTTCTGACGGCAGGATGCGCATCGACGCCGTCAAAGGGGTCGATCTTTGCTTCCCCGAGCGCGGGCTTTTCTTCCTCGTCGGCAAGAGCGGGAGCGGGAAATCGACGCTTCTCAATCTGCTCGGCGGGTTGGAAAAGCCGACTTCGGGCGAAGTTGCGACCTCAGTAGAACAAAAAAATGGGTGAAATGCTTGGGAAATAGGGTTTTGGGGAGTGGTTTTACGTTTATACATACAATTCGATAGTAAAAGGGAAGTATCCCGTGTTGTGATTGGCTTTAATGCCCCGCCACCCGTGGCAGACTTTGCGTATGATTTGAAATTGTTTAGATAAAATAAAAAGCCCCCGATCGGGATCGTTCCCGTCGGGGGCAGTTGTATCTTTATGAGTGTCATCAGGCGGAGTGTTACCAGAATACTTTATATGGATTTGAGCCTTGTCGTTGAAGACGACAACTTTTTCCACAAGCATATCAATCAGCACATCGGATTTTTGCTTTATCGCATTGCGCAGATATGATTCAATGTCGCTGCGTGATATAGAAATTTTTACCTTGTTTTTTTCGATGATAAGTTTTTCTTCGAGATCTTTTTTATGAACTTCAAGTTCTTGTAGTCTGGCTTTTGTCATATCAGTGAAAATCCCTGCCTCAATAGCAGTTAATAAATTGCCGAGAGCCTTAGTTGTTTTTTTGTAATTCCTTTTCAAGAATGCGCACTTCTGTATCATTAGCTATCTTTCGTTTATGAATGTTTATAATGCCATCCATAAGCAAAGGAAAGTTTTTCTTAGAGGTGATGGCTTGGGTTAAAACATCAATGATGGCATTTTCAAGTGCATCTTTCTTTATAGATCTATTCTGACATCCGGTATCTCGTTTAATGGAATGGCATTTATAATACCGCCAAATCGTACCGTTGGACGAAGTGCCGGTAGCGGAATGAAGAGGTTTACCGCAGTATCCGCAGAATGCTCTGCCTTTCAGAAGGTAATCGACGTCGGGGACATGCTTGCCGTATTTATTGGCAAGGATACGTTTTTGTACGGTGTCAAATACCTCTTTTGAAACGATGGCGGGAAAGATATTGTCGTATGTCGTGCCGCGGTTTGTATGCAGACCGATGTATTTTTCGTTTTCTAACATATAGTACAATACGGTAGTCGAAAACTTTTTGCCTTTATTGAGGATGCCGCGTTCGTTCAGTTCGTTGGCAAGATCGATGAGCCGTGCGCCGTTTGCATACCGGGAGAATATTTCTCTGACGATGGCAGCCTCTTCCTCATAAATAACGGCTTTTTGGTTTTTGACGCGGTAGCCGAAGTTAATAATGCCCCCAGGGAAGTTTCCTTTGATACGAGTTTCGCGTAAGCCTCGCAGTGTCTTCTGAGATAGTTCTTCGCCCTAAAACAATCATTATGGACACAATAAAAAGAGGGATAAATGGGGCATAAAAAAGTGTATAAACGGTGGGTTCATACACTTTCTCGTTATTTATCGGGATTATTGACCTTATGTCGCAGAACGGAAGCAATATCGACCTTATAGACGATATCTATCTCACGTTCCTTGCCCGTGACTTTCGGATGCCCGCCTACGATGACGCGGTCTATCAATTCATAGCACATTTCGCGGGTAAGCTCGGGCGCTTCGAGATATTTCTTTATGTTCCGTATGAATGCATCGGCACTCTGTATTTTATTTTCCGTATCCTTCATTTTCGTTTCGAGTTCTTCTATCTCCGTTACAAGAGCTTTCTGTTCGTTGGAATATTTCTCAATCAGTCCGAAACAGATATCTTCGGGCATATTGCCTTTTACGCGGTCTTCATAGGCGACCTGTATCAGGCGGGATAACTCTTCCGCGCGTTTTTGCTTTGTCTGCAATTCTTTCTTGGCAGATTTAATCGTCCTGTTTGCAACCTCCGCGTTATGCCGTAAATAATCTTCTTTGATTTGCTCTTCGTCAAGAACGATGCGTTGAGCCATTTCCCGTATATCGCCGAGGACGACGGCTTCTATATCTTTCGCTATGATATGGTGCGAGAAACATACCGATTTCCCGAAACGCATATGATCGCCGCAGTTGAACGAATGGAAACGTTTATTGCCGTGAACACTGCTGTTTTGTTTTAATTTACAGCCGCAGTCGGCGCAGATGAGGAAACCGGACAGGGGATGAGTAAATCCTGTTTTTAATCTCTTTCTGCCTTGTGCCAAAGAGCTGCGCCGCGCTTCCACTCTGTCCCAGAGTTCCTGCGAGATGATAGGCTCGTGTGTATTATAGACGATCACCCACTCGCTTTTATCTTTTTTATACCGCTTATGATTTTTATACGATACGGAAGAGGACATCAGTTGCGGCATGTGTCCGAGATAAACTATGTTCCGCAGCATGGCATTTATCGTCGAAAGGCACCATATATGGTGTTCGCCTGCCCGTAACTCATGCCCGAATTTTTCAAAGGCATATCTTCGGGGACACATAATGCCTTCTTCGTTCAATATCTCGGAGATTTTCTTTGCGCTCAATCCTGATGCGTACATTTCGAATATCCGCACGACATTCGGTGCAACTTCTTCGTCGATGACGGGCGTATGCTTTTTGTCCGTTCCTTTGACATAACCGTAAACGACTTTTGCGGCGCTATATACACCGGCGAGGGCATTGGAGCGTTTCACAGCGCGTATCTTCTTGCTCGTATTTGCAGCATGCCACTCATTAAAAACGTTCATGATCGGCATCATCTCCATGGCGCCGCTGTCACGGTTCTCCGTATCGACGTTGTCCTGTATGGCAATGAAACGGATACCGAAAGCGGGAAAGACATAATCTACGTACTGCCCGACCCCGATATAGTTCCTTCCGAATCTCGAAAGGTCTTTTACGATGATGGTATTGATAACGCCCGTCTTTGTGTCGTCCAATAGCCGCTGCACTTCGGGACGTTGAAAAGTAGTACCCGAAACGCCGTCGTCTATGTATTCGTCGTGAATTTCAAAGCCTCGTTCCTCGGCATACTTGCGTAAGATAGTGCGCTGGTTGTCGATAGATACTGACTCGCCTTGACGTTCGTCCTCTTGGGAAAGTCTGTAATATAATCCCGCGATATAGTGTTTCTGTTTCATGGGTTCACCTCGCATTGTTAGTAGTGCGCTGTACGGCGATGGTTTTCATCGTTTTCTCAAAATCCTTGCCGCCGCGGAAATACCTGCGGACATAATATGTCTGCCTGCCCACGGTTTTCCGTTTACTGATGGACGGAGCGAAGATATAGCAATTTTCGTAATCTTCGCCGCTGTAAAATGCTTTTTGTACTGCGTTCATTTTGTAACCTCCTATGATTTGATTTGTCCTGTCTTTCGACGGAGAAAAAGAAAACGGAAAGGCATAGTCTGTTTTTTACCCGTTATATACGTTTCTTTCCGTCAAGGGTTGCCGAAGGCAATGCACCTTGCCCTTGACGGGAAGGGCGTTTCCGTTTACACTCACCGTCCGAAAGACAAATTCTTTACGGAAAACAGTATAGCGGAAATAAGCTCGGAGCGGAAGGTAGTTTACCCGGGCAGTTTCCGTAGTTTAGTCAGGTAAAATTGCAACAAAGTAATAATTTGCCTAAACTCAGCACATAGAAAAAGGCAGGCGTCGTACAACGTCTGCCTTCAAAGGAAGATTAAGTTTAACGGCATATCAGAGCGTTCCGTAAAGGTTGTAATATCTCTGACGGATACTTGCTTTGCGGGAATTTATCTTTCCTCTGCCGATACCGAGCTCGGCACAGACTTCAGATTGTACCATTCCGTTCATATAGCAGTTCAGTATGGCAAGTTCCAATGCGGATAGTTGTAACGCTCCTTCAAGCTCATCGTATTTCGTGTAGTCTGTCTGCTCCTGTTCAAAGCAATTCACGGGATCCATGGGGAGAGCCTTATAATCCGCGAAGTCAATGTATTCGATCTTTCCGTTCCTGTCGGGTCTGTTGCGCAGAAGGCTGATGAAGTGATCTACCTCACGGTAGCAGGCGAGCTTGATGGAGATGTCTTTTCCTTTGCAGTCTTTGCCGTAGATTTCGTGAACAATCCTTCCCTTGAACTGATACAGGAAACATATAGCGGTCTGTGCCACGTCATAGCCGTCCGATACGATATAGTCTATCTCGCCCATATGGTGCAGGTCTTTGATAAGACCGATATAGAGTTTATCCGCGATCTTCATATCATACTGTTTTACAGTACGAAGCGCTTGCAAAGCTATCATTTCACCCATGAGTTTGACGTTTTGGGCAGAGATAGGTTCTGCGAATAAATCGCCCTCGTTACGATATTTCCCTTTTGAGAATTTGGGTACCAACATTTCCATTTGAGATGTACCTCCGTGAATTTTGTACTTGCCTTTTTCGGGCAAGAGGCGGAGGCGCATAGGACGGTGGAAAGAGGGGCAAAATTCCTGTCGGTGTGCGGAAGTCAACGGGACAAAGCAAAATCGTTGCGTTGTAGGCTCGTAAAAACGACCTATGATCTCAAAAAGAGCCGGGATAAGGAAAAAACCTTACTCGGCTAAAAAATCGTTTCTATGGGTGTTTTAAGCGACGATTTTGCGACCGTTGACTTACGCGAGGAGCTATGCTACCATAGCCGACCGAAAGAGGCAAAATCAGAGGAACACGGGACGGGAAAAATCAAAGGAAGAAAGCCATACGCGGCGGAAAAAGCGGGAGCCGGTCCGGAGCGGTTCAGCGGGGACGGCTCCGCTCCGCCGCGCTTTCGGTTTGGTTTCCCGCGTTGTTTGTTTTCGTGGCGTGTGCTTGTCTCGGCGCCCGCGCGCGTTAGCGCGCGGGTGACGTCGCGGCGCAGCCGCGACGTCAGCTTTGCCGCCGACTTGTTCAAGACAAGCACACGCCGCAATCCCACTCCCCAAGCTTTTCCCCAAATTTACCCAAACATGATATGTAATAAAAAAATTTTAATTACTGCCACAAAATTCTTGACAAGAAAGCGATGTTTGACTATAATGATAATCGAATTATCGGTAATTGAATTATCGTAGGAGGCAGATATGTCGGTTGCGGACAGGAGTATCGATCCGCGCATCATGGAGAGCGCGAAAGAGGAGTTTCTGCAAAAGGGATTTT
Source organism: uncultured Clostridia bacterium (assembly GCA_944376295.1). GTDB lineage: Bacteria > Bacillota > Clostridia > Christensenellales > Borkfalkiaceae > Gallimonas. The sequence continues at coordinate 22,951 of CALWCE010000018.1, forward strand.
TAGATGCGTCCTTGCAGGAGATTTGCAAAAACGCGGGCGTGACGACGGGTGCGTTGTATAAGCGGTTCAAGGGCAAGGAAGAACTTTTCTGCGCGCTCGTGGAGAGCACAGTACAAGACCTCGAAGAGGTAGTGCGGCAAAAATCCGTTCTGCCCGCCACGCTCACGGACGAACAGCTCAAAAAGGCGTGGGACATGGACAGGAAATATATGCAGTGGTGGTTCGACTATCTCTACGACCGCTACGACGAAATGCGCCTGCTGCTCGTCTTTTCGGACGGGACGAAGTACGCGAACTTCGAGCACGAATGGGTGGAGAGAATGAGCCACACCACCTATGCGTATTACAAGGAGGCGCAAAAGCGGGGACTGACAAAGACGGACATTTCCGAAAAGGAATTGCACGTCATGCTGTCCGCCTTTTGGACGGCGATCTGTGAGCCGCTCATTCACGGGTTTACAAAGGAGGAGGCAGGGCGCATCTCCGACTTGATGTGCGGACTGTTCGATTGGTATAAAATGCTCGGTTTCGAGCGGTAAATTCTGCCGCCCGCAGTGGCGGCAATTCTTTCGGTATATTGTTCGCATATGCGAACAAATAAAAATATAGGAGGCTGTATGATCAAAAGTATCTTGAAGTACGCGGGTAAGTACAAGATTCTCACCATAGTGGCGACAATTATGGTTGCCGTCGCCGTGGCTGCACAGATCTTGCCGTACATATTTGCGTATCAGATCATCTCGCCGCTCATTGCGGGCGGGAGCATTCCGTGGCAGTTTGCCGTGAGCAGAGTGGCGGGCGTTGCCGTCTGCCTTGTGCTGAACTTCGTGTTCTACCTCGGCGGGCTGTCCCTCTCGCACATTGCGGCGTTCAACACACTGTACAATCTGCGCGTGAGTTTGCAGGGAAAAATGGAAAAACTGCCCCTCGGCGTGGTGCAGGAGAAGGGGACGGGAAACTTGAAAAAGCTGTTCGTGGACGACGTGGAGAGTATGGAACTTCTCTTGGCGCACGCCATACCCGAAGGCATCGGCAATCTGCTCATTCCCATCGGCGTGTTCATCGCCATGTTCGCGGTAGACTGGAAGCTCGCGCTCTTGACACTTATTATGCTTTCCATTGGCGTGTGGGCGGTCATGAGGATGACGCGCGCCGGCTTTGCCAAGATGGACAGTTATTACCGCTCTGCGCAGGTCATGAATAACACCATCATCGAATATGTTAACGGCATGGAGGTCGTCAAAGTGTTCGGCAGGGACGGCGATTCGTACAAGCGGTATAAAAAGGACGTGGAGGCGTACCGCGATTTCACGCTGGACTGGTACCGCGTGTGCTGGCCGTGTATGGCGGTGTATGCGGGCGTGTTCGCCTGCTGCTCGCTGTTCACGCTTCCCTTCGGCGGCATGTTCGTCGTGAACGGCTGGTCGCAGCTTGCAGACCTTATTCTTGTCCTCTGCCTTTCCTTCGGGCTGGGCGGCCCGCTCATGAAGGCGATGCGCTTCGTTCCCTCGCTCGCACAAGTGGACAGGAAAGTTAAAGAACTCGAAAAGACTTTGGATGCAGAGCCTCTGAAAAGCAAGGGCAACGCTTTTACGGGGAAGGGCAACACGGCGGTGTTCGAGAACGTGACCTTTGCCTACGAGGACAAGGACGTCATTCAAAGCGCCAGCCTCGTGGTGCAGGAAGGCAAAAAGACGGCGCTGGTCGGCGAATCGGGTTCGGGCAAGAGCACGCTTGCAAAACTGCTGGTGCATTACTACGACATCGGCAGCGGAAAGATAACTTTGGGTGGGCAGGACATCACGGACATGAGCCTCAACGCGCTCAATTCGCATATCTCCTTCGTGTCGCAGGACAATTTCCTATTCAACACCAGCATTTACGATAATATCAAGGTAGGTAAGCCGGACGCGACCAAAGAAGAAGTGCTCGCCGCGGCGGAAAAAGCACAGTGCATGGAATTTATAAACCGACTGGAAAACGGTATTTATACACTCGCGGGTGACTGCGGCAGCGCGCTTTCGGGCGGAGAGCGGCAGAGGGTATCGCTCGCAAGGGCGATCCTTAAAAACGCGCCCGTCGTCATTCTGGACGAGGCAACGGCGTTCGCCGATCCCGAAAACGAGGAAAAAATGGAAAAGGCGATCGCCGAAGTCGTCCGGGGCAAAACGCTTCTGGCCATCGCACACCGCCTTGCGTCCATTCAGAATGCGGACAGAATATATGTGCTGAACAACGGCAGGGTAGCCGGCAGCGGCACGCATAAAGAGCTTTTGGAAAGCAACGACATTTACAAACGGCTTTGGCAGATCTCCGAGGACAGCGCGGCGTGGAATGTGGTCGGAACGACAGGAGGTGCGGTATGATAAAATTTTTCGTAAGGATATTGAAGTTTTCGGGCAAATACAAGGGCAGGGTGCTCTCGGCGGCGCTGTTCGCCTTCATTAAGGGTATCTGCATCACAATGCCGCTCTTTCTCGGTTTTTTGCTCTTTAACGAGTTCTACGAAGGGACGATCACCGTTCTTCGCTGCCTCATCTACTTTGCGGGCATGGCGGCGTCGCTGGCAGTGCATATTCTCGCCACAAACTTAAGCGACCGCTTGCAGAGCACGGCGGGATATAAGATTTTTGCAGAAAAGCGCATGGAATTGGGCGCGCGCCTTCGGAAACTCCCGATGGGCTACTTCACGGCTGGCAATATCGGCAAAATAAGCTCGGTGCTCTCGTCCGATATGGTGTTCGTGGAGGAGAACGTCATGCAGTCCATTGCCGACATGCTGGGCAACGGGTTTTCGGCGCTCCTCATGGTTGCGTTCATGTACGTCATCGACTGGCGCATAGGTCTGCTCGTCACGGGCGTGTCGCTGGCGGTCGTCATCGCCGCCGTCTTTATGAACAAGTCGGGCGTAAAACACAGTAATATCCGCCAGCAGCTCAGCGAGGAACTGACGGATGCGGTGATTTCTCATATCGAGGGCATCGGTGTCATCAAGAGCTATAATCTGCTCGGCGAAAAGTCGGAAGATCTGACAAAGAACTTCCGCAAGACAAGGAACGCCGCGCTCAAATTCGAGTTCACGCAGTTGCCGTGGATGGTCGTGCTCAACGTGCTCTATACCGTCGGCATGGCGGGTATCGTAGCGCTTGGCGTCTGGCTGTATTTTGCGGAACTGATGGCGTTGCCGTATCTCATCGGCTGCGTGTTGTTTGCCTTCTCCATCTTCCTGCCGCTCAAAACGCTGTACAGCGAATCCTCGCGCCTGACCGTCATGGGGAGCTGTTTAGACAGAATAGAGGGCGTGTTTGAGGAAAAGACGCTGCCCGACGACGGCAAAAAGCACATTCCCGCAGCCGGCGCGCCCGAAATAGTGTTTGAGAACGTGACCTTTGCTTACGGCGAGGAAGATACCGTGCATAGCGTCAGCTTTGCGGCGGAAAAGAACACGATGACCGCGCTCGTCGGCCCCAGCGGCGGGGGGAAGACAACGCTCGCAAACCTTTTGGCCCGTTTCTGGGATATAAGATCGGGCAGTATCAAGGTGCGGGGCGTGGACATCCGCGATGTGCCGCTCTCCGAACTCATGGATAAGATCAGCATGGTGTTCCAGCGCGTGTACCTGTTTCAGGACACCGTCTATAACAACATCGCCATGGGCAGGCCGACCGCCACAAAAGATGAAGTGGAGGAGGCGGCGAGGAAGGCGCGTTGCTATGACTTTATCATGAACTTGCCGCAAGGGTTCGATACGGTCATCGGCGAAGGCGGGGCAAGTCTTTCGGGCGGTGAAAAACAGCGCATCTCCATCGCGCGGTGTATCTTGAAAGACGCCCCTATCGTCATTTTGGACGAGGCGACTGCGAGTGTCGATCTCGATAACGAGCGGCACATTCAGGAGGCGATCACCGAACTTGTACGGGGCAAAACCTTGCTCGTCATCGCGCACCGCTTAAACACCATCCGCGCGGCGGATAAAATCGTCGTCGTGTCCGAGGGGAAAATCGCCGAACAGGGCACGCACGAACAGCTCTTAAAGCGTGGCGGTATCTACAACAATTTCATACATCTGCGAGAAAGGCAACGCCTTGCGGAAAACGGGTAACAGGAAAGCGGTCGCTATTGCGGCCGCTTTTTTGAAACCGTCGTTAATTGCTTGCTTTTTGCAGATAAAGAAGATATAATATAAGTGTGTTCGCATATGCGAACTATAAGGAGAATAAGCTATGTTAAAGATAGTTTTAGAAGTAGAAGGTATGCACTGCGGCATGTGCGAAACGCACGTCAACGACGTTGTGCGCCGCGTGGATGGCGTCAAGAAAGTAAAATCTTCGCACGCAAAGGGGAGAACGGAAGTGGTTGCCGAGGATAGCGTAAATACCGCGCTCATCAAAGAGGCGATCGCAAAGCAAGGCTACGGCGTGGGAAGAATTGAAACGCAGCCGTATGAAAAGCACGGCTTGTTTACGCGGAAGAGATAAGAGTAATCTGAAAAACTGCTGTCAGGCAAAAAAATTAAGAAAAGAGGTGCAAGGCTATATGTTAAAAAAGTTCTTGAAAAATTGCAAAAAACCGGAAGGTAAATTTGGTAAATGGGTAGTGAGCGCCATGAACAAAGGGCATGCGCCTCTCGCTCTTTGGGCGTTCGAGGTGTGTCCGCTGAAAGACGGAGAGAGCGTTCTGGACGTCGGGTGCGGCGGTGGAGGAAATCTTGTCCGCATTTTGGAGCGTTTTCCCCAAAGCCGCGCGGACGGTATCGATTATTCGGAGGAAAGCGTTGCGTGTAGCCGGAAAGCGACCAAAAAATATGCGGACAGGTGCGGTATTTTGTGCGGAGACGCCATGAGGCTGCCGTATCGGGAGGAGACCTATGACAGGGCGGTGTCCTTTGAGTCTATTTATTTCTGGCCCGATCCCGTGCGCGGACTAAAAGAGATATACCGCGTATTGAAAAAGGGAGGCAAAGTAATGCTTGCCTCTGAAATGACCGATCCCGAAAAGGGAAAATTCTGGGCAAAACGCTGCGAAGGCATGACGATATATACAGAGGAGCAACTTGCTGCCTTTCTGGGAAAAGCGGGTTTTTCCGATGTCAAAATTCATAAAACACGCAAAGTATGGTGCGTTGTCGAGGGGATAAAGCCCTGATGCGGCAAAGATATGGACGGAAGCATAGAAAATGATTTTAGCAATCGAAACGACGG
>CALWCE010000019.1 GCA_944376295.1 uncultured Clostridia bacterium
ACCGTGCTCGTCGGCACGATCGCAGAGAACGGCAAGACCAACCTCGGCTCTTACTCGCTCTGCTTCCCCTATTACATCGCGGGGAAGGACCGCTATGCCATGCTCCTCGAGTGCCGCAACAGCTCCAACACGGCGCAGAACATTCTGCGCTCCAAGAAGGCTTCTTTGAACTTTATCCCCGACGACAGGAAATATTTCCGCGAGGCGGTGCGCCTCGGTTTCCCCGGGGACACGACGGACGAGAAGATGAAGGACTGCCTCTTTACCTTAGAGGACGGCATCGCGGAAGGCGAGCGCCCCAAAGTCGTTGCCGAGGCATTCCAGGTCTTCGAATGCACCTGGAACGATACGCTCGAAGACGCCTATCTCGACAAGCCCGGCTGCCTCGAAGGATATGAGCCGCCCTACCGTAACTTCAACGGCATCACGAGCAAGTTCGGCGCGCACTTTATCCTCAATATCGATAAGATCCTGATCAAGCCCCGCTATTACGACACCATCATCAACGGTGTCAAGGCGAGCGGCTTCCCGCCCGTGCCCGTCGATTACGGCTACCGCGACAGCACCAACTTCTGGTGCTCGCGCTTCAAGAAGCCCTTCCCCGAAAAGATCCAGGCAAAGGAGGGAGACGCGATGTCCGTGCGCTATGCAGCGGAGCGCATCGACCCCGACGTCAAATTTACGGACGGCGCGTGCGCAAAGCTCACCAAGATCCCGCGCGTCTTCTTAAAAGCCGCCCTGCAACAGATGGTGGATATCGCCAAGGAAGAGGGCATCACCCTCATCGACGAAGCGGCGCTCACCGTCATCAACGACAAGCGCCGCAAGGAAAAAAAGTAAAATGGACAAGGCGCCGCGGCGCCGCATTTTACGGCACAAATAGCAGCCGCATGCCCTTTTTTCCGAAAATAACCACAAAATATAGCATTTTCAGCCGAAATTCTCTTGCTTATTTTTGCAGGATATGCTATAATGACAGTGTAATGTGGCGGGGAGTTTGTTCCGCCGCATCCAAGGATTGTTATCCCCTTATTTTCTCCTTTGTAAAGACCGCCTCGGAATCACTCCGGGGCGGTCGTGCTTTATGCAGTTTACAGCGATCCTACGATCAAGCGTGCGGCGGCTTTACCGGTCCTCCGCCTGCTCCTCCCCCTCTGCGGCTTTCGGAAGCTCCCCTTTCCCCTCTTCCTCTTTGGGGAGATAGACGCTCTCGCGGCTGAACCCGCGCCCGCGCACTTCGGAAACGACGCTCACGGTGAGGAAGGCGTCGGGGTCGATCTGCTGCACCTTGTTTTTGAGCCGCACCAGCTCGCGCGGAGAGACGACGGTGAGGAGCATGTAGCACTTCTCGCGCAGATACCCCGTCTTGCCGTAGAGCATGGTGACGCCGCGGTCGAGGTCGCTTAAGATCATCTCCCTGATCTCGGGATAGCGGTGGCTGACGATCTTGACCTGCATCTTGCGCTGCCCCAAGGGCGTGACGACTTCGATGACGACGGAGGAGAGCACGCAGATGACGATGCCGTAGAGGATCGTCTGCATCGTGGCATCCGCAAAGAACTGCAGCAGGACGACGGCAAAATCGAGCACCCAAAGCGAAATGGAGACGGGGATGCCGAAAAAGTGCTGCAAAAGAAGGGGCGGGATGTCCGTGCCGCCCGTGCTCGCCCCAACGCGGACGACGATCCCGATGCCCGCGCCGAAGAGAAGGGAGCCGTAGAAGACGTCGAGAAAGAGGTCGCCGCCCGAAAGCGTCGTGCCGTGCGCCGTGACGTATGCCGCATTCACGGCGTCAAAGAGGGATAAAAAGGCGGGATAGAGAAAGGTCCCCGCGAGCGTCGCCCAGAAGAAGCTCTTCCCGAGCAAGGCTGTGCCCAGGAGAAAGAGCGCGATGTTCGCCGCGTACACGGTGACGACGCGCGCATACTCGAAGTCCCAGATCTGTTCGACGAAGATGCCGACGCCCGTCGTGCCGCCCACGACGAGCCCGCCCGGCACGATGAAAAAGGAGCTCGCCGCCGCCGTGACAGCGTTCCCGAAGATGATGAGCAGCCAGCGCAGGACGGTCTGCTTGACCTCATAGCGCGATGGCTTCCGGAAGATGGTCTTCATGCTCTTCATGGTCTTATCCCCCATAGTTTATGCGAATATACACATTATAGCAGTTTTTTTTCCCGAATGCAAGTGCTTTTGGCGCACGCGCAGGCGGCGCGGGCATACAATGAGACAGGGACCAACTCCCGAAAACATATCAACGAGGTTTCCTATGTGCAATTCCTGCCATTCATACCGGGCTTCGGGGAGATGCTCTTCTTCCTTCATGCGGGCGCTTTCCAACCTGTTTGCCGTGCGCGGCGAGACGACGGATGACTGCACCTGCAATTGCAGCGACACCTGCAGCTGCGGATGCAGCTGCTGTGAGAGCTGCACCCCCTGCACCTGCACGCCCTGCACCTGTGAGCCGTGTGCCTGCGAATGCCCTCCCACGACCTGCACGCCCTGCACCTGCACCCCGTGTAATTGCAGCGATACCTGCAATTGCTGCTCGGGCTCGACGGGCGGTACGGACAGCTATTACGCCCGCCAGTACGCCATCGGGCGCACCTATGTGAGCGGCTGCAACAGCTGCTATATGGGCTTCTGAGAGCCTTACAAGGCGCTTTTCGGGCGTTCTTCGCCCGCCTTCGCCAAAGGGCAAGGCGCGCCATATGCGAAGCGGCGGCGCCCCGTTCGGGGCGCCGCCGCCATACTATACAGCTTTTTCTTATTTTCTCACGAGCGTCAGCGTGACCTTATCGCCGTTGATGTCCACTTCCTTCGTAAAGCCTTCGGGGCAGCCCTCGCACACGTTCTCGGCAAGGACGTCCTTTGCAAAAGCAGCCGACAAGAGCGCTTCCTTCGCGCGCCCTTCCGCCTCGTAGAAGACGCAGATGCGGTCGGTGACTTCGAAGCCCGCCTCTTTGCGCATGGTCTGGATCTTGGAGACAAGTTCGCGCTCGCAGCCCTCCATCAGAAGTTCGGGGGTGAGCTCGGTCTTGAGCGCCACCGTGATGCCGTGGTCGTTCGCGCAGACGTAGCCCTCGCGCGAGCCCGTGAAGATCTGCAGATCTTCCTCCAAAAGGTCGATGCCGCCCTCCATGTGATAGACGCCGCCCTCCTTCACCGCATGCACGACTTCGCAGGCGTTGCACGAAGCGAGGAACGCGTTGATCTCTTTGAGGCGCTTGCCGTACTTGGGACCGAGCGTCTTGAGCTGAGGCTTTAACGTGTAGCAGACGAGCGACTCCGCATCGCCGCAGGAAGAGAACTTTTTGACGTTGAGTTCATCGAGGAGCACCGCCTCGAGCTCGCCTGCGATCTTCAAAGGACGGTCGCTCGCCACCACCATCTCCGAAAGGGGCTGGCGGTTCTTGAGGTTGCCTGCGTTGCGCGCCGCACGGCCGAGGGCGACGACTTCGAGAACATCCTCCATGCCGCGTTCGAGTTCGGGGTCGATGCGCGCCTCGTCGCAGACGGGGAAATCGCACAGATGCACCGATTCGGGCGCTTCGGGATAGAACGCAGGCACGAGGTTTTGATACATCATCTCCGCCATGAAGGGCGTATAGGGCGCGAGGAGCTTGGCAAGCGTTGTAAGGACGGTGTAGAGCGTCGTATATGCCGCCGCCTTGTCCTCCGTCATGTCGCTGCCCCAATAGCGGTCGCGGCCGCGGCGGACGTACCAATTGCTGAGCACGTCGCTAAAATCCTGGATCTCGCGCGCGCTGTCCGTGATGTTATACTCCGCGAGCATCTTATCGACGTCGCGCACCACCGTGTTGAGGCGGGAGAGCACCCACTTGTCCATGAGCGAGAGCTTGCACTCCTCGAGCCTGAATTTAGAAGGATCGTACCCGTCGATCTCGGCATAGAGCGCGAAGAAGGCGTAGGTGTTCCAGAGCGTGCCCTGGAACTTGCGCTGCACCTCACTGACCGCCTCCGCCCCGAAGCGGGAAGGGATCCACGGCGCGGAGTTGGTGTAGAAGTACCATCTGACGGCGTCGGCGCCCTGCTTATCGAGAACGCTCCACGGGTCGACGACGTTGCCCTTGTGCTTGCTCATCTTGACGCCGTTCTGATCGTTGACGTGACCTAAAACAATGCAGTTTTTGAAGGGCGCGCGGCCGAAGAGGATGGTCGAGATGGCGAGCAGCGTATAGAACCAGCCGCGCGTCTGATCGACCGCCTCCGAAATGAAATCTGCGGGGAAGGTCTCTTCGAAGAGATCTTTGTTCTCGAAGGGATAGTGGTACTGGGCAAAGGGCATGGAACCCGAATCGAACCAGCAGTCGATGACTTCGGGCGTGCGCTTCATCTTGCCGCCGCACTTGGGGCAGGTGCAGACGAGATCGTCTAAGTAAGGCCTGTGCAGCTCGATATCGTGAGGCGCGCCGCACTTTTCTTCGAGCTCCTTCCTCGAGCCGATGACCTGCTTTGCGCCGCAGTCGGGGCATACCCACACGGGGAGCGGCGTACCCCAATAGCGGTCGCGCGAGAGCCCCCAGTCGATGACGTTTTCGAGGAAGTTGCCCATGCGGCCTTCCTTGATGGTCTCGGGCATCCAGTTGACGGAGCGGTTGGCGGCGATGAGCTCGTCCTTCACCTTCGTGACCTCGATAAACCAGCTCGAACGCGCATAATACATGAGGGGGGTATCGCACCGCCAGCAGTGGGGATAATCGTGCTCGAAGGGCAGCGCCTTGAAGAGCTTGCCGCTCTCTTTGAGCATCTTCAAAATGACGGGGTCTGCCTTCTTGATGAAGAGGCCATTTAGTTCGGGGCAGCGCTCGTCGAACTTGCCCTGTTCGTTGACGAGGGAGACGACGGGGAGCGAATAAATTTTGCCGACGTTGTAGTCGTCCTGACCGAACGCGGGCGCGATGTGGACGACGCCCGTGCCGTCCGTCAGCGTGACATAGGTATCGCAGACGACTTCATACACGCGCTTCCACTCGTTCTTCATGGCTTCGAGCGTGGGCTTCGCATAGTCGAAGAGCGGTTCGTACTTGGTGCCTTCGTACTCCTTGCCGAGCTTTTTTTCGACGACTTCGTACTCCTCGAAGAAGGAAGGAACGAGCGCTTCCGCTAAGATATAGTGCGTGCCGTCATGGGCGATCTCCACATACGTCTCGTTCGGATTCATGCAGAGCGCGACGTTGGAAGGGAGCGTCCAGGGCGTCGTCGTCCAGGCGAGGATATAGGTGTTCTCCCGCCCCGAAACGGCAAAGCGCGCCACGCAGGAGGTCTCCTTGACCGTCTTATAGCCCTGCGCGACTTCGTGCGAGGAGAGCGCCGTGCCGCAGCGGGGGCAGTAAGGGACGATCTTGTGGCCCTTGTATAAAAGCCCCTTCTTGTCGATCTCCTTGAGCGCCCACCAGACGGATTCGATATAGTCGTCGTGATAGGTGACGTAGGGGTCGTCCATATCGCACCAATAGCCGACGCGGTCGCTCATCTTGCGCCATTCGTCGGTGTACTTCCACACCGAGCGCTTGCACTGCTCGTTGAAGGGCTTGATGCCGTACGTTTCGATCTCCTTCTTGCCGTCGAGCCCCAAAGATTTTTCCACTTCCAGCTCCACGGGCAGGCCGTGCGTATCCCAGCCCGCCTTGCGCAGGACGTGCTTGCCCTTCATCGTCTGATAGCGCGGGATAATGTCCTTCATGACGCGCGTCAGGATATGCCCGATGTGCGGCTTGCCGTTGGCGGTCGGGGGGCCGTCGAAGAAGGAGAACTCCTCCCCTCCCTCGTTCTTTTCCACCGATTTTTCGAAGATATGGTTCTGCTTCCAGAACTCGACGATCTCCTGCTCGCGCCCGACGAAATCGAGCGATGTGTCTACCTTGCGATACATGGTCTCCTCCTGTATGAGATTGCTTCTAAAAAACAAAAACCTCCGCGTTTCGGAATACGCGAAGGCATTTTTACCACCAAAACAAACGATCATTTGCCGCATGGGATAACGGGCTGCGACCCCGTGCGGAGTTACTTATTTTTCTCCCCGCAGGCACGAGAGGTGATACCCAAAAGCCTTCCTTTTCTCCCCTCTCAGCAAAACGGGGAGTTCTCTGTGCAAGGAAATGCCCTCGGACGCGTCCTCTCTTGACGCCGTATTTTTTCTCTATTATATCGTCTTCCGTGCAAAAAAGCAAGCGTTTTTCGGGAGATTCGGGGCGGGTGCGGGGAATTCGAGGCAGATGCGCCCTCTTAGCCGAAGAGCCCCTTGCGTTCGCGGATACATTTGACGGCAAAGCCCGCCTCGGTGACGCAGGCAGCAAGCGCCTCATCGGGAAGCTCCGTTTCCACAAAGATGACGCCCTTTTTGAAGTTTGCCTTGGCGCCTGAGACCCCGTCTAATAAGCGCAGCTTCTTTTCCGCGCGTTCGGCGCAGCGTTCGCAGCACATTCCTTCCACTTCGATGACCCGTTTCATGCCCTCATTCTACACCTTCTGCCAAAATTTGTCAACGTTCCGAGGGAAATTCCGCGCAAAAAAGCCGCGCGGGCAAACGCACGGCTTATTTTGTTTATTCGCGGATGAGCCGCTTGATGTACTTTCTTTCCTTCTTCGAAACTTTGCCGTCGACGGCGCAGAGGAGAAGGGACAGGAGCACGAGCTCGTCTTTGAGCTCTTCCGAGAGCACCCCGAACCAGTCGCAGAGGGCGTCTGCAAAGTCGATGACCGCCTTCCCCTCCTTTTTGGAAGTTTCGATGACCGCCTTGACCTCGTCGAAGCCGAAGCCCTCGCCGAACGCTTCCCTCAGATGCGGCAGGAGCAGCATGTATTCCGCCTCGTCGAGGGTGCCGTCCGCATAGACGGAGGCGATGATGAAGGCGGCAAAGATGGTCTCGGCGCGCTCGCGGCTCCCCGCCGCCGCTTCGAGGGCGGGCAGAACGATGCGCGCCTTCTCGCGCAGCACATCGCGGTAAATGTCTGCGGGGATGTCTTCCGCCGCCTTGCACAGTGCATCAAAGTTGGTCATAATGATCTCCTTTTGTTTTCTTGCCTCTATCATACCACGCCATTGTAAAGGACTAACGCAATTCGCATGAAAGCTTTGTGAAAGCCTTACCAATTGTTTTTCATCTTTGCATCGCCCGCGCGGTCGCCTTCGCTGCCCGCGCCGTTCTCGCCCGCCAACGCGCCGTTCTCGCCCTCTGCCCGAACACGCCCGCGTTAAGACAAGCAAAAGGGACGGAAAACTCACGCTCCCGTCCCTTTTTTCATCTTTTGAGAAGCCTGCGAAGGTATGCCTCGTATTCTTCTTCCGTCAGTTTGCGCATTGGTTTTTTCTTTGCCATAAGCCGCCTCGCAAAGCAAGTATGGGCGAAGTTCTCTCCTTTTATGCGCCTTTTTTTCGCGCCGTTATTCGGTGCGGAGGGCGATGACGGGATCTTTCTTGGCGGCGGACTGCGCGGGGATGAGCCCCGAGATGAGCGTCAAGACGACGCTGACGCACACCATGACGATCGCCGAGGTGACACGAAGAGAAGCAATGCCCGCAATGCCCGTAAGATTTTGAAGGATCATGCTGATGACGGCGCTCAATGCGTAGGCGATGCCGATGCCGATGAGGCCCGCTGCGAGCCCGATGATGAAGGTCTCCGCATTGAAGAGGTTCCTCACGTCCTGCTTCCTTGCGCCGAGGGCGCGCAGCACGCCGATCTCTTTGACGCGCTCCACGACGGAGACGTAGGTGATGATGCCGATCATGACGGACGAAACGACGAGGGAGATCGCCGTAAACGCGACGAGCACATAGGTGATGATGTCCAAAATCTGCTGCATCATTCTCATGAGCGTTCCGACGGTATCCGAATAGGTGATCTGCATGGACTGATCGTCCTCGTACATGCTGTTCCATTCGTCGAGATAGTCGAGCATATGCTCTTTGCCGTCAAAATCGTTGGCATAGAGCGAAATGGAAGTCACCGAATGATCGCCGCCCAACAGGCGGATGATCCTCTCGGGCGCAAAGGAGGCGTTGAACTCGGAAAGCATGGAAACGATGAAACTAAGATCGCCGCTTGCACTATCCCCCAGGATATAGGAAAGTTCCGTCTCGATATCGAAGTAATCGTCGAGATTTTCCGCAGGAGAGAGATAGATCTTGGCCGGCTCGCCATCCTCCGACTCGACCGGCAGCGTGATGGTCGAATCATTTTTCAGCCATTGCAGGAAGGTATCGTCCGAGATGGTGTTTTCGATATAAGTATTGACGAGCGCTTCGGTGAGGTTAAGACCGCTCGTGAGACACCCGTAATTGAGCCCTTCTTTGAGGCGCAAAATACCCGAGACCGTGAGGTTGATACCCTCCCCTTCTTGTGCCGTAAGCTCATCTTCCGCGCGTTCACCCTGATAGGTAAAAGCATGATCCTTGTTGGGCGAGAACAGCGTCGGCTTCACATAATCGGGATCTTCCTCATAGACGGCGCTGTTATAAAAGAGTGTATACTGCTTACCGAGGATCTCGTTAAAATCCACGACCGACTCGTCAGGGATCGTCCCGTCGTCCGATCCGTTCTCACCCTGAAGGAAAAGCGCCGCAAATTTCTCCTCGTTCAAGAACCCAAGCTGCGCAAGCGTCAGATCGCTCACCTCGTTGTTTTCGCCGACAACGAGCACCACTTCATTCTCGCTCTCGGGAAAAGCCCCCGCCACGACGTCGTACTGCGACCTCACATACTGACCATACGTCTCAGAAGAAAGATCGCTCGTTCCGGGCATGGCATTGACGATGTCGCCGAAGAAATCGGCAAACCCGACAAGGTCTTTATATTCGGGCACGACGCGATAAACGACGCCGATGTAATACTCCTTCAAGTTGGACAGAGAGCGTGACGAAGTCTGCATTTCAAGCTGATCGGCAGTCGGATCTTTTGCCGTATCAACGTGCGTGAAGAGGTTGTCGCTGATGGAGACCCCATAGCCGTATTGGATCTCCGAATACCAGTCCTTGTCCATCTTAGAGAGGTAGTCGAGGTATTCGTCGGAAATGTTATTGGTGAGTGTCATGCCCTCGGCAAGACTGGTCAGGAAGGAATCGACATACACTTTATCACCGAGCTGTTCCAGATCGGGCATGTCCTGCGGCGAAGTGAAGGACGTCATGATGGACGCCATATCCAAGGTACTCTCCGTCACCATGACAGGATAGTAGGAGAGCATATCCTCCTCCGTCTTGCGGATATAGTTGTTGAAGCCGTTGGAGAGCGCCAGAACGAGGCAGACGCTGATGATGCCGATACTGCCCGCGACGGACGTTAAGATGGTGCGCCCCTTCTTGGTGAGCAGGTTGCGGAAGGAGAGCGCCAAAGAGGTGAAAAAGCTCATCTTGGCGCGCGCCTTGCCCTCCGCTTTGGGCGGCTGCTCTTCGTCGCCCTCGTAAGGGTCGGAATCAGATTCGACGAGCCCGTCTTTGAGGCGCACGATGCGCGAAGCGTAGCTTTCCGCGAGCTCGGGGTTGTGCGTGACCATGATGACGAGACGTTCCCCCGCGATCTCTTTGATGAGGTCCATGATCTGCACGCTGGTGTTGGAATCGAGCGCGCCCGTGGGTTCGTCGGCAAGCAGGATATCGGGGTCGTTGACGAGCGCCCGCGCGATGGCGACGCGCTGCATCTGCCCGCCCGAGAGCTGGTTGGGCTTTTTATCGAGCTCTTCCCCGAGCCCCACCCGCTTCAATGCCTCGGCGGCGCGCTTTTTGCGCTCCTCGCGCGAAACGCCCGAGATGGTGAGCGCGAGCTCCACGTTGCCGAGCACCGTCTGATGAGGGATGAGGTTGTAGCTCTGGAAGACAAAGCCGATGCGGTGATTGCGGTAGACGTCCCAATCGCGGTCTTTGAAGTGCTTGGTGGACTTGCCCTGGATGATGAGATCGCCCGAAGTGTACTGATCGAGCCCGCCGATGATGTTGAGGAGGGTGGTTTTTCCGCAGCCCGACGCGCCCAAAATGCACACGAACTCGTTGGGGCGGAAGTTGAGGCTCACCCCTTTGAGCGCGTGCACGGCGCCCGACGCCACTTTGTAGTCCTTTTTGATGTCAACAAGCTTTAACATAGAACAAAAAACTCCAAACGGCGCAGCGTACCGCCGCGCCGTATTTCACATGGTTTTTCTTCCGCCCCTATTTACCTATCCCTTACTGTGCCGCCTTGGAAGGCTCTGCGAGCTGATAGCAAAGCTCGGAAAATTCCCTGCTTTCATCGAGAAGCTTATCCAGCCGCTCCCTGCCGAATTCCGCAAGCACGCGCTCTGCGAACTCGTTGGCTTGCCGCGCCTGCTGAAGAAACGTTTCCTTTGCTTCGTCGGTGAGGCGGATATAGGCGATCTTGCGGTCGTATTCCGAGCCCACCCGCTTGACGATGCCGTTCTTTTCGAGCTTCGCGACGATCTGCGAGACGGCAGAACGCGTGATGCCGATGCGGCGCGCAAGTTCGGAGGAGATGATATTCCTCCCCTCGCACTGCTCGTTGGCAACTTCCCAGAGGATGCGGAACTCCGTCCTCGAAAGTTTAGCCTTCCCCCAGAAAAAGTCGATGTCCCCGAGGTCCTTCACCAGATGGAAGAGCTTTAACAAATACTCATTGATCTCGATCTTCATTTCCCTTCTCCTTCGCGTTGTTCCGCGCTGAACAATCTTATGTTCATTATAAGAACAAATGGGGCGGTTGTCAACCCCCACGCAAAAAAAAGAGACGATTTTCATCGATTTCTCATGAAGTGAAAACTATGTTAAAGAAAAAACGCCCGCCCCCCGAAGGGAACGGACGCTGTTTCCATACAGTTATTTTTCGAGCGAACGAAGATACTCGCTCGCGGAATACGCCGCCACGAGCCCTTCGCCCGCCGCCTTGACGTACTGATAGGGCCGCCCCGTCACGTCGCCCGCGGCAAAGAGGCCTTTTAGGTTGGTCGCCATGCGGCGGTCGACCACGACGGCGCCGTTTTCCGCTTTCAACCCGCCCACGAGCGCCGAAGGGGGCGTCGAATTTTTCAAAAAGAACACGCCGTCCACGGCGTATCTCTTTTCGCCCGCAAGAAGCGCCTTTACGCGCAGATCGCCTTCAACGGCAGTCGGCACGCCCTCCGCGATCTCGATATTGGGCGCGTGGAATACAGGGCCTTTGTAGAGGCAGAAGGCATACACCCGTTCCGCAAAGCCCGCCAAATACTCTGCCTCCGCTTCAAACTCTTTGGAGGAGAGCACGCAGGCGATGGTCTTGCCGCGGTAGAGCGCCCCGTCGCACACGGCGCAGTAGCTGACGCCCCGCCCGACGAAGGTCGCCTCCCCTTTGCAGGAGCCCGCCGTCTCGACGCCCGTACAGAGAATGACGGCGCGGGCAGAGAGCGTTTCGCCGTTCTCGGTGAGCATAAACTCGCGATCTCCCGCATAGATGCCGTCGATGCGCGCCTCGGTAAAGACGAGCCCTTCTTTCTCCGCCTGCTCTGTAAGGCGGGCGGCGAACGTTTTGCCGTCCCCCACGAGCGCGGGAAAGTTGCGCACATACTCCGCAAGGAGCAGCTTGTCGCCGAAGGGCTTGCGCCCCAGCCAGATGCAGTCAATGTTGAGGTTTTTGAGGGCGAGCGCCGCGGTGTAGCCCGCGATGCCGCCGCCCACGACGGCGACGGGATACACCCGCTTTTCCGCCGCGGAGAGCGTTTGGGTCTTCATATGCTTATCCTTTGCAGCGGACGGAAAATTATCGCATGCTGTGCGCGTTGAGGTCGCGGATGCGCTTTGAGTCGATGGAATAGATGAGGTTGACGAGCTCGTCGTCGCCGAAGGAGCTGTTGCGCCCCTCCTCATACTCGGCGTCCACGCGCTCCTTCATCGCCACGACGAGCGGATCGTTCTTCGTCACCTTATACTCGTCGGGCAGGCTGTAATAGTCGTTGATCCAGAAGGCGATGCCCGCAAGGCCGCTCGTCTTATTGACGGAGACGCGCGCGGGACGGTTGAGGATCTTCGCCGTATCGAAGATGTTGTAAATTTCTTCGTCCTTCAAAAGCCCGTCCGCATGGATGCCCGCGCGGGTAGAATTGAAGGCGCGGCCCACGAAAGGCGTCTTGGGCGGCACGATATAGTTTATTTCGCGCTCGAAGTAGTCGGCGATCTCGGTGATGGCGGTGAAATCCATGCCGTCCATCGTGCCGCGGAGCGCCGCATACTCCATCGCCATCGCTTCGAGCGGGCAGTTGCCCGTGCGCTCGCCGATGCCGAGCAGCGAACAGTTGACCGCCGACGCGCCGTACAGCCATGCCGTGGAAGCGTTGGTGACCACCTTGTAAAAGTCGTTGTGCCCGTGCCATTCAAGGAGATCGTGCGGCACGTTCGCATAGTGATAGAGACCGTAGACGATGCCCTGCACGCTCCTCGGCAGCGTGACGCCGGGGAAGGTGACGCCGAAGCCCATCGTATCGCACATCCTGATCTTGATGGGGATGCCGCTGTCCTCCATGAGGCGCATGAGCTCGGACGCGAACGGGATGACAAAGCCGTAAAAGTCTGCCCTCGTGATGTCTTCGAAGTGGCAGCGCGGGCGGATGCCGTAGGAAAGCGCGCTCTTGACGATGCCGAGATACTTATCGAGCGCCTGCTTGCGCGTCAGGTGCATCTTCTTGAAGATGTGATAGTCCGAGCAGCTGACGAGGATGCCCGTCTCCTTGACGTCCGCCTGCTTGACGAGCTCGAAGTCGCGCTCGTCGGCGCGGATCCACGTCGTGATCTCGGGGAATTTGAGCCCCGTATCCTGACAGGCGCGGAGGGCCTCTTTATCCTTCTTGGAATAGAGGAAGAATTCCGACTGCCTTACGAGCCCCTTGGGGCCGCCGAGGCGTGCCATGAGCTTATAAAGATCGACGATCTGCTTGACCGTGAAGGGCGAGGTGGACTGCTGGCCGTCGCGGAAGGTGGTGTCCGTCATCCAGATCTCATCGGGCATATTCATGGGAACATGGCGGTGGTTGAAGGCGATCTTGGGGATGGACTCGTAGTCGAAGAGCTCGCGATAAAGGTTGGGCTCCTTGACGTCCTGGAGCTGATAGCGGTAGACGGTATCCTCCAGAAGGTTAGATTTATCGTTGTAAATGATCATGCGGGTTCGCCTCCATGAAAAAGTTCGTTCTTTTTTATGATAGCAAGAAATGCAAGTTTTGTCAAGCAAAACGCAAGCGCACGGCACTTTTACGCGATTTTAAGCAAATTCATGTATAAATGTATATTTCCACGAGGAAAGGAGAGAAGCGCGAGGCCCCTCCCCTTTCCAAGATCTATGAAGATAACAGGATGGATGGATAAACTTATTTTTTCTCCTTTGCCTTTTTGGCGGCGGAGCAGGCGGTGCAGTGCGAGCAGTCCGAACAGCCGCAGTCGCAGCCGCCCTTGCCTAACTTTTTGCGCACGATGCGCCAGCCGAACACGCCTGCAACGAACGCCGCCGCAAGGACGATGATGAGGATCTCATACCAGGTCATGCCGCCTCCTTTGCACGGGCGCCGCGCCTGCCGCTCTTGCGGGTGCGAAGCCCGACAGGATGGTTCTTATTATACAACACGATCGAAAGGATCACGATCGCTGCGGCTGCCGCGAAGAGGAACACCGTCCACCACCAGGTGCCGATCAGATACACCGCCATCGAGACGACGTAGGAAGTCGCCAGCCAGAAGAGGAGCGTCCAACCGAATTTTCCCTTGGGGAGTTCTGCGCGCGCCGTTGCGGTCGCCGCGAAGCAGGGGATGGTCGTCATGTTGAAGGCGATGAAGGCGATGAGCCCGGGGATGCCGATGCCCGTTGCGTCGATCATGGCCTGCACATAGGAAACGCCCGATTCGTCCTCCGCGAGCGCCGCGCCCGCGATGCAGGCGGCAAGCGTCGCAAAGGTGGAGATGACGTTCTCCTTGGCGATGAGGCCTGTGACTGCCGCGACGGCGAACACCCAGCCCCATTCGCCCAGCTGCGCGCCGAAGCCCACGGGCGTCAAGATCGGCTGCACGAGACGGCCGAAGTTTGCAAGGATGCTCTCGTTGATGCGCTCGTCGGACAAGAATTCGAGCGTGGGCGAGAAGTGCGAGATCACCCAGATGATGATGGTCGAAGCGAGGATGATGGTGAACGCCTTCTTGACGAAGTGCTTGGTCTTATCCCACAGGTGGATCATGAGGGAAGAGAAGCGGGGCGCGTGGTAGGCGGGCAACTCCATGATGAAGGGAGGCACGTCGCCGCGCATGGTCGTCGAGCGCATCAGAAGCACGCAGACGACTGCCGTGACGATGCCGAGAAGGTACATCCCGTAGGTGATGAGGTCGGCATTCCCCACGCCGAAGGAGGCGACGATCGCCCCCGCCACCGCAGTGAGGATGGGCAGTTTCGCCCCGCACGAGAAGAAGGGAATGACGCGGATGGTCGCCGTCCTCTCGTTGTCGTCGGCAAGCGTCCTCGTGTTGATGGTCGCGGGGATGGAGCAGCCGAAGCCCATGATCATGGGCATGAACGCCCTGCCCGAAAGCCCGAACTTGCGGAAGATGCGGTCGAGGATGAACGCGACACGCGCCATATAGCCCGAGTCTTCCAGAATGGAGAAGAAGAGGAAGAGCACCAGGATCCAGGGGAGGAAGGAAAGCACCGCCGCGATGCCCTCTAAAATGCCGTTCCCGAGGAAGCCCGCGACCCATTCAACGGGGATCTTCTCGATGCCCTGCCCGATGAGGCCGAATATCTCGCCCACGATGATGTCGTTCCAGAGGTTATTCAGGATACACCCGGGCGAGAACACGGTGCCGTCGTAGACGCAGGCGAGCAGGCGCACCCAGAAATTCTCCGTGTCCATGCCGAGGTCTTCGAGGGAAGGCATCCAGCCCTCGCCGAAGCCGTTCAGAAAGAGGAAGTTTTCCGAGAACGTCAGATGGAAGACGGCGAACAGGACGAGAAGGAAGATGGGAATGCCCCACACGCGGTGCGTGAGCACCTTATCGGCGCGGTCGGAGCGCGTCAGCTTCTCCTTCTTGTTCTTTTTGGTGACGACGGACGTGAAGTTCGCCGAAATGTACTTGTATCTCGCATCCGCCACGACGGCTTCGAGGTCGCTGCCGAACACGCCGTCCGAAAAGGTCGCCTTGAAGGCGTTCACCGTGGGGACGAGTTCGGGATGCGCCTTTGTTTCCAGCTCGTCGAGCTCGGAAAGTTTGACGGCGTGGAAGAGCGGAGAGACGACCTTCTGCCCTTCGAGGGCGATGGAAACATCCTTGACGAGGTGCGCGACGGGCGAATCTTCGAGCACAGTCGCTCCCTTTCTCGGGGTCTTGGACGCCTTGATCGCCCTGTCCATCAGCTCCTTGATGCCCGTGCCGCGCAGCGCCGAGACGGCGACGACGGGGATGCCGATCTTGCGTTCAAGCGCAGCGGCGTCGACCTTGTCGCCCGCCTTTTCCACCGCGTCCATCATGTTGAGAGCGATGACCATGGGCACGTCGATCTCCATGAGCTGCGTGGTGAGATAGAGATTGCGCTCTAAGTTGGTCGCGTCGACGATGTTGATGACGCAGTCGGGGCGCTCGTCCAAGATGTAGTTGCGCGAGATGACTTCCTCGGGCGTGTAGGGCGAGAGCGAGTAGATGCCCGGAAGGTCGACGATGAGCGCGGGTTCCGCACCCTTCTTGTAGGTGCCCTCCCGCTTTTCCACCGTGACGCCCGGCCAGTTGCCCACATATGCCGTGGAGCCCGTCAGAAGGTTGAAGAGCGTCGTCTTGCCGCAGTTGGGATTGCCCGCCAATGCAAACTTCTTCATTTTACGGCCTCCATCACAACGCACGCCGCCTCCGTCTTGCGAAGGGTGAGTTCATAGCCGCGGATGGTGACCTCGAGGGGGTCGCCGAGCGGCGCCTTCTTGCGCAGGAAGATCTCCGCCCCGGGCGTCACGCCCATGTCGAAGAGCCTTCTTCTCATCTTTCCCTCGCCCGAGACGGCTTTAACAGAGCCGCGCTCGCCGACGGAAAATTCACTCAACAGCTTATTCGTCATACTTTATTTTCATACCTCCGTATTGCTTTCAAGCGACAAAGATGTGCGACGCCAGCCCGAAATCGATGGCGAGCTTGACGTCCTTCACGATGCAGACGAGGCTTCCCCCGTTCGAGGAAAAGACAACGATCTCGCTCCCGATGACAAGCCCGAGGTCGGCAAGATGCTTTTTCGTCTTCTCGTCCGCCAATATTTTGACGATCTTCATGTTCTGCCCCAACGGGGCAAGTTTCAAAGGCATTGTTTCTCCCGCGAGCTCCCGCATGTTTGCATTTTCCGAAGGCGGGAACTCCTTGATGTTGGTTCGCACATGCTAACCTTTCGGCCGAAAAAGAGCGCGGCTTCCCTTTGCGGGCAATGCCGCACACGGCACGACGGCTTTTCCGATCGGCAAGTTCGCTATCGCTAACCAACTACGGTCGCATTATATCACACTCCCCTTCCGCTGTCAACGGTTTGACGGCGGTTTTCCAAAAAAAGTTCGCTATTGCGAACTTAATTTTTACGGAACACTCTACCGACCGCATATCGATGTTTTTCGTGAGGAGGGCGTCTTCCTGAAAGAAATTCCTTCCCGTGTGAGGTGGCGCGTTGTCCGAGGCTTGCCTCGGCAACGTGACGGAAGGAATTTTGTTTGGATACAGAGAACTGCCGATATCGGAAACAAACTTACTAAAATCAAGGCGACTCCCTCAGTCTCGCTCCGCTCGACAGCTTCTCGCGCGGTAGAGACCGCGCTCGGTCAGGAAATGGCATGCCCCATGTGCCATTTCCAAGTTCGAAAGCGGTCAAAGCTCCACCGGGGCTTTGCCAAGAAAGCGCTTTCTCACCCCCATGGGAGGAGCCAAGAGGGTCATCGTTTCCCTTGCTTCTAAAAATAAAATGAGCCGAGCAAGGTTCCCTTGCGCCGCGTCTCGCGCGGTAGAACCCGCGCTCGCACGGAAATTTCCCAACAATGGGAAATTTCCCTGTGAACAAATGGCAAAGAGCCCACCGGGCTCTTTGCAAGAAAGCATTTGTTCACACTCAATTTGTGCCATGCTTGGCGCTTACTGTTCTTAGAATGACAACAAGGCGCGTGGGCGAAACCGCTGCTTAAAATCAACAAAGTTTACCCCTCGCCGCGAAGATTTCCCGAAGGGAAAGATTTGCGGCGAAACCTTTTCCTAAATTACTTCCGCGAGGAGGGTTCCCCTCCGCTGCGGGACTCAATTTGCCTCTTACCAGAGGCTTATTGTCAATAGAATGACAGAAAGGGACGCGGGCGAAAGAATAAGTTAAAATCACCCATCTTCACCCCTCACGACTTTTTTGTGCCCGCACAAAAATATGTGAACATAAGAAAACGGGATCCGCTCCCGCAAAAAGCAGGCTGCAGATCCCGTTCCGTAGAACTTTTTCGGGTCGGGCGCCCCCCAAAGCGCCTTGACCGTTTTTTAGAAGTTACTTGTTATCCTCGGGCGTATGCCACTTCCAATTCTGGATCTCGGGCAGGTCTTCGCCGTATTCGGCGATGTAGTTCCTGTGCTCGACCAGCTTGTCGTTCATCATCTGAACGAGGAAGGAGCCCTTGTTCCCCAGCTGAGGCAGGCTCATCATCGCCTCGCGGACGAGGTGGAAACGGTCGATATGGTTCTGAACGCGCATATCGAAGCCCGTCGTGATGGTGCCTTCCTCCATGTAACCGAACACCTTGATGTTGCGGTTATGGCGGGTATAGGTGAGCTCGTGGATGAGTTTCGGATAGCCGTGGTACACGAAGATGACGGGCTTATCCTTGGTGAAGATCGCGTCGAACGCGCTGTCGCGCAGGCCGTGAGGATGATTCTCGTGCGAATCGAGCTTCATCAGGTCGACGACGTTGACGAAACGGATCTTGAGGTCGGGCATGTAGTCGCGCAGGATGGTCGTTGCCGCGAGCGCTTCCACGGTAGGCGTATCGCCGCAGCATGCCATGACGAGGTCGGGTTCTTCGCCCGCGTCGTTGGACGCCCAAGGCCAGACACCGATGCCCTGCGTGCAGTGCTTGACTGCCTGGTCCATCGTCAGCCACTGATAGGTCGGGTGCTTACTTGCCACGATGACGTTGATATAGCCCTTGCTCTTGACGCAGTGGTCGAAGCAGGAGAGGAGGCAGTTGGTATCCGGCGGCAGGTAGCAGCGGATGACGTCTGCCTTCTTGCAGGTGACGTGATCGAGGAAGCCGGGATCCTGGTGCGTGAAGCCGTTGTGGTCCTGCTGCCAGACGTTGGAGGTCAGGATGAGGTTCAAGGACGAAATATCCTGTCTCCAAGGCAGTTCGTTGGTGACCTTCAGCCACTTCGCGTGCTGCGAGACCATCGAGTCGACGATACGGATGAAGGACTCGTAGGAAGCGAAGAAGCCGTGACGGCCGGTGAGGATATAGCCTTCGAGCCAGCCTTCGCACATATGCTCGGAAAGGTAAGCATCCATGATGCGGCCTTCGGGAGCGACGTTGTCGTCTTCGACATAGACGCAGTCCTCGGGGCACGCCTTATCGTAGATCTTGGCTTCGAAAGGACGGGAAGAGACCTCGAACGCCGCATACATACGGTTGGACATCGTCTCGTCGGGCCCGAAGATACGGAAGTTGCGGCTGTCCGCATTGAGCTTTAAAACGTCGCGGATATAGTTGCCGAGCACGAGCATATCCTGTGCCTTGACGGTACCGGGCGCATCCATCTCGACGCCGTACTTGGTAAAGTCGGGAAGGCGCAGATCTTTCAGGAGCTTGCCGCCGTTGGTATGAGGATTTGCAGAGATCCTGTGATCGCCCGTAGGAGCGAGCGCTTTGAGCTCGGGCTTGAGCTTATAGTCCTCGGTGAAGAGCTCTTCGGGCTTGTAGGAAAGCAGCCATTCCTTGAGCAGATCGAGATGCTCGGGCTTGTCCATCGTGATGGGCACCTGGTGCGCACGGTAGCTGCCTTCGATGTGCTTGCCGTCGACGACCTTGGGGCCCGTCCAGCCCTTGGGCGTGCGCAGAACGATCATGGGCCATATAGGGCGCTCGGTATTGCCCTCTTCGCGCGCCTTCCTTTGGATCTCCTTGATCTCTTTGATGCACTTGTCGAGCGTTTCCGCCATCTTCTTGTGCATCGCCATGGGCTCGTCGCCTTCGACAAAGTAAGGCTTCCAGCCGCAGCCATGGAAGAAGCTCCTCACTTCATCCTTCGTAATACGAGCGAACACCGTGGGGTTGTTGATCTTGAAGCCGTTGAGATGCATGATGGGCAGCACCGCGCCGTCCGTGACGGGGTTGAGGAACTTGTTGGAGTGCCATGCCGTCGCAAGAGGGCCGGTCTCCGCCTCGCCGTCGCCGACGATGGTCGCTGCGATGAGGCCGGGGTTATCGAACACGGCGCCGAATGCGTGCGCGAGCGAATAACCGAGCTCACCGCCTTCGTTGATGGAGCCGGGCGTCTCGGGCGCGACGTGGGACGAAATGCCGCCCGGGAAGGAGAACTGCTTGCACAGTCTCGTCATGCCCTCTTCGTCTTCGGAGACGTTGGGATAAACTTCGCTGTAGGTGCCTTCCAGATAGGAATTGGCGACGAAGAAGTTCCCGCCGTGGCCGGGGCCGGAAAGAAGGATGAGGTCGAGATCAAACTTCTTGATGACGCGGTTGAGGTGGACATAGATGAAGTTCTGCCCGGGAACGGTACCCCAGTGGCCGACGATCTTCTTCTTCACCTGATCGCGCGTCAAAGGTTCCCTGAGGAGGGGGTTCTTAAGCATGTAGAGCTGTGCCGCCGCGAGGTAGTTGGCCGCGCGCCAGTAAGCGTCCATTTTCTTAAGATACTCATCCGTCAGGGGTTTCTTTTCGGGACAATCGTTGTTGCTCATGAAAAACTCCTCCTGATATTGCATAAGTCGGGAAAATCCCCTATTTGCATTTATTATATACGAATTTAATGCCGTTGTCAATAGGCGCTTCAAAAAACGCCGTCATTTTTTCCTGTTTTTTCCGACAACAAGCAAAAAGACGTCCTCTTTTCCCCGCTGCAGCCGCATTCTTGACATTTGTTGCGGCGTATGCTATCATCGGAGCTGAGGAGGGAGAATATGGAGATCCGCACAGAGCCCTTGCCGTGGAAGCACAAAAACCTGCTGCTCCTCGGCGACGAGGACGAAAAGATGATCGCGCGGTATCTTGACCGCGGCACGATGTACGTTCTCGACGAAGACGGCGTGAAGGCCGGCATCGTGTTGACGGAGGAGGTCTTCGTCCTTCCGGACGGAACGGACGGGGAACGGGTGGCCGAGATCAAGAACCTTGCCGTTCTGCCCGAGTTTCAGAGGCGCGGATTTGGGCGCGCGCTCATCGAGTTCGCATGCGAAAAATACCGCAGCCGCTGCGCGTGGATGTACGTCGGCACGGGAGAAAGCCCGCTCACCCTTCCTTTCTATCGGAAGTGCGGGTTTATCTTTTCCCACCGCATCGCCGATTTTTTTACGGAACATTACCCCCGCCCCATCGTAGAGGCAGGCGTCACGCTGAAGGATATGATCTATCTGAAACGGAAGTTATAGCAAAGCACGCGGGGCGCCGCCGCGGCAGAAGCCGCGGCGGCGCCCCATTCTTCTTATTCTGAGCCAAAACGTGCCGGACCGCACGTTTGGGTTTGGATACCCGTTTTCGCGGGCGATAACGCAATTTCGATGTACTCTGCCCGCCCCTCACGACTTTTTTGTGCCCGCACAAAAAAGTGTGAACTCTTTTACTCCCATTCAATGGTGCCCGTGGGCTTGGGGGTGAGGTCGAAGAGCACGCGGTTGACGCCCTTGACTTCCGCCGTGATGCGCGCGGTGATGTGCTGCAGGAGCGCGAAGGGAACGTCCTCCACCGTGGCGGTCATGGCGTCCTTCGTGTTGACGGCGCGCAGGATGACGGGCCATTCGAAGGAACGCTTGCCGTCCTTGACGCCCACCGACTTGAAGTCGGGGATGACGGTGAAGTACTGCCAGACTTTGCCCTCAAGACCGTTCTTTGCGAATTCTTCGCGGAGGATGGCATCCGATTCGCGCACCGCTTCCAGCCTGTCGCGCGTGATGGCGCCGAGGCAGCGGACGCCGAGCCCGGGGCCGGGGAAGGGCTGACGGAAGACCATGTTGTCGGGAAGCCCCAAAGCTTTTCCGACGACGCGCACCTCATCCTTGAAAAGGAATTTCAAGGGCTCGACGAGCTCGAATTTGAGGTCTTCGGGAAGGCCGCCCACGTTATGATGCGCCTTGACGGGGCCGCTCTCGAGGATGTCGGGATAGATGGTGCCCTGTGCGAGGAACTCGATGCCGTCCTGCTTTCTCGCCTCTTCTTCGAACACGCGGATGAACTCTGCGCCGATGATCTTGCGCTTTTTTTCGGGCTCGGCGACGCCCGCGAGCTTATCGAGGAAGCGGTCGACGGCATCCACATAGACGAGATTTGCGTCCATCTGGTTGCGGAACACTTCGATGACCTGCTCGGGCTCTCCCTTGCGGAGAAGGCCGTGGTTGACGTGCACGCACACGAGGTTCTTGCCGATCGCCTTGATGAGAAGGGCGGCGACGACGGAGGAATCTACCCCGCCCGAAAGGGCAAGGAGCACCTTTTTGTCCCCCACCTGTGCCTTGACGGCAGCCACCTGTTCGGCGATGAACGCCTGGGCGAGCGCTTCGGTCGTGATGCGCTCCATGCTTTCCGGTCTTACATTGCTCATATGTGATCTCCTGAAAGATTATTTTTCCTGACTTTTTTGTTCCCAGCGGTCGAGAACAGCCTGCACCTGCGCGATGAGCTGCTGCTTTTCGGGCATATAGAGGACATAGCGCGAGGCAAAAATGTTGTTGGAGAGCCCGCCCAGCGCGTACTCCGCCGTTACGGCGTCCTTATCGGTGCAGAGGATGATGCCGATGGGCGGGTTATCGTCCGCGTCGTTTACTTCGGCGGCATAATAGTTGAGATAGAGATTGATCTGCCCGGCAGCTTCGGGCGTCAGTTTGGTCGTTTTGAGTTCGATGAGGACATAGGCGCGCAATATCTTATTGTAAAACACCATATCCACATAGTAATGGGTATTGTTGACCGTGATACGCTGCTGCGTGCCGACGAACATGAATCCGCGGCCAAGCTCTAAAAGAAAGTCTTCGATCTGCCGCACGAGAGAAGCTTCGAGGTCGCTTTCTAAGACGGGTTTATCCTCGGGCAGACCCAAAAATTCAAACACATAGGGATCGCGGATGATGTCGGACGGCTTAGCGATCTCATTTCCTTTCAGCGCAAGCGCCATCACTTCCTCGCGGTCGGCTTCCCTGCGGGAAAGCAGCAGCCGTTCAAAGAGCGAACTTTCGATCTGCCGCTGCAATTCGCGCACCGACCAGCCCGCCGTCACCGCCTCTTTCTCGTAAAAGCTGCGCTTCTCGCGGTCGGAGATCGTCAAAAGCTCGCAGTAATGCGACCAAGACAATTTGCCAGACAGCGTCTGGCAATTTTGATAGCCGAGATAAAAGAGCCGCATATTCTGCAAGTTGGAACGCGAAAACCCCTTCCCGAATTCCTTTGTCAGCGCGCGGGAGAGCTCTTTGAGCGTCCGTTTTCCGTAATCGGCGCGGTCGGGGACCGTCTGTTCATGCTCGCAGATGATCCTGCCGATGTTCCAATAGGCGGCAAGAAGCTCGCTGTTGACCTGACGCGCGGCATTATTGCGGGCATTCTGCAAGACCGTCCTGATCTCGGTCACGAGCGTCTCGGTCATGATGCGCTCCATGCTTTCCGGTCTTACATTGCTCATAAGTTTCTCCTTATATTTTGTTATCTTTCCCCTATGCCGCCACATTCCACATCACGGATCCACGGAAGAGACCAAGGAAAAACAGTTTTCAAAACAGCGCGCTGCCCCTCACAGGTCTCTGATCGGTTTTTTACCAACGCAGTTCACATTTTCCGGACGCACTCTTAAATTCCCAGCGAAAATAGTATCTGTTTTTCTTTCCGTCCAAGTCTATTGTCCGTTGCGGGAATTGCCTGTTGAGTTTCAGCAGGACCTGCTTTTTCTTATCTAACAGCAGCACTTCCACGTCCCCTTTTGTTAACTGAACATCTAATGCAAACGAATACGTCCTGTTTTCATAAAATCTTGCCATATGCCGGACCCATCCGCTGCATGCTTCCAACGCAGCCCGATCGCTGTTCCTTCCGGGGGAAAATACAAACATAACAGCTCTTATGCTTTTAACCATAACGACGGCGCCCCACAAGTATGGCATGCCCTTAAAAGCCATGTATGCCCCCCTCACAGAACTCAAACGATTTTCTATTCTTTTCCAAGATGATAGCATGCATACCCGCAGGGCATACATACCCGCAGGGCATACATACCCGCAGGGCACTTATTGTTCTTAGAATGACAGTTAAGCTCGCGGGCGATAAAGTAAATTAGATGTGTAAAACTCACCCCTCGCCGCGAAGATTTCCCGAAGGGAAAGATTTGCGGCGAAATCTTTTATTCCCATTCAATGGTAGCCGGGGGTTTGGAGGTGATGTCGTAGACGACGCGGCTCGCGTGCGGCACCTCGCCCGTGATGCGGAGGGAAATTTTTTCCAGCACCTCGTAAGGGATGCGCGCCCAATCGGCGGTCATGGCGTCCACGCTCGTGACGGCGCGGAGGGCAATGACGTTCTCGTAGGTGCGGAAATCTCCCTGCACACCCACCGTTTTGCTGTTGGTGATGACGGCAAAGTACTGCCAGATCTCGCGCGAAAGCCCCGCCTTTGCGATCTCGTCGCGGAAGATGAAGTCGGCAAGGCGCAACGTTTCCAGCTTTTCGCGGGTGACTTCGCCCATGATGCGGATAGCGAGCCCCGGACCCGGGAAGGGCTGGCGCTGCACGACGGGATCGGGAAGACCCAGCTCGGTGCCCACGCGGCGCACTTCGTCCTTGAAAAGGTCGCGCAGCGGCTCGACGATCTCCTTGAAGTCGACGACGGAGGGCAGCCCGCCCACGTTGTGATGCGATTTGATGACGGCGCTCTTGTCTTTCCCGCTCTCGATGACGTCGGGATAGATGGTCCCCTGCACCAAAAAGTCGACGGCGCCGATCTTCTTTGCCTCCTGTTCGAAGACGCGGATGAACTCCTCGCCGATGATCTTGCGCTTTTGTTCGGGCTCTTCGACGCCTGCGAGCCTGGAAAGGAACAGCTCGCCCGCATCCGCCTTGACAAGGTTCATCCCGAGCCCGTCGCGGAAGACGGACATGACTTCCTCCGCCTCGCCGAGGCGCAGAAGCCCGTGATCGACGAAGACGCAGATGAGATTATCCCCCACCGCACGGTGCACGAGAGTCGCCGCGACGGCGGAATCGACGCCGCCCGACATGGCGCACAGGACCTTCTTGCCCGCAAGTTTTTGTTTGAGAAAACTGACCTGCTCTTCGACGAAGCCCCCCATCGTCCAGTCGCCCTTCGCCTTACAGACGTTGTAGAGGAAGTTTTTGAGGAGCGCGTTGCCGTACTCGGAATGGACGACTTCGGGGTGATACTGCACACCGTAGATGCGCTTTTCTTCATTGCCGTAAACGGCAACGGGGCAGCTTTCGGTGACTGCCAAGACCCCGAAGCCTGCGGGGGCTTCGGCAACATAGTCGGTGTGGCTCATCCACGAAACGCTGCGCGCAGGGATGCCCTCGGAAAGCGGGCTCTCTTTGACGAACTCCACATAGCGCTTGCCGTATTCGCTCTCGGGGGCGTGCTCCACCTTGCCGCCCAGCGTATAGGCGATGAGCTGACAGCCGTAGCAGATGCCGAGGACGGGGATACCGAGCTCCAAAATTTTACGGTCGATGTGGGGGGAAGCGGCGTCGTAGACGCTGTTGGGCCCACCCGTGAAGATGATGCCGATGGGCGCGTACTGTTCGATCTCCTCTGCGCTCATGGAGCAGGGCAGAAGGTCGCAGTAGACGCCGAGATCGCGCACGCGGCGGGCGATGAGCTGATTGTACTGCCCGCCGAAGTCGAGCACCAATACTCTTTCGTGTTGCATGGTTTCTCCTTTTGCGGCGTTCGTTTCTGCCGCATTGCAATGGGAAAA
>CALWCE010000020.1 GCA_944376295.1 uncultured Clostridia bacterium
TATTCAATAAGAATTTCTTTTGCCTTACTTTGTTTACTCGTTTTTACTTTCTTGCAATTCAGTTGTCAATCTTCGGAAGAAAGCAGACAGCTTTCTTTGTTCCGCAGGGCGCACAGCCACGCGGATTGGTGGGCTCAAGTGGACTCGAACCACCGACCTCACGCTTATCAGGCGTGTGCTCTAACCAGCTGAGCTATGAGCCCGTGGATGGTGGAGGTAAACGGATTCGAACCGATGACCCCCTGCTTGCAGGGCAGGTGCTCTACCAGCTGAGCTATACCCCCATCTATATTAACGCTTGCGTTTGCAGGCGATAATATCAAAATAAATGCACCCCTTGTGGGGATGCATAATTTTGTATTAAAAATGAATAAGAAAGAAACTTCAGTTTCTGTATCGACTGAAAATGGGTAACAGCTTGATCAGCTACTGCTACCGATTCTCCCTAAAAGGAGGTGATCCAGCCGCACCTTCCGATACGGCTACCTTGTTACGACTTAACCCCAGTCATTGGTATTACCTTAGGCAGCTCCCTCCTTACGGTTAGGACACTGACTTTGGGCACTCCCAACTCCCATGGCTTGACGGGCGGTGTGTACAAGACCCGGGAACGCATTCACCCCGACATGCTGATTCGGGATTACTAGCAACTCCTACTTCATGTGGGCGGGTTGCAGCCCACAATCTGAACTGAGACTATCTTTATGAGATTGGCTCCATCTTGCGATATTGCGACTCTTTGTAATAGCCATTGTAGCACGGGTGTAGCCCAGAACGTAAGGGCCGTGATGATTTGACGTCATCCCCACCTTCCTCCGTGTTAACCACGGCAGTCTATACAGAGTTCCTAACTGAATATTGGCAACTGTATATGAGGGTTGCGCTCGTTGCAGGACTTAACCTAACATCTCACGACACGAGCTGACGACAACCATGCAACACCTGTCTTTGTGTCCCCGAAGGGAAGTCCTCATTACAAGGATGGTCACGCGATGTCAAGTTCTGGTAAGGTTTTTCGCGTTGCGTCGAATTAAACCCCATGCTCCGCTGCTTGTGCGGGTCCCCGTCAATTTCTTTAGGTTTCAACCTTGCGGCCGTAGTCCCCAGGCGGAATACTTAATGCGTTTGCGACGGCACAGAGGGAGTCGATACCCCCTACACCTAGTATTCATCGTTTACGGCGTGGACTACCAGGGTATCTAATCCTGTTTGCTCCCCACGCTTTCGTGCCTCAGTGTCAGTTACAGTCCAGTGAATCGCCTTCGCCGCTGGTGTTCTTCCTAATATCTACGCATTCCACCGCTACACTAGGAATTCCATTCACCCCTCCTGCACTCAAGCCCAGCAGTTTTGGTAGTAGCACCGAAGTTAAGCCCCGGGATTACGCTACCAACTTGCCAAACCACCTACGCACCCTTTACGCCCAGTCATTCCGGATAACGCTTGCCTCCTACGTATTACCGCGGCTGCTGGCACGTAGTTAGCCGAGGCTTATTCTGTAGGTACCGTCACTTTCTTCGTCCCTACTTAAAGAGTTTTACAATCCGAAGACCTTCATCACTCACGCGGCGTTGCTGGGTCAGAGTTGCCTCCATTGCCCAATATTCCCCACTGCTGCCTCCCGTAGGAGTTTGGACCGTGTCTCAGTTCCAATGTGGCCGATCACCCTCTAAGGCCGGCTACCCATCGTAGGTTTGGTGGGCCGTTACCCCGCCAACTGCCTAATGGGACGCGAGCTCATCCATGTCCGATAAAATCTTTTACCCCTGAGAGATGCCTCTCTGTGGTCATATGCGGTATTAGCAGTCATTTCTAACTGTTATCCCCCTGACATGGGCAGATTGCTCACGTGTTACTCACCCGTCCGCCACTAACGCAAGGAGCAAGCTCCTTACGTCCGTTCGACTTGCATGTGTTAAGCACGCCGCCAGCGTTCATCCTGAGCCAGAATCAAACTCTTGAGTTTAATTGTTTAAAGCCGATATGCGCTACACATATCAGCGGCTCTAACTTGAATAAATTCTCGTTATCTTTTTGCTGACTTTGTTTTGAGTACTATTGTTAGCTCAAAAAATTGACAGAAACTGTTTTGTAGTGTTACAAAAAATCGTTTCTTTCTTATTCGATTTTTAATCTGCGTTACCGAACAACAGTTCGGGCTGCTTCCTCGGTGGGGAAGTGCTCAGCTATTATATCATAGCTTGCTTTCCCTTGTCAAGCGTTTTTCGCAACTTTTTTCGGATTTTTTTCGGAATTTTTTCCGCTTTCCGAAAGACATTCTTGCAAACCGCTTTCCTTCGAGACAGCTTTGACATCATATCATATCTGATTTCCAATGTCAAGCATTTTTCGCAACTTTTTTCGGATTTTTTTTCGGAAAGTTTTTCGCTTCCTCAGGATCCGACAGATTGCGCGCCCCTCATCGAGGCAGCTTGTGCATTTTATCACATCAAGATTTGATTGTCAAGCGTTTTTCGCAACTTTTTTCGGATCTCTTTGAAGTTATCCATCCGCGTTGCGTTGCATCCCCTCAGCGGAGACAGCTTGCATACTTTACCACACCAAAGAGAAGAAGTCAACTGTTTTTACGCGGTTTTTTGCTTTTTTTCGCGCTTTTTTCGGGATTTTTTCCGTGATTTTCGGTGGCTACAAGATGTTGTGTTTTTGCGCGTTCTGTGTTACAATATCCTTGTTCCTTTTGGGAGCAAGGAGGAAGAAGCGATGAAAGCAGTTCTTCGCACGATATTTTGTATCCTGTCCGTCCTGTGCGTCGCGGCGGCGGTCGTCGTCGGGATGATCTTCGGGCTTTTGTGGGCGCTCGTCTGCGTTGCGGGCGCTGCGGTGTTTGCGGGGCTCATGCTGCTTGCAAAGCGCGAGAAGCCCGCTCCCGAAGAAAAGCCAGACTTTATGAAGAGCGAGGAGGAGAACCGCGCCATCAACGAGAAGGATGATCGGGAATGAGGAGGGCGCGTAAAGTTGGGGATGCGTCTCATGCGCGGCTCACCCCCTTACACAGAGAAGGCTAACATTGCAGGGCTCCCAAAAAATCTTTGCAGCGCAAAGATTTTTTGGGAAAAGGAGACGCGGGCGTAGAAGGCGCGGGGATGACGTTAGACATCCCCCGCATGACGCGCCTTGCGGCGACGCGGCGACTCCCTCAGTCTCGCTTCGCCCGACAGCTCCCTCAACCCCACCCCAAAAAAATACTACGTCTTTTTTTGGGGACCCCGGGGGAGGAGCCAAGGAGAATGACGAATACCCTGCTCCGACGAGGAGGCAAAGAAAAAAGGGAAGCCTCGGCATTTACTCCCTCAGTCACGACACCGGAGCAAGCTTCGGATGTCGTGACAGCTTCTCGCGCGGTAGAGACCGCGCTCGGTCAGGAAACGGCGCGCACTATGCGCCGTTTCCAAGTTCGCAGGCGGCAAAAAGCCCACCGGGCTCTTTGCAAGAAAGCGCCTGCTCACCCCTCAGGAAGGCGCCTAAAGTGAGGAATCCCCAAAATTAAGAAAGCGCCTGCTTGCACCTTGCACAGGGCAGACTAAAACGAGAAGATGGCTTAACAACCCCTCCGTCTTGCCTTTGGCAAGACACCTCCCCTTACACAGGAGAGGCTATATTGAAGCGAACTCTTATATATATAATTTGGATAAGAAAGGGGCGGGGTTTGGTTGCTTTTTGCGGCGGGGCGTGATAGAATAAGGTCGGGCTCCCCTGACGGGAGCCACAAGGAGAAAGGATATGGAAGAATTTCGCAAATTTCTCGACGAGCTGCCCATCGTCCTCAAGATCGTTCTGGCGCTGCCCTTTCTGGACGGCATCGTCTACGGCATCTACCGCATCTGCAAAGGGACGACGGCGGGCATCGTCCTCGGCGTTTTATGGATCTTTCTGGGCGCGTCCGTTCTGTGGATCCTGGATATCGTGTTCCTCGCCCTCGGAAGACCGGTGTTCGAACTTTGAACCATGCGCGTGAAAGCGTGAAGGCGGCGCGGCGGTCCGATAGGACCGCCGCGCCGCTTCTTTCTGCCGAGCGCCCCGCAGGGACTGCGGGGCGCTCTTACCATATTATAATATCAGATCTTATTGGTGCTGTTGAGGAGGAGCGCCATGCCGCTCGTTCTGCCCATGCAGGTGATGGTGAGGCCTGCGGCGTTCTGATCTTCGATCCACGCCGGCATGACGACGCCGAGATATTCCTCGCCGCCGAGGTCGAAGGCGATGTAGTGCGAACCGTACATACGCCAGCTGCCCTCGATGCCGTTGATCGCGCCGCCCGCGCGCAGCACGACGCGCTTGGGCTTGACCGTGCCCG
This sequence comes from uncultured Clostridia bacterium, assembly GCA_944376295.1. Lineage (GTDB taxonomy): Bacteria > Bacillota > Clostridia > Christensenellales > Borkfalkiaceae > Gallimonas. Next base: position 4,316 of record CALWCE010000020.1, read on the forward strand.
TCCCTTGCGTGAAGAGGATGAGGTCGAACTTGCCCGCCGTGATGTTGAGGAGGGTCTCCTCCGTCACTTCCTGGATCTCCTCGCCCGCATAGCGGTTGCCGCTCATCACGGGCCAGCCGTCCGAGTTGAAGTCGTACTGACCGAGATAGAGATAGTGGAAGTTGTTGGAACGGCTCATGCCCTGCTCGATGAACCAATTGGTGCGGCAGTGGTAGGCGACGAGCTTGACGCCCTTCGAAGAGACGAACATATCGTTATGCCCGGGGCAGTAGAAGTCGGGGGCGTTCTCCGACCAGCGGAAGGAACCCAGCATCTTGTTGCCCGTGCCGAGGTCGGTCGAGCAGACGAGGGGATTGCCGTTGACGTCGAGATAGGGCCCTTCGGGCGTTTCGCTCCTGCCGCAGCGCATGCAGTAGTCGGAGGAGAGGGAGCCGTACGAGCACATCAGATAGTAGTAGTTCTTCTTCGTCCACTTGCCGTCTTCGAGGACGTCGACGCCTTCATGATAGCGGATGACGCCGCCTTCGACGGAGCCGCTCGCAATGTGCGTGCCGTAAAATTCGTCGAAGGAGCAGCGCTTCTTGATCCAGTCGGTGTAGGCTCTGCCGTCCTTTCTTCTGCCGGTGGCGGGGTCGAGTTCGATGAGATACAGCCCGAGACCGTAGGAACCGTAGACGAGATAGAGCTTGCCGCCCTCCGCTTCGAGGACCTGCGGGTCGATGCAGTTGGGGGTGCGCCAGCCTGCAGGCGAGCAGAGAAGGAGCGAATCGAACCTGAACTTGCCCGTCGGGGAGTCGGACTTGGCAAGGCCGATGCACGACTTGGAACCGCCGAAGTAGCCCGTCAGACAGAAATACAGCCAGAATTTGCCGTCGGGGCCGCGCATGACGTCGGGCGCCCAGAAGGACATGGTGCCGTCGCGGCGGGTGCAGATGCCGTAGCCGACTTCGCTCTGCGAGGTCACGCACCAATCGTAGGCGGGCTGCAGATCGCCCTTGCCCTGCTTGTAGCGGGCGTTCGTGCCCTCCATCTCGAACGCGGAGCCCGCGTATTCCCAATGGAGAAGATCGGTGCTCGTGCGGATCTGATAGCCGTTGGGCGCGCCGAAGGTATCCGTCGAGTAGGCGTAATAGGTGCCCTCCCATTCGAGGATGGAAGGATCGTGCGCGCAGCCCTCCTGCCAGGACTCAAAATCGGGCGTGCGCATTTTGAGCTTGTTGAAGCGTGGGTTTTTCGGGTAGATCAATGCCATCGTATCCTCCTTCTCCGCGCCGCCGATGGGCACGGATGAGCCGCATGATCGTTCTATACTGTAAGGGAATAATAAGAACCCGATCAAAAGCGCGTGTTTTGCCCCGATACTGCGTTAAGGTCCTTGACCGTGCGCTCGGCACGGCCTGCGGCCCTTGCCTTGTCTGGGGGCAAAACCGCAGCTTTTGATTGCTTCGCACTTTTGGCGAGTAGATTTTGAGATGCTTTGCCGTGAAGAGGATGCAGCAATACCGCCGTATTGCAAAGACGATGAACGGCAAGGCGTCCAAAAGATGCCGCCAAAAGCGTGGTTCGTACTGTTCCCTTATAGTATACCACTATTATAGAACATTGTGCGCTGTTTTTCAAGGGAAACGCGAAAGTTTTTTTGCTTTTTTCGCGGGGGAGGCTCATAGGATAGAGCTCCCAAAAAAGATTTTGCGAAGCAAAAGATTTTTTGGGAAAAGGAGACGCAGGCGTAAATGGCGCGGGGATGACGGTAGACATCCCCCGCATTACGCGCCTTGCGGCGACGCGGTGACTCCTTCCGCCCCTTCGGGGCACCTCCCTCGGAGAGGGAGGCAAGGAAGATGACGTTTATCACACAAAAAGAGCTGCGCGAAGGCAGCTCTTTCAAATCTCTTATTGTAAATATTATCTTCCCACGCACCAGAGGGCGTTGAAATTTCGCGAAAATCTTTTTCTCCGAAAAATCTTTCCGCGAGACAAGGGCTATGTCTTCGCACCCGCTTTCACGGCCGCGAACTTGCGCCTCATCCCTGCTGCAATAAGCGCAAGTATGCGCAAATCGGGGCCCGCAGCGCAGGGAAACCCTGCTCGCGGAAACCATTTCCGGAATGACGTCCGCTTATCTTCCCACGCACCAGAGGGCGTTGCCGTCGGAGGAGGTCGCCGTGAAGCAATACACCCCCTTGCCTTCGGGCGCAGTGCGCCAGCCGCCGCAGACCGTACCGCTGTACGAGACGCCGCCCAGCTCGATCGTCACGAAATAGTCGCGTTCCATCGACCAGGTACCCGTCAGCGCGCCCGAAACGGTGCCGTCGGCATTGAAAGAACACTCCACCGAGGGGACGATCTCCGCCGAAAGCCCCTCGCTGTGCACGACGACGTCGTACTCGCCCGCCGTCTCATCCGCCGTCGCGGTGCCGTTCGTCTCGCCCGCATAACGCAGGGGGGACAACACGGGCCAGCCTTCCTTGTTGAAGTAGAGCTGCCGCGCTTCGAGATGGTGCCCCCCTTCGATTCTGTCGCGCACATGGCAGATGACGAACCATTCGCCGTCCTTTTCGATGACGGAGTTATGACCGAGCGCCACGTTGTTGCCCGCGCCCGCAATGTTATAGTTGCCCGCGAGCTTGTTGCCGCCGTCGGGGTAGAGGGAGACCTCGGTCCCCTTGATGTCGGTGTAGGGGCCGTCGATCTTCTCGCTGCGCGCCACGCGCATGTTGTAATTGGAAGAGAGCGAACCGTCGCTGACCATCAGATAGTAATAGCCCTGCGCCTTGTCGTAGAAGATGAAGGGACCTTCGACGCCCTCTTCGTCGCCCGCCCACAGGCAGGTGCCGAACCCTTCTTCCACGGGAAGACCGTTATCGTCGAGCTCCTTGAGGTAGATGCCGCCCGCGAAAGAGCCGTAGACCATCCAGAGCGTTCCCTTCTCATCCTCGATCAGTTCGGGGTCGATGCAGTTGGGCGAGAACATATCGGAAGAAGTCACGCTCTCCACGATGATGGTATTGTTGGAATAGGGGCCGAGGACGTTGTCGGACTCCACCCTGCCGATCGCAGAGTGGAAGTTGCCGAAGCCCCCCGTCAGCGAATAATACATATAATATTTATTGCCGATCTTATGCACGTCGGGCGCCCAGGTGGTCGTGACAGCTTTCTCTCCTGTGCTGATTGGCTTCACGAGGTTGACCGTCTCTTCCAACTCTTTGGGCCAGGAGACGCCGTTGATGACGACGGACTCCCCGCTGTAGAGCATCGTCCAGTTGGGTTCGCTCACTTCCTGCACCCAATTGATGAGATCGTCCGAAGACGCCACCGCGTAGTGCGTGCCGAAGGCGTAATACTTCTGCGAGGTGTTGTCGTAAAAGATGGACGGATCGTGTACGGCGACGGTCGTCGACGCGCCGGATGCGGGCAGCCCGATCGGCGCGTCCGGCACCGAAACACCCTTGCAGCCCGCAAGAGAAAGTCCCGCCGCGAACGTCATGACGACTGCCAGCGTTGAAACAAAAAATTTGCCGAGTTTCATGGTTCCCCCTATGATTTGGAATATCCATATTATACAGCATTTGTGCGTTTTTTTCAAGCCGTTTGGGTAAAATTTTTCACTCATTGCACAAAAAAGACGGAGCCGAAACGGCTCCGCCCTTTGTCTTTTGTATTCTGCGCTTTCGCGCGGTTTCCTTACTCCTTGGAGCCCGTGAGCATCAGCGAGCTGATGATGAGCTTCTGGAAGCAAGCGAACAGGATCATGACGGGCAGGACGCAGATGACCGAACCTGCGATGACGACTGCGTAACCGCCGGGGATGGACGACTGAGATTCGTCCAACAGGGCGAGCGCGTGAGGCAGGTTGATGGACTTCTGGTCGCGGTCGATCATGATGAACGAGCCCATGTAGTTGTTCCAGCTGCCCATGAAGGACAGAAGGCCCTGCGCCATGATGGCGGGCATCGCAAGCGGCAGGATGAATCCGCAGAAGATGCGGAAGTAACCCGCGCCGTCGATCTTTGCAGCCTCGATGATGGAGGTGGGCATGCCGTACAGGAACTGACGGATGAAGAACGCCGTCATGATCGAGCCGAACAGGCCCGGGATGATGAGGACGAGACCGTTATCGCGCCAGTTGAGGGCATCGTACATACAGAACTGAGCCGTCATGATGGAGGGACCGGGGACCATGATCGCCGCAAGCAGGAAGTAGAACACCACGTTGCGGCCGATCCACTCGATCTTCGCGAACGAGAACGCCGCGGAAGCCGAGGTGATGACGCCGACGACGACGGGAACGATGGAGTAGAGCAGGTTGTTGAGAAGCACTCTCCAGAACGTGAGCCCGGGGACCGCAAGGTCGAAACCGCGGTTGTTGCCGCCGACGATCAGGTCGTAATAGTTCGTGAAGAAGCCGTGCGCACCGTTGTAATCGGGATCCGCCGTGCTCAGCGAAGGCCACCAGACGAGACGGTTGAGGATGTCCGTCGAGGTACCGAGGTTGGACGTGTTGGCGAAGGACGCCGCAAGCATCCACCAGAAGGGATAGATCATCAGGAAGGACCCGAACAGCAGGATGATATAGACGAGGATATCGCCGATGAGCTTTTTGCGCTTCTTGCTGCCGCGGTGGGTCGCCGAAGAGATCCCGAAGAATGCAAGGAAGGCACCCCATGCATACCGTGCGGAAGAGTACTGCTTCTCCTGTTCGGGAGCGTCATTATTCATAACTTCGTTACTCATGATCTCCTCCTTAGTCCTTATTCTTGGAATCCAGCCAGAACTGGAACATCGTCAGGATAAAGATGATGAGGGCGAGGAACATACCGTAAGCGGCACCCGTCGAAGGCGACGCGTTCATGCCGTTCAGACCGTACTCCCAGATCAGGGAGACGTAACCCGACGTGAGGTAATTCTCGTCCATCAACAGCACGGGCTCTGCGTAGATCTGCATACCGCCGATGACTGCCGTAACGATGTTATAGAAAATGGTAGGATACAGGTCGGGCATGGTGACCTTCCAGAAGATCTGCCAGCCGTTTGCGCCGTCGATCTGAGCCGCCTCTTTGGTCGCCGCGTTGACGCCCGAAAGACCCGCTATGTAGAGGATGATCGTACCGCCGAGGCCCTTCCAGACCGACATGATGATGATGACCGCCTTGGAGAGGATGCCCTGACACCAGAACGGCTCGTTCATGAACTGCGTAGTGACGTCCTTCCCTAACAGTTTGTTCCATGTCAGGGGCAAGTTGCCCGACAGCTGCAGCCATGTGAACGCCTCGCCGTCGACCGCCGTTTGCAAGCCAAAGAGCTGGTTGATGACGCCCGCGTTCGAGAACATGAGGCGGAACGTATAGACGATGGAGACCGTACTTGCAACGCAGGGGAAGTAGTAGATCACGCGGAAGACGTTCGCGCCCGGGATATCGCGCGTCATGCAGACGGCGAAGAACATTGCGAGGATCATACCGATCGGGATACCGATCATGTAGAACACGGTGTTGAAAAGATACATGCCCATCTGGTTGAGCTCGGTGCCGACGGGCTTGATCGTCTCGGTAAACACCTGCTTGTACCACCAAAGGATGTCGGTCGCGCCCGTGTCTTCGTTATACGCAAGGTGCTTCCCCATCTCGCCGAGATATTCGAACATGGGCAGCGAGCCGATCATCGAATAGTCGGTGAAGGAGAGCAGGAAGGCAGCGATCAGACAGATGTAGACGAACCAGACCGTACCGACGATGAGCGGGATACAGAAGATCCAGCCCCACAGGTTGTCCTGCAGCTTCTGTTGGTTGATGGGCTTTTTCTGCTTTTTCTGCGGAAGTACGGCTTCTCCGGCAACGGCGCCTTCGGAAACGGCTTCCGCATTGGCAGTCAAATTATTTTCCATCCTTTTCCTCCTTATTTTTTCATATCCGGCAAGAAGGGATGGGAGCACGCCTCCCCCGAAGGGGAACGGGTGCTCCCGCCTTCTCGCCTGAAAGGATACCTCACGGCATCCAAAGCTTCATCAACGGATACCGAGCAGTCTGTTCTCTTCCTTGATCGCATCGTCGAGCAGTCTCTGAGACTCGTCGATACGGAAGAGGCACCACCACTTGGACGTACCGTAGCGCTTACCGTCCACGACGGTCGCATCCTCGACGCCGTTCAGCGAATCCTGAACTCTGTCGGAAGTGATCATCGCGTCGATGATGTCGCGCATCTTATCGGAGATGCCCTGCTGGCGGTATGCCATGACGCCGAGCTTGCCGCGCGCGTCGAGGCAGGTCAGCCACTCGTTGGTGAAGGTATACATTGCAGCGTCGCGGACGAAGTTCATACCGAACTGCATCCTAAGGCTGAGGTCACGGTCCTTCTCGCTGTAACCGGTGAGGTAGAGCACCTTCATGGCGTAAGCGATGGAGTTGACCGAGTTGAGGGTCGTGTTCTCAAACTGAGGATCGTAAGGCTGGCCGCCGCCGTTCTCCGTCATCCACTGACCGATGGTCTTGGTGGAGCCGGAAGCTTCTGCCGTGCCTGCCGCGGACAGGGACAGCGCAAGCTGATAAGCGCTGTCAAACTTCTCGCCGTCGTCGGGCGTGAGCATCTGCCCGAAGTAATCGCCTTCCTTGTTCATGAAGTCGACGCACATCGACTTGAAGTTGGGAAGCTGGGAACCCGAATAGGTGAGGGTCGCCTGCATCGCAGGATCGATGGTGAGCTTCTTGACAAGGTCGACGCACGCTTCCACCTTCCATTCTTCCTCTTCGAGGACGGTGGAGGAGACGCCGTAACCGACGGAGTCCATACGGGCAGCCCACTTGTCCTGACGGACGAGCTGGTTCTCGAAGATCTCCTGTGCGGAGAACTCCGACTTTCTGCCGGCGTCGTTATAGGAATACTCTTCGATCTCGTTGTCTTCGGTCTTGACTTCCGAATAGAGCGCGTAGTCTTCGGAGACGGGCTCGGGCATCAGGCTGGTCTGCAGGATGCTGCGGTTGGTCTTGTTGGTCTCGATGCCGTTCCAGGTACCCATACCATAGAAGATCAGGTTGCCCGCAATGAACATTTCCCAACCGGAGTTCTTAGTGTCCGTCGTATCGCCGATGTTGTTGGAGTTGCCGTTCCAGTCGGCGCCGTAGGAGTGGAAGGCGCCGATCGTTTCCATATACTTATCGCTGTTGATACCGTACTGGATCTCGACGGGACGATCTTTGCCGTCGATGCCGACGCGGTTGAGCGTGTAAGTGTCGGTCCCCGTTGCGTAACGGTCGTCGCCGTTGATGACGCTCGTCGCTTCCTCGTTGGAGTATGCGGCGTCGTTGCCCGCGAGCCAGGGAAGAACGTAGAGGACGTCGTCGTACTGGTCGTTGCCGTAAATGTTGTTCCTCATGCCGTCTGCCGTCTTGATACCGCCGACGCCTGCGCCTTCCCAGTCATAGGTGTTGAAGTAGTAGGTGAGCGCCCAGGTCAGCGCGGAGTATTCGGCATAGGTGTAGGTGATGTAACCCTGCGATGCGTCGTAGTTCGCGTCGGGGTTGACATATTCCTCGGGGAGCTCCACGTTCATGTTCGCGCCGTCGGGCCACCACTTCTTCGCCTCCTCGAAGGTGTCGCCGGGGAAGCCGGGGATGGTGACCGTGTAGCCGTTGCCGTCCGTGTAGTGCTCGCACATGGTCGCCATGGGGTCGCCCTTCGCAAGCGCATCCTGATAGGAGCCGAACCGGTAGAAGTTGTAGGGATAGTAGGTCGTGGGGACGCCGATGTTGATGAGCGGCGCATTGTCGCCGTTTTCGTCGACGACAACGCCGTCCTCGCCCTGATAGGTGATACCGGCTGCCGAGTAGCGCGCGCCCTTGATGCCCGTTCTGTCTGCCGTCGTCAACGTCGTCAGCGCGGTGCGGATCTCATCGGTGAAGAAGAGCGCGTTGTAGGAAAGGCCGAAGTTGGAGAAGTCCTTCGGAAGGCCGTAGATGCCGACCGCCGCACCCGAATTCGTGCCGACGTACTCATTCGAATCACTGTCGAAGACGATGCGTTCGCCGCGGACGTAGTTCTCATCGGTCGAATACGCATAGAAGGCGAAGGAATCGTCCCAGATATCCGACGTGAGGGCAACGTCCTCTTCCGTCTTCAGATAATCGGAAAGGTCGAGGACACGGCCGAGCGAGGAGAACGCCTTCACATACTTGGGCGAGACATAGAAAATGTCGGGCTGGCTGTTGGAAGAGATCTGGCGCAGCAGCGTCTGGAAGTAGGCGCCGCTGTCCGACGTGGTGGTGAGCTCGACTTCGATCGGCGCGTGACCTTCTTCCCAAACGCCGTCCTCGATCAGCTTCTTGGTGTACTCCTCTGCCCAGGCATTGCAGGCGTCGACGTTGATCTGACGATCGTCGGCGCCGCAGAACATGGAAGCGGTGATGAGGTTCGCATCATCCTTGCACCCGGCAAGACCGAATGCGGTACCGCACACCATGACGGCAGAGAGGGCAACGAGTGAAGCGTTCCTTAACAGTTTTTTCTTCATTCTTTTACCTCTTATAAATATAGAATCTTGTGCCGTCCTCCGGGCTTTGCCGCGGGAGCGGATCGCGCAGTTTGGGGGAGTGCTCTCCCCGCTGCCGCCGTTTTGCGCTTCGGACGCACGAAATGCCGTTTCAGTCCGTCAAGTAGAAAAAGGACATTCGTCAATCTTGCCGCAGACAGCCTTCCCGGCCGCCCGAAAAATCGGAAATGCGGAAAAAATTAGCGAATGTCCCTCTGCTTCATGACTTTCCCCCTATCGTCATTTCTACACTGACATAACTTTACCACACTTTTGGCGGTTTGTCAATGTTATTTTGAAATTTTTTTTGTGAAATATTCATCTGAGATTGCGAATTTTCACCACTTTGTCGCATTTCTCGCTATCATGAGCGTTTTTGTGCAGAATGACGCGGAAAAAGCGCCCCGTTTGGGACGCTTTGTCGGTTTGATGCGGTTTTGCGGCTGCCTCGGCACGGGGCGAGCCGCGCGGGCTTAACAACCCCTCCGTCTTGCCTTCGGCAAGCCACCTTCTCGCGCGGTAGTGTCCGCGCTCGGTCAGGAAACAGCACGCTCCATGTGCCGTTTCCAAGTTCGCAAGTGGTCAAAGCCACACCGTGGCTTTGACAAAAAAGCACTTGCTCACCCCTTACACAGGGGAGGCTATAATAAGGTGACTCCTTCAGTCTGCTTCGCAGACAGCTCCCTCAAAGAGGGAGCCAAGGGGATCGTGGCTGCTCCCGATTTTAGGGCTCCCAAAAAAGATTTGCAACGCAAAAATTTTTTGGGAAGAGGAGGAGCGGGCATCGGAGCCCGCCCCCGATGAAAGAGGGGTGGCGAAATTTGCCCTGCTCCGACGAGGAGGCGAGGGGACGGAAGCCGCCGCTTGCCCGGGGGGCTCACTCCTGGCGGTCGACGATGTCTAAGATCTCGGAGATGCGGTCGAGATCGTCGCGGGAGTAGTAGTCGATGTAGATGCGGCCCTTCTTGTCCGTGCCGATGAGGGAGACCTTGGTGCGGAAGGAGGTGCGCAGCCGCTCGACGAGGTGGGTGAGCTCGGCGTTTGCAAGGGTGTTCTTCTTCTCCTTCTCGCGGGCGAGCACTTCGGGCGGGTTCAAAAACTGCTTGACGGCGCGCTCCATCTCGCGCACCGACCAGCCGTTCTTGACGCACTCTTCGGCGAGCTTGCCCTGCGCCTCTTTGGGAACGGGCACGAGGGTGCGCGCATGGCCCGAGGAGAGCTTGCCGTCCCTTACAAGCGCGACGACCGCCTCGGAAAGCGTGAGAAGGCGCAGCGTGTTGGCGATGGCGGGGCGGGACTTGCCCAGACGGTTCGCGAGCTCCTCCTGCGTGAGGTGGTACTCGTCCATGAGCTGCTTCATCGCATCCGCCGCTTCGATGGGGTTGAGGTCCTCGCGCTGCAGATTTTCGATGAGGCTTATTTCGCGGATCTCGCGCTCCGTGTAGTCCTTGACAACGGCGGGGATGCTTTCGAGCCCCGCCATCTTCGCGGCACGGTAGCGGCGTTCACCCGCAATGATCATGTAACGGCCGTCGGGGTCCGCATTGACGACGATGGGGCTGATGACGCCGTGCTCGCGGATGGAGCTCGCAAGGTCGTTCAAAGCGCCTTCGTCGAAGATCTTACGCGGCTGATCGGGGTTGGGATAGATGTCTGAAAGCGGGAGCTCGCGGACGCCCGAAGCGCTCTCGCCCTGCGCGTTCTCGTACGCTTCTTCCGTATCGCTGAACAGGGCGGAAAGCCCTCTGCCTAAGCCTTTCGTCGTCATGTCTTATTCCCCCTTGTCTTCCGTCTTTAAGATAAATTCTTCGGTGAGCGCCGCATAGGCACGCGCGCCCGCACACTTGGGATCGTGCAGCACGATGGGCTTGCCGTGGCTGGGAGCCTCGGCAAGGCGCACATTGCGCGGGATGACGATCTCATAGAGCTTTTTGGTGAAATACTTCTTGATCTCCGCCGCGATCTGCTTGCTGATGAGCGATCTGCCGTCGTACATGGTGAGCGCGACGCCCTCCACTTTGAGCGAGCGGTTGAGGTGCTGCCGCACGAGCGAGATGGTGTTCATGAGCTGGCTCAGCCCCTCCAAAGCGTAATATTCGCTCTGGATGGGGATGATGACGCTGTCCGCCGCGGTGAGCGCGTTGATCGTGAGAAGCCCCAAAGAGGGCGGGCAGTCGATGAAGATATAGTCGAACTCCCCGCGCACCTTATCAAGGGCACCTTTTAAGATCTTTTCGCGGCTCTTCTTTGCGACGAGCTCCACCTCCGCGCCCGCGAGGTCGATGTTCGCGGGCAGGATGGTGAGCGTAGGAAGCTCGGTGGGGAGCAGGTTCTCCTTGCAGTCCTCCCCCTCGATGAGCACCTGATAGACGGACTTTTTCAAGCTGCTCTTGGAAAAGCCGAGGCCCGTCGTGGCGTTGCCCTGCGGGTCGATGTCGACGAGCAGCACTTTTCTTCCCATCGTCGCAAGATACGCCGCCATGTTGACGCACGTCGTCGTCTTGCCGACGCCGCCCTTCTGATTGGAAAAGGAAATGATCTTGCCCATACTCTCTCACCTCATTTGTTATGCTTCGGGTGCGGAAGGCGCGGCGGGAGCGGAAGGCGCAGCGGGCGCGGAGCTCTTGCCCGTCATGCCAAAGGGATCGTCGGGCGTGCCTTTGTCGTGCTCTTCCATATAGGCAAGCACTTCCTCCCACGAGGCGCCCTTCATGAGCATATCCACTTCGGGCGTGTAGATGGTCTCTCTTTCGACGAGGACGCGCGCCATGTTGTCGAGCACGCTCCTGTGTTCGAGGAGGAGCTTTTTCGCGCGGTCGTAAGCGGAGGTGACGATGCGCTTGATCTCTTCGTCGATGAGGTTCGCCGTCTCTTCCGAATAGACGTTGTGCTGTTCGAAGTCGCGGCCGAGGAAGACGGGGTTGTCGCTCGAATAGGCGATGGGCCCGAGTTTGTCGCTCATGCCCCACTCCGTGACCATCTTGCGCGCCATCTGCGTGACCTTCTGGATGTCGTTGGAAGCGCCCGCCGAGACGTCCTGGATGACGATCTCTTCGGCGACCCTGCCGCCCAGCGCCATGCAGATGAAGTCGTTAAGCTTCTTAACAGTGTAGCTGTTGTCGTCCGTTTCGGGGCGGGTGAGCGTGTAGCCTGCCGCCATGCCGCGGGGAATGATGGAAACTTCCTGCACGTTGTCGTTCTGTTCACACAGTTTAGACAGAATGGCATGGCCCGATTCGTGATAAGCGGTGGACTTCTTGTCGGCTTCCGTCACCACACGGCTCTTCTTCTGAGGGCCCATGATGACTTTGTTAATTCCTTCATAAAGTTCGAGATTGCCGATGAGCTTCTTCCCCGCACGGGCGGCGAGGATGGCTGCCTCGTTGAGAAGATTGGCAAGGTCGGCTCCCGAGAAGCCGCTCGTCATGCGGGCGATGGTACGGAAGTTGACGTCGGGAGCGAGGGGCTTGTTCCTCGCATGCACTTTGAGGATCTGCTCGCGGCCTTTGACGTCGGGAAGGTTGACGTAGATCTGTCTGTCGAAACGGCCGGGACGGAGAAGGGCATTGTCGAGGATGTCGGCACGGTTGGTCGCCGCCATGACGATGACCCCTTCGTTGGAATCGAAGCCGTCCATCTGGACGAGGATCTGGTTGAGGGTCTGTTCCCGCTCGTCGTGTCCACCGCCGAGGCCCGCTCCACGCTGACGGCCCACGGCATCGATCTCGTCGATGAAGATGATGCAGGGCTGATTGCGTTTTGCAAGGTCGAAGAGGTCGCGGACACGGGAGGCACCGACACCGACGTACATCTCGACGAAGTCGGAACCGCTCACCGAGAAGAAGGGAACGCCCGCTTCGCCTGCAACGGCTTTCGCGAACAACGTCTTACCCGTTCCGGGAGGGCCGACAAGCAGCACGCCCTTGGGGATCTTTGCCCCGAGGTCGGAGAACTTCTT
>CALWCE010000021.1 GCA_944376295.1 uncultured Clostridia bacterium
GCTTCATCCGCCAAAAGGGAGTTGAGTAACATAAAAAACCTCCATAATTTTTTTGAGTTACCCGCCTCGGCGGACTGCCCGTACAGTACGGAAAGCCCGTCGGATAAAAAAACGCCCGCAAAAAGCGGGCGGAACTTTTACCTTGAAATCCTGTCTTTCGTCCAAGCATTACCTTGCCCGATTCAAGTGGTATCATCTCAGCTTGTTACAGCACCCACGACGGATAATTCATTTGTGCTCTCATTATATTGCTTTGCGGCGCAAATGTCAAGGATTTTCGCGGTTTTTCGCGCTCCTGAGATTGTTTTTTGCCCGCCGCTGTGCTATAATATTCCTTGCGCGCATCTGCGCGGGGAGCATATTTTTATGGAACAGTTTTACGCCTATCTCGACCGCATGAAGTTCATCAAGCGCTGGCAGCTCATGCGCTCGGTGCGCGACGAGAACATCATGGAGCATTCGCACTCGGTGGCGGTCTTGACGCACGCTCTCGTCTGCATCGAAAACGGCGTCTTCGGCGGGCATATCGACGCGGAAAAAGCCGTCTTTTACGCCCTCTATCACGAAGTGAGCGAGGTGATGACGGGCGATCTGCCCACCCCCGTCAAATATTTCAACAACAGCATCCACGGCGAGTACGAAAAGCTCGAAAAGCTCGCCGTCGAAAAGATCGCAGACACCCTGCCGCCCGAGCTCAAAAAAGAGCTCTATCCCTATTTGCAGGCAGAGAAGCATTCGGACGAGTACCGCTTCGTCAAAGCCGCCGATAAGCTTTCCGCCTACATCAAGTGTTTGGAAGAGCTGCGCTCGGGCAACCGCGAGTTCGCCCAGGCGGAGCGCACGCTGCACGAATCGCTCGAACACATGGAGCTTCGCGCCGTCGCTTACTTTTTCGAGCACTTCATCCCCGCCTTCTCGCTCTCTTTGGACGAGCTCGAAGGCCTTTGAACGTTATCTTTGCCAAAGAAAAAAAGGCTCCGTGCTGCTTCACGGGGTCTTTTTCATCACGAAGTTGGTAAGGACTGCGCCGCGGCGCACGACTTGCTGCTCCTTTTCCACACGGTAGCCGCGCCGCTCGAAGAAGGAGCGGGCGGTCTTCGATGCGTGCGTTGTGAACCGTGCGGCGGGGCAGGCCGCTTCTAATGCGTTTACGAGGGCGGTCGCAACGCCTTTTTCCGTGTGCGCGGGGTGGACGTAGAGGCGGTCTAAATAGCCGTCCTTTGTCATATCGGCAAAGCCGAGGAGCGCGCCGTTTTCTTCGGCGATGAGCGTATGATGGGCGCGGAAGGAGGCGTCCCACGCTTCCTCGTCGATATGACCCGTTGCCCAGGCGTCGAGCTGTTTCTCGGTATAGTCGTTGCGGCAGAGCGTATGCACGCTTTGAAAAAAGAGGCCGGCGATCGCTGCAAGGTCGCCCGTCTGATAGGGCCGCAGCGTCATTTGCGCTCCTTTAAGGTGAGATACACCATGAGGACGGCGATGTCGGCGGGGTTGACGCCCGAGATGCGCTCCGCCTGCCCCAGGTTGAGGGGGCGGATGCGGGCGAGCTTTTCCCGCGCTTCGAGGCGGAGCCCGTCGATGTGTTCGTAGTCAAGATCGGGCGGCAGCGGCTTTTCCTCCATCCGCTTTGCCTTTTCGCGCTCGCGCTCGCTCGTCTTCAGGTAGCCCTCATAGCGCACCTCCGTCTCGGCGGAAAGGAGGATGTCGTTGGGCACGCCTTCAAAGAGCCCGAATTCGCGTTTGAGTTCTTTGATCGGGATATTGCGGCGCAGAAGGTCGGAATAGGTGACGCCGTTCGTGAAGTGCTCAACGTGCGCTTCCAGAAGGGCGGCTGCCTGCTTGTTGTCTGCGCGCGTGTTGAGGAGGGAAAGCACCTCCTCGCGCATTTGTTTGCGCTCCAGAAAGCGCTGCCAGCGCTCGTCTGAAACGAGTCCGCATTCCCGCCCGATCGGGGTGAGGCGCACGTCCGCGTTGTCCTGCCGAAGGAGCAGGCGGAATTCCGCGCGCGAGGTCATCATGCGGTAGGGCTCATCTGTGCCTTTCGTCACGAGGTCGTCGATGAGCACGCCGATATACGCCTGATCGCGCCGCAAAATGAGCGGGGGAAGCCCGCGCAGTTTCAAGGAGGCGTTGAGCCCCGCTACAAGCCCCTGTGCCGCCGCCTCTTCATAGCCGCTCGTGCCGTTGATCTGTCCCGCGGTATAGAGGCCTTCCACCTTCTTGGATTCAAGGGTGGGCAGAACGTCGAGGGTGTCGATGCAGTCGTACTCGATGGCATAGGCATAGCGCACGATCTCGCACTGTTCCAGCCCTTTGACCGTGCGGTACATCTCCTTCTGAAGGTCGTGGGGGAGGGAGGTCGAGAGCCCCTGCACATAGATCTCGGTGGTGTCGGCGCCCTCGGGCTCCAAAAAGAGCTGATGGCGCTCCTTGTCGGAAAAGCGCACGACCTTCGTTTCGATGGAAGGGCAGTAGCGGGGGCCTGTCGAGGAGATGGTGCCGTTGTAGAGGGGCGCGCGGTCGAGATTGCTTAAAATGAGCTCGTGCGTCTTTTGGTTGGTGTAGGTGAGATAGCAGACCTTCTGACGGTCTGAAGGCGGCACGCCGTCGTTCAGGAAAGAGAAGGGGAACACATCTTCGCCCGGCTGTACGGTGAGGGCGGAAGTGTTTACGGTGCGGCCGTCGAGGCGGGCAGGGGTACCCGTCTTGAAACGCCGTACCGCATAGCCGAGCTCCATGAGGTTTTGGGTGAGGAGAGTGGCGGGGGCGAACCCGTTGGGGCCGCTCTCTTTGACGACTTCCCCCGTGATGGTGCGGGCATTGAGGTAAACACCCGTCGCAATGACGGCGGCGCGGCAAGAAAAGACGCCGCCGTAGCTTGTGACGACGCCCGAAACTTTCCCGTTTTCCGTGAGGATGCGCGCCGCTTCGCCCTGCACGATGCGCAAATTTTCCGTGTGCTCCAACACGCGCTTCATCTCGCGGTGATAAGCGTTCTTGTCCGTCTGGGCGCGGAGGGACTGCACGGCGGCGCCCTTGCCCGTGTTGAGCATGCGGTACTGCAGAGCCGTGAGGTCGGCAACGACGCCCATTTCCCCGCCCAGAGCGTCTATTTCGCGCACCAAATGCCCCTTCGCCGTGCCGCCGACGGAGGGGTTGCAGGGGAGAAAGCCGATGCTGTCTAAGTTGAGTGTCAAAAGGACGGTCTTCTGCCCCGTGCGGGCGAGGGCGAGGGCGGCTTCGCTCCCCGCATGCCCCGCGCCGATGACGACGGCGTCATACGTCCCTTCCGAAAATCCGTGCATACGTTATTGCTTTAAGACGGCGCTCTTGATGTCGGTCACTGCCTTTGCGACGCTGTCGTTGAGGCGCATGAGGTCGGCGATCTTGTCGCGCGCGTAGATGATGGTGGAGTGGTCTCTCCCGCCCATCACTTTTCCGATGGAGATGAGGGGCACGGAGAGCATGTCGCACATCAGAAAGATGCAGATCTGGCGGGCGCGGACGAGGTCCTGCCGCTTGCTCTTGCCCGTGATGTCGCTCTCTTTCAGAGAGAAATAGTGGGAAGCGGCGCGGAGGATGCTCTCGGGCGTCACCTCTTCCTGCGAGTCGCCCTCTCCCACGCTCTCCTGGAGGGCGAGAGAGGCGAGCTTTAAGCTGATGGGCTCTTCGTGCAGCTTGCTCGCAAAGATGACGGTGTTGAGCCGCCCTTCGAGGGTGCGCACGTTGTTGTCGGTATTCCTCACGAGGAAGGAGAGCACGTCGTCGGGGATGACGTATTTCTTTTCGAGCGCCTTGCGCTTTAAAATGGCGATCTTCATTTCGAGATCGGGCGGTTGGATGTCGGCGATGAGCCCGCCTTCGAAGCGCGTTCTGAGGCGCTCCTCGAGCGTCGTCAGCTCTTTGGCGGGGCAGTCGGACGAAATGACGATCTGCTTGTGCTGCGAGAAAAGTTCGTTGAAGGTGTGGAAGAACGCTTCCTGCACGCCGTGCTTGTTCGCCCAGAACTGGATGTCGTCGATGATGAGCACGTCCACGTTGCGGTAGCGGTTGCGGAAGCGCGATTCGTTGTCGCGTCCCGCGCCCCGCTTGCTATACATGCTGTCCACATACTCGTTGAGGAACTTTTCGCTCGTCGTATAGATGACGTGGAGGGAGGGCTTTTTTTCGGCGATCTCGTTGGCGATCGCCTGCATGAGGTGGGTCTTCCCGAGGCCCGTTCCGCCGTAGATATAGAGGGGGTTGAAGTTTTCTCCGGGCGCTTCCGCGACGGACTTTGCCGCGGCATAGACGAACTTGTTGGAGGGTCCCACGACGAAGGAATCGAAGGTGAAGCGCTTGTCGAGGATGACGGGCGTCTCCTCGAGCGCGTCCGGCATTTCGGTGAGGGTGTAAGTTTCGCTCCCTTCCACGACGATGATGAAATCGCAAAGCCCCGTTTCCGAACGCTGGATGGCTTCGCGCAGCTTGTCGGCGCGGGTGGTCGTGACGGTGCTCGCCGCAAGCTCGGTATCCGCCTGAAGCACGATCTTGCGGTTGACGATATCTTTGGGAACGAGCGGCTCGATGAACTGACTGAACGTGATGGGGTTGATGATCTGTTTCGCGCGCTCTTTGATCTGGTTCCAGATAACTTCCAACTGGGTGAATTCCGCCATTTTATCCTCTGAAATGCTTTTCCTTTTTTCGCTGTTTTGTTATAATAGGGATAGAAACACCGATCTTACTTGATTATAATACAAATTTCTCCGAAAGAAAAGTGTTTTTCAAGAGAAAGTTCTCCGCATGCGTTTAAAAAAACTTACCCTTCACAACTTCAGGAATTACGAAGACGAGACGTTTGTCTTTTCGGACGGGCTCAACGTCCTTACGGGCCGCAACGCGCAGGGCAAGACCAACTGCGCGGAGGCAGTCTTTTATCTGTGTACGGGATCGTCGCTGCGCATCCGTCACGACCGTCAGCTCATCCGCCGCGGGGAGAGCTGCGCTTCTCTCCGCGCAGAAGGGGAGAGCCGTTTCGGCACGCTCACGCTGGAGGCGGATATCTTCGAAAACAAGCGCGAACTGCGCGTCAACGGCGTCAAAGTCAATAAAAGCGCCGATTTTCTGGGCAACATCAACAGCGTGTTCTTTTCCCCCGGGGAGCTGCGCCTCATCCAGGACGGTCCCGACGAACGCCGCCGCTTTCTCAATCTGTCCATCTCGCAGACCTCCCGCCCGTACGCGCAGGCGCTTCTGCGCTACAATAAGATCCTCGATCAGCGGAACAACCTCTTGAAGAACCGCGACGTTTCCCTCGTCCTCGATACCCTCCCCGTATGGGACGAGCAGCTTGCCCGCTATGCCGCCGTCATCGTGCGTCACCGCGCGGCGTATCTCAAAGAACTTTCCCCCCTTGCCCGGGAGGCGCATTTCTTTCTCACGGACGGGGCGGAAGAGCTTTCGCTCTCCTTCGAACAGGATTATCCCGAAGGAGAGGAGGCGATCGCGGAGAGGCTCATGAAGGAGCTGTCCGCCGCCAACGAGCGCGACTTAAGGCTGGGCTTTACGACGGTCGGGCCGCACCGCGATGACGTCAAGATCTCGATCGGCGGGGCGGACGCCCGCGCCTTTGCCTCGCAGGGACAGGCGCGCACGGCGGCGCTTTCTTTAAAACTTGCCGAAGTGGCGATCTTCACCCGCCTCGCGGGGGAGCCGCCCGTGCTCGTTCTCGACGACGTGATGAGCGAGCTCGACCTGCCGCGAAGAAAGAAGCTCGTCGCCCGCACCGAAGGGCTGCAGTGCATCATCACCTGCACACACGCCGAGCGCGTTTTATACGGCAAAGAGACCAACAAGATCCGCATCCACGGGGGGAAGATCGTATCATGAGGGCCGATCTTCATCTGCATTCCCTCTGTTCGGACGGCAAATATGCGCCCGCGGAAGTTGCCGTTTGCTGCAAAGAGGCGGGGCTTTCCCTCTTTTCCCTGACCGATCACGACAGCATGGAGGGCGTTCCCGAGGCGTTGGCGGCGGCGAAGGAGCTCGGCATCTGCTGTGTCCCTGGCTGGGAAGTTTCCGCTTATGAAGACGTCAAAGTGCATATCCTCGGTTACGGCTGCGAGCGGGGGGAAGCGTATTTCCGCTTTTTAAAAGAGCGCAGGGAAGGCGCCCTCATCCGCTCGGAGGATATGATCGGGAAGGCGAACGCAGTGCTCGGGCTCAATGTCGGCCTTCGTGACGCGCTTGCTCTGCGCGCCCGCCCCGACGCGCCCCTTCATACCATGCACGTCGTGCGCGCCTTTGCGCGGGCATTGGGAGCAACAGAGGGGGACGCCTACCGCGAGACGGCGGGAAAGCTGTATTTTGAACTTTTCGACCGCGGCAAGCCCGCCTATTCCGCGCTCTGCCGTCCTTCTCCCGAAGACGCGATCGAAGTCATCCATGCTGCGGGCGGCATCGCCGTGCTCGCCCATCCCGGCCGTATCCGTCTCGGTGAACAGGAAAAGGGCGCCCTCCTCGGACGCCTCGTGCGCCTCGGGTTGGACGGCATAGAGTGCGCCTACACGACGCATACTGAGGAAGAGACGCAGGCATATTGTGCCTATGCGGAGGCGCACGGGCTGGTAATCAGCGGCGGGTCGGACTTTCACATGGAAGACGGCGTCCACGTTGCGGGGATGCCCGCCTTCGAGCCCGACGAACGGCTGACGGATGCCCTGCGTGCGCGCGGGGTGGGCATTTGAGAGGGTTCCGGAAGTTATTTTTCTTATGTTCGGCAGCTGCGCTCCTTTTATGGGGCGCTTTTGCTTTTTCCGCCCCGCCCCGTTTTGCGCGGGCGGAAGGGGAGGCGCTGCTCTCCTCCTGTACGACGTATTTCAGCGAGGAGAGCGTTGGCCGCGCGCACAACATCCGTCTGGCGGCGGAGCGCATCTCGGGGATCGTGCTTCCCCCGCGGGGGAGTTTTTCCTTCAATGCGGCGGTGGGGGAGCGCACGAAGGAGAACGGGTTTTCTGAAGCGCCCGTCATCGAGCGCGGCGAGTATGTTTTGGGGACGGGCGGGGGCGTCTGCCAGGTGAGCGGCACCCTCTTTCATGCGGCGCTCGAGGCGGGGCTGCGCATAGCGGAGAGCCATCCGCATTCACTTCCCGTCTCCTATCTCCCGCCCTCTCTCGACGCGATGGTGAGCCAATGGAGCGATCTGAAGCTTCTCAACGCGCGGACTTCGCCCGTCACGATCGAGGCGTTCTGCGGGCAGGGCGCGCTCACCGTACGCGTTTACGGCACGCCGGACGGGCTTAAATACCGCGCGGAGAGCGTCACGCTCGCCTCTTTGCCCCTGCCCGGAGGGGAGGAAGGAAAGGAGGGGCTCGTGAGCGAGAGTTTTCTTTGCGTCTATGGGGAGGGCGGGGAGCTCATCTCCCGCACGCGGGTGAGGCGCGATCGCTATGCGCCGCGCCCCGACGCCCGCGAAAGTGAGCGGAAAACGGCGGAAAACGCAAGAAAAAGTGCAAAGACCCGCGTAAAAACAGTTGATTTTTGCATTTGTTTCGGGTATAATCATCAGGTAACTTCGGGCGTTCCGCTGCCGAGGCCTGCCCATGGAGGCGGGTAAATCTCAAACCGGGAATGAACGCTTCGTGATCGAAATGGAGGTTCAGTCAATGAAAGGTCTCATTGAAGCGATCGAGCGCGAGGGGCTCAAGGAGAACGTGCCCCAGTTCAACGTCGGCGACACCGTCAAGGTGGGCTACCGCATCATCGAGGGCGGCAAGGAAAGGATCCAGAACTTCGAGGGCGTCGTCATCGCCAAGAAGCACGGCGGGATCCGCGAGAGCTTCACGGTGCGCCGTCTTTCCTTCGGCGTCGGTGTGGAGCGCTGCTTCCCCCTGCACTCCCCCAAGGTCGCCTATGTCACCGTCGTCCGCGCGGGCAAGGTGAGAAGGGCAAAGCTTTACTATCTCCGCGGCCGCACGGGCAAGGCTGCCAAGGTCAAGGAAGATATCTGAAGAAGCAACGATCGAAAGGCGGCGCTTACGGCGCCGCCGATTTTTTTTGGAAATTTGCAAAAAACCGTTGCCAATTCGGCTGTAATCGGTTAGAATAGAGAACAGCGGCAATAACTTACTATAATAAGGAAAGCAGTTATGAAGAAGAGATCCTGGAAAGACGCATCGAAATACTTCCGCGCCTTTCTCATTTTAGCGCTTACATTCCTCGTCATCGGGCTGGGGACGCTGGGCAGCGTGATGTCCACGGGCGATTCCTTCGTCCTGACGTCCAAACAGAGCGGGGACGAGAAGGAACCCTCGCTCGTCTTCCATCTCACGGTGCCGGACGACGCCGGCGAGGACGCGGATGAGTATAACCTCTATGTGACGAAGGTGCTCATCAACGCGGGTGCGGTCTATGCGGCGGCGGGGGAGGATACCTCCATCCTGATCGGCCGCAATTCGTCCGCAGGTCAGCAGTTCGCACAGACCTATCCCGTCGAGATCCCCTCTGTCTACCGCAGCGCGCAGGGAGAGGACGAGGCGCTCGCGAACGGGGCATACAATTGGGCGGAGCTCGACGTGACCGAGATCAGAACGGGCGGATGGCGGCTCCACGACTATCCGTACTATGGGTTTTTTGCCCGCACAAACAGCGTGCGCATCAACGAAGTGCTCTTTATCGCCGTGAACAGCGATCTGCCCGAGGAGGAGCGGGAGCCCGTCGTGCTCCGCGCCGAGATCGACTCTACCTCAGTCATCCGCCGTTCGGAAGGGGAGACGCAGCAGCAGGCGATGGAACGCGCTTCCGCCGTTCTCGACAGCCAGCGCCTTCCCGTGCTTTCGAATACGTCGTTCACCTGTTATTCCGAAGAAGAGGCGTATTCCATGATGACCATTGCGGAGATGCGTGCGGGCGGCTCTTATGTCACGGGCGACACTTATCTTGCCGATACCGTCTATAACGCGCTGGGGACGGACATCCTCGCCCTCGGCACGCTCATCTTCGGCATGAGCCCCTTCGGGCTTCGCTTTTTCCCCTTCCTTGCCGCCTTCGGCGTGCTCGCTTTCGGGTATTTCCTCGTAAGAGATCTTGCAAAGAGCGACAGGGCGGGGCTCATCTTCGCCGTTTTGTATGCCCTTTCGGCTGCCTTTTTTGCAGCGGGGCATCTGGGGACGCCCCTCATGCTCGGCGTGTTCTTCTTTACGGCTTCCGTTTATTTCTGCCATAAATTCTATGCGAAGGGCATGAAGACGGCAGACCTCAAGGGGGCTGCCCCCGTCATCCTGAGCGCGCTCTTCGCGGCGCTCGCCGTCTGCACGAACGGCGTATGGCTCATCCCCGCGGTGGGGGTCGTCGCCCTCTTCGTATGCGGTATGGTGCGCCAGAAAAAGGCGAAGGGATACTATCTTGCCAAGGCGGAAGAGACGCCCGAAGCGCCCGCTGCGGCGGAGGACGGGGAGAGTGTTCCCGCGCCTTCCCCCAAACAGCGCGTCGAGGCGGAATACCGCCGCAAGGACCGCACGGCGATCGCTTGCTTCGCAGCCGTCTTCCTCATCGGCACGCTCATCCTTTCCCTGCTCGCCGTCATCCCCGCTTATCTTCCCTATGTGCGCGTGTTCGGCGATCCCGCTTCTCCGATGGGGGTCTTTGCCGTCGCGTGGAAGCTGTTCGCGGGCGGCTTTGCAGGAGTCAACGCAACTTCTTATGTGCAGAGCTGGGCGCTCCACACCGTCTTTACGGGCACGGGCGAGCTCTACGGCGTGACCGTCGCAGGCGTTCTCACCGCGATCGTTGCCGTCGTTGCGAGCATCGCGGCGCTCGTGTGGTCTCTCCTCTCCGAAAAGGAGAGCGGAAAGAGCATCCTCCGCGCGCTCTGCATCGCGGCGGGCGGGCTCGTGCTTGCGCTCGTCTGTTCCTTCTTCGGGGGCGGGGCGTTCGGCTTCCTGCTCACGGCGCTTGTTTTCCTGTTCGCGATCGGCGGTATCGCGGGGGATCGGGTGCTTCTCGCCGGCGGCAAAGCGGCAAAAGCCGTGATGTGGGTGTTTGCGGCATTGCTCATCCTTTCCTTCGTGCTGCTCATCCCGTTCACTTTCTCGGTACCCCTTCCCGCAGGGCTGCAGGCGGCGCTTTTTGCCTGAATGATGCTTTCAAGAACGGAACGCGCCCGCGTTTCGTTCTTTTTGCAGTAGATCCGGTTTTTCGTCGGTGCAGAGCGCGCTGCCGTGCATCCGCGAAGACCGAAAGAAAAAGGGGGACGAAGATGATCTCGCATGTGACTTGTTTTGCGCTGACGGGGCTCGAAGGAGTGCCTGTCACGGTGGAGACGGACGTCAACAAGGGCGTGCCCGCCTTCGAGATGGTGGGCCTTCCCGACGCCGCCGTCAAGGAGTCGAAAGAGCGCGTGCGCTCTGCGCTCAAAAACAGCGGGTTTTCCTTTCCCGTTGTCAAGGTGACGGTCAACCTTGCTCCCGCCGATCTCAAAAAGGAGGGCGCTTCCTTCGACCTCGCCGTTGCCGTCGGTCTTTTAAAGGCGAGCGAGCAGCTCGTGGGGGCAGACCTTTCTAAGATCGTGTTCCTCGGAGAGCTCTCCCTCGACGGCAGCCTGCGCCCCGTGAGGGGACTCATGCCCATCCTCATCTCGGCTAAGGCGCGCGGATTCACCACCTTCGTCATTCCTTCCGACAACGCGGGCGAGGCGCGCTTTTTGGACGGCGTTACCGTCTATCCCTTCTCCTCGCTCATGGACGTCGTCAAATACCTCGTCGGCGCCGAGCATCCCGCTCCCGTCAAGCCCGTGAAATATGTGCCGGGAGGAAGGGGAGAGAGCTCTTCCGACTTGAAATTCGTCAAGGGGCAGCCCATGGCGCGGCGGGCGGTGGAGATCGCCGTCGCGGGCGGGCATAACCTTCTGCTTGTCGGCCCGCCCGGCACGGGCAAGACGATGATCGCCCGCTGTATCCCCACCATCATGCCCGATCTTTCCTTCGGCGAAGCGCTCGAGATCACCAAGATCCACTCCGTCGCGGGCATTTTGGGGGAGGAGGGGATCGTCACGGAACGTCCCTTCCGCACGCCCCATCATACGGCGACGACCGTCTCCATGTGCGGCGGCGGCAACCGCGTGGTGCACCCCGGTGAAATTTCCCTTGCCCATGGCGGCGTGCTCTTTTTGGACGAGCTGCCCGAATACAAGCGTTCGACGCTGGAAGCGCTGCGTCAGCCTCTCGAAGACGGCAAGATCACCATCTCTCGCTCGGGCGGTAGCTGCACCTATCCCGCGCGCTTCATGCTCTGCGCGAGCATGAACCCCTGCCCCTGCGGCAACTACGGGTCGGAAAAGCTCATCTGCACCTGTACGCCCGCGGAGATCAGGAGTTACCGCCGCAAAGTCTCGGGCCCGCTCCTCGACCGCATCGATCTTCAGGTGGAGGTGGACGCCATCGCCTACGACGATCTCACGGCAGACGAGGCGCAGGAAAGCTCCGCCTGCGTCCGCGAGCGCGTGAACGGGGCAAGACGCATCCAGAGCAACCGCTTCGAGGAGCGGGCGCTGCATACCAATGCCGAGATGGGGGAGCGGGAACTGAGGGAATTCTGCGCTCTTTCGCCCGAGTGCGACCGCATTTTGCGCGATGCGTTCGAGCGCATGCAGCTTTCGGCGCGGGCGAGGGCGCGCATCATCAAGGTGGCGCGCACCATCGCCGATCTCGACCGGAGCGAGGACATCATGCCCCGCCATATGTTCGAGGCGGTGTCGTACCGTATTTCTTTTCGATAAGTTCACGAATTTCTTTCGCTGCGCGAAACAAATTCCGTGAGGGGTGGACTTTGGACATCCAAATTACTTTATCGCCCGCGCGCTTTGCTGTCATTCTAAGAACAGTAAGTGCCCTGCGGGTACAAATTGAGTCCCGCAGCGGAGGGAAACCCTGCTCGGCTCAGTGATTTTTAATTCACGAATTTCTTTCGCTGCGCGAAACAAATTCCGTGAGGGGTGAGCTGTCGCGATTTTAAGCTTCGTGATCGCCCGCGAATGTAGATGTCATTCTAAGAGCACTAAGCCCTAAGCATAGGGCGAATTGAGGGAGCCAGCGCAGGGGAACCCTGCTCGGCTCAGTGAATTTGGAAGGAAGAGAGGGAGCCTCCTCGCGAAATAATCAGGAGAACAACTCCTTCAGTCTCACCTGCTCGACAGCTCCCACAACTCACCCCAAAAAAAATACTTTGTCTTTTTTGGGGACCCCGAGAGGGAGCCAAGGGAGTTATCGTTATTTCCTTGCCTCCCTCTCCGAGGGAGGTGGCACGGCGAAGCCGTGACAGAAGGAGTAATAGGGCTCCCGCGCAGATGCGAAGCAGATGCGTGGGAAGAGGAGCAGCGAGCATCGAAGCAAAGCCGCGAGGAACGCAGCGGCTTGCGAAATTTGCTCCGCTGCGACGAGGATTCCCGAAAAAGTCGCGTCAGCGGGTTTTTGGGGATAAAAGGAGGCGGATATGACGCAGGAAGAGCTGGGGATCGTATGGCTTTGCGGGTGCGCGGAGCTTGAAAAGCGCGAGTGCGCCGCCCTGCTGCGCGCAGCTGCTTCTCCCGCGCGGCTCCTCGAAGAATACGAAAAAATTGCGCCGGCCGTGATAAATTCCCCCAAGGCGCGGTTATATAAAGAGAGAGACGCGCGCTTTGCGGCGGCTTCGCAGCTTTTGAAACGGCTGGAACGGGAGGGGTGCTTTCCCATCACCGCGCTCGACGAGGACTACCCCGAAGCGCTCAAAAACATCGCCTCTCCGCCCCTTCTGTTATACGGGAAGGGCGACCGTTCTCTTCTTACCAAGCGTAAATTCTGCATCGTCGGCTCGCGCGTGACGCCGCCGTGGGCGGAGAGCCTCGGCAAAGCGATCGCGGGAGAGCTCGCTTCCCGCTTCTGCATCGTCACGGGGCTGGCGGAAGGGGGAGACAGCGCCGCCATTGCGGGCGCGCTCCCTTATAAGGACCTCATCTCGGTGCTGCCCTGCGGCATCTTCGGCTGCTATCCAGCCTCACACGCGGGGCTCAAAGATCGGATCGCAAAAAGCGGGCTGCTCCTCAGCGAGTATCCGCCCGACGAGGGCGTGAAACAGTACAGCTTTCACGAGCGCAACCGTCTGCTTGCAGGCCTTTCGGAGGGCGTGCTCGTCCTCTCGGCAGGGGCAAGGAGCGGCGCGCTCATCACGGCGAACTGCGCGGCGGAATTCGGCCGCGACGTGTTCGCGCTTCCCTACCGCCCCAACGAGACGCGCGGCGCGGGCTGCAACGACCTTCTGAAAAAGGGCGCTTGCCTCGTGACGGAAGCGGAGGACATCCTCTCTTTCTACGGCTTTGAAAAGCAGGAGGAGAGGGCGGAAGAAAAGGGACTCACCCCCGAAGAGCGGCGCGTGTATGAAGTCCTGCGCGAAGGGGGAGAATTGCACTCGTCCGTTTTGGCGGAACGGGCGGGAATGAAAATCTTTGAGGCGGCGGCAGTGCTCTCTTCGCTCGAACTCAAAGGGCTCGCCGTCAAGGCGGGCGGGAACCGCTATTCCCTTGCGCGCTGAGCGCAGGGGCTTAAGGAGCTTTTATGGATCTCATCATCGTAGAGTCGCCTTCCAAGGCGAAGACCATTTCCAAATATCTCAAGGGGAAGTACCGCGTGGATGCTTCGGGCGGACACATCCGCGACTTGCCCCAAAAGACGCTGGGCGTTGCCGTCGAAAAGAACTTCGAGCCGCGCTATGTCGTTTCGGCGGGCAAGGAAGATACCGTAAAACGCCTCATGGACGAGGCAAAAAAAGCCGACCGCGTCTATCTTGCGACCGACCCCGACCGCGAGGGCGAGGCGATCTCCTGGCACTTACAGACGGTGCTGGGACTGGACGGGAACGGCGAGAACCGCATCGAATTCAACGAAATTTCCCCCAAAGCCGTCACGAAGGCGTTGGAGCATCCGCGGAAGATCAACTATAACCTCGTGGACGCGCAGCAGGCGCGCCGCGTGCTTGACCGCCTCGTGGGCTATAAGCTCTCGCCGCTCCTCAACAACAAATTGCAGAGCGGGCTTTCGGCGGGGCGCGTGCAGTCGGTGGCGCTTCGGCTCGTCGTCGACCGCGAGCGCGAGATCCAAGCATTCAAACCCGAAGAATACTGGACGATCACCGCAGAATTGCAGGATAAAGAGAAGAAATTCTCCCCCTTCAGGGCGGCGCTCGAAAAGTTCAACAATAAAAAGTTCAAAGTGGGCAGCAAGGAGCAGGCGGACGCCGTCCTTAGGGCGCTTTCGGCGGGCGAATACACCGTTTCTTCCGTCAAAAAGAGCGTCGCGCGTTCGCACGCTCCCGCGCCCTTCACGACGAGCACCCTGCAGCAGGACGCTTCCAACAAGCTCGGTTACACCGCGCCCGAGACCATGCTCATGGCGCAGCACCTCTACGAGGGCATGGACGTCGAAGGGGAGGGGCATATCGC
>CALWCE010000022.1 GCA_944376295.1 uncultured Clostridia bacterium
TCGAGCACCAATACTCTTTCGTGTTGCATGGTTTCTCCTTTTGCGGCGTTCGTTTCTGCCGCATTGCAATGGGAAAACGCCCGAGATAAGGTCGGGCGTTTTGTTTATCGTTATCTCGCCGTGTAGTTGGGCGCTTCCTTGCTGATGGAAATATCGTGAGGATGGCTCTCCAAAAGCCCTGCGTTGGTGATGCGGACGAATTCGGAGTGCAGCCTGAGATCGTCGATCGTCGCCTTTCCGCAATATCCCATGCCCGAACGCAGGCCGCCCTTCATCTGATAGATGATCTCGGAGACGGTGCCGCGGTAAGGCACCCTTCCTTCGACCCCCTCGGGCACGAACTTCTTGGTACCCTCCTGGAAGTAACGGTCGCTGGAGCCCGCCGCCATCGCCGCAAGCGAACCCATGCCGCGATACACCTTGAAGCTGCGCCCCTGATAGAGTTCGATCTCGCCCGGGCTCTCCTGCGTGCCTGCGAGCATGGAGCCGATCATGACGGCGCTGCCGCCCGCCGCAAGGGCCTTGACGATATCGCCCGAATATTTGATGCCGCCGTCCGCGATGACGCGCTTGCCGAGCTTATCCGCTTCCTCCGCGCAATCCATGATGGCGGTGAACTGAGGCACGCCGATGCCCGCGACGATACGCGTGGTGCAGATGGAGCCGGGGCCGATGCCCACTTTGACGACGTCTGCGCCCGCTTCGATGAGGGCGCGCGTTGCGCCTGCCGTTGCGACGTTGCCCGCAATGATGGGCACGCCGGGGAAGGCGCGCTTGATCTGAGCGACCTTTTCGATGACGCCCTTGCTGTGACCGTGCGCCGTGTCGACTGCGATGATATCCACCTTCTTTTCGACAAGGGCGGCGATACGCTCCATCGTGTTGGCGGAAGTGCCGACCGCCGCGCCGACGAGAAGACGGCCGTTCTTATCCCTTGCAGAGTTGGGGTACTGGATGCTCTTTTCGATGTCTTTGATCGTGATGAGCCCCTTCAAGTACCCGTCCTTGTCGACGATGGGAAGCTTTTCGATGCGGTGACGACCCAGAATTTTCTGCGCGTCGGCAAGCGAGGTGCCGACAGGCGCCGTGATGAGGTTTTCCTTCGTCATCACGTTTTCGATGGGCTGGTCGTAATTGGTCTCGAAGCGGAGATCGCGGTTGGTGAGGATGCCGACGAGCTTCCCGTTGCGGGTGATGGGAACGCCGCTGATGCGGTAACGCTCCATGAGCGCGACGGCGTCGCGCACGAGATTCTGCGGTTCGAGGAAGAAGGGATCGGTGATGACGCCGTGTTCGGAACGCTTGACCTTATCGACCTCCTTGGCCTGTTCCTCGATAGACATATTCTTGTGGATGATGCCGAGCCCCCCTTCGCGCGCCATGGCGATGGCGAGCCGGCTCTCCGTCACGGTATCCATTGCCGCGGAGATGATGGGAAGATTGAGCGAAAGCCCCTCGCACAGCGTGGTGCGCAGATCCACCTCGTTCGGCAAGACGTCGGACGCCTGCGGGATGAGCAGAACGTCGTCGAATGCAAGTCCTTCTTTGATCACTTTACTCATTTGCTGCTTCCTCCAAAAGTTCGATGGTTTCTAAATAGAGCTCGTATCCTTCCGTGTACTCGCTGTCTTCGAGCGAAGCCTGCTCGCGAAGCGCATTGAACTTCTGTTCCTTCTGCATATTGCCGAGGATGGTCTTGCAGAATGCGGCATCCCCCGCCTCGGAAGCGGCGCGCACAAGGCTGCAAAGCGGATTGTTGGGCTGAAAATCGCCCGAAGTCTCGCTCAAAGCAAAGGTATAGACTTCAAGTTTTTCCTCTTCCGTCTCGGCGATCACATAGGAAACTTCCGCGCCGAGCGAGCAGGCATAGCTCCTGTAGGTGAGCTTGGGGATGTCTTCGCCGAGGTCTGTCTCGTCCTGTGCCTTACAGTAATCGGTAAAGCCCTCGTTTTCGTAAAACTCTTCGAAGCGCTCCGCGGCAGCATCGGGACGTCCTTCCTGCGCCGCCACCTCGAAGGCGTAGGCGAGATAGTCAAGATCGCCCGAGCGGCGGTATTCCTGATAGGCATAGTCGCCGCTGATGGCGTCGAGCCCCAAAGAAGCGGAGAAGCTCATCATCGTCTTGGGAGCTGCGAAGGAAAGGATGCCGAACGCCGAGATCGCCAAAATGAGCACGACGCCGAGAGTGATGAATATGGTTTTAAAAACGATCTTTCTCATGGGTGGGACCTATCTATCGGAAATATGATATGGATATTCATTGGGATAATTTAGGCTATTTTACCATATCGCCCCGAAAAAATCAACCGAAAAAGCAAAAAAAGTCATGCCGCGCCTCCCGTTTTCATAAGTTAGAGCATGAAAAAAACAGCTCTCTTTCTCCTTCTCCCCCTTCTTTCCTTTGCCGTCCTCACCGGCTGCAAGGGTACGGACTACTCAAAGTACCTCTCCGACGTCAGGAGCGACCTCTTTGCCGCCGAAACGGAGGACTTCTCGCTCACGATCTCATGCGTCACGCGCGAGACGCCCTATGCCGCCGACGGGATCGCCTGCAATACGCAGAAGCTCGTCGAGATCACATTAAAACCCTCTCAGGATACGGACGGCTCCAAGATATATGGGATCGCGCTTTCGGGCGGGCCCGCCGTAAGCGGCGAACTTTCCTACCGCACCGTCAAGGGAGACTATTTCCTTTCGCAAGGGGTCTCCGCCTTTCCCGAGGGGAGCGTGACGGTGCGCCTGAGCGAAGACGGGAAGACGACGGAGATCGCAGCGACTTCCGTAAAAACGGAAAAGACGCTCTCTCCAGAAGAAGCGCTCAACTTTGCAGTGGATGCGGAACGGGAGCTCGTCGGCCGCATGACGGCAGGCAATACGTTTGAGGGGGAATTCACGGTACGCCTCATGCGCCGCAGCCGAAATTATTACTTCGTGGGCATCACGGGAAAGCAGGAGAACGCCGCCCTCCTTATCGACGCCGAGACGGGCGAAGTCTTAGCGCGCAGGGTGCGGTAACAGCTCTTCCGCCTTTGCCCCCGTTTGAGCCGCCTCCGCCGCGGGTATAATAGAGACGGAACAATAAAGTATTGCGCCGCAGAGAAAACGAGCGCAAGACCCGAAAAAGCGAAAAAGGTTATCCCCTCGCTTGAGTTCCGAGCAAGACAAGGAGAGCGCGGCTTTGCCGACAGGCGTTTACTTAGAGGTAAACAACTGAGGCAAAACGCAAGCTCGAAACAGGATTGCGACGGAAATCGAGCGAGCGCACATAAGGAGCGAATACTATGAGAAAGAATTTTGGCGCAAAACCCATCCTCTACCCCCAGCCCGTGCTCATCATCGCAACGTATGACGAGAACGGCAAGCCCGACGCCATGAACGCCGCATGGGGCGGCACGGCGGACGAAGACAAGCTCTTCCTCTGCCTGAGCGCGGGGCATAAGACGACGAAGAACCTGCTCACCCGCAAAGCGTTCACGGTGAGCGTAGGCACGGAGCAGGAGCTCATCCCCTGCGACTATGTGGGCGTCGTCTCTGCAAACGACGTAGAGGACAAGTTCCAAAAGACGGGCTGGCATACCGAAAAGAGCGCATTCGTCGACGCGCCCCTCATCGAGGAGCTTCCCCTCGCCTTCGAATGCGAACTTGAAAGCTACGACGAAGAGACGGGGATGCTTATCGGCAAAGTGAAGAACGTGTGCGCGGACGAGCGCATCCTTTCGGACAAGGGGAAGATCGACCCCGAAAAGCTCTCCCCCATCACCTTCGACCCCGTGAACAACGCCTATCTGCGCCTCGGCGGCAAAGTCGGCAACGCCTTCCGCGACGGGCTTCAACTCAAATAACGCAGTTCAAAACACGGGCGCCCCATGCAAGGGCGCCTTTTTATGACGGCAAGCGGCGCGCCCCATGCAGGGGCGCCTTTTTTTGACGGCAAAGCGGCGCGCCCCGGTCAGGGCGCGCCGCGCATGCTTTTTTACCGTTATACCGTTTCGATGTTGATGAGGTTGGAGTTGCCGCTCTTGCCGTTGGGGGTGCCGCCCGTGATGACGATGACGTCGCCGGGTTTCACGAGCCCCGAATCTTTGGCTGCCTGCTTTGCAAAGTGGAACAAAACGTCGACGGAGTGATATTCCTCGCTGAGCGCGGGCACAACGCCCCAGCTCAGAGCGAGCTTGCGGTAGCTCCGCTCGTCCGTCGTCATGCCGATGATATCGATCATCGGGCGGAAGCGGGAGACCATCTTTGCGGTGCCGCCCGTGCGGGTGCACACGACGATGGCTTTTGCCTTGACGTCGCGCGCGAGCAGGCACGCCGAGTGCGACAGCGCATCCGAAAGCCCGGTGATGTCGAAGTCGGCGTCGTCCACCTTCTGGATGAACTTGGAGCGCGACTCCGCCTGTACGCAGATGCGCGCCATCGCCTTGACCGCCTCGACGGGATACTCGCCCGCCGCCGTCTCGCCCGAGAGCATGACGGCGCTCGAACCGTCATACACGGCATTAGCGACGTCGGAGATCTCCGCACGCGTGGGACGGGGCTTGCTGATCATAGATTCGAGCATCTCCGTCGCCGTGATGCACCGCTTGCCCGCCACACGGCAGGCGCGGATGATGGTCTTCTGGATATCGGGCAGTTCCTCGTAAGGGATCTCCACGCCCATATCGCCGCGGCCGATCATGATGCCGTCCGAAACGTCCAAAATTTCTTTGAGGTTGTTGACGCCCGCCCTGTTCTCGATCTTGGCGATGAGGTCGATGTCGTCCGATCCGTTCTCGTGCAAAAAGTTCCTCACGTCAACGATGTCCTGCGCGCGGGAGACGAAGGAGCAGGCGACAAAGTCCACTTTGTGCTCGATGCCGAAGAGGAGGTCCTTCTTGTCCTGTTCGGAAAGATAGGTAAGATGCAGCTCCTTTTCGGGGAAGAACATGCTCTTGCGGGAGGAAAGCTCGCCGCCGATGACGACCTTGCAGATGACGTCGGGCGCTTTGATCTCCTGCACTTCAAAGACCATAAGGCCGTTGTTGAGCAGAATCTTGTCGCCCGGGCAAAGGTCTTCGCAGATGCCCTTATAGGAGACGGCAACGCGCGTCTCGTCGCCCTCGATCTCCTCCGTCGTGAAAGTGAAGGGATCGCCCTCATTGAGGGTCACCTTGCCGTTCTTGAAGGTGCGGATGCGGAACTCGGGGCCCTTGGTATCGAGCAGAATGGGCAGCGGGATATTCTTCTCTTCGCGGACGCGACGGATGATCTCGATCTTCTTGGCATGGTCCTCGTGCGTCCCGTGCGAGAAGTTCAAACGGACAACGTTCATGCCCGCATCTGCCATCGCGGAGATGACTTCCTGCGTCTCGGACGCGGGGCCCAACGTACATACGATCTTGGTCTTTTTCATCACAACTCTCCTTAGACCTATTTAATGCCTCTATTTTATCACATTTTTCGCAAATATCAAGCCCCTTTTCAAAAAATGTAGGGAAGAATACAAAGAAAAACTCCGCCCTTTCGGACGAAGCTTTCGGAAATGCAATTGAAAGCGCATCGAAAACGCGCTGTTTTATCCCTGCGGGAAAAGCTGCACCGTGGCGGAGGCGACCGTCTTCCAATCGACGTCGTCCTCATAAAGGCGAACTCTTCCCTCAAAGACGTACTCTTTTGAAATGCGATGCAGCTGTCCGCCCAATTCGAGGAAGCTTTCACGCCATGTAAACAGGGTGGTCTTCATCTCCTTGCCGTAGTAGGTCACAGAAACCGTCTCGCATTCCTCCCCGTTCACGGTGAATGTGACGAGATACCGGATATCGTCCGCAAACAGCGTATCGTATTCATCCCATGCGGGCTCTTCTTCGCAGGGAGTCAGCGTCATTGTAAACGTTGTAATCTCGAGATCGCCGAGCGCGATATCCTCCGCCTCCCAGGTGCCTTCATAGAGTTCATACGCACGCGGCGCACAGCCCGTAAGGCACAAGGCCGCCGCAAATACCGCCGTCAGAACCGCCGTACAAATTCTCTTCCTTGTTCTCATAATGCCCCCTATCGTTATTTTGATTATAACACAGTTTACACAATCTGTCAAGGGGTTTGCAAAAATAATTTGAAGCAAAAAAATTTCCTCTTTGACTCTCCCGAAATAATTTTGCGGCAGGCGGGAAAAAGCGGGCTTTTTTTCAAAAAGTGTGCTATAATACTCCCGATCCGAGCGGGCTGCGCGGCCGCGGCGCGTGAAAACGCGATGAGGAAAGTCCGGGCATCACAGGGCAGGACGCCTGATAACGTCAGGTGAAGGCGACTTCAAGGAAAGTGCAACAGAAATAGACCGCAGTGCCTTTTGGGCGCTGTAAGGATGGAAAGGCGAGGTAAGAGCTCACCGACGGGACGGTAACGCCCCGTGCCATGTAAACCCCGTCCGATGCAAGTTTGGGCTCTGTTCATATGGGCTGCCCGTCCGAGCAGAGCCGTGAATAACGCTTGAGCCCGCCGGTGACGGCGGGCGTAGATAAATGACCGCGCTCGACAGAACCCGGCTTACAGGCCCGTCTCGGATCGTTTTTCGTACCTTCCCCCGCTCCCGCCGAGCGGGGTTTTCGATACAACGGCTCAAAATCGCTTGCAAAAGTGCGTTCGGTTTGATATAATATTCACCGTTCGAGGCGTAGCGCAGTTTGGTAGCGCGCTTGGTTCGGGACCAAGAGGTCGTGGGTTCAAATCCCGTCGCCTCGACCACGAAAAAGGGAGCTGGCTTCTGTCGGCTCTCTTTTTCGTTGTTACGAACATCGACGGGATTTGAGGGTGGAGGCGCGAGCGGAGAGCGAGCGGTTTGCGCGCGAATTGCTCGGAAACATATCGGATGGGCGCAAACTGGACAGCCCGGTGGGCTGTTCACCGGGGCGCGCCGCCAAAGGCGCAAATCCCGTCGCCTCGACCAAGACCCCGAGATGGCATTTCTGCCGTCTCGGGGTCTTTGCTGTTGCGAGGGGTTTGAACCACAGCCGCCGAAACGTTTGGGAATGCGGCAAAGCTTTCTCGGCTGTCGGTTCACGCGCCCGCCACGAGCAAGGGACGCCCGCTTGCGGAAGCATCCCGCAGCCGTGACGCACGAGGGTGCAGCCCGAAGTAGGAGCGCCTGCGTCCGCGAAGCCATCGAGCCTCTCATAAAAACCTCGACTTTCCGCTTGCCCGTAGAGGCGAAGATGATCCCGTCGCCTCGACCATCTTTGTTGCACGAAAAGACTGCAACGGCAAACCTCTGCAAGATACGGTGTATCTTGCAGAGGTTTTGTCTATATCTCGTGTTTTTCCGCCGTTTTTGCGATCGGCGGAATTTTTTGTTCCGACGGCTGCATTTTGCCCCTCTTCCCTCAAAAACAGGTTTTGAACCCCTGACTTGATTTAGAACGCTTTGATCGGCTGTTTTCGGTTACAACGGTACTTTGATCATGCGCCGCCGTCTCCTTACAATACTTCCTCTGCTTCTCCGCCGCCTTTGAATACAATGACGATCTTCCCCTCCGGCATCACTTTGATATAACATGTGGGCAAATCGGTATCCAGATCTCGGAATATTCATGATCGATGATACCCGTCTTCCTTTTTTACAAAAAATGACCCCTCGAAGTTCATCCTTCGAGGGGTCTCCTACCGTTTCATATCCTATAATTTCGCCTTGCCGTCTCCTCTGTGCCGCGTGGGTAAAAACTGCCCGCCGTAAAGCTCGGACGGGCTGACTTGCCCTTCTTTCCTACAGCGGATAGCGCTCTTCGATCGTAAAATCAAGTCCGTGCTCGGCGGCGCCTTCCCATAATGCGATCCATTCCAGGCATTCGGTATAAGCCGTCTGTTCGCCGTAGACAAAACTGCCCTCTCCCGACGCGCGGGCATCCTTCAATTCTTCCAGATAGCATATGAGCAGCTCTTTGAGCAGGATGAGCACTTCTTCCGCCGAATAGCCTGTCTGTACTTCCGCCCGATCGTGTTTCATCTTTCGTTCTCGTTCGCTCCTGTTTCCCCTTTCCCGACATGAGTATAGCATACATCCCGGCGCGTATTTTCCCGTTTTTTGGAAGTTATTGTCTTTTTTTGTCGAATTTCTAAGAAGAATATGCGGTCTTTGTAAAATTACAGGCTTTTTTAACATGGAAAACGCGCCGCCGCGGAGCAGAAGCTCCGCGGCGGCGCGGTCCTTTTCAAAATCACGGCTCTTTCCAAAGAGCGATGCGGGTGCAGAAGAAATTCAATTCGCCGCCGAACTGCACGAAGAGACGGCCGTCCTGCATGGGTGAGATCGTCATCTCGGTATCTTCGCCCCAACCGTCGAAGAGCGCGAACTTGAGCCCCGTCACCTCATAAAAGAGAAGATCGGCGCGGCTTCCCTTATACCGCTTATTGCGGATGCGCGTCAAGACCGCCAGCCCGCCTTCGGGGCTGAACGGGAGATCGCCCGCGCCGTTGCACAGCACGGACTTTACCTTCACGCGCAGCACTTTTTTGAGCTTAGAAAAGCGCTCCCGAAAGCCCTCGATGCATCCCGAATAGTCGTTATCCGTGCGCTTGGGGTTCTTGGACGAGATACCGAAAAAGATGCAGATATCCCCCTCCCCGTCCCGTTCCAAGGATGGGCAGTTGGAGTATTCCATCTCCCGCATCTCGGAAAGATCGACCACGGGATCGTAGCCCGTAAAAAATATCTTTTTCTCCCCTCCCCCGCAGATCTCCAGGGTGCAGATATCGCAGCAGAGCGCCATGCGGGCATCGAAACGATCGTACTCAGCGGGCTCTAAGCCCTCTTTTTGCACGCGGAGCGCGTCGAGGCTCAGCGTCTTCGCCGCCCGCGCCGCCAGCACGAGGCAGCCGTCCTCGATCAAAAAACCGTTCTCCGACTTGGCGGCT
Source organism: uncultured Clostridia bacterium (assembly GCA_944376295.1). Lineage (GTDB taxonomy): Bacteria > Bacillota > Clostridia > Christensenellales > Borkfalkiaceae > Gallimonas. The sequence continues at coordinate 8,884 of CALWCE010000022.1, forward strand.
TTGAGGCGCAGCTCGAGCACATCCTCGGCGGGAAAACAAAAGACGTCGCAGTTTTCCAGCACGAGCTCCACTCCGCTGCCTGCGGGGAGATCGTCTTTTGAAAAACGCATGAAAGAGCCTCCTTTGGCTTATTCCGCAAGTGCGATCCGTTTGCAGGAAAATTGCACTTCCGTGCCCAAACGGACATAATAAGTTCCGTCACGGTCAGGACAGACCACGAGCTCCGTCTCCTTGCCCCACTTTTTCGGGATCCCAAACACAAGTTCCGTCACGCCGCCGAAGGCGAAGGAGACGCGCGCTCCCCGATACCGCTTGTTGAGGATGCGCCCCGTGATCGCGACGCCGTCTTTCCCGGAAGACATCCCCGGGGCATACCACTCGTTGGAGACAGAATCGACGGCAAGACGCATCTCTCCCGAAAAATCGGGAAAACGGGCGTCAAAGCCCTCGATGTAGCGGCCATAGGCGTTGGGCTCACGTTCCTCTTCACGCGAGGACTTGCCGAACAGCAGGACGAGATCGCCCGCTTCATTGAGCTCGGCAGAAAACCCGCCGACGCCGCCTTCGCCCGCGTCCTCCGTCAAAAGAGCGCCGCAGTCGAAGAATCGCTCCCCCTCTTTCGTGCGGAAGAGCAGCAGTTCGACATCGCACCAGCCCTTCATGACGTTTCCCCAAAAGGATTCATCCTCCCCCTCGTCGAGCCAGGGGTCCGACATCTCCCGCCAGCGCTTTCCATCCTCGGCAGAAGCGCACGCCGCCGCACGCGACAGCACCAGCCGCCCGTCCGTCACGAACGAGATCCCGCTCATCTTTTCGTATTCGAGAGAGAGTTCGAGAATATCCTCTGCCCTGAATTCATACCAGGCGCAAACCTCAACCGCAACGGAGACTTTGCTGCCTGCGGGGAGATCGTCTTTTGAAAAACGCATGAAAGAGCCTCCTTTGGCTGCTTACAGTTCTTCCGCCTCTTTGAGCCAGAGGGCGGCGGAGGCATCGGAAGGCATCCGCCAGTCGCCGCGGGGCGAGAGAGACACCGAGCCCACCTTGACGCCGTCCGGCACGCAGTTACGCTTGAACTGCTGGGCGAAGAAGCGTTTATAGAAGTTGAGGAGCCATTTTTTCAGGGTCTCGCGGTCATATTTGCCTTCGAACGCCTGCTCGGCGAGCCAAAGCGTCTTGGCGGGCGAGAAGCCGCGCCGCACGAAGGAGTAAAGGTAGAAATCGTGCAGCTCATAAGGCCCGACGATATCTTCCGTCTTCTGCGCGATGCCGCCCTCTTCGTCGGGCGGGAGCAGTTCGGGGGAAATTTCCGTATTCAGGATGCCGCGAAGAACGGCTTCCAATCTTCCGCCCGCGCGCCTGCCTTCGTAGTCGACGAGCGACTTTACGAGCGTCTTGGGGACCGAGCAATTGACGGCATACATGCTCATGTGGTCGCCGTTATAGGTGCACCAGCCGAGGGCAAGCTCGGATAGATCGCCCGTACCCACGACGATGCCGTTCATATCGTTGGCGATGTCCATCAAGATGAGCGTACGCATACGTGCCTGTGCGTTCTCGTAGGTGACGTTCCTGTCTTCGGGGTCGTGCTCGATGTCCTTGAAGTGGCGGTTGACGGCGGGACCGATATGCACGGTGCGGATGGTGACGCCCGTCGCCTGCATGAGGGAGAGCCCGCTCATGCGCGTCTTGTTGGTGGTGCCGAAACCGGGCATGGTGACGGCGATGATGTCTTCGCGGGGCTTTCCCAAAAGGTCGAAGGCGCGCACGGTGACAAGGAGCGCAAGCGCCGAATCCAGCCCGCCCGAAATGCCGATGACCGCCGTCTTGCTGTGCGTATGCTGTAAACGGCGCGCAAGAGCGCTGCTCTGCATGGAGAGGATGAGCCCGCAGCGGCGGTCGAGCTCCTTCCCTTCGGGGACGAAGGGCGTGGGGTCGACTTTGCGCGTGAGCTTCCCTTCCGCAAGCGGGAAGGAGAAGGCAACTTTCGTATAGCCCTCCCTGCCCTGTTCGAAGGTGTTCATGGCGCGGCGCTCGTGTTCTAAAAGTTCGACGTCGATCTCCCCCGTTGCCGAGCCGCCCAAAAAGGGCGCACTCTCGGAAAGGAGGCTGCCGTTTTCGGCGATCATGTCGTGTCCCGCGAAGATGAGGTCGGAGACGGACTCCCCCTCCCCCGCGTCGGCATAGACGTAACCCGCAACGCACTTGCCCGACTGCGCCTTGACAAGAAGACGCCTGTATTCGAGCTTGCCCACCGCTTCATTGCTCGCCGAGAGATTGACGAGGATGTTCGCCCCCGCCGCGGCGTGTCCTTCCGCAGGGGAGTGCGCCGCCCAAAGATCTTCGCAGATCTCCGCCGCGACGGAAAAGGCGGGCATTTTTTCGTGATATAAGACGATCTCCCGTCCGAAGGGAACGGAACAGCCCGCATAGTCGACAACGGAGACGCCCTCTTTGGCGGGCGTAAAGTGGCGCAGTTCGTAAAACTCGCGGTAGTTGGGGATATGGCTCTTGGGGATGAGCGCCAGAAGCTTCCCTTCCGCAAAGGCGGCGGCGCAGTTGAAAAGCTCCGCACCCACCGCGACGGGCACGCCCGCAAACACGAGCATATGCTTGCCCGACGAAGCGGAAACAAGCCCCTTTAAAGCTTCTTCCGCCGCATTCAAAAGCAGCTTCTGCCCGAACAGATCGCCGCAGGTATAGCCCGTGACGCAAAGTTCGGGGAAGACGAGAAGTTCGACGCCTTCCACGGCGGCTCTCTCCATGCCCTCTTTGAGCTTTTGCGCATTGTAAGCGGGATCCCCGGGCTTCAGGTCGGGAGAAAGCGCCCGCGCCCGCACGAATCCGTATTTCATACCGCAGGCTCCTCTTCGCCCGAGACGGTCTCCACGGGGCTTCCTTTGGCTGCCGCGCGGATCTTGCTTTCGATCTCTTTGGCAAGTTCCTCGTTATCTTTTAAGAACTGGCGCATCTTTTCCTTGCCGTTGGCGATCTTGTTGCCCTCATAGCTGTACCATGCGCCGCTCTTGCCCAAGACGTCGTACTGCACGCCGAGATCGATGAGGCAGCCTTCCTGCGAAATGCCCTCGCCGTACATGATATCGAACTCCGCCTGACGGAAGGGAGGCGCGAGCTTGTTTTTGACGACTTTTGCGCGCGTGCGGTTGCCTGCGGCGCCTTCGGTGTCCTTTAAGATATCCGTCTTGCGGACGTCGATGCGGATGGAGGCGTAGAACTTGAGCGCCTTGCCGCCCGGGGTGACTTCGGGGTTGCCGAACATGACGCCCACCTTCTCGCGCAGCTGGTTGATGAAGACGACGCACGTCTTGCTCTTGTTGACGATGGCGGTGAGCTTGCGGAGCGCCTGGCTCATGAGGCGCGCCTGAAGGCCGACGTGAGAATCGCCCATATCGCCCTCGATCTCCGCTTTGGGAGTGAGCGCCGCGACCGAGTCGACGACGATGATATCCACCGCCGAGGAGCGCACGAGATGATCGACGATGTCGAGCGCCTGCTCGCCCGTATCGGGCTGGGAGACGTAGAGCTCGTCCAAATTGACACCCAAAGCCTTCGCATAGACGGGGTCGAGCGCGTGCTCCGCGTCGATGAACGCCGCGACGCCGCCCAGCTTCTGCGCTTCGGCAACGGCGTGCAAAGCGACCGTCGTCTTACCCGAAGATTCGGGGCCGTAGATCTCGATCATCCTGCCGCGGGGAAGCCCGCCGATGCCGAGGGCAAGATCCAAAGAAAGGCATCCCGTGGGGATGACTTCGATATCGGTATTGCCCGCCTCGTCGCCGAGTTTCATGATGGCGCCCTTGCCGTATGCCTTTTCGATCTGCGTGAGGACGGCGTCCAGCGCCTTGCGTTTTTCTTCGTTCATATGTTGTTTCTCCTTATCCGGGGATATTTTCCTATTGTTTCGGCAGAGCGGAAAAGCTCAGCCGTTGACTTCCTTATAGGCGAGAAAGAGCGCCAGATTGGTCGCGCGCTTGGTGACGGCTTCCCGGTCTCCGTTCAGGAGAAAACGGAAGACGCGCACCCTGTCCAAAGTGCCGACGGCGATATAGCACAGCCCCACGGGCTTATCGGTGCCGTCCGCATCGGGGCCCGCGATGCCCGTCGTCGCGACGGCGAGATCGCACTTGCCCCCTTTCAGAAGCCCCGCAGCCATCTCGTAGGCGGTCTCGTTGGAGACGGCGCCGAACTTCTTCAACGTATATTCGGTGACGCCGAGCCGCGCCATCTTTGCCTCGTTGCTGTAAGCGTTGATCCCCTCGAAAAAGACTTTGCTCGCGCCCGGGATCTCCACGACGGCATGCCCCACGCCGCCGCCCGTGAAGGACTCCGCCGTCGCAAGCTTCATGCGGTGGAGCTTCAAGACGGTAAAAAGGCGATGTGCGACGCTCTCGTCCTCATGGGAATAGACATAATCGTTGAGCTCGGTCGAGAGGATGCGCAGCGCCTCGTCGACGGCGGTCTTGGGGGTATCCTGATCGTACACGAGCTCGATGCGCCCCGCGCCGAATTCTTCAAAGGTATGGATGGTAACGCGGTCGCGGCTCGCCTCCCGGGCGGAGGCGATGGCGGAAAAGACGCGCTCTGCAGGGGCAGCCACCGTGCGAAGGACCAGCTCGTAATAGGTCTTGCCGCGGCGCTTGTCGACGGCGGGGATGCATTCCTCTTTCACGAGCTCGCTCCCCTGTTTCGAAGCGGGCAGCACGCCGAAGAGGGTCTTTTCCGTCTCCAGCAGACATTCGCCCGAGAAATTCTGCCCCGAAAGCCCCGAGACTGCGTCTTTTGCAAAGGGCATGAGCACGCGGTCGCAGATGAAGAAGACGCCGTCGCACTCCGAGGCAAGGCGGGTGAGCGTCACGGTGACGGCGTTTCTATCGGCATAAGAGAGCACGGCGACTTCGTCGAGCGTCACGCCGCCCGACAAAAAGGCATCCACGACCTCCCCGTAACGCACGGTGGAGATGGGAGTATTCGTATTTCTGAGTACGATCGCCGCGTATTTCATCGCTTGCCGCCCGCAGGTTTAATCGCTCTCTTTGAGCACTTGCTTGTTTTTGACGATATAATTGACGCCCGAAAGCACCGTGAAGAAGGTGCAGAGGAAGAAGAATATAAGCCCGATGAGCGCCGCGATCTGCCCCGCTTTCGTTTCGAGGAAGCTCATGCTCGCAAGTAAGACCGCGATGGAAACGTCCTGGCAGGTCGTCTTGATCTTGCCGAGCTTATCCGCCGCGATGACGAGCTTGCGCTCCGCCGCCACCATGCGGAAGCCGCTCACGATGAGCTCGCGCGCCAAAATGACGGCGACGCACACCCCCGCCGTGATGCGCATGGC
>CALWCE010000023.1 GCA_944376295.1 uncultured Clostridia bacterium
GGTGACTCCCTCAGCCTCGGCGTCGGCTTGCAGCCGAACGTCTCGGCAGCTCCCTCAGGAGGGCGCCTAAAATGAGGTGACGTGAATAGAAAATGCAGATCATCGAACCGCTTCTTATCGGAAATTACCGCATCGTGCAGGACACCGGGCTCTATCGCTTTACGTCGGACTCGGTGCTTTTGGCGCGCTTTGTCAAAGCAAAGGCGGGGGAGAAGGTCGCCGATTTCTGCGCGGGGTGCGGCATCGTCGGGCTGCATTTCTTTGCCGAGAACACGGGCATTCGGCACGTCACCCTCTTTGAATTGCAAAAGGAGATGGCGGAACTTGCCCGCCGCACGGTGGAGCTCAACGGGCTTTGTGACCTCTTTACCGTGGAAAATATCGCCGTGCAGGACATCCCGCCCCGCTATACCGAGGCGTTTTCGCTCATTTTGTGCAATCCCCCTTACGAAAAGGGCGGGTTTGAAAACGCCGACCCCAAGAAGGCAGTCTGCCGCATGGAGCTGATGCTGCCCCTGGAAGAGCTTGTCGCTGCTGCCGCGCGGTGCTTGAAGTTCGGCGGAAGATTCGCCCTCGTGCACCGCGCCGACCGCCTTTCCGAGCTCTTCTGCACCCTCCACGCGGCGGGGCTCGAGCCCAAGAAATTGCAGCTCGTCTCGGGCAAAGAGGGCGCAAAGCCCTATCTTGCTCTCGTGATGGCGAAAAAGGGCGGAAAGAGCGGGCTCGAAGTGCTGCCCACCCTCTCAAACACTGCGGCGGCGGGCAGGATGGGCGCGGAGAAGGGCGCAGCGGAAAACGGTGCGGCGGGCCCGGAAGCCGCGGAAAATACCGAACAACACGCGGCGGGCGGGAAGGGAGCCTTCCAAACGGCCGCCGGGGAGGAGATATGATCGCATTTGTGGCAACGCCCATCGGAAATCTGAAGGACATCACCCTGCGCGCCCTCGAAGAACTGCGCGCGGCGGACGTCATCTTCTGCGAGGACACGCGGCACACCGTCAAGCTGCTCTCCGCGTACGACATCAAAAAGCCCCTCCGTGCCTGCCATAAGTTCAACGAGCACGCGGCGGCGGAGGAGATGATCGCCCTGCACGGGGAGGGGAAGCGCGTCTGCGTCGTCTCGGACGCGGGCATGCCCGTCGTCTCCGACCCCGGCAACACCGTCTGCAAAGACCTTCGGGCGGCGGGGGTGCCCTATACCGTGCTCCCCGGGGCGAACGCGGCGCTCTCGGCGCTCGTTCTCTCGGCGCTCGATGCCTCCCGCTTCACCTTTGTGGGCTTTCTGCCCGACAAGGCGGGCGAACGCCGCCGCCTTCTGGAACGTTTCCAAAACGCCCGCGAGACGCTCCTTTTCCACAGCGCCCCGCAGGACGTCGACCGCGATATCGCGGCGATGCTTGAAGTGTTCGGCGAGCGGAACGCCTGCGCCGTCCGCGAGATCACCAAACTCTATGAGGAAGCGACGCCCTTCACGCTTTCGGAGGGATTGGCGGGCGAAAAGCGGGGGGAGTATGTGCTCGTCGTCGAAGGGGCGAGCGGCGAAAGCCCATTGAATGCGCTCTCCGTGCGCGAACACGTCAAGGCATATATGGACGAGGGCCTCACGAAGAAGGAAGCCTTAAAAAAGGCGGCGGAGGACAGGGGAGTCGCAAAGAGCGAGATCTACCGCGAAACGCTCGATCTCTGAGGCGGCGCTGCAAGGGGCGCCCGTTCGGCGCGGCGTGCCCATTTGGGGGCGGGCGCTGCCAAACACTTGACAGTATGGGCGAAGTGTACTATAATCAAGTGCAGACGGCGTTTTGCGCCGAGGGAGAGATATGATCTACGAAAGCTGCCCCGCGCTGCGGGATAACAAGTTCATCCAAGCATTGCAGGGTTTCTTTCGCTCGGTGTGGTATCAGGTCGCCGTCGTCCTCCTGATGGTGGCGAGCAATGTGTTCGCCTTAGAGCTTCCCGTCTTCTATCTCTATCTGCTGCTGGGGCTGCTCGCGATTTTCTTTGCCGAGGACACGCTGCCCCTCGTGCCCGTCTTTGTGTGCGCCTACATGACCATCTCGCCCGAAAACAACCCCGCGACGCACGTCGGGGAGTCTGCCTTTTACGATAAGGCGTTTCAGGTGCAGTTCATCGTCATCCTTGTCGTTGCCGTCCTTGCGATCGCGGCGCGCCTCGTGCATTCTCTCGTCTTTTCTCCGACGCGGGCGGAGCGCAAGGGCTGCCCCGCGCTCTCCTTCGGATTTCTGGCGCTCGGCGTCTCTTACGTCCTCGGCGGGCTGTTCAGCCCCTCCTATTCGGCAAAGACGGCGCTCTTCGGCTTGGTGGAGATCGCCTCCCTCTGCGCGCTCTACTATTTCTTCTATTACACCGTCGATTTCCGCCGCGCGGAAAAAGACTACCTTCTGCGCCTTTTCCTGCTCCTCGGCTTCGGCATCATGCTGGAGACGGTGCGCCTTTATTTCCTGCCCGGCGTGGTGACGCCCGAGGGGGTGGACAGGGGCAAGCTTACGACGGGCTGGGGCATGTATAACAACATCGGCTGCATCATCGCGATGTGCATCCCCGCGAGCTTTTACTTTGCATCGACGCGCAAAAACGGCTGGCAGTATACGCTTTTGGGCTGTCTGACGCTCGCGGGCGTCGTGCTCACGCAGAGCCGCGGCTCCATTCTCTTTGGCGGCATCGTCTTTTTGGCGAGCTATGCCTATGTCATCGTCAAGAGCCGCGGGCGCGAACGGCTCTACCATCTTATCGTGGCGGGCGCGCTCATTCTTTTGGCAATGATCGCCGTTGCGGTGTTCTTTGAAAAGTTCATGCAGTTGTTTGCGTCCATGCTCCGCTTCGACAGCAACGGCCGCGACGGCATCTGGGAGAGCGGGCTCAAACAGTTTGCGGGGCATCCTCTCTTCGGCGTGGGCTTTTACGAGTGCGAGGCGTTCCGCTGGGGGCAGCTCCCCTCCGATTCCTTCCTGCCCCCGCGCTATCACAACACCTATCTGCAGCTGATGGCGTCGGGCGGCGTCGTGGCGCTCTTGGCGTATGCCTTCCATCGCTTCCAGACGGTGCGGCTTTTGTGGAGGCGGCGGACGAAGGAGAATATCTTCCTTGCCTTCATCGTGCTCGCCCTCATCTTAACGAGCACCGTCGACTGCCACTTCTTCAATTTCGGCCCCGGGCTGTTGTATTCCGTCATCCTCGTCTTCCTCGAGCGCGGCTCGCCCGAGGAGCAGAGGGAGAACACAGCGGAACGCACCGAAGCGGCTGCGTAAGGGGAATGAATTTGATACAATGAGATCTTGTGCGGCGGGGCGGTCCGAATGGACCGCCCCGCCGCGCATAACAACCCTTCCGTCGCGCCGCCGAGGACAAGCCTCGGACAGCGCGCCACCGTCTCGCGCGGTAGAGACCGCGCTGCTCCTCTTCCCACGCATCTGCTTCGCATCTGCGCGGGAGCCCTGAAATGCCCCGAACAATGGGGCATTCCCAAGCTTGCAAATGGTCAACGCCACACCGTGGCGTTGCCAAGAAAGCATTTGCTCGCCCTCAGGGAAGGAGCCAAGGGAAAGAACGGTCGCCTTGCTCCGACGAGGAGACAAGGGAAAGAAGCGGCCTCTTTTGCAAAGCAAAAGAAATTCGTGAATATAAGGAAACGCCCCGAAGCTTGCGCCTCGGGGCATTTCCTATATGATAAGGGGGAAAATTATGAGCTTTGTTTTGCGTCGCCGATGTCCTCATCGACTTTGTGCCTCTATTATAGAACATTTTCCCAAAAAGTAAAACTAATTCCGCGAAAAATTTCCAAAAATTATTTTTTTGTGTTTTGCAACATTTCCCGAAAATTTTATGCGCAAACATGCACGTTTTTTTGCAAAATTCTGACGAATTGCCCCATTCGCCCCCTTTTAGCTACAAAATTCGGCAAAAGAGGCAGCCCAGGACTGCTGCCAGAAAGTTTCCCGCAAGCGCCGCAAGGACGGGCAGGGGCGATACTTTCTTCGCGCCCGCAAAATAGAGGGCGGAAAGATAGAAGCAGGTCTCGCTCGAGCCGTACACCACGCAGGCGCAGCGCGCAAGATAGCTGTCCGCGCCGTATGTTGAGATGATCTCGTGCAAAAACGCCATCGAACCGCTCCCCGAAAAGGGCTTGACAAGCAGGAGCGGCGCGAGCTCTTTCGGGATGCCGAAAAAGTTCAGCGCGGGAGAAAGCAGGCGGGCGAGGAGTTCCGAGAGCCCGCTTTGGGAGAAGAGTTCGCTCAAAATGAGCACGGCGGCGAGCGAAGGGAAGAGCGAGGCGAGCAGGGGGAGCGCTCCCCTGACGCCGCCCGAAAAGGCGTCGAAGAGCTTGACCTTTTTGAAAAGTGCAAAGGCGAACACCCCTAAAAAGAGCAGGGGGAATAAAAGAGCGCTCATCGGCGGGCGCGGGGGCGCAGCGGGCGCGGGCGGCGCTTTTTGCGGCGGTTCGGGGCGGTGAAAAAGAGGAGACACACGGCGAACGCCGCCGAGGCGAGCGTTGCAAGGAAGGTGGGGAGGACGATATCCGCGGGAGAGGCAGACCCCGCCGCAAGGCGGAAGGAGAGGGCGGTGGTGCTGAACAGCTGCACGCCCGCCGCGTTGAGCACGAAGAGCATGTGCGCGCCGAAGGGGTTGCCCCCTTCGAGAAAACGGCGGGTCGCCTCGATGCCGAGGGGCGTGGGCGCGCCGGGGAGGCTCAGAAGGTTGGCGGAGACCGAGCAGCAGGCGGCGGAGAGCGCCTTTTCGTCGTCCGAGCGGAAGAGCCTGCGGGCGGCGGGGCGCACGGCGCGTGCAAAGAGAGCGGTGAGCCCGCTTTGCTCCATCACGCCGAAAAAGCCCAGCCACACGCAGTAGGCGGCGGCGAGCGAGAGGGAGAGCGACACCGCCTTCTCCCCGCCCGCGAGGAGCGCGGGCAGGAAGCCCTCGGGATCCAAGATGAGGAAACTCAAAAGCGACGCAAAAAACATTGCCGCAAACACCCCGTTCATCCCTCTACTCTATGCCGCCGCAGGACAGGTTATGCTTTGGGGGGGTGACTCCTTCCGCCGCGCGCCCGCTTCCGCGGGCGCGCGCCACCTCCCTCAGGCGCCTGCGGCGGGCTACTCCCTCCGTCCTGCCGTCTCGGCAAGCCGCGAACGGCAGTCCACCATCTCGAAGAGGCGTCTACAATATAGTGCGTATTCCTTGACGGCGGGGCGGAGAAGTGCTATACTGAAAATATGAACGCGAAGGTTGTCAACGTTATGCCCATGATGGTCGTATCCTTTTTGGAAATACGATGACTTGGCGCGCGCGTTTTTGAATGGATCAGCCCGTCGGGTCAACCGGCGGGCTTTTTGTTTGGGAGGCATACAATGAAAGAACTCGGCAGCAAGGTTTTGAAAACGGAGCGGCTCACGCTGCGCCCCTTCCGCACGGACGACGCGGAGATGTGCTATCAGAATTGGATGACGGATCCTGCCGTCACCAAGTACCTCACATGGACGCCGCACGAAGATATCGCTTTTACGCGGGCGCTCCTTGCCGCGTGGGAAGAGGAGGCAAAAAAGCCCGATGTCTTTCATTGGGCGATCGTGAAAGAGGGCGAGGTCATCGGCAGTATTTCGGTGGATAGCCTCGACAAGCGCACGGACTGCGCCGACCTCGGGTACTGCCTTTGCCGCCGCTTCTGGGGGCAGGGCATCATGACGGAAGCGCTCGCCTGCGTCAGGGACTATCTCTTTGCAGAGTGCGGGCTCTACCGCCTTGAGGCGTGCCATGCGAAGGAGAACGTCGGCTCGGGCAGGGTGATGGAAAAGTGCGGGTTTGTGTACGAGGGCACCGCGCGGAAGGCGTGGAAGCTCACCGCGACGGGCGAGCGGTGCGATCTTGTCCATCGCGCCATTTTGCGGGAGGAGTGGGAAGTTTTGTAGGAAAAAGAGAACTGCCGCTGCCGTTGACGAACTTACGAAAATAAGGCGACTCCCTCATATGCCTCCCCTGTGTAAGGGGAGGTGGCAGGCGAGGGAACGAGCCTGACGGAAGGGTTGTTGTGCTCGCGTGGATCTGACCTTTCCAACCCTCCCGCCTCGCTATGCTCGGCACCCTCCCTTACACAGGGAGGGCAGGGGAAAGAGTATCTGCTGGCCCCCTTGCACAGGGGAGGCTAACATTGCAGGGCTCCCAAAAAAGATTTGCTTTTGCAAAGATTTTTTGGGAAAAGGAGACGCAGGCGTAAAAAGCGCAGCGGTTGCAGTAAGGCAATCGCTCACATATGCGCCTTGCGGCGACGCGGCGACTCCTTCCGTCTGCTTCGCAGACACCTCCCTCTTATATAGGGTTCCCGCGCAGATGCGAAGCAGATGCGTGGGAAGAGGAGACGCAAGCCGAGCGGGCAAGCCGCGAGGAACGCAGCGGCGGACCTGCGGGCTTTGCGGCGACGAGGCGACGAGGAGGCAAGGGAATAGAATTTACTCCCTCAGTCACGACACCGAAGGTAACTTCGGATGTCGTGACAGCTCCCTCAAGAAGGCGCCTAAAATAAGGGGACTCCCTCAGTCTCGCTGCGCTCGACACCCTCTCGCGCGGCGTAAAATAAGTTTACATTTTTTCGGAAAGCGTGTATAATAAGGGCAAAAATGTTACGCCCGCGGGGGTCTGCGGGCGCATCCCGGCGTTCGGGCGTTCGGCCGCGCCAAGGAGAGACGATATGAAGGGCAATTATTATGTAACGACGGCGATCGCCTATACTTCGGGCAAGCCGCACATCGGCAACACGTACGAAGCCATTCTGACGGACGCCATTGTCCGCTTCAAGCGCATGCAGGGCTACAACGTCCGCTTCCAGACGGGCACGGACGAGCACGGTCAGAAGATCGAGGAGAAGGCGGAAAAGGCGGGCGTCACGCCGCAGGCCTATGTCGACAACGTCGCGGGCGTCATCCGCTCCATCTGGGACAGCGTCGGCACTTCTTACGACAAGTTCATCCGCACCACCGATCAAGACCACGTGAAGACGGTGCAGAAGATCTTCAAGAAGTTCTATGAGCAGGGCGATATCTACAAGGGCGAGTACGAGGGCTGGTACTGCACCCCGTGCGAAAGTTTTTGGACGGAGAGCCAGCTTGTAGACGGCAAATGCCCCGACTGCGGGAGAGAGGTCAAACGCGCCAAAGAAGAGGCGTACTTCTTCAAGATGGGAAAGTATGCGGACGCGCTCATTCATCACATCGAATCGCACCCCGATTTCATCCGCCCCGTCTCCCGCAAGAACGAGATGATGAACAACTTCTTAAAGAAGGGCTTGCAGGATCTGTGCGTTTCGCGCTCTACGTTCCAATGGGGCATCCCCGTCGATTTCGACAGCCGCCACGTCGTCTATGTGTGGCTGGACGCCCTCACCAACTATATCACGGGGCTCGGCTACGACCCCGACGGCAGCGCGCCCCTCTACGATGAATTCTGGCGCAATGCCGAAAAACTGCATGTCATCGGCAAGGACATCGCCCGCTTCCATACCATCTACTGGCCCATCTTTCTGATGGCGCTCGGCGAACCTTTGCCCGACCACGTCTTTGCCCACCCCTGGCTCTTGCAGGGCGGCGAGAAGATGAGCAAGTCCCGCGGCAACGTCATCTATGCGGACGACCTTGCTTCCGTGTTCGGCGTGGACGCCGTGCGGTACTTCGTGCTCCACGAGATGCCCTATGAAGGCGACGGCACCATCACCTGGGAGCTCGTCACCGAGCGCGTCAATTCCGACCTTGCCAACACACTGGGCAACCTCGTGCGCCGCACCCTCGCCATGACGCGCAAATACTTTGACGGCGTCGTGCGCGACGGGGGCGCCGTGGAGCCCGTCGACGAGGAGCTTAAGAGCGTCGTCACGGGCGTGCGGGCAAAGGTGGAGGCGTGCATGGAGGACTTCCGCATCGCCGACGCCCTCAACGAGCTCTTCCTCATCTTCCGCCGCGCCAACAAGTACATCGACGAGACGATGCCGTGGGCGCTCGGCAAGGACGAGACGAAGAAGGACCGTTTGGCGACCGTCCTTTATAACCTCACCGAGAGCATTTTAACGGGCGCGAGCCTGCTCGCTGCCTTCCTGCCCGAGACGGCGAAAAAGATCGCCTCTTACCTCAACGCGCCCTTGAAGACGCCGGAAGAATGCGATTTGTTCGGGGCGTACCCGAGCGGGAATCATATTGCAGAGGTTGACGAGCCCCTGTTTGCGCGTTTTGACTGGAAGGAAGTCGTGCCCAAGGTGGACGCCATCCAAAAGGCGCAGCGCGAGGAGTACGAGCGCGAAAATCCGCCTGCATCTGCCGCGCCTGCCGGCGAGGCAGCTGAAAACGGTTCGGGGGATCGGACCGCGCCTGCCGACCAAACCATACCCGCTAAGGGCGAGACGGGGGCTCCTGCTGCGGCGGCTGACGAAGAAGAGAAGCTGCCCGAGATCGCCATCGACGACTTTGCGAAGGTGGAGCTGCGTGTGGGCGAAGTCATCGCCTGCGAGAAGGTGAAAAAATCGGAAAAACTGCTGCATGAGACGGTGAAAGTCGGCGACGAAGTGCGCTCCGTCGTTTCGGGCATCGCAAAATACTACACCCCCGAGGAGATGGTGGGGAAGAAGGTGGTGCTCGTCACCAACTTGAAGCCCGTCAAGCTCTGCGGCGTCAAGTCGGAGGGCATGATCCTCTGCGCCGAGGACAGCGAGGGCAATCTTTCCCTCCTCTCCCCCGAAAAGAGCATGGAGAGCGGGGCGAAGATCAGATGATCGACGTTCACGCGCACTTTGCGGGCGAGGGGTACACCTTCCCCGAGGAATGGGAGCGCATCCGTGCGGCGGGCGTTTCCGCCGTCATTTTGGCGGGGGATACCGTCGCTCATTCCGCTTGGCATCAGGAATTTGCCGAAAGCCATGAGGGCGCTTACTTCACGGCGGGCGTGCATCCATCGGAGCTTGAAAACTTATCTTGCGATCGGCTCAAAGAGATAGAAGCGCTCGCCCGCCATCCGAAGTGTGTCGCGATCGGGGAGATCGGGCTCGACTATCACTACGAAAATACCGACAAAGCGGCGCAGAAGGCGGCGTTTGTGGCGCAGCTCGAGCTTGCCGACAGCCTCTCTTTGCCCGTGCAGCTCCACTCGCGCGACTGTGCGGCGGATATGCTCTCGCTCTTAAAAGAGCACACATCCCTTTTAAAACACGGCTTTTTGATGCACTGCTACTCGCACGGGAAGGAGATGATGGGGGAATTTGCCGCCCTCGGCGCGTACTTTTCCTTCGGCGGTACGGTGTGCTTCAAGAACGGCCGCCGCGTTGTGGAGAGCGCCGCTGCCTGCCCCGAAGAACGCCTTCTCACCGAGACGGACTCGCCCTATCTTTCCCCCTTCCGCGGGGAGAAAAATTCGCCTGCCAATATTCCCGTTATCGTCAAACGGCTCGCCGAGGTGCGGGGGGTGGACGAGGAACAGATCAAAACGGCAGTCCGCCGCAATGCGGAAACGCTCTTTCATAAACTTACGGAAAGCTGATTTTCGCCAAGACATAAGATGAATACCTTTACCTACCAAATCGGAAACAATCTGTATATCAACCTCACCAACCGCTGCTCCAACCGCTGCACCTTCTGCGTGCGCGATCAGAGCGCGCAGTACGAGGGCTATTCGCTCTGGCTGGACAGCGAGCCCTCCGTCGAGGACGTCGTGAAGGAGATCGGCGATCCCGCGCAGTACGAGGAGATCGTCTTCTGCGGCTACGGCGAGCCCACCTACCGCCTCGATGCGATGCTCTGCATCGCCTCGCACGTCAAGCGGCGGGGCGGGAAGACGCGCTTAAATACCAACGGTCACGGCAACCTCATCCACGGGCGGGATATCACGCCGCAGCTCGCGGGCGTCATCGACCTTGTCAATATCTCGCTGAACGCGCCCGATAAGATGATGTACGACCGCCTCTGCCGCCCCGTCTACCGCGATGTCGCCTTCGACAGCGTGCTCTTCTTTGCCCGCGACTGCAAAAAGAGCGGCGTTTGCTGCCGCTTTTCCGTCGTGGACTGCATCGGGAAGCAGTGCGTCGAACAGTGCCGCGCGCTTGCCGACCGCGAGGGCATCCCGCTGTATGTGCGGGAAATGATCCACAATGGATAACTCGGAGATCATTTCTTGAACTGACAAGAAATGATCGACAGCCGAAAAATAACGTCGGAGGGGCGGAAAGACCGTATTTGCGCGATCCTTCCGCCCCTCTTGTTCTTTGGTAGGGCAGGTCTTCCCTGCAATCACAGCATGGGCAGAATTTCGCCCGTCATGCGAGGAAAAATATGGATGATCTCCGCTCGGTGCTCCAAAAGCACGGCTTCTCCTTCAAAAAACAATTCGGGCAGAACTTCCTCACCGACACCAACCTGCTCCGCGCCATCGTCTCGGATGCGGGCGTCGACAAAGACACCACCGTCCTCGAGATCGGCACGGGCGCGGGGGCGCTCACGCGCGCCCTTTCCGAACAAGCAAAGCGCGTCGTCTCCTTCGAGATCGACAGGAGCTTACAGCCCGTCCTTTCGGAGACGCTTTCGGGCTGCGAAAACACCGAAGTGCGCTTTCAGGACTTTGCGAAGTGCTCCCTTCCCGCGCTTGAAAGGGAGCTCGGGAAGTACCGCGTCGTTGCAAACCTGCCTTATTATGTGACGACGCCCATCGTCATGCGCTTTGTCGAGGAGGGGGAAAACTGCCTCTCCTTCACCGTGATGGTGCAGGAAGAAGTCGCCCGCCGCTTCTGCGCTGCGGAGGGGACGGAGGACTATGGCGCGGTGACTGCCGCCATCGCCCGAAGGGGGGAGTGCCGCATCACGCGCAAAGTGCCGCGCACCCTCTTTACGCCCCGCCCCAACGTCGATTCCGCCGTCGTGCACGCCGACTTTACGGCGGGAGGGTTTGAAGTGAAGAGCGAAAAGGCATTCCGCGAGACGGTGCGCGCCGCCTTTCTGAGCCGCAGGAAGACGCTCGAAAACAACCTCATCGCCGTGTTCCG
>CALWCE010000024.1 GCA_944376295.1 uncultured Clostridia bacterium
ACAAGCAAAATGCGGTTTTGCCCCTTTGCGATGGCGTCTATTGTGCGGTTGACGGCAACCTGCTGATAATATCTCGGCGGATAAGTGTTTTGGCTTGTATAATATGGCTGATTGATGAGGGCAAGTTCTTTCTCCAATAACCCTTGTCCGTCGTTTATTTCGCTCTGATAGCGAGCAAACAATTCCTCGGGAGACGGAAATTCTTCCAGCGCAATTTCGCGCTCAACGCCTGTAATGAAATCAAACTCTTGGAAGGCGTCGCCGTTAGAGCTGTATGCAAACTTGACGTCAAGCATTTTGGCATAGAGTTTTGCCTGCTGCATACCAAAAGATACGCTGTGGCTATTGTCCTTTGCTTCAACCACTGCGAGCGGATTGTTTTTTGCAAAATAAAGCACATAGTCCGCTTTTTTCGGCGCTTCACGATTTACAAGGTTGCCGCGAAGATTCACTTTGCCATCCGTAAACCTGAGCTGGGTTTCCATCGTGATCTTATCCTGCCAGCCTTTTGACAAAATTGCCGGCGTGATAAAATTCAACTTGATGTCCTCTTCGGTCATCTGCTTTTTATCTATAATGCCCATAACGCTCTCCTATGTTCTTATAATTTCGTATTATCGGAAGTTAGGGGGAAGATTAAAAGTATCTTATCGGGACAGAATACCATTACTGTTTAATTACATCTATCAGCTTTTTGAATATAAATACACCAAGTTCTTTGCCGTTGGTAATTGTATCATTTCCCCATATCGGATTGCACGCTAGCTGCAATTTACTGCTTGAATTTGACACGTAAACCCAAAGTTGAAAAGAATTAAATTCCTGCCTTCTGCCAAACATCGGACGATCATTACTACCGAATATGCCTTTACCCACAGCCCTATTATCGGTCATTGATAGCCATATTCTGTAATAAGCTTCTTTATCCTGATAATTAACAGAATAAGTATAGACAATATAATGATTTACCTGCTGCTTAAAAGAACCACCCTCTAATATACCTGTTCCCGACGGCACATTGACTTCTCTTTTTTCGATTTCAAATTTCAAAGATGGATTCTTTTGTTTTGTTTGTTGTAATAAATCTGAAATTGTTTTATTTGCAGTTTCAAACTCTTCCTCTAAATATTCATCCTTGCCTTGTTGTGTAACAACTCGCAAGTCTGGGATAATGCTTCCGTCTAGTGCACTTTCAGCGATTTTGCCTTTTACTGCACGCGGAGACTTAGTAATCGGTGCCATTATATATGGCGCTTCATCATTTATTTTCAACACTAAAGCATCTAAATTTTCTTCCGTCATACCACAAGTAAAATCCAAATAGTTCCATCCATTAAGATAAAACGGCAATTCACAATTCCCTCTTTTTATCACAATAAGTTTCTGTGGTCGTTTTTGAAAAAAGTTGTAAAACAATCGCGTTTCATAACCAACGCCGCCTTGTTCATGATCAGCTTTTTCTGTATATCGTTTCGTATCAACTATTATAATCTTGTCATTTACGTTTGCTTCCTGAACCATCATAGAAAACAAGTTTGGATTATCAAGAAGAACATCACATTTCGCATCCACACCATAAGTTGAACGCAATTCGTTAGTTAACGCAACAACCCATTCCTGATGCTCTTTACTATCCCATGAATAAGAAATAAAAACTTTCTTTGGCATATTATCTCCTCAGTTATCTCCTATAAATTTCGTCGAGCGTTTTGCCATCTTTGTCTTTCCATTCAAGCCAGCCGTTGATCGAGCCGCCGAGAATAAATTCTCCGGCACCGCTTGGAGTATTGAATTCAAGCGTAACTTTCAAGATATACTTATCTGACTGTTGGATGATATCTCCTTTTTCAAACAGCTCTTTGCGCTGTTTGTTATACTTTTCAAGATTCGCGGGTTTCGTAAGATTGACCTCTGAACCTTCCAGCACCTGAAATTTATCGCCGTCATAAACGCCAAATGCTTTGATACCATTGCGTGTCGTATGGAAAACAGACGATTCATTGAGGCTTGCCCTTGCGTTGTCCAGCTTATAACCCTGCGTCGCCATGATGAACTGTATTTCCTCGTACACCTCTTCAATAGAGGGGAGGTCGTACTCATCGATTTCATACTTGGGCTTGACGGAGTTTTCCACCTTATAGCGATTGGATTCATGCGCTTTGATAATGGCGTATTCTTCCAGTCCGCTGATCATATCGAGGGAGAACGTCTTGCTGTCGGCGAGGAACATGATCGCCTTGTTCCAAAAATCTTTGGAACGGTTATGATCGTCTAAACGGACGACGCCGTTGCGTGTCTGCCCTATATAGATCTGCACGATCTTATTTTCGTCGTTTTCATTGATGAGATAGTAAATACCGGGACGGCTGATGCCTGTGATCTTTTTTGCCTCGGCAAGCAGAGGACGCGGAATGACATAAGTCGTCATCGTCGATAGATGACGTCTGATCGATCGGATGCCGTCGGGCTGTCCGTTATGGTAGATGATTTCAAGTTTCTTACTTGTCGCCATTGCTTGCCTCCTCGTTGATAACATCCATAATATCGCCGACGTTGCAATCGAGCAGCTTGCAGAGCTTTAAGAGGACGTCCATCGAAACGGTCTCATTTTTTCCGAGTTTGGCAAGCGTCGTCGTGGAAATATCTGCCCGAAGGCGCATCTGCGTCTTTGTCATCCCCTTGTCGATGAGCAGTTTCCATAACTTATTGTAGCTGATTGCCATGCTGTCACCTCGTCCAAATCGTATTACAAAATAATTATAGCATATCCGCACGGGGATTTCAATAGGATATGCGAAATTGCTGATATATTATTTGAAAATAGTGCGGTATCCAACCGTATCGGATTCGATACGGTTAAATATTCCTATTCCGAAAAAGGTGGCTTTCCACCTTATCTCGGAGTAGAGGGAATAGGAGCAAATCGCAAGAGCAAAACGGGGCGCACAAAAGAACGGCAGCCCGTATGAGCTGCCGTTTGACTTTGTTCCGAATGGCTTTTTCATGTTTCCCTTATGTTACCTGCTCTGTTGCACCCGTCGGACCGGTCGCTCCCGTTGCACCCGTCGGGCCGGTTGCACCTGTTGCACCTGTCGCACCCGTCGGGCCGGTCGGGCCGATGCCCGTGGAACCCGTGGAGCCCGTCGGACCGGAACAGCAGGGATAGACGATCGTCTTATACGTCTGATTGACGCAGACGCAGGGCCAGCAGCCGCATACGGGGCAATGCTGATAAAATGGCATAATCATACCTCCTCTTGTGTCGGCGGCATGGATATCCGCCCACTATCCATTGTATGGAGGACGCCTCGCCCGCTGCCACACCCCGCCGCGACGTCCCTCGGAGTCACCCGAAACACGCTGTCCCGCAAAGACGCGCCTCTGTCGCCCGCCAACGCCCGCAGCCGCCATCCTGCAAACCGCGCCGCGGCAAGCCCCCTGCCCCTGCCTAAGCTCCTCTTTTTCGGCAAAGTGCCCAAAAATCGTGAAGAGGTCTTGCGCGCGCACGAAAAATGCATTATAATATCCGAAAACAGCAAAAGGAGAACATCATGCAGCAAGTACTCACCCTCAACGAAGCGCAAAACGTCAGGCTCACCTGCTATCTCTATGACAGGAGCCCCGAATACACCAACCTCGACGTCCGACCCGCCATCCTCGTCATCCCGGGCGGCGGATACCACATGTGTTCCGACCGTGAGGCGGAGCCCATCGCCCTCGCGTTTGCAGCGGCGGGCTTCCACGCCTTCGTGCTCCGCTACAGCCTGCATCACGTCAAGCCCTGGCCCGCGCCCCTTGCGGACTACGAACAGGCGATGGAGACCATCCTCGCCCATGCGGAAGAATGGGGCGTCGACAAAGAGCGCATCGCCGTCGTCGGCTTCTCGGCGGGCGGGCATCTCGCCGCGTGCGCCGCGACCATCGCAGCACACAAACCTGCTGCCGCCATCCTCGGCTATGCCGTGCTCACCGCCCAAACTTCTGATCAGTGCGTGGAGGGGCTCCCTGCGCCCGTCGACCTTGTCGATGCCGACACGGCGCCCTGTTTCCTCTTTGCAACGCGGACGGACAACGTCGTCCCCATCAGAAACACGCTCGCCTTCGAGCAGAAGCTCGACGAAAACGGCATCTCGTTTGAGAGCCACATCTATTCCTACGGCCCGCACGGCTTCGGCAACGGCGGCGCCATCTACAACCAGCCTCCCCTCTGCCCCCGTGCGGGAACGTGGATGGAGGACAGCATCTGCTGGCTATCCGAGCTGTGGGGCGCGCGCACCTTCGAAGGCTACGCTTCCCCCAAATTCGGGCGCGTCTATCGGGGAGACAAGCACGCATACCTTTCCGCAGACTGCAGCTACCGTCACCTCGCAGCGCAGCAGGGAAAGGCGCAGGAGATCTTAAAAGCGGTATTTGAGCGCGTCGAGACGGGCATGCGGTCCAACGTCCCCTCTTCGACGATGAAGATGCTCGAAGGCTGGACGCTCAGGGAGCTCCTGCCCCTCATCGGCTTCACGAAAGAGGAGATCGATGCCTTCGATGAGCAGCTCAGGGCGGTCAAAAACGCGCTTTGAGTCGGCTTTGAACGTCTCCGGAAAGTGCCGGAAAAGAAGAAACGCCCGAGAGATCATTCTCGGGCGCAGCATCAAAAAAAGCCGCGGGGCGATATCCTTAGGCGGAACGCATCAAAAAGCAGCCGAACTACGGCCGCTTTGTTTCATTGGTATTTTTGAGTTCACGCGTCGAGATCTCCCCCGCCGTGTAGTGCTCGAGATAGTCGAAAAGCGCATCCGCATCGGTGAAGATCCGATACATCTCATGACACGCTTCCGCCATAAATTTCTTTTTTGACATCTCATGCATGAACGCTTCGAGCGTATCGTAATACCCGTTCAGGTTATAAAATGCGATGGCCTTCGTATGCCGCCCGAGCTGTTTCAAGGTGATGACCTCAAAGAACTCCTCCAACGTGCCGATGCCGCCCGGCACGATGATGAAAGCGTCGCAGTCGTCCTCCATCGTCGTCTTGCGCTCTGCCATCGTTTCGGTATAGGTGAGCTTATCGCACTCGCCGAAGATGCTTTCAAGACGCTCCTCGCGGAAAAAGTTGGGGATGACGCCGTGGATATACCCCCCGCCGCGCTTGGTGCCGCGCGCCGCCGCGCCCATGAGCCCCGAACCGCCTGCGCCGAAAACGAGCGAATGCCCGCGGCGCGCCATTTGTTCCGTAAGACGCTCCACCGCGTCGATATAGCATTGGTCGATGGCAGCGCTCGCCGCCCCGAAAACACAGATCTTCATAACATTCCTGCTCCTTATCCGTAGAACCGCCCCGCGCCGAATGACGCGAGACCGCTTCTTCTTTATTATACGGACATTCCGCAAAAAGTCAAGGGGCAGACGGCGAAAAATCACCCAAAGCTTAAAAGACAAGATCGAGAAGAGAAAGATACTCCCGATACGCCGAAGAATCCCGAAGCAGCGTCAGCTTTTCGGCAATGGTGCGGTAATACCATTCCTGCCTGTTCTTATCCTTTTGATTGAACGCAAGCCAAAGGGCATCCCCCTTTTCGAGATAAGAGCGATAAATCGAACGCATATTGGAAAGTTTATCGGCAAGCACAAGGATCTGTTCCTCGCGTCCCGAAGAAGAGAGCGCGTCGAGCGTCTCCCGCTTGCGCAATTCCCAGGTGTCGGCGGCAGGAAGGTCTTCCCGCTTGTTCTCGCTGTCAAAGAGCACCAGGGATGCGATACGTTCGCCGAACTCTTCCCGAAGCTCCTCGGCGGTAACGGGGGTATCCTCCACCGTATCATGCAGAACGGCGGCGCAAAGCACGTCCTCATCCGAAGTCAGATAGGATGCGATCACGGCAGCCTCCATCGGATGTACGATATAGGGCGTTCCTCCCCCCTTGCGCGTCATGCCGCTGTGGGCATTCACCGCAAAACAAATGGCTCTTTCAAAACGACTTTGTTCCATGATCATACCTCCTTTCCGTTCAAAAACTTTGCAAACGGGATGAGCGCACGCGCCTCCCTTGTGCGAAGATAAGCTTCATCGAGCTCCTCGGGGCCGAAACGAAACCTGTCGAGCGCATCGGCATCCTTAAAAATGCGATAGAGGCGGATGACATTTTCCGCCGCATCGGGAAAGTTGCTGCGGATCGCCGCCTCCCCTTCCTGATCGTGACGGTCATGATATGCCATGATGAAGAAGACGCGCTCATCGAATTTGAGCCCGAGCGCTCCGCAAACACAACGGTACTTGTCTGCAGCGCGCTGCCCGTGTCCGACGTCCCTGCCGTCATCGAAGCGGCAGCAGTCATGAAAGACCGATGCCGCCGAAAGCGCTTCCCGCTGCTGCTGTGTGAGCGAGCATGCCTTTGCGAGAAGATGGGCAAACAGCAGCACCCGCGCACAATGATCTTTGGCGTGGCACGCGCTATCCTCATGAAAGAACGGGACGCGTTCATACAAAAAAACGCGCCAACGTTCATATTCCCTTTGTTCCGAAGGAGTAAGATAACACTTCATGGCTCCATGATAGCAGAGCGAGCATAAAATGTCAAGCGGGAAGATCTTGGAGCAATCTTGTTCGGAAAGGCCAAAAACGAATACTATGTCTGACATAGAACTGCGGTTTTAAGGCGTTTGCATAGTACTATGCGTGATATAGTTCGGCGATTTTCCTCAAAATAGTTGCAATAAAGGCGAAAGGACGCATAAAATGTGGGCGAGGTGGCATATGAGTACCCTTTCCCTCTGCATGATTGTAAAAGACGAAGAAACCGTCCTTCCCCGCTGTTTGGAAAGCATCCGGGGGCTATTTGACGAGATCGTCGTCATCGATACGGGCTCGATTGACCGCACGCGGGAGATCGCCCTCTCCTTCGGCGCTTTCGTCTTTGATCTTCCCTGGCGGGATGACTTTTCGGCTGCCCGCAACTTCTCCTTTTCCAAGGCGACGGGCGGCTATCTCTTCTGGATGGACGCGGACGACGTCCTCCCTCCCCCATCGCGCGAACGCTTTCCCGCCCTCCGCGCCTTTCTCGAAGCGGAACGGCCCGATACTCTCTTTCTCCCATACGAGTGCATGGGGCAGGACGATGCGCCCTCTCTTGTCTTCCGCCGCGAGCGCATCCTCCGCCGCTCCCCCATGGCGCATTGGGTCGGGCGGGTGCACGAATGCATCGTCCCCTTCGGAAAGCAAAGCTTTTTTGATCTTCCCGTCCGCCATCTCGGGAGCGAGAAACAGCGGGGAGAGAGAAACCTGCGCATCTACGAAAAATGGGAAAAAGAAGAGCCCCTCTCCCCGCGCGATGCCTTCTATTTCGGGCGGGAGCTTTACTATCACCGCCGCTATGAGGAAGCCGCCGCGCGCCTGGAAGGAATGCTGAAGGGCGACGGGTGGTATGTCAACAAGATCGAGGCATGCAAGGTGCTTGCCCTCTGCTTCGAAGCGCAGGAGCTTCCCGAGAAGGCGCTTTCCGCACTCTTTCAAAGCTTCCTCTACGGGGAGCCGCGCGCTTCCGTCTGCTGCGAACTCGGACGCCTATTACGAGCGCAGGGTCGTCTGAAAGAAGCCGTGTTCTGGTATGAAGCCGCCCTCTTCTGCCGCGATCATTCGGAGGAGGGAGACTTCGAAACGCCCGATTCGCGCTCCCTCACGCCCCTTCTGAGCCTTGTGTGCTGCTATGATGCCCTCGGGGAACACGAACGCGCTCTCGCCTTCCACAGGCGCACCGAAGAGCTCTTTCCCCTTCACCCCGCCGTTCTCCACAACCGCGCTTATTTTCAGCAAACATAGGCGACAGATAAGACCCGCCGAAACGGCGGGCCTTTTTCAGTCTTCGAGGTATTTCAAAAGGCGGGGGATGTCGGAAGAAGTCAGAATGTTCAAGATAGGCTCCCCCCAATTGCCGCGGTGCGTGACGATGACAGCAAGGAGCTTCCTGTTCTCGGCAAAGGCGTCCACGGCGTCCTGGATGGGCGTCTCCCTGCCCAACACGCGGTAATAGCGCATGATATCCTCTTCCCTTAAAATATCCTCACAGGGAAGCGCCAGAAGCTCTTCGAGCGCGCCGCCCTGCGAAAGGAGCGAGCCGATCGCCCGCACGAGACGGCGGTTGTTGAGCATCCCCACAGGCTTTTCCCCGCGGTAGACGGGAAGGTTTGAATAGTCGCTCTTGGCGATGCGGATGAGCGATTCTTCTACCGTCTCTTTGGCGGAGATGCCCGTCACCTGTTTGTCTTTTAAAAGTTTCAAGCGGGGCGGGCTGGAAAGCAGCTCCGCGACGTGCGTCATGAGCTGCGTGATCTCATCGCAGGGTTCCGCCACGATGCGGTCGGTCGTCGTCGTATGCACGATGACGTTGCGCAGCTTGGCGCAGAAAACGAGGTCGTCCTCATACTTGCGCACGACGGGATTGTGATCGGCGCAGCGGCGGACGAGATCGGAAAAGTTGAGGTTGCCCTTGCCGCGGTAGAGCGCGCGCAGGCGGGCGTCGATGATGTTATAGGCAGAAATAAATTCAAGTGCGTTGTCTTGCGGCATGCGTTCTCCCTCGGGCAGCGCGAAGAGCCGCCCTTTCTTTGAGTATAGCACAACTTTTGCCCGCTGACAAGACCTAAAATTCTCTTTTTTTGCGGAGGGTTAGGCGGCGGCGCGTCTCGATGAGGCGGTACTCCCGCTCTTTGGGCAGCGTCACGCGGCCTACGGGCGCGGGAGAGGCGAAGGAAAGCCTGCCCTCGGGGTCGGCGACGGCGGCGTATCCGAAGGCGCACAGGGCGACGGGAAGGCCGTAAAAGAAGGCGTGCGCGCGGATGAGGGTGAGTTCCAGCCCCTCGGAAAGCTCCTCAAAGAGGCACAAAACGGCGTCCGCGCCCGAGAGCGAGAGCGTTTCGACGACCTTGGGAAAGTAGAGGTCTTCCCCCACGACGACGCCCAATCGCCCCGCAGCCGTTTCGTACACTTTGACGCCCGCCCCCGCGCCGAACGCGCTTCCGTCGATGCGGTTCACAAGGTCGGAAACGCCCAAAAGACGCCCCCGTTCTGCGACGACGGCGGACTTGCGGCGGATGCCGCGCGCGTCCGTATAACATCCGCCGACGACGGTACACCGCAGCGCCTTGGAGCGCATGGCGACCGCCTCGAAAAGGGAAGTCTCCCCCTTGAGTTCGCGTTCATAGCTCACTTCTCCCAACGCGGAGAGAGGATAACACACGATATCCGCCCCCGCCTCCTCCCCGACCGCATCGAGCCCGCCCTTCGTCACAAAACAAATGCGCATGGTATCCCCCCGTCCATTGTATTACACAGCGAAAGAAGGTGTGCAGGGAAGCGCGGGCGGGAGCGTGCGCGGAAGAAGAAAAACGACGCAAAAGTAAAAATTTTTGGCGGAAAGCGGAGAAAATTACTTGACACACGGCGAATAATCGATATAATAGAGAGGTACTTTTCATTGAGGTGTAGCGCAGTTTGGTAGCGCGCTTGGTTAGGGACCAAGAGGTCGTGGGTTCAAGTCCCGTCACCTCAA
>CALWCE010000025.1 GCA_944376295.1 uncultured Clostridia bacterium
ATCCTCGACATGGCAGTCGGCATCATCATCGGCGGCGCATTCACGGCGATCGTCAACGCCCTCTGCAACAACATCTTGAAGCCCGTCATCAACAAGATTTTGGCGCTCATCTTCGGTGCGGATTCCCTCACGGGCATCTACACCTTCCTTTCGACGGCGTACACGACGGACGAGACGGGCGCGCAGGTCATAGACCTCGTGAACTCCATCTACATCGACTGGGGTACGTTCATCAACGCGGTCATCAATTTCCTTTTGACGGCGCTCGTGTTGTTCCTCATCATCAAGGCCATCATGAAGGTGAGCAAACTCCGCGAGGAGGCAAAGGCCGCCCTTCAGGAGGCTGAGGCAAAGCGCAAGGCGGCAAAAGAGGGCGCGGAGGAAAGCGCGGCTCTTCCCGAAGGCGAAGCTGCGGCTCCCGCTCCCGAGAAGAAGGAATAACTTCACACAGCCGAAAAAAAGACCCGGTGGGTCTTTTTTTCATATCTTTTTTATGGCGATCGGGCGAAGGCACGCAAGGGCGGTTTGCCGCATACAATGAAACAGAACCCGAACGGTTCTTTTCACGGAGGTCATCCATGTCATTTTTCTCCAACTTTTCATCCGATCATTGCCCCGGTGCGATCACGGGCAATCCGCTGAACGGCCTCTGCGAGAAAGTGTGCATCCAGGCGGAAAAGATCTTCGATGCGGGCATCGTACAGACGCGCATCGAAAACTACTCCGTCGTTCCCGCAAGCTTTCTCCCGGCGTCTCCTACATATCCGCTCACATTTTTAAGTGCCCGCTCGCTCTCCTCGGAGGGCATCGTCTCCGATCTCAACGTGGAGCGCCAGCCCGACGGGCAGTATGCGCGCATCCAGGCGAAGATCACCATCCCCATCGAGATCGTCTATCTGGACGCGAACGGGCAGGAGGGAAAGGCGCTCGGCTCCATCGTGCTCAATGAGGACGTTCTGATGTTCGTACCGCAGGCATCCGTCATGCCTTTCACCGTTTCGGCGATCGCCTCCTGCGTCTCGCCCGAAGGGCGATGGGATCCCGTCTCCAATTCCTTCATTTTGAGCGCCTGCCTCACCGTCATCCTCAAAGTCTCCATGCAGGTGGAAATTCTGGTGCCCAGCTACGGTTACTGCGCCATCCCGCCCGCACAGGAGTATTCGCAGGAAGTGTGCACGGGCTTTTTTGAGCTGCCGCTCTATCCGCAGAGCCGTACGCCCGACCGCAAGTAAGTTTATTCTTCCCAAAAAAGAGCCGCCCTGTCAGATCGGGCGGCTCTTTGCCATGCGGTGGTCATTTCGGGGGAGGCGTCAGTTTGCGGAATTCGCCGCGGTGCGCTTCGAAAAACTCGAAATAAACCCTGACGCTATTTAGCTGCGTCCAGCGCTTGACGTCCACGGGATCGCCGTCGAAGTCGTAGATCTTCGCCCCGCGCAGGGAAAGAAGAAAAGGGGAGTGCGTCGCGATGATAAACTGGCAGTCAAAAAAGCGCGCTTCCTCTTCCAAAAACTGTTTGAGTTCGAGCTGCTTTTGCGGGGAGAGGCTGTTTTCGGGCTCGTCCAAAAGATAGAGCCCCGCCCCTTGGACGCGGGAAGTGAAGTAAAAGTAAGCGCTCTCGCCGTTGGACTGTTCGCGCACGTTCTTGTCCATGCCGCTTTCGCGGACATAGCCGGAGAGCGTCTTCTTCCGCGCGTTTGTCACTTTTTTTAGTTCGTCGTAGTCGCCGAGCGACTGCATGCGGAAGGGCCCGCTCCTTCGCTTTTCAAAGTATTCGTCAAAAAGCGCTTCGCGCTTGGTATCGATGCCCTCGTTGAGGGTGCGGAGGGAGAGCATGTAGTCGAACACGTCGTCGCTCGAAACGGCGCGGCTCTCCTCGGGCGGCGGCGCGAGGGTGCTGAAGCTGCAGAGCTCCACATAGTCGTCAAAAAAACTCGAGCGGTTGAAGGGGGCGTCCCGCCGCAAAGAAAGCGCCTCGGCGATGACGTTGAGCGCCGTCGTCTTGCCCGAACCGTTGCCGCCGTAAAGGAGGGTGACGGGCGCAAAGTCCAGCCGCTCCAGCCCGCGTGAAGAGAGCACGAAGAAGGGGTACATGGTGTTGAAACAGGTGCGCTTTTCGTCAAGGCGCACCCTGTATTCCTCGTCGTATGAGGGAAAGACGAATTCGGAAAGGTAGATCATAGCTCTTTTGCGTCGGTGTCGGGCTCGGTCAGGATGGTCTTATAGTCATGATAGACGACAAAGCCCGCTCTTGCCTTAGGCGGCTTTTTCACCTGCCTTACGGGGCAGTAGTCGACGGAGATGCGCCCGCCCTGCCCGGCGTCCGAATAGCGCGCGCAGATGCCCGCCGCAAAGAGCAGTACATTCTCGGGTACCGCTCTGCCGTTCGTGCGGATGACGACGTGGGAGGAGTGGTACTTTTGCGCGTGCAGCCATACATCGTCGGGCGAGGAGGAGCGGATGAGACGGTCGTTCTGCAGATTGTTGCGCCCCGCCAAAATTTCGAACCCGTCCCTTTCAAAGCGGCGGAAGGGGTACTCGGGCGCAGCTTGCTTGCGCCGTTTTTCGGGCTGTTTCAAAAGCCCCGCAAGCTGCAGTTCTTCTTCGAGGCATTTGAGATCGTCCATCCGGTCGGCGGAGGAGATGGCGGCGAGCAGGCTCAGCGAATAGTCGAGCTCCGCCTTCACTTCCGTCTCCTGCGGGGCGAGCGCTTCGAGCGTGCGCTTTTGTTTGCGGTAGCGCTTAAAATACGCCT
The DNA here is from genome assembly GCA_944376295.1 of uncultured Clostridia bacterium. GTDB lineage: Bacteria > Bacillota > Clostridia > Christensenellales > Borkfalkiaceae > Gallimonas. The sequence continues at coordinate 2,753 of CALWCE010000025.1, forward strand.
GCGCGTTGTCGGCGGGGGAGAGCCGTTCGTCGAGGACGATCTTTACGGTACCGCCTTTTTCGTCGTAGTAGTTTTCGAGCTCGCAGGAGCGCATCCCCTGCTTTAAGCGGTACAAATTGGCGGTGAGCAGTTCTCCCTTGATCTTATCCTCCTCCGTGCCTTCGCACTGGCGGCGCTTTTCCAGGATCTGAGAAAGCCGCTTCTCCTGCTTCTTTTTGGCGGAAGAGACGGCGGAAGTGAGCTTTCGCTGCAATTCGTCGAATCCCTTTTTCCTGCGCCTGCCCGCATAGAAGTACTGCTCCGCCGCCGAGATGCTCTCAAAGGGGATGCCGCCCTCTGCATAACGCGCAAAGAAGTCGGCGGGAACGCCGTTCTTTTCCACGACGCAGGGAGAGATCTCGTCTGAAAAGATGGTATCGTGCACGTACTGCGCAAAGTCTCCGCCCCGATAGCCCAAGACGATCTGCTCCGCCGTACAGGGAGCGAGCCCCGCTACATGTTGAAAGAGGAAGCGCGGGAGATCTTCGGGGAGCGGGGGAGAAAGCAGCGCATAAAGGGCGGGGAGATCGGAGGGGTCGGTCTTGTCCTGCGGGGCGGGGGGGAGATAGGGGGCGCCCGGCAAGATCGCCCTCCGGCAGTTTTCGTCGATGGTCGTCGTCTTGAGCGCGCCCAAAATGACGCCCTGTTCCGTCAGAAGGATATTGGAGTACTTTCCCATGATCTCGACGCGCAGCTCCCGTTCCGCCGTCGAAAAGTCGGAAAAGCAGACAACGCGGAAGATGAGGATGCGTTCAAAGCCCGGCGTCTCCACGCTCAAGATCTCCGCGCCCTGCAAGTATTTCCGGAGCAGCATGCAGAAATTGGGCGCGGTCAGAGGGTTGGGCGGGTTGTCCGTCGTGAAATAAACCCCGCAATCGGCAGCATTCGCGTTGACCGTCAGTTTCAACGTGCCTTTTTGCGTGTATATAAGAAGGGAGAGTTCTTCTTTCCCGGGCTGATTGATGCGGTTGATGCGTCCGCCGCGGAGGGAAGAGGAAAGCTCTTTGGCGAGAAGTCGTATGGTGAAAGTATCCTGCGGCATAGGGTCTCCTGCAAAGTCGCTCCTTGCTGTTCTATGCAGTCATTATACCCGAAAAAAGCAAAATTGTAAATAAAAACGCTTTTCTTTCTCGCCCCGTTATGTTAAAATAGTTAGGCAAAAATATCCGATCAGAAACAACTATCATTACCGTCGGAAAAATGAGGAGCTATTTATGAATTACCAGGTAGAGACAGCAGAAAAGAGCACCGTCAAGATCACCATCACCTTCACGCCCGAAGAGTGGAACGAAGCCAACAACGAAGCCTACAAGCAGAACCGCGGCAAGTACGCCGTCAACGGCTTCCGCAAGGGCAAGGTCCCCAAGAACGTCCTTGAAATGTACTACGGCAAGGGTCTTTTCTATGAAGACGCGCTCAATCTGCTCTATGCCGAGCACTACGGCGCCATCCTCGAGAAGGAGAAGGATAACTTCACGGCAGTCGGCGATCCTTCGCTCTCCGTCGACGACATTTCCGACGAGAAAGTCGTGCTCATCGCGGAAGTTCCCGTAAAGCCCGACGTTGAGATCGAGACCTACAAGGGTATAAAGATCCCCGAATTCGTATATACTGTTTCGGACGCCGACGTCGACAAGGATATCGAAGACACCCGCCTTCGCCTTGCAAAGGACGAAGAAGTGACGGACCGCGCCGCAGAGATGACGGATACCGTCAACATCGACTTCGCGGGCAAGATGGACGGCAAGGCGTTCGAGGGCGGCACCGCGGAAGGGTATGACCTCACGCTCGGTTCCCACCAGTTCATCCCCGGCTTTGAAGAAGGCGTCGTCGGCATGAGCATCGGCGAGACGAGGGATATCGAAGTCACCTTCCCCGAAGACTATCAGGCAGAAGAGCTCAAGGGCAAGAAGGCGGTCTTCACGGTGACCCTTCACAAGATCACGGGCAAAGTCCGCCCCGAGCTCGACGAAGAATTTGCAAAGAAGATGGGCAGCGACTCTGTGGAAGCTTACCGCGCCAAGGTGAGAGAGCGCCTCGAGCGCAACGCCGCTTCCCGTTCCCTCAACGAGACGGAGAACTCCATCATCACCGAGATCGCCAAGGGCGCCAAGGCAGAGATCCCTCAGGCGATGATCGACAAGCAGAACGAATTCGCCCTGCAGCGCCTTGAGTATAACCTCATGTATCAGGGCATCCGCCTCGACGACTATCTCAAGTACCTCAACACGACGAGAGAGGCGTATATGCACACCTTCGACGAAGAATCGAGGCGCACCGTGCTGCATCAGCTCATCGTCGAGAAGATCATCAAGCTCGAAAACATCGAAGCGACGCAGGAAGAGATCGACGCAAAGATTGCTGAACAGGCAAAGAGTGTCGGCAAAGAGGCTGAGGAATACAAAAAGACGATGGATCCCCGCCAGTTCGAATACATCGAGTCGGATATCAAGGTGACCAAACTCTTCGACTTCCTCAAAGCAAACAACGAAATGATCAAGCAAGAGGAGAGCAAGTAATGGAAAGAAACGTGCTCATTCCCTATGTCGTGGAGCGGACGTCGGGCGGCGAGAGAAGCTACGATCTTTACTCCCGCCTTCTCGAAGACCGCATCATCTTCCTTGCGGGGGAGATCGACGACGCCGTTGCGAACACGGTCGTCGCCCAGCTCATCTACCTCGAAGCGAAGGATCCCGGCAAGGACATCAGCCTGTATATCAACAGCCCGGGCGGCTCCGTTTCGGCGGGTCTTGCGATCTACGACACGATGAATTATATCAAGTGCGATGTCTCTACCATCTGCATCGGCATGGCGGCGAGCATGGCGGCGTTCCTGCTCTCGTCGGGCGCAAAGGGGAAGCGCTTCGCCCTCAAAAACAGCGAAGTGATGATCCATCAGCCTTTGGGCGGCGCGCAGGGGCAGGCGAGCGACATCAAGATCCACGCGGAACACATCTTAAGGACGAAGGACAAGCTCAACCGCATCCTCGCGGCGAATACGGGGAGGCCCCTCGAGATCATCGAGCGCGATACGGACAGAGACAATTTCCTCTCTGCCAACGAGGCGCTTTCCTATGGTCTCATCGACCGCGTGTACGAAAAGAGATAATTTTTTGATTGGGAGGATCAAATGGGTAAATACGAACCGAGCTGTTCTTTTTGCGGGAAAGAAAAATCCAAGACAAAAAAGCTGATAGCGGGCCCCGACGGGATCTACATCTGCGACGAATGTGTGGAACTTTGCAAGGATATGCTCGACAAAATGCCCTCTTCCTCTCCGCAGGAAAAGGTCCCGCTCAAGAAGCCGAGCGAGATCAAGGAGGAGCTCGATCATTACATCATCGGGCAGGACAAGGCAAAGCGCGTTCTCTCCGTTGCCGTCTACAACCACTACAAGCGTATCAATTCGCTTGCGGAGGGCAAGAAGGACGATGACGATGTGGAGATCGAGAAGAGCAACATCCTGCTCCTCGGTCCCACGGGAAGCGGCAAGACGCTGCTTGCAAGAACGCTTGCAAAGATCTTGAACGTTCCCTTCGCGACGTGCGACGCGACGACGCTGACGGAAGCGGGCTATGTGGGCGAGGACGTCGAAAACATCCTCTTAAAGCTCATCCAGAACGCCGATTACGACATTGAAAAGGCGCAGCACGGCATCATCTATATCGACGAGATCGACAAGATCGCGAGAAAGGGCGAAAACGTCTCCATCACGCGCGACGTCTCGGGCGAAGGCGTGCAGCAGGCGCTTTTAAAGATCATCGAATCGACGGTCGCAAACGTTCCTCCGCAGGGCGGCAGGAAGCACCCTCAGCAGGACTGCATGCGCATCGATACGACGAACATCCTCTTCATCTGCGGCGGTGCGTTCGTCGGGCTCGACAAGATCGTTGCCGCCCGCAAGGACGATACGGGGCTCGGCTTCGGCGGCAACGTCAAGCTGGGTGCGAACGAAGTGGACTATACGCTCCTTGACGACGTCAAGCCTCAGGATCTCACCAAGTTCGGGCTCATCCCCGAATTCGTCGGCCGTATCCCGATCGTCGTGAGTTTGCAGGCGCTCGACGAAGACGCGCTCGTCAACATCCTCACGCAGCCGAGAAACGCCATCATCAAGCAGTACCAGAAGCTGGTCGGGCTGGACGGCGTGAAGCTCACCGTGGAGGACGACGCCGTGCGCGAGATCGCCAACACCGCCATCCGCTTGAAGACGGGGGCAAGAGGGTTGAGGACGATCATTGAAGGGCTGATGACGGACGTCATGTACGACATCCCGACCAAGAACAATGTAGAGGAGGTCATCATCACCAAGGGGTGCGTGATGAACGGCGACAAGCCCACCCTCGTCTACAAAAAATCCGCATAAAGAACAGCGAAGGAGCCGTAATACCTCGGCTCCTTTTTCGTGCTTCGGGCAGAGCGGCAAACGCGGCAAACGTGCGGCAATTTTTCATAGCGGCGCGCTTTTCCTTGCTTTTTCCATAAAAATATGCTAAGATAAGGTCATCTGAGCGGAAAGAGTCTTTCTGACCGTAAAGAGCCGAAGATCAACTGTTGTGGCGCATGGCTGCGCCGTTTTCGCCTCTTTTCCGCGCAGGGAAGGAGGCTTTTTATGTCCGAAGAAAAGCGCATCGCCGTGCTCTCCGTCATCGTGGATGACCGCGCCGCAACGCCCGCCCTCAACGAGTATCTCTCCGAATTCGGGGAATATATCGTAGGCAGGATGGGCATCCCGTACCGCGAGAAGGGCGTTTCGGTGCTATGTGTCGTCCTCGATGCGCCGAACGGCGTCATCAACGCGCTCACGGGCAAGATCGGCAGCCTTCCCGGCGTGAGCGCCAAGACTTTATTCAGCAAATATTAAAGGAGTTCTTGTATGAAACACCCTGTCTCACTCGCACTCGGCGCTGTCTTTCTCGGCGCCGCGGCACTCGGCTTGGCCGCCTGCAAACAAGACGCCGATACCGACAAAACGTATTCCGTCTATGCGCCCGACGGCGCGCCCGCGCTCGCCCTCGTGAATGCCATCGAAGACAAAGCGGAAAAATTTGAATATCACGTCGTCGACTCTTCGACCATCCAAACCTATGTCACGGGAGAAGAGCCCGAAGCGGACTTCTGCATCCTGCCCGTCAACCTTGCGAGCAAGGTCCTCGGAACGGGCACGGTCTACAAGATGCTGGGAACGGTGACGAACGGCAATCTCTTCTTCCTCTCGGCAGAGGACAACGAAGACCTGACGAACGATAATTTATCGACGCTTGTCGGCAAGTCGGTGGGGGTGGTGCAGCTTCCCAATGTGCCCGGGCTCACGCTGCAAGCCGTGCTCAACAACTACGATATCGACTATCAGATCGTCGGAAACGACGGCGAGAAAGCCGCGGACAAGGTCAATCTCATCGCCTTCGATCCTGCAAACGTCACGCCCGAAGAGGGATGCGACTACTATCTCTGCCCCGAACCCGCAGCAAGCACGAAGATCAAGGGTACGGCAAGCGCTCAAAAGCCCTTCCGCATGGCGGGCGATCTTCAGGCGCTCTACGGCGGGGAAGAGGGCTATCCGCAGGCGGTGCTCGTCGCGAAAAA
>CALWCE010000026.1 GCA_944376295.1 uncultured Clostridia bacterium
TGGCAATCCCCAAGTGCATTGAATTAATATATATATTACATTTTTCATAACTAACTCCAATCTACAACTTACTATTTGTCGGAATAACTTATTAAATATCTAATTGTTTCTTTTCTCCTGTTACTTTATCTACAGCATAATAAATTGTATATGTACTTCATGAATTTCATTGCTCCTCCCCCACCGCCCCGCTTGGGGCGGCTCCGAAAACTGCTTGCGTCCGCAACTGTTGCGCGCGCAACGATAACACATTATAACACGCCCCGAAGAACTTGTCAACGGGACGTGCAAACATATCCCGCAAAGCTTTTTGCGTAGCAAAAAGCTTTGCGGGAACTCACTATGTTATCCGTCTCAGAGGATATCGTTCTCGTAGATGGGGAACTTGGCGCAGAGGGCGGCGACGCGTTCCGAAACGGAGGGCACTGCCTCTTCGCGGCGGCGGATGACCTCGGTAACGAGGTCGGCGATCTCCACGGCCTCCCCTTCCTTCATCCCGCGCGAGGTGATGGCGGGCGTTCCGACGCGGATGCCGCTCGTGATGAAGGGCGACGTCGTCTCGAAGGGGATGGTGTTCTTGTTGGCGGTGATGTGCGCCTCATCCAAAAGCTTTTCGAGCTCCTTGCCCGTCATGTTCTCCTTCCTGAGGTCGACGAGCATGAGGTGATTGTCCGTGCCGCCCGAAACGAGGCGCACGCCGTGTTCCGCGAAGCGCTTTGCCATCGCGGCGGCGTTTTTGACGATCTGCGTCTGATATTCCTTGAATTCGGGAGAGAGCGCTTCTTTGAAGGCGACTGCCTTCGCGGCGATGACGTGCATCAAAGGCCCGCCCTGCGTGCCGGGGAAGATCGCCTTGTCGATGGCTTTTGCGTACTGCTCCTTGCACATGATGGCGCCCCCGCGCGGGCCGCGCAGCGTCTTGTGCGTGGTCGTCGTCACGAAATCGGCATAGGGCACGGGGTTGGGATGCAGCCCCGCGGCGACGAGCCCCGCGATGTGGGCGATATCGACCATCATCAGAGCCCCCGCTTTGTCGCAAATTTCGCGGATGCGCGCAAAGTCGATGACGCGGGGATAGGCGCTCGCACCCGAGACGATCATCTTCGGCTTGCAGGCAAGAGCGATCTTCTCCATCTCGTCGTAGTCAATGGTCTCCGTCTCTGCCGAAACGCCGTAAGGAACGATGTTGAAGTAGGTGCCCGAGATATTGACGGGAGAGCCGTGCGTCAGATGCCCGCCGTGGGAGAGGTTCATGCCCATGATGGTATCGCCGGGCTTCAACATCGCGAAATAGACGGCAAAGTTGGCCTGCGCGCCGCTGTGCGGCTGCACGTTGCAGTGATCGCAGCCGAAGATCTGCTTCAGGCGGTCGCGGGCGAGGTCTTCGGCGATGTCGACGAACTGACAGCCGCCGTAGTAGCGCTTGCCGGGATAGCCTTCGGCGTACTTGTTGGTGAGATGGCTCCCCATCGCAGCCATGACGGCGGGCGAGACGATGTTCTCGCTGGCGATGAGTTCGAGGTTGCCCCGCTGGCGGGCAAGTTCCTGCTCCATGGCGGCGCAAAGCTCGGGGTCGGCATTGCGGATACAGCTCAGATCGATCATAAACTTCTCCTTGACGTAAAAATTACTTTTATTGTATCATATCCCGCATAAAAATGCAACCGTTTGAACGAAACCGCCCCGCCGCACGGAAAATAAGGTGACTCCCTCAGTCTCGCTACGCTCGACAGCTCCCTCAAGAGGGCGCCGAGAGAAAATAATGCCGCACACAAAATTTCCCCCGGAAGGCTCCGGGGGAAGTTTGTGAACTTATTTTAAATTTTCCGAAAGAAACGCTCTCATCGCGCTTTCGGGAACATAGCCGAGCTGATGCGTCTTCATTTTGCCGTCCTCGAAGATATACACGTCGGGGATGGACATGATGCCCATCTTCTGCGCGACTTCGCCGCTCTCGTCGACGTCCACCTTGACGAACTCGGCTCTTCCCGCGAACTCTTCGGCGACCTTGTCGAGCACGGGCGCTAGCATCCTGCAGGGACCGCACCACGTCGCCCAGAAGTCGCAAACGACCGTCTTGCCCTCTTTGACGAGCGCTATAAGCTCTTCGCCCTTCACTTCTCTTACGTTCTTCGACATATTGTTATTCCTCCGTTTTTTTCTTTAAGTATGTGCAAAGATCCTCGAAACTCACCCGTTCGGATGAGGAATCTTTCATATCCTTGACGTTCACTTCGCCCGAGGCAAGCTCGTCCGCGCCGAGGACGGCGACAAAGCGCGCGCCCTTCTTATCGGCATACTTGAACTGCGCCTTGACGGAGCGCTCCATGAGGTCGGTCTCCGCCGGGATGCCCGCCCTCCGCAGCTGAGAAGCGAGGGCGAACGCCTTTTCGCGGCAGGCTTTGTCCATGCCCGCGAGATAGCAGGCGACTCCCTTCTCTTCTGGAACGGGCGCCTGTTCCGCCGCGATGACCATCAGAAGCCGCTCCATGCCCACGGCAAAACCCACCGCGGGAAGGGGCTTGGAGCCCATCTGTTCGAGCAAGGTATCGTATCTTCCGCCGCCGAGCACCGTGCCCTGCGCGCCCGCTGCCTTCGTCACGAATTCGAACACCGTGCGGCTGTAATAGTCGAGCCCGCGCACGATGGAAGGATCGACGGTATATCCGATGCCCGTTTCATCGAGAAGATGCTTGACTTCTCCGAAGTGCGCCCTGCAGTCGTCGCAGAGATAGTCTAAAATTTTGGGCGCGCCCGCCGTGACCCGACGGCAAGCTTCTTCCTTGCAGTCGAGCATGCGCATGGGGTTCTTTTCAAAGCGCGCGTTGCAGTCGGCGCACATTTCCGGAAGATGCGGGCGGAAATACTCTTTGAGCGCCGCGTGATAGGCAGCGCGGCAGCTCTTGCAGCCAATGGAATTGAGGCGGAGCGACACTTCTTTGAGCCCCAGCGACTTTAAAAAGTTTGCGGCGAGCGAGATGACTTCGGCGTCCGCTTCGGGCGAGGAAGCACCGTAGAGCTCGCAGCCGAACTGATGAAATTCGCGCAGCCGGCCCGCCTGCGGACGCTCGTAACGGAACGCCGAGATGAAGTAGTACATCTTGGCGGGAAGCGCCTCGCTCATGAGGCCGTTCTCGATGAAGGCGCGCGCGACGCCCGCCGTGCCCTCGGGGCGCAGGGTGATGCTCCTGCCGCCCTTATCGAGAAAGGTATACATTTCTTTGTTGACGATATCCGTCGTATCGCCCACGCCGCGCACGAAGAGCTCGGTGTGCTCGAAGACGGGCGTCCTGATCTCCTTAAAGGCGTAAGCCTCGGCGGTCTTTCTCGCCGCGTCTTCGATGTGGTGCCACAGATATACGTCGCGGGGCAGAATATCCTTTGTCCCCTTGGGTGCCTGGATCATACGTTTACTCCTTTTTCCGATTGCCGCACGGGCTGTTCTTCCTCAAAGCGCTCCCGGGAAGAAAATTGCGCTTTGAGCCGCTTCCTTCTTCCGCGCCTCAGAGGACGTACTTCTTGAGATCGCGGTTCTTGGTGATCTTGGCAAGATGTTCTTCGACGTACTTGCGGTCGATCTCCACCGTGACGAGGGGATAGTCCCCGCCGCCCGCGTTGAAGGAGATGTCTTCGAGCAGATACTCCATCACCGTGTGGAGGCGGCGCGCGCCGATGTCTTCGCTCGTCATGTTGATCTCTTCGGAGATCTCGGCGATCGCTTCGATGGCGTCGGGCGTGAACTTCAGATCGATGTTGTCGACGGCGAGCAAAACGGCGTACTGCCGCGTCAGCGAATGCTCCGTGCTCGTGAGGATGTTGATAAAGTCCTCTTTCGTGAGCGGCGTGAGCTCGACGGAGACGGGGAAGCGGCCCTGCAGCTCGGGGATGAGGTCTTCGACGCGGGCGACGTGGAAGGCGCCCGCCGCGATGAAGAGCATGTAGTCCGTCTTGACGGGCCCGTACTTCGTCATCACCGTGCTACCCTCGACGATGGGCAAAATGTCGCGCTGGACGCCCTCGCGTGAGACGTCCGCCCCGCCCGTGTTGCCCTTCGCCGCGATCTTGTCGATCTCGTCGATGAAGATGATGCCGTCGTTTTCGGCGCGGCGCACCGCTTCTTCTTCGACGGCGTCGTTGTCGATGAGCTTATCGCTCTCTTCGGCGAGGAAGAGTTTCAAAAGCTCCTTGACGGCGATCTTGCGGCGCTTCTTTTTGGGCGGGAGCATCTCGCCGAAGATGGAGCCGAGGTTAATGGCGGCGCCCCCGGGAACGAGTTCCATCGTCTTGGGCTCGTCTTTTACGTCCGCCTCGACGACGAGGTTATCGAAGACGCCCTTTCTCAGCGATTCGAGAAGGTTTGCTTCGAACACTTCGCGCGGGGTCTCGCCGCGGTCTGCCTTTTTGAGCTCGGATAAAATTTTGACGACGCGCTGTTCGGCAGCCGCCGTGGCTTTGACGGAAACTTCCGCCGCCTTCTCGTCCTTGACAAGGCGCACGGCGCTTTCCACAAGGTCGCGCACCATGCCTTCGACGTCCTTGCCCACATACCCCACTTCGGTGTACTTGGTGGCCTCCACCTTGATGAAGGGGGCTTTGACGAGCTTTGCGAGCCTTCTTGCGATCTCCGTCTTGCCGACGCCCGTAGGGCCCTTCATGATGATGTTCTTGGGCGTGATCTCCTCGCGCATCTCGGGGGAGAGCTGCGAGCGGCGGTAGCGGTTGCGCAGGGCGATGGCGACGGCTTTTTTCGCCTCGTCCTGCCCCACGATATGTTTATTGAGTTCGTTTACGATCTGTTTGGGAGAAAGGTCCATTTTTCCCTCCTTAGACGGTCTCGCAGATGATATGGTCGTTGGTGTAGACGCAGATCTCGCTTGCGATCTTGAGCGCCTTCCTTGCAATTTCCTCGGCAGAGAAGTCGGTGTTCTGCGCAAGGGCGCGCGCCGCAGCGAGCGCGTAGTTGCCGCCCGAACCGATGGCGCAGATGCCCTCGTCGGGTTCGATGACTTCGCCCGTACCCGACAGGATGAGGAGCGTATCCTTATCCGCCGTGATCATCATGGCGTCGAGCTTTCTTCCGATCTTATCGCTCCGCCAAAGGTCTGCAAGCTCCACCGCCGAGCGCATGAGGTTGCCCGCAAACTTGTTGAGCATCCCTTCAAAGCGCTCCGAGAGCGAAAAAGCGTCCGTCACCGAGCCCGCAAAGCCCAGAATGACCTTGCCGCCGTAGATGCGGCGCACCTTGATTGCCGTATTCTTGAACACGACCGACTCGCCGAGGGTGACCTGTCCGTCCCCCGCGATCGCCGTGACGCCGTCCCGTTTGACGGCGCAGATGGTCGTTCCGCGAAATTCCATTTATCTTCCTCCTTCGCCATAGATCGTCGCCTTGAAGCGTTCGATCTCTTCAAGCGCAAGCGCGCCGAGGCGTCTCTTCTTTTCTTTTTTGTCGCGCACACAAACGCTCTGCCTGAGGATGCCGTAGTTGGCGTTCATGGGCTGAAAGTCCTTGTTTTCCGTGGAGATATAGCGGGCGAGCGCCCCCGAAACGCAGGTATCTTCGGGCGCTTCGCTTAATTTCCCGTGCAGCCTGTTCCAAATATGGATGCCGACGAACAGCCCGCTCATCGCGCTCTCGACGTACCCTTCAACGCCCGTGATCTGCCCCGCAAAAAAGAGGTCGGGGTTGCTTCTGAGCGAAAAATCGTTACTTAAAAGCCTGTCCGCGGGGAGATAGGTGTTGCGGTGCATGACGCCGTAGCGTTCGAACTCCGCATGCGCGAGGGCGGGGATGAGCGAAAACACCCGCTTTTGTTCGCCGAATTTGAGATTGGTCTGGCAGCCGACGAGGTTATAGCTCGTGCCCGCCTCGTTCTCCTTGCGCAGCTGCAATACGGCATAGGGGCGAGCGCCGCTCTCATCCGCAAGCCCCACGGGCTTGAAGGTGCCGAAGCGGAGCGTATCCTTCCCGCGGGAAGCCATCACTTCGAGGGGCATACAGCCTTCGAAGATCTCCCCCTTTTCAAAATCGTGCAGCGTTGCCCGTTCGGCGGTAGTGAGCGCCTCCACAAAGGCATCATACTCTTCCTTCGTGAGCGGGCAGTTGATGTAATCGCCCGTGCCCTTCCCGTACCGGTCGCCCGTGAAAGTGCGGTCAAGATCGATGCTGTCCGCCGCGACGATGGGCGCGGAAGCGTCGTAAAAATGGAGCGACGCGCCGAGTTTTTCTTCGATGTCTTTATAGAGCGCCCCGCCCGTCAGCGGGCCCGTCGCGATGACGCCCCGTTCGGGCAGCGACGTCACTTCCTCGCAAACGATATGGATGTGCGGGCAAGCGCGCAGCTTTTCCGTAATATAAGCGGAGAATTTTTCCCTGTCGACGGCGAGCGCCCCGCCCGCCGGCACGCGGGATGCTTCCGCCGCCGCCATCGTGAGCGAGCCCAGCCGCCGCATCTCCTCTTTCAGAAGCCCGCAGGCGTTGCCCCGGATATCGTCGCTCTTCAAGGAATTGGAGCAGACGAGCTCGCCGAAGTTTGCGCTCCCGTGCGCGGGGGTGAACTTTTGCGGCTTCATGTCGACAAGTTCGACTTCGACGCCGCGGCTGCCGAGATAGTACGCCGCTTCGCTCCCCGCAAGCCCCGCGCCGATGATGCGGATCATGCGTTGCCCTCAGCCGCTTTGGGAGCGTCGGGCGCCTTGCCTTCGGGCGCCTTTTCGGGCTGAGGCGGACGGTAAGAGCAGTCCTTATTGCTGCATTTCAGGACACCCTTCTTGGTCTTGACGATCGCCTCGCCGCAGAGCGGGCACTTTTCGCCCGTGGGCTCGTCCCAGCTCATGAATTTGCAGGCGGGATATCCGCTGCACCCGTAGTAGAGCCTCCCCGAACGGGTATAGAGCACTTTTGCGGGCTTGCCGCAGACGGGGCAGGTGCCTTCGAGCTTTTCTTCCCGCTTCTTCTCTTCGCCGTACGGGAGCGTCGATTTGCACTTGGGGTAGTTGGGGCAGGCGAGGAACTTGCCGAAGCGGCCGTTCCGCACGATCATCATCGCGCCGCATTTGGGGCAGGGCGTATCGGAGACGGGCGCCGTGTCTTCGGAGATGATATTCGAACAGGCGGGATAGTTGGAGCAGGCGAGGAACTTGCCGTACTTGCCCGTCTTGCGCACCATGGGATGCCCGCACTTTTCGCAGAGGATATCCGTCATCTCGTCGCCGTCCGTCGAGGCATAGCGCAGCTTTTCCGCAAAGGGCGGATAAAAGGCGGAGATGATCTCGTGCCAGTCCTTGCCGCCCTCCTCGATGTCGTCGAGCTTTTCCTCCATGTCCGCCGTGAAGCCGACGTCCATGATGTCGGTAAAGTACTTGCACAGCATGTCGGTGATGCGGTAGGCGATGTCGGTGGGCACCATGTACTTGCCCTCTTTGGTCACATACTTGCGCTTGTTGAGGACGGAGATGATGGAAGCGTACGTCGAGGGGCGGCCGATGCCCTTATCTTCCATCGCCTTGACGAGGGAAGCGTCCGTGTACCTGACCGGAGGCTTGGTGAACTTCTGCTCGGGCTTTATCCCGATCGCGTCGAGCGCGTCCCCTTCGGAAAGCGGGGGCAGGAGCTTGCCGCTGCCCTCCTCTTCCTCCTCCTTCTTCGCCTCCTGATAGACGGCGGTGAAGCCCGCGAATTTCAGGCTTTTTCCCGTCGCCTTGAAGGAATAGCCGCTGTTGTCGATGACGATCTGCATCGCGTCATACAAAGCTTCCGCCATCTGCGAGGCGATGAAGCGCTCGTAGATGAGCTTATAGACCTGATAATGCTTTTTGTCGAGCATCTTTCTGGCGCGCTCGGGGGTGAGCGTCACGTCGATGGGACGGATGGCCTCGTGCGCGTCCTGCGCTCCCTTCTTGGAGGCGTAATGATTGGGCTTTGCGGGGCAGTAGTCCTTGCCGAAGCGCTCCTCGATATAGGAAAGCGCCGCCGCCTGCGCCTCGTCGGAAACGCGCGTCGAGTCGGTACGGATATAGGTGACGAAGGCGATATGCCCCTCCCCTTCGACGTCCATGCCCTCGTAGAGGTGCTGCGCCATGAGCATGGTCTCGGGCGCGGTGTA
>CALWCE010000027.1 GCA_944376295.1 uncultured Clostridia bacterium
AGAAGCTCGAGCTTGGCGCGGACGTAGTCGGCAAAGTCGAAGAGGACGAGATAGCGGTCGGCGCCGTAATCGGTGACGATGCTCTCGTAAAGCTTTTTGAGCATCCCCCTCTCGTCGGGGAAGGTGCCGTCGCGCAGCGTTTCGACCACGCGGCGCAGCTTGGGATCGTTGCCGAGCATCTCCGTCGGGCAATAATACTGCTTGACTGCCGCCACTTCTTCGACGGTCGCGCCGAAGATATAGTTGTTCTCCCTGCCCGCCTCTTCGCAGATCTCGACGTTGGCGCCGTCCATCGTGCCGAGCGTCACCGTGCCGTTGAGCATGAACTTCATGTTGCTCGTGCCCGAAGCTTCCATGCCCGCCATACTGATCTGCTCGCTCACGTCCGCCGCGCAGACGATCTTCTCCGCGTAGGAGACGTTGTAGTTCTGCACGAACACCACCTTCATCACCTCGGAGACTTCGGGGTCGTTGTTGACGAGCTTTGCGATCTCGTTGATGTACTTGATGATGGCTTTCGCGTTGTAGTAGCCGGGAGCCGCCTTCGCGCCGAAGATGAACGCCGTGGGCGGGAAGTCGGTGATCTCGCCGTCCTTGATCGCATAATAGAAATAGAGGATGGCGAACGCGTTCAGAAGCTGGCGCTTGTATTCGTGAAGGCGCTTGACCTGCACGTCGAAGATGAAGTCGGGCGAAAGCTCGATTCCTTCGTGCTTTGCGATGTAGGCGGCGAGCTTTTCCTTGTTGGCGCGCTTGATCGAGCGGAAGGCGGGCAGCATCTTTTCGATGTGCGGCTCCATCTTCCTCAGCTGCGCAAGGTCGGTGTGCCAGCCCGTGCCGATGTATTTGTCGATCTCCTTCGCCATATCTTGATTGTTGAGGAGCATCCAGCGGCGGGGCGTGATGCCGTTCGTGACGTTGACGAACTTTTCGGGGAAGCGCTCGTACCAATTCTTGAAGGTATCCGTCTTCAAGATGTTGGTGTGGATCTCCGCGACGCCGTTGACGTGCGAGGAGACGTAGATGGCAAGGTGCGCCATGTGGATGACGTTATCGCGGATGATATAGAACTTGCTGCCGTCGAGACCGTCCGCTTCGAGGCGGCGCTGGCAGTTGACGATCTCCTGATAGACGTCGGGGAGAAGGTCGGAAAGGGCGAGGACGTCCCACTTTTCGAGCGCCTCCGCCATGATGGTATGGTTGGTGAAGTTGAAGGTCTCCGCGCAGACTTTGAACGCCTCGTCAAAGGAGAAGCCCTCGTTCTTCAGCAGGCGCAGAAGTTCGGGGATGGCGATGACGGGGTGGGTGTCGTTGAGCTGGAAGCAGTAGTAGCGGGAAAGCTCGTGAAGATCGTGCCCTGCCTCCTTCTGCTTTCTGACAATGTCCTGAAGGGAGGCGCTGACGAGGAAGTACTGCTGGCGCAGGCGCAGGATCTTACCCACCATCGTGTTGTCGTTGGGATAGAGGACGTCGGTGATCTTGGTCGCGTTGAAGTTCTCCGTCGCCGTGTGCTCGCCCTTCATGTCGTTGAAGGTCGCAAAGTCGAACGCCTGCACGGGCTCCGCCTGCCACAGGCGCAGCGTGTTGACGACGCCGTTCTTGTAGCCGAAGATGGGCATATCGTAAGGGACGGCGCGCACGTTCTGATCGACAAAGTGCACGGTGACGGCGTCGCGCTCGACGCGCACGCTCCACGGATCCCCCCATTTGAGCCAATCGTCGCCCTCTTCATGCTGATAGCCGTCGACAAAGGTCTGGGCAAAGAGGCCGTAGCGGTAGCGGATGCCGTAGCCGTCGAGGGGGATGTCCATCGTCGCCGCACTTTCGAGATAGCAGGCGGCAAGACGGCCGAGACCGCCGTTGCCGAGCGCCGCGTCCTCCACCTCTTCGAACTTACTAAGGTCTTCGCCGATGCTCTTCAAAGCTTCGTCGGCGTCTTCGAGGATGCCGAGGTTGAGAAGGTTGGAGAAAATGGCGCGGCCCATCAGAAATTCTGCCGAGAAATAGCCGCAGCGGCGCTTATCCGCCGACTTTTCTGCCTTCCAGTCGGCATAGACGCCGCCCATCACCGCACGGGAGAGCGCGTTATACAGTTCCTTCTTGTTCGCCGAGGCAAGGTCGGTGCCATAGTCCGCATGCAGGATGCCGTCGACTTCCGATAAAAACTTCTTCTTGTCTAATTTCATGTTGTCCTCTTTATGCCGTGCGGAAAACGCACGCATTGGTAGAAATAGATTTTGACTGACTTTTCTATTTTACACAAGCTCATTGAAAAAGTCAACGCAAAATTTCCGCGGAACGCGATTTTTTTCTCTGCTTTTTCAAGCAAAAGAGTGCTCTCTTTTTTACAAAGCCGAACAAGCCCGCCCCTTTCGTATTTTCCTTATTTTTTCAGAGGGAACTTTCTCAAAGCCCTTGAAATATCCTTTCCCTTGTGCTATAATGTATGTAATTATGCGCTATTTTGCCCCTTTTTCGGAAAGGGCGTCGAAAGAAGCGCTCTCAGGAGGTAACGGATGGAAAATTGTGAAGCGTGCGGAACGCCCGAACAGGCCGAAAAGTTAAAGGCCGTCATCGAGGAGTCCAAGAGCACGCCGGGCTGCCTCATGCACATCCTGCAGGAGGCGCAGGGCATCTACGGATTTTTGCCCATGAGCGTTCAGAAGACGATCGCGGAAGGCCTCGGGATCTCCCTTTCCGAGGTGTACGGCGTGGTCACGTTCTACTCGCAGTTCTCGCTCAAGCCCAAGGGCAAGCACCGCATCAGCGTGTGCCTGGGGACTGCATGCTATGTGAAGGGATCGGATAAGATCCTTTCCGAGATCGAGAAGGAGCTCGGCATCTCGTGCGGCGAATGCACGGAAGACGGGCTCTTCTCCATCGACAGCTGCCGCTGCGTCGGCGCCTGCGGCCTCGCGCCCGTCATGATGATCGGCGACGAAGTCTATGGCAAGCTCACGCCCGAATCGGTCAAGGGCATCCTCGACAAATACCGCAAGGAGGAAAACGCATGAGCAAGCACGAGCATATCACCACCGCGCAGCTGGACGAGATCCGCGCGCGCAAGCACGACCTCATCGCCATCCGCCGCGCCGTGCACGAACAGGCGGAAAAGATCGCAGAACATACGAAGTACCGCAAGCAGGTGCTCGTCTGCGGCGGTACGGGCTGCACCTCCTCGCACTCGATGAAGGTCATCGAGCAGCTCGAAACCTCCCTCAAAGAGAACCACATCGACGACGTCATCATCGTCAAGACGGGCTGCTTCGGCCTCTGCGCCCTCGGTCCCATCATGATCGTCTATCCCGAAGGCGCCTTCTATGCGCAGATGACGCCCGAACACGCCAAGACCGTCGTCGAACAGCATCTTGTCAAGGGCGGGCATATCGTCAAAGAGCTCCTCTATCAGGGCACCGTGCATGAAGACGGCAGCATCATCCCCTTCGGCGAGACCCCCTTCTATAAGAAGCAGATGCGTATCGCGCTCAGAAACTGCGGTCTCATCGCGGCGGAGGACATCGAGGAAGCCATCGCGGCGGGCGACTATGCGGCGCTCGAAAAGGTGTTGACTTCCATGACGCCCGACGATGTCATCAACGAGATGCTTGCCTCCGGGCTGCGCGGCAGAGGCGGCGCGGGCTTCCCCACGGGCAGAAAGTGGGCGTTTGCCAAGGCTTCGCAGGGCGATATCAAGTACGTCTGCTGCAACGCCGACGAAGGCGACCCCGGCGCGTTCATGGACCGTTCCGTCCTCGAAGGCGACCCCCACTGCGTGCTCGAAGCGATGACCATCGCGGGCTATGCGATCGGCGCGCACCAGGGCTACATCTATGTGCGTGCGGAGTACCCCGTCGCCGTCCAGCGCCTTCGCATCGCCATCGACCAGGCGCACGAATACGGGCTGCTCGGCAAGGACATCTTAGGCCTCGGCTTTGACTTCGATATCGAAATAAGGCTCGGCGCGGGCGCGTTCGTCTGCGGCGAGGAGACGGCGCTCATGACGAGCATCGAAGGTCACCGCGGCGAACCTCGGCCCCGCCCTCCCTTCCCCGCCGTCAAGGGCCTCTTCGGAAAGCCTACCATCCTCAATAACGTCGAAACGTGGGCGAACGTCAACCCCATCATTCTGAAAGGCGCCAAGTGGTTCTCCTCCATCGGCACGGAGACTTCGCCCGGCACCAAGGTGTTCGCGCTCGGCGGCAAGATCACCAACGTCGGCCTTGTGGAAGTGCCCATGGGCACGACGCTCCGCGAGATCGTCGAAGAGATCGGCGGCGGCATCCCCGGCGGCAAGAAGTTCAAGGCAGCCCAGACGGGCGGCCCTTCGGGCGGCTGTATCCCCGCGGAGTGCATCGACACCCCCATCGACTACGATTCCCTGCTCGCCATCGGCTCCATGATGGGCAGCGGCGGCATGATCATCCTCGATGAGGACACCTGCATGGTGGATATCGCGAAGTTCTATCTCGAATTCACCGCGGACGAGAGCTGCGGAAAGTGCACCCCCTGCCGTATCGGCACCAAGCGCCTGTTGCAGCTCCTCACCAAGATCACGGAAGGCAAAGGCGAACCCGAAGATCTCGACAAGATCGAAGAACTTGCCGCGCACATGAAGCAGTCTTCCCTCTGCGCCCTCGGTCAGAGCGCGCCCAACCCCGTCCTTTCGACGCTGCGCTACTT
Source organism: uncultured Clostridia bacterium (assembly GCA_944376295.1). Classification (GTDB taxonomy): domain Bacteria; phylum Bacillota; class Clostridia; order Christensenellales; family Borkfalkiaceae; genus Gallimonas. The sequence continues at coordinate 4,681 of CALWCE010000027.1, forward strand.
CCGCAAGGAGTACGAGGAGCACATCCTCGAAAAGCGGTGCGCGGCGGGCGTGTGCAAGGCGCTCATGACCTACTACGTCATCCCCGAAAAGTGCAAGGGCTGCACGCTGTGCGCGCGCAACTGCCCCGTCAAGGCGATCTCGGGCTCCGTCAAGCAGCCGCACGTCATCGATACCGCCAAGTGCGTCAAGTGCGGGCTGTGCATGGCCAACTGTAAGTTCGGCGCCATCGTGAGAAAGTGAGGTGCAAGATGCAAGCGAAAATGGTAAATTTAAAGATCAATAATATCTCCGTCAGCGTGCCCGAGGGGACGACCATCCTCGAAGCGGCGCGCAAGGCGCACATCGAGATCCCCACCCTCTGCTACCTCAAAGACGTCAGCTGCGTGGGCTCCTGCCGTATGTGCCTCGTCGAGGCAACGGGCGCGAGAGGGCTCGTCGCCGCATGCGTCTATCCCGTCTCCGAAGGCATGGAGGTGCGCACCAACACCGAAAAGTGCCGCCAGAGCCGCAAGATGACGCTCGAACTCATTCTGAGCAAGCACAAGAAGAAGTGCCTCTCCTGCGAGCGCAACCACAACTGCGAACTGCAGAAGCTCTCTTTGGGTTATAGCGTCGACGAAGACCGCTTCAAGGGCGAGGACTTCGTGCTCCCCATCGATACCTCCACCCCTTACGTCGTCAGAGACAACGACAAATGCATCAACTGCATGCGCTGCGTCGCCGCCTGCCGCAAGCAGAACGTCAACGCCATCGGCCCCATCGGCAGAGGCTTCCACGTTCACATCGGTTCGGCGTTCGATATGCCCCTTTCCGAGTCCGTCTGCGTGGGCTGCGGCCAGTGCATCGTCGCCTGCCCCGTCGGCGCGCTCTCCGAAAATTCCACCATCGAGAACGTGTGGAAGGCGCTCTCCGACCCCACCAAGCAGGTCGTGTTCTTCACGGCGCCCTCCGTCCGCGCGACGCTGGGCGAGGCGTTCGACATGCCCGTCGGCACCAACGTCGAAGGCAAGATGGTGGCAGCCATCCGCCGCCTCGGCCCCGACCATGTGTTCAACATGGACGTGACCGCAGACCTCACCATCATGGAGGAGGCGAGCGAGCTCATCAACCGAATCAAGACGGGCAAACCCATGCCCATGTTCACCTCGTGCTGCCCCGCGTGGATCAAGTTCGTCGAGCAGCGCCATCCCGAGATGATCCCCCACCTTTCCTCCTGCAAGTCGCCCCAGCAGATGTTCGGCGCGCTCTTGAAGAGCTATTGGTGCGAAAAGAACGGCGTCGATCCCAAGAATCTGTACGTCGTCAGCGTCATCCCCTGCACCGCCAAGAAGTATGAGTGCACGCGCGAGGAGATGAAGGACGACGTGGATGCAGCCATCACGACGCGCGAACTTGCGCGCATGATCAAGACGGCGGGCATCAAGTTCACCGAGCTTCCCGACGAAGAATTCGACAATCCCTTCGCGACGGCAACGGGCGGCGGCGCCATCTTCGGCGCGACGGGCGGCGTCATGGAAGCGGCCCTGCGCACGGCGGCGCACATGATGGACGGCAGCTTCGAAGTGCTCGACTTCTTCGCAGTGCGCGGCACCAACCCCATCAAGGAAGCGACCTATCTTGTGGCGGGCAACACCATCCGCGTGGCGGTCGCGAGCGGGCTTGCAAACGCCGAGACCATCATTCGTCAGATCGAATCGGGCGAGAAGAAGTACGACTTCATCGAGATCATGGCGTGCCCCGGCGGCTGCGTCAACGGCGGCGGACAGCCCACCCTTTCGGACAGCGTCCGCAACAACACGGAGCTCAAGGAGTCGCGCGCCAAGGCGCTCTATACCTCGGATACCAAGAACGAACTGCGCAGAAGTTCGGATTCGCCCGTGATGGACGTCATCTACAACGACTACTTCGGCTTCCCCAACAGCCACAAGGCACACGAGATCCTGCACACCACCTACCACGCAGACAAGCGCATTTAACCCTTCCTCACACAAAAAAGCACGGGTCTTCCCGTGCTTTTTTGATGCTGCTTTGAGTTACGCCCCCTTCCGCCAAGCCCCTCCTGCGGCATTTTCAGGAGAGCGATCTCCAGGCGCTCCAACTGCCGCCGCTCTTCGACCTCACGCAGAGTGCGGCATCGCTGTGGAAAGAGACCGCCACCTGCGCGATATACTCATCCTCATCGTCAAAGTTGAACGTCATCAGGAACCAATGACAATTCTGCGCCGTGCTTGCGGAAGCGGTCGGGCAATTCGTACAGGCATGCCCGGATGAGCCGACCACAAAATAGCATCCCGTCAGTCCAAGCGCATTGAAATTTGCGCCCTCCCGCACCAATCCTCCGATGGAAAGCTGACGGGCATTTTCCACCAGTCCCAAGCCGAGATCCCCCTTCCCCAGCGTGACCGCCCCCTTTTGTCCGTTGACGGAAGAGACGCCCGTCGGAGGCACGTTGACGAGATCGTTATACGAGCCCGAAAGCGCGACCGCCGCAAGCCCCAGATCGTACTTCCCGATGGTGACTGCGCCCGTCTGCCCGTTGACGGAAGTCACCGCGCCCGCCGCAGGCTTGTCCTCGAGATCGTTATACGAGCCCGAAATGGCGACCGCCGCAAGCCCGAGATCGTA
>CALWCE010000028.1 GCA_944376295.1 uncultured Clostridia bacterium
AAGATGTTGTTGCAGAGGGCGTTGACGATCGCCGTGAATGCGCCGCCGATGATGATGCCGACTGCCATGTCGAGGATGTTGCCGCGCGCGATGAAGGCGCGGAATTCCTTCCAAAAGCCCTTCTTCTCTTGCTTTTCTTCTGCCATAAAATACTCCGAAATTTATTTTCTGTATTTGCGTATGAGGCGTTTCAGCCGCCCGAACACCACTCCCGAGGGAAGCTTTCTGAGCCGCCACACCCAGTTGCCGCCGTCCGTGCCGGGATGATTCATGCGGCAGCCGTTATCCAGCCCCAACAGATCCTGCACCGGCACGATCGCAAGGTTTGCCTTTGAGGCAAGCGCGATCTCCGTAAATGCTCTTGCGATACTTTCGGGCGTGCGGCCGAGGCGGACATCCATGCCGACGAGATCGAGCTCCTTCGCAACGCGCGAGCGGAAGAGCAGGAGTTCTTCGGGAGAGAGCGACTTTACATAGCCTGCAACGGTGTCGTTGTCGTGCGTACCCGTATAGCAGACGCAGTTTTTATCGATGTTGTGCGGAAGGAAGGCGTTTTCTTCGTTGCCGTCGAAGGCAAAGAGAAGCACCTTCATGCCGGGAAGCCCCGTCCTCTTGATGAGCGAACGCACGCCGTCGTCGATCTCGCCGAGGTCTTCCGCGATGATGCGGGTCTTGTCGATGCCTTTGAAGAGCTCGTCTTTGGGGCCGTCCTGCCATTCTCCGTTGACGGCGGTCTTTTCCCCCGCGTCCACTTCGTAGTAGCGGTCGAGGCCGCGGAAGTGGTCGATGCGCACGACGTCGTATGTCTCGAGCGCGCGGTTGAGGCGCGCGCGCCACCAACGGTAGCCCTCTTTTTGATGCGCTCTCCAATCGAACACGGGATTGCCCCACAGCTGCCCCGTCTCCGAGAAGTAATCGGGGGGAACGCCCGCCACCTTTTTAGGCTTTAAGTCTTCGTCCAGCTTGAAGAGCTCGGGGTGCGCCCAGACGTCCGCACTGTCGTAAGCGACATAGAGCGGGATATCCCCGATGATACGGATGCCGAGAAGGTTGCAGTACTGTTTGAGCGCCTTCCACTGAAGGTCGAACTCATACTGCAGAAACAGCCAGAAGAGATATTCTTCGTGATAGTCCGTCCTGAGTTTTTCGAGCGCGGCGCTCTCGTGGCGGCGGAGATCTTCTTCCCAGTCAATGAAGCTGCCGCCGAAGACCGTCTTCGCGGTCATGAAGAGCGCATAGTCTTCATGCGTGCCTTCGTCGACATAGGCGCGGAATTCGGCGCTGTCGAAGGCGAAGCGCGAATATGCCGTGCGCAGCGTCTGATAGCGTTCCGTATAGAGCGCGCCGTAATCGACATCCCCCTTGCGTACGAGACTTTTGAGCTCCTTCTTGGTCAGAAGCCCCTGCCCCGCAAGCAGATCGAGGTCGATGAAATAGGGATTGCCCGAACTGCACGAAACGGACTGATAGGGCGAATCGCCGTAGCCCGTCTGCACAAGAGGCAGGATCTGCCAATAGCGGACGCCCGCCTTTTTCAGGCGCTTTGCGAAGCGGTAAGCCTCTTTCCCGAGCGAACCGATGCCGTATTTTGCAGGGAGCGAGGAAATATGAAGCAAAACTCCCGCCGATCTTACGTTATCCATCTTCGCGTTCCTCTTTATTGCAAGGACGAGAGGAGCGCCTCGAGGCGGCGGCATGCCTCCCGCGTGTTCTCTTCCGTGCCGAACGCCGTCAGGCGGAAGTACCCTTCCCCGTTCTTGCCGAAGCCGCTTCCGGGGGTCCCGACGACGTTAGCTTTTTCGAGGAGCAGATCGAAGAACGCCCAACTGTCCATGCCGTTCGGGCATCTGAGCCAGATATAGGGCGAGTGCTTGCCGCCCGTGTACCAGATACCGAGGCGGTCCATGCAGTCCGCGACGATCTTGGCGTTGTTTCTGTAATAGTCGAGATTCGCTTTGATCTGCTTTTCCCCTTCTTCGCTGAAGACGGCGGCGGCGCCCATCTGCGTGATATAGGAAACGCCGTTGAATTTGGTGGATTGGCGGCGCGCCCACATCCTGTTGAGGCTGTGACCGCCGCGGGTGAGCGCGCGGGGCACGATGGTATAGCCGCAGCGCACGCCCGTAAATCCTGCCGTCTTGCTGTAAGAGCAGATCTCGATCGCACATTCCTTGGCGCCCTCTACCTGATAGATGCTGCGCGCAAGCGTTTCGTCCTGAATGAAATATTCGTATGCCGCGTCATAGAGGATGACGGCGTCATGCCGTTTCGCATAGTCCACCCACGCCTTGAGCTGTTCCTTCGAATAGGCGGCGCCCGTGGGATTATTGGGCGAACAGAGATAGATGAGATCGGCATGCACGCTTTCGTCGGGCATGGGCAAGAAGCCGTTCCCCTCGTTCGCGTCCGAATAGACGACCTTTCTTCCCGACATCACGTTGGCGTCCACATAGGCGGGATAGACGGGGTCGGGGATGAGCGCCACGGTATCATCCGCAAACAGCTCTAAAATGTTGCCGAGGTCGGACTTGGCGCCGTCCGAGATGAACACCTCCTCCGTTTCGAGCGAGACGCCCTTTCTTGCGTAACTCCCTTTGATGCTCTCGATGAGAGCGTCATAGCCGTAGCACGTCTGATCGGGCCCGTAGCCGTGGAAGCTTTCCTTGCGGCTCATGTCGTCGACGGCTCTGTGCATCGCCTCGATGACGGCGGGCGCGAGCGGGCGCGTGACGTCGCCGATGCTCAGGCGGATGACGTCCTTATCGGGATGCGCCTTCTTGTATTCCGCCGTCTTTTTGCCGACGGTCGCAAAGAGATAGCTGTCTTTGAGTTGGAAATAATGTTCGTTGACCTTCATATTTTATGCCTTCCTTTCCATGTGCCCGATGGCATGGCGGATAAATTCACGGAAGAGCGGATGCGCGTTGTTGGGGCGCGACTTGAATTCGGGGTGGAACTGCACGCCGACGAAGAAATCGTTTTTGTCGATCTCCACCGCTTCGCAGAGCGTCCCGTCGGGCGAAAGCCCTGCAAGCGTCATGCCCGCCTCTTCGAACTGCTTGCGGTAATCGTTGTTGAATTCAAAGCGGTGGCGGTGGCGTTCGCTGATGGTATCGGTGCCGTAGGCAGCTTTCATCTGCTTGCCATACACCTTGCAAGGATATGCGCCGAGGCGCATCGTGCCGCCCATCTTGACGCCGTACTGATCGGGCATCAGATCGATGACGGAATGCTTGCCCTCGGGGAAGAATTCCGAAGAGTTGGCGTCCTCAAGGCCCAGAACGTTGCGGGCAAATTCGATGACGGCGACCTGCATGCCGAGGCAGATGCCAAGATAAGGCACGTCATGCTCGCGGGCATACTTGCAGGCGAGGACCTTTCCTTCGATCCCCCTGCCGCCGAAGCCGCCGGGGATGAGGATGCCGTCGGCGCCCTGCAAACGCTCCTCGACGTTCTCGGGCGTGAGCGCTTCCGTGTCCACCCAGTCGATGTCTACTTTGGCGCCCGTCTCGTAGCCGCCGTGCGCGAGCGCTTCCGCAACGGAGAGATACGCGTCGTGCAGCCGCACATACTTTCCGCAGAGCGCGATCTTCACCGTCTTGCTGCGGGCGTGGATGCGGCCGAGCATCTCCTCCCATTCCGTGAGGTCGATCTCGCGCGGCTCGAGGTGCAGGATGCCGCAGACGATGGAGGAAAGATTGCTCTTTTCCAGCATCATGGGCGCTTCATACAGCACGGGGAGGGTGAGGTTTTCGATGCAGCACTCGGGCTTGACGTTGCAGAACATGGCGATCTTTTCGCGGATGTCCTCGGGCATCGGCTCGTCGACGCGCGCGACGATGATGTCGGGCGAGATGCCCATGCCCTGCAGTTCCTTGACGGAGTGCTGCGTGGGTTTGCTCTTGAATTCGCACGAGCCCGAAATGTAGGGCACGAGCGTGACGTGGATGAAGCAGCAGTTGTCGCGCCCCACCTCGCGGGAGACCTGGCGGATGGCTTCGATGAAGGGCTGGCTTTCGATGTCGCCCGTCGTGCCGCCGATCTCGGTGATGACGATGTCGGCATTCGTCGTCTTGCCGACCTGATAGATGAAGGACTTGATCTCGTTGGTGATGTGCGGGATGACCTGCACCGTCTGACCGAGATATTCGCCCGCACGCTCCTTGTTGAGCACGTTCCAATAGACTTTGCCCGTCGTGAGGTTGGAGAACTTGTTGAGGTTCTCGTCGATGAAACGCTCGTAGTGACCGAGATCGAGGTCGGTCTCTGCGCCGTCCTCCGTCACGAACACTTCGCCGTGCTGATAAGGGCTCATGGTGCCGGGGTCGATGTTGATATAGGGATCGAGCTTCTGCGAAGCGACTTTATAGCCGCGCATCTTCAAAAGACGCCCCAAAGATGCCGCCGTGATGCCCTTGCCGAGCCCCGAAACGACGCCGCCTGTTACAAAGATATATTTCGTCATCTGTCCTTCCTTCTATGATGTTTTTCTTGTGTTATCAAATTTCCGTGTCGCCCGTGAAACTGAATTCGGCGGGACCCGTCATAAAGACGGTCTCCTCCGTATAGACGATGGTAAGATCCCCGCCGCGAAGGTGCACGAGGATGTCCTTCCCCATATCGGCAAAGCCGTTGAGGACGGATGCGACCGCGACGGCGCAGGCGCCCGTGCCGCACGCCCACGTTTCTCCGCTGCCGCGCTCCCAGACGCGCATCGTAAGTTCGTTCTTTGCGAGCACTTCCACAAATTCGGTGTTGACGCTCTCGGGGAACGCTTCGTGGTGTTCGAACGCGGGGCCGATCTTTTCGAGCGCGAGCGCATACGGATCGCCGCCGAACACGACGCAGTGCGGATTGCCCATCGAGACTGCGGTGACGCGGTACTCCTTCCCTTCGACGGTGAGCGGCACATTGACCGCCCGCTCCCCTTCGAATTTTGCGGGGATGCGGGAAGGCAGAAGTTCGGGCGCGCCCATATCAACGGTGACCGAGCTCACTGTTCCGTTTTGGGTGTGCATTCGGAGCGTTTTGACGCCGCTCAGCGTCTCCACGGTGATGGTATCTTTGCGGATGCCCTTGATCTCGTAGAGGAATTTGCCGACGCAGCGGATGCCGTTGCCGCACATTTTCCCCTCGCTGCCGTCCGCATTGAACATGCGCATTTTGCCGTCTGCGACGTCGCTCCTGCACACGAGGATGACGCCGTCTCCGCCGACGGAGAAGTGACGGTCGGAGAGCTTGATCGCAAGCGCGGAAGGGTCTTCGGGCATCCGGTCGAAGCAATCGAAATAGATATAATCGTTGCCGATGCCGTGCATCTTGTAAAATTTCATGGCGTTATCGATTGCCGACGCCCGCAGGCATCGCCCGCGGGCTCGGTATTTTAAGATTTATTTGAGTTTGATGACCGCATCGCGCTCTGCGCCGACCGCGACATAAGTGATGTTGCAGCTGCACTTCTCTTCGATATACTTGATGTAATCGAGCGCCTCTTTGGGAAGTTCTTCCTTCTTGCGGCACTTGGAAATATCGGTGTGCCAGCCCTTGACCTTCTCGAAGACGGGCTTGCAGCGGTTGAGTGCGTCAGGGTAGGGGAAGTCGTGGATGATCTTGCCGTCCAGCTCGTATGCGGTGCACACTTCGATCTCGTCGTAGACGGAGAGGATGTCGAGCTTGGTGAGGACGATCTCGTCCGCGCCCTGGCAGCGGATGCCGTAGGAGGAAGCGACGACGTCGAAGGGCCCCACTCTTCTGGGACGGCCCGTCGCCGCGCCGTACTCTCCGCCCGCCGCTCTCAGTTTTTCCGCAGGCTCGCCGAAATATTCCGCCGTGAAGGGGCCCTCGCCCACGCAGGAGGAGTACGCCTTCATGATGCCGATGGACTTATCGAGTTTGAGGTTGGGCACGCCCGCACCGATGGGCGCGTATGCCGCGATGGTCGAAGAGCTCGACGTATAGGGATAGATGCCGAAATCGATGTCGCGGAGGGCGCCGAGCTGCGCCTCGAACATGATCTTCTTGCCCTCTTTGTGAGCGTTGTTGAGGAAGAGACCCACGTCGCAGATATAATCTTTGAGGGGCTCACCGTACGTCTTCAGATAGTCGATGGTCTCTTCCGTCGTGATGGGCTCGTGGTGATAGCCGCCCGCGACGGTGAGGTTCTTCCACTCGACGATGTCCTTGACGCGCGCATACATGAGGTCGGTGTGCAGGAGCTCGCCCATGCGGAACGCCTTCTTCATGTACTTGTCGGCATAGACGGGCGCGATGCCGCGGCGGGTGGAACCGAACTTTTTATCGGCAAGGCGCTCTTCTTCGATGCAGTCCATGAGGACGTGATAAGGCATGGTGATGACCGCCCTGTCGCTGATCTTGAGGTTCTCGGGGCCGATCTTGACGCCCTTTTCGCGAAGGCGCCCCATCTCTTCGGTGAGATGCTTGATATCGATGACCATGCCGGGCCCGAGCACGTTGACGACGTCCTCGCGCAGGATGCCCGAAGGCAGCAGATTGAGGATGAACTTACCCCTCTCGTTGATGACGGTATGACCGGCGTTGTTGCCGCCCTGATAGCGGCAGACGATGTCGTACCCTTCGGAGAGGAAGTCTACCATCTTCCCCTTTCCTTCGTCGCCCCAGTTGATCCCGCAAATGGATGTCAGCATTTGTTTT
>CALWCE010000029.1 GCA_944376295.1 uncultured Clostridia bacterium
GCATTCCGCGAGACGGTGCGCGCCGCCTTTCTGAGCCGCAGGAAGACGCTCGAAAACAACCTCATCGCCGTGTTCCGCCTTTCGCGCGAGGCGGCGAAGGGCATTTTAGCGGAAGCCGACGTTCCCGAAGGCGCGCGGGGGGAAACGCTCTCGCCCGCAGAGCTCGGGAAGCTTTCCGACCTGCTCTTTGCAAAAGGGCTTGTAACATAACAGAAATGTTTTATAGCGCCGCGCCCGCCCCCTCGGGGGCGGGTGCGGCGCGCTTCTTATAATAAAATTTCCCTATATTCCCCGCAGTCGGGGATGGTGAGCGCGGCAAAGCCCAGCGCTTTGAGCGCGGCGGCTGCCCTTTCCCGTCCTTCGGCGATGCGGCTTATATCGTGCGCGTCCGAACCGAAAGAAAGGCGTCTTCCGCCCAGCTCGAAGTAGCGGGCGAGCACGCCCGTGTCGGGCAAAAAGGGCGCGCCGATGCCCCGCGTCGAGGAGTTGACTTCCAAAATTTTCCCCTTCTCGACGATGGTTTTCAGGATGTCGTCGAAGAGGGCGGGGAAGTCGTCGTAGCGCAGCATCCGATCGGGATAGGGCGCCTTTCTCCCCACATAGCCGATGTGCGCCACGATGTCGTAGGGATAGGGCGCGTCGAGGCTCTCGCGGACGCGCTCCAGATAATCTCCGTAAGCTTGTTCGCGGCTCTTATTTTCGAAGTATTCGGGGAAATAGCAGTCTGCGCCGTCCACCGTGTGCACGCTGTTGATGATAAAGTCGGGCTTTTGCCGCTCGGTGAGGGCAAGATAGCGCTCGCAGCAGCCCTTGTCGGGGCAGAAGCCGTACTCCCCGCCCACAAGAAGGCGCATCCCCTTGCTTTCGTATTCCCTTTGCAGGGCGCGGGCGGCGGAAAAATAGCCCTCTTCGTCGGTGAGGGGCATGATCTCGCCGTGGATCAAAATGCCGCAGGCGGCATAGTCAAAGTCGAAGTGTTCGGAAACGCCGAAGTATTTGAGGCCCTGTTCGTGCGCACGGGCTGCCATCTCTTCGAGGGGAGAGGCGCCGTCGGGCGAAAAGGCGGAATGGGTGTGAAGATCGCTCATACCGCAATTATACTCCACTTTTCCCGAAAAGGCAAGCGCCCGCCGCACCTCTTCGAACGGGCGGGGAAAGTCATATATTTTTATGACAAATTTCCCCGTCCGATTGACTTTGCGCGCCGCATGGGATATAATGGAAGAAAACGCGGGCATTGCCCGCGCGTTGGGGAAGGGTATGAAGGCAAAACGCAGCAAGCTTGAACAGCGGGAGGGCATCCAGCGGACGCTCGAGGGCTACCGCCGCTTCGATTTCGATTATATCCCCTTCGGCAGCAATTGGGAAGACCCCGATGAGCACTTTGACTATACGGGCAAAGACCGCCGCATCGGCACCTGTTTGCTGCGCTTCGGGATGGCGGCGCTCGCGCCCCTCGTCCTCAAAGTTGCCTACGGCTGCAAGGTGGTGGGCAAAGAAAATCTGAAAGCCCTCAAAAAAAGCGGCGCGGTGTGCGTCTCCAACCACATCGCGTATCTTGATACCCTCTTCGTGCGGCAGGCGGTGGGGTATTTCCGCTCTTTCCACACGATGGGTCCCGAAAACAACAAGAAGGGGCTCGGGGGCGCGTTCATCCGCCGCGGCGGCATGCTGCCTTTGAGCTACAACCTTGCCGCCATGCGCAATTTCAACCGCGAGGTAGACCGCCTCTTGAAAGCGGGCAAGATCGTCAACTTTTATGCGGAGCAGGCGATGTGGGTCAACTATCAGAAGCCCCGCCCCATGAAGGAGGGCGCCTTTTACTACGCCGTCAGGAGCAACGTGCCCGTGCTGCCCGTCTTTTTCACCTTCAAAAAGGACAAATTCGGGCATATGCGGCGGCTCGTCATCCATATTTTGCCCGCCGTCTCCGCGGAAGCGTCCCTTCCCCGCAAGGAGAAGATGAAGGCGCTGAAAGCAGGCGCGGAAGCGGCGTGGCGGAAGTGTTACGAAGAGGCGTACGGGGTCGGGCTCGAATATTTACCCGACAGAAGAAAGCTTTGAAAAGCATTCATCGGCCGAATACTTTGTCGCCCTTACGCACGGCTTCGTTGGAATATGGCGCATGTGGCGGGTGTCTGCCCCTCGGGCAAACACCACGCTTTCAACGCCAATTCCTCCTCTTTCCAAAAAATCTTTGCCAAAGCAAATCTTTTTTGGAAGGGGAAGAGGTTAAGCTCCCTTGCCGTTTGCGCGGGCAAACAGGGCTCCCGCAAAGATTTTGCGAAAGCAAAAGATTTGTGGGAAGAGGAGCAGCAGGCGCAACGGGTCATGCGGGAAACGAAGTGCGCCGCAGGCGAAGGCGCCTTGCTGCGACGAGGCCGCGAGTGCTTTCCAAGCCTATGGTTGCAAGGAGGTTAACGTTAATCATATGACGATGCAGGATTTTACGGTTTCTCACGACGGGAGGACGACTTCGGGCGTCAAATATTTCCCCGCATGCGGGCGGTTCCCCGTGGTCGTGTTCGCGCACGGCTACAACGGCGAGGCGCGCGACTTTGCGCCTTTTGCCGAATTTCTCGCAAAAAACGGCATCGGGGCGGTCATTTTCACCTTCTCGGGCGGCAGCACGCGCGATGAGAGCGGCTTTCCGACGACGGACATGACGCTCTCGACGGAGCAGGAAGACCTCGTTGCCGTCATGGGCGAGGCGCAGAAGATGGCGGGGGCGGAGGCGCTCTTCCTCTTCGGCGGCAGCCAGGGCGGCTTTGTTTCGGCGCTCGTGGCGGAACAGCACGGGGCGATCGCGGGGCTCATGCTGCTCTATCCCGCCTTCTGCATCCCCGACGACTGGCGGCGGCGCTTCTGCGGGCAGGCGATCCCCGAAACGCTCGAACTGTGGGGCATGACGCTGGGGAAGGGGTATTTTCAAGAGGCGTGCGCGCTTTCGCCCCTGTGGTATTCTTACAAGGGGCCCGTGCTCATACTGCACGGCGATGAGGATAAGATCGTTGCCCTTTCTTACAGCGAAAGGGCGGCGGAAAAGTATGGGCGCGTCGAGCTCGAAGTGTTCGCGGGCGAAGGGCACGGCTTTTCGGAAGCGGGCATGCACCGCGTCGAGGGCATGGCGCTCTCCTTTGTGCGGCGGGTGCTTGCTAAGAGATAGGCGTGGGGGGCTTAACAACCCCTCCGTCTCGCTGCCTCGGCAAGCCTTCGGACAGCGAGACACCATCTCGCGCGGTAGTGCCCGCGCTTCGGTCAGGAAATGGCGCGAACAATGCGCCGTTTCCAAGTTCGCAGGCGGCAAAAAGCCCACCGGGCTCTTTGCAAGAAAACGCCTGCTCACCCCTTACACAGGGGAGGCTATATTGAGGAAAACTCCTTCCGTCTGCTTCGCAGACACCTCCCTCGGAGAGGGAGGCAAGGGAATGGCGAAATACCCGGGAAATAACCCCCTCAGTCACGACACCGAAGCAAGCTTCGGATGTCGTGCCAGCTCCCTCATGGAAGGAGCCAAGGGGAAGAGGGGTAAAAGAAAAGAGCCGAGGGTCTCGGCTCTTATTGTTATTCTTTGACGGTGTTGTCCTCTTCGGGGCGCGGCTCTTTCTTGCGCCTGATGAAGAATTTCTTGGCGGTGCGGTAGAACTGTTCCGCTCTTTCGGCGGCGGAGCCCTTCTTGTAGGTGAGCCGCGCCGTGTGCGCCCATCCGAGCTGCTTCCCCGTCAAAAGGTAGAGGTGCGCGTGCAGGAAGATGGGGAAGTACTCGAACAGGAAGAGGGGGGAAAAGAGGAGGGTCGCCGCCTTCTCGCCCCCCGAAAGGACGGTGTAGGCGTCGCGGTAGATGTGCATCGTCAGGGCGTTGTATGAAAGGTCGAGAAGATACATGAGAAGGGGCGGCATCAGCATAAGGAGCAGGAGCGCCTTCCCCCAAAGCATGCTCCCCATTGCGGCATAGACGATGGTGAGCACAAGCCCCGCAAGCGAGGCGAGCATGGTCGCCACGATGAAGATGACGGGCGGCACGATGCCGAAGAAGGTATCGTACCACGCGAAGAAGGGGTATTTCTTTTCGCGCATCGCCCTTTGCACGCTCTTTTTATATTTGTGGTCGCACTGCGTGAAGCCCATCACCCAGCGCAGCCGCCGCTGCCAGGCTTCGCCGTGTTTGACTGCCTCTTCCGTATAGATGACGGCGTAGGGGTAACAGACGGACCTGAAATCTTGCAAAAAGCTGTCCATCTTCATCTCGTAGTCCTCGGTGAGGGAGCGGTACGGCCAGCCGCCGATCTTTTGGATGGCGTCCGAGCGCACCATCATGCCCTGCCCGCACATGTTGAGGGGAACGCCCTTCTTCATGCGGTAGAAATTCCCCATGTCGTCGAGGATGGGATAGTTGAGCGCCGAGCAGTTGCAGAAGATGCTGCGGCTCTTTTTGTCGCCCAGATAGTTTTTGATGCGCTTGCGGGAGAGATAGATGTGCGCGTCCATATCGAGCGCGTTGTTGAGCTGTTCCACATAGTCGGGGGCGAGCACGGCGTCCGCGTCCACGATGGAGTAGGCGGCGCAGTCCTGCCAATGCGCTTTTCCGATGCTTTGGAAGAACCCGTCGAGCGCGGCGCCCTTGCACGTCTGTTCGGGCACGACAAAGACGGAGAACCCGAGCTTTTTTGCCATCTCCACGGTGGGATCGTCCGCGCGCTTCACGATGACGTTGACTTCGAAGTTTTCGCGGTCATACGTCTGCCGCAGGATGGAATCGAAGAGATCGCCGATGACGCGGCTCTCGTCGCGGGCGGGGATGAGGAGCGCGATGCGCCGCTTTTCGCGGGCATACCGCTTTGCGGGCGGGAAAAAGCAGTGCAAAAACTGCACGAGCTTGGGGATATACAAAAGCGCGGCAAGAAGCGCCGCCGCGCCGTATAAGATCAAGATGATGTCGATGGGCTGCATGAGTCCTCCGTTCGGGCCGCGGGGTGAGTGGGGAGCAACAGGATGGCGGTCGCCGTTCCCTTACAGTATAGGCGTTTTTCGTCCGTTTGTCAACGATCGGCGGCAAGATTTATCATATATTTTTATGACAAACAGGCAAAACAATATGACAAATCGGTGAGAAGGGGGGCTTGCGGTGAAAAAAGAGCCGAGGCGGCTCGGCTCTTCATCTTTGGAGTTGTTTGCAAAAGAAATGCGTGAACTCAAAACGCACACTTCTCTCTCAGGAAACCGACGAGTTCGTTGATGTTGAGGCGCACCTGCTCCATGGAGTCGCGGTCGCGGACGGTGACGGTGTCGTTTTCCAGCGTGTCGAAGTCGATCGTGATGCAGTAGGGGGTGCCGATCTCGTCCTGACGGCGGTAGCGCTTGCCGATGGAGCCTGCCTCGTCGTAGGCGACGGGGAAGTGCTTTTTGAGCTGAGTTAAGATCTCCTTTGCCTTGGGCGCAAGGTTCTTCTGCAGGGGCAGGACAGCCGCCTTGTACGCTGCGATGGCGGGGTGGAAGTGCATCACGACGCGCACGTCGCCGCCTTCAAGCGTCTCTTCGTCATACGCTTCGGAAAGCACGGCGAGCATCAGGCGGTCTGCGCCGATGGAGTACTCGATGACGTAGGGGATGTACTTCTCGCCCGAGACGGGGTCGACGTAAGTGAGGCTCTTGCCCGAATATTCCTGATGGCGGGAAAGGTCGTAATCGGTGCGGTTGTGGATGCCGTTGAGCTCCGACCAGCCCATCGGGAAGTCGTACTGGATGTCGCACGCCGCCCTTGCATAGTGGGCGAGCTTATCGTGATCCTTGAAGCGGAGGTGTTCGGCGTTGAACCCGAGGTCCAGAAGGAACTGCCATGCCTTCTCTTTGAATT
>CALWCE010000030.1 GCA_944376295.1 uncultured Clostridia bacterium
ACGTATGTAAACGAACACTTTTCGATGAGCACCTGCGCGTAGTCGCGCAAAAATATCTTATCCTTTTCCGTCAACGGACAATCGAAAAAACTTTCGTAAAAACATTGCGCACAGGCGGGAACGTCTCTTTCCTCATATTTACGGACGACAAACATTGCACTCACCTCTTGCGCGAAAACAATCCGTGCTTTTCGTATGGCTGACTTTGGATATTGCCGACTTTATAGCCCTGCGCGGTGATCGCCGCCTTGATGCGCATAATATCTACGCTGTCCTCGGCGAGGACTTCCGTTCTGCCCTTCGCGTGGGAGGACGCGACCTTTTTCACGCCCTCCACGCGGCGCACTACATCGCCCACGTGCGTTTCGCACATTCCGCAGCGCATCCCCTCGACTTCCAATGTGATTTTGAGCATACTCCCTCACCTTGCTGCTTTTTCGCCGAGCGCGCGGCAGTCGGCAAGCGCGGCGTCGTCGGGCGTGTTATTGCAGATGAGCCCGTCCGCGATCATCACGCCGCCCGCGGCTTCCACGCGCTCCTGCCAGAGGCGCATCCACTCGCCGCCGCCCCAATCATAGGAGCCGAACAGCCCCACCTTCTTGCCCGCAAGCGAGCTTTCAATAGAGGAGAAGAAGGGCTCGAACTCGCTCTCTTCCAGCTCCTCGCTGCCCATGGCGGGGCAGCCGAACAGCACCACATCGCTTGCAAGGACGTCAAGAGAAGCCGCGGCAACGGGCAGAAGTTCTACCTCCGCTCCCGCACTCTTGGCGCCCTCCAAAACGGCGTTTGCCATGGCCTCCGTATTGCCCGTACCCGACCAATACACGATAGAAACTTTCATATAATACCTCCTAAAAAAATGATATTTTTATCCTATATTAAAAATCTGAGACAAAGTTCTCCCCCTGTCCATATGGCGACAAATGCAGTCGCTGCAGCGGCGGAAGCGCTCGAAGGTGCGCACAGCTTCATCTGCGTTTTCATACACCTTCCAAGCGCCGCAGAGGACGCAGCCGTCGGGATCGCGCAGAAAGCCCCGCACGTCGCCGAGCGGATAGCCGAGGAACACGCCGATCTCATGCGGAAATTCGCCGTTCATGCGTGCTTTGAGCTCTACAAGCGCTTCCTCCGCCGAGGCATACTGATACCCGAAGCGCACAAGGAACGCCCTGATCTCGGGCCGCGCAAGATGTGTTTCCAGCCGCGCCGTATTACAGATATAGACGAGCAGCCGCTCCTCGTCCTCGCGCAGGAGAATGAACGCAAACCCTTTCCCCGCAAAGCGGCGGGAGAGCGTGAAAAGGACGTCCTCCTCCCCTTTTGGCAAACTGACAAGACTGGCTATCTTCAGCCCCGCAAAGGTGACGCCGCAATGACGGCCGATGGCATATTCCGTTGCGCTCATGTTGCTCCTCTGAGTTCGCTATTGCGAACTATGCGTTACTTTTTAAGTTCGCATAAGCGAACTTAATACTATTATACACGGAAGGACGACGTTTGTCAACCCTTCCGCGCAAGTTTTTTCAAATTCGCCACTCGCCCGACTGCTGCTGCAATTTGCACATCTTGGCGTAGATGCCGCCCTTTGCGAGCAACTCTTCGGGGCTTCCCTCCTCGGCGACTTTGCCCTCTTTCAAGAGGACGAGCTTATCCGCTCCCTCCACGGTGCGCATACGGTGGGCGATGATGAGCACCGTCTTGCCCTTGACGAGGCGGGAGATAGCGCGCTGGATATGCGTTTCGTTCTCCGCGTCGAGGGAAGCCGTCGCCTCATCAAGCAAAATGACGGGCGGATCTTTAAGAAGTGCACGCGCGATGGAAATACGCTGCCGCTCCCCGCCCGAAAGCGCCGAGCCGTTTTCGCCGATCATCGTCTGATAGCCTGCGGGGAGTTTTTCCACGAATTCGTCGCACTGCGCCTCCCTTGCCGCGGCGAGCACTTCCTCGTCCGTAGCGTTCTGCCGTCCGATGCGGATATTTTCCATGACGGTATTATTGAACAGCGTGACGTCCTGAAAGACGATGGAATAGGCGGAGAGCAGTTTTTCGGGATCGACGGCCGTGACGTCCGTGCCGCCGAGCGTGATCTTTCCGCTGTCCGCATCCCAAAAGCGTGCGGCAAGTTTGGCTGCCGTGCTCTTTCCGCCGCCCGAGGGGCCGATGAGCGCCGTCACTTCCCCCTGCTTTGCCGTAAACGACACGCCGGAAAGCACCTGCTCGCCCGTGTTATAGGCAAAGGAGACGTTGTCGAACACGATGTCGTAGCCGTTTGTTTTCAGCTCCGCCGTGCCGGGCTGCACGGGATAGTTTTCGATCTCGTTCATTCTCTCGATGGGAATGTTGGTGGAGATGATGGCGGCAAGGTTTTGCAGCGACGAACTCAACGGATCGTACAGCCGCGAAACGACCAGAAGATATAGAAAGAACGTAAGCACAGAAATTGCGTTATTAGAGAGCAGCATTCCGCCGACGAGCGCGACGGTGCCGATGCCGAGCTTTAATATCATCCCCGCGGGCACGACGAACAGCGCGCCGCCGAGTTCGCTCGCTATCATGCGCTTTTCCTGCAAGTCTATCTTTTGATCCAAGCCTTTGAGGTACTTTTCTTCGGCGTTGTTAGATTTCAAGTCGCGCATGGTTTCGAGCGCTTCCTGAATGCCCTCCGCAACGGCGAGCTTTGCCTCCGTCTGGCGGCGGGTAAAATAGTTCTGCACCTTACTTGAAAAGGCGACAATGCAGAGCGAGACGGGCAGCACCCAGAGGACTGCGAGCGCCAACCGCCAATCGAAGATAAACAGGCAGACGGCGACGATGACCGTGGAGATCATGGAGCCGAAAAATTCGGGGATCCAATGCGAGAAGGACTGTTCGAGCGTCGTGCAGTCCGCCATGATGGTCGTGGTGAGGTCGGAAAGATCGCGCTTCCCGAAGAAAGAGAGCGGCAGTTTGCGCAGTTTTTCCGCCAGCGAGATGCGCCGCACCGAGCTTTCCTTATAGGTCGCGTAATAGGTCGCGCCGTACACCCAGCGATAGGAAAAGAGAATGAGAAGAACTGCCGCCGCCATGCCGACGATGTGGATCCACAAATGATTTTGCGGCACGCCGCCCGCATACAAGTCGGACACCAGCAGATATAAAAGGCTGACGGGAAGCATGAGCGTGAGATTGTGCACTACGCAGGAAAGGGTGGCGATGACGAGGTCTTTTGCGCCCTGCCGCGAGAGTGCGTATTTTTTCATGATAAATTTGAGCATATAAATCTCCTTTTATTTTGCACCGACTTAAGCGTTAGTCGCCCGCAAGATAAGGAACGCGCGGCTTTGCCGCAGGGAGTGTACACAGACGCACATGACCAAGGCAAAACGTAAGCGTGACACAATATTGCGGGATGAATAACGCTTAAGCCACTTTCCAAGAAATCGAGGTCTGATATTCGTCGTACATATCGTTATAAATCCCCTTTTGCTCCATTAGCTGTGCGTGCGTGCCGCTCTCCGCCACCTTGCCGTCCTTCAAGACATAGATATTGTCCGCGTTCTGCACGGTGGTGAGGCGGTGCGCGATCATGATGACCGTTCTGCCCTCCGCGAGCCGTTCAAACGCGCGCTGCACCGCCGCTTCGTTTTCGGGATCGGCAAACGCCGTCGCTTCGTCGAGAACGAGCACGGGCGCGTTTTTGAGCATGACGCGCGCAATGGCAATACGCTGCTGTTCTCCGCCCGAAAGGTACACGCCCTTGCTGCCGATGACGGTATCCACGCCCTGCGGGAACTTATTAAGGATATCGTCGCATTGCGCGTTGTGGAGAGCGGAAAGCACTTCTTCGCGCATTGCCGAAGGTCTGCCCATGCGGACGTTTTCCAAGATGGAGGTTTTCAAAAGTTTACTGTCCTGAAAGACATAGGCAACGGTATCGTTCAGCGTCTGCCTGTCAATATCCCTGACGTTGACGCCGCCCACTTTGACCGCGCCCGACATAGTATCCCAAAAACGGGCTATTAGTCCCGCAGCCGTCGTCTTTCCTCCGCCGGAAGGACCTACGAGAGCCACCGTTTCCCCAGCCTTTACATGAAGAGTGATGCCGTCGATGGCGTACCTGTCCGCACCTTCATAGGCAAAGGTCACGTTCTCAAACGCGACGGAATTGTCCTTCGGCTTTTGCGGCGCGGACGGTTCGGGCAGCGGTCTGATCGCCAAGATACCGTCGATCCGCTGCAAGGCGTCGGAAACGATCATATTGTTCTCGCTCATGAACATGACCTTCATCAATGTGACCGAGATGATGGGCGTAAAAATGATATAGAAGATGAGGTTCAGAAGGAAGGTTCCGTCCAGCCCGCCGTAAAGCAAAGCCCCGCGATGATGAGCGGCACGAACACGCAGTTGATGGCGGTCGTGAATGCGACCATCGGCCACATCAGGCTTTTGGTGTAGGCGACTACCCAGGTATGGTAACTGTCTATGGAGCCCTTGAAACGCTTGAAGGAGAACACCGTCTGCCCGAACGTCTTGACGACAGGTACGCCGCGTACATACTCTACCGCCTCGTTGTTCATGTTTTCGAGCGCCCTCTGATACTCTTTCATCTTGCGCGCCATATCCTTGCCCGTCATTTTGGACATAATGAGAAAGCCGAGGACGGTCGGAATAAGGCTCAAAAGTCCCAGCCGCCAGTCGAATACGAACAATAGCACGATCATCCCGACGGGCGTTGCGAACGCGCCCACCATGTCGGGGAGCTGGTGCGCGAGATAAGTTTCCGTCGCCCCACTTGATTCGTTGACGATACGGCGCACCCTGCCGCTGCCGAGGCTGTTCATAAATCCGACGGGGAGCGTCCCGATATGGCGCATCGCCTTTTTACGCATATTGCCCGCCACACGGAATGCTGCGATGTGCGAGCACATGAGCACCGCGAAATAGACGAGCATGGAAATAAGAGCGCTGCCGACCGCCCACCATCCGTACACGGAAAGACTCCCCTGCACCGCGGCGAAATTCCCGTCCGCTTGGATGACTTCACGCACGATGAGCCACACGAAGATGAACGGCACGAGCGCCGTAAGCGCGCTGACGGCGGAAAGCACCCACGAAAGATAGGTGAGCACCCTTCGCCGCCCGGCATAGTCCATCAAAACGGA